>NZ_CP095012.1:0-549987 GCF_030167965.1 Streptomyces sp. 2P-4
CCTCCGGCTGCGCCTGCTGGGACCACGGCGCTGGGCGCGGCCGGGCTGGCTGCAAAGGGTTTGGGGTGGCGTGGCTTGGGTGGATGCGCTCCCCCGGTCCTTCCGGCTTCGCCTCCAGGGGCCATGCCCCGGTGGCGCCATTTCACAGAGTCCGTCCGTCTTTCGGCCCATTGGGCGTGCGCTTCACTCACGTCCGTCAGTCCTTCCGGCTTCGCCTCCAGGACCACAGCCCGCTTCGCGGGCGGCTGGCAGTAGCTGAGGTGATGCGGTCTATCAGGCGGTAGGCGATATCGTGACCGTAGTAGTCGGCCAGATCGACCGCGCTCATGCTCCCCGGGGGTTGCGGTCTCGGATCGGCCCCGTAGGCCAGCAGGATCACTGTGAGCCGGCTGTCGATCGGGGCCCCTGACTGAAGTGCCGAGTCCCCTTCCAGGTCGATGGCATGCTCCAAGAGAGTCATTCCGCAGCAGACCTCGTTGACGTCTGCGCCTTCCTCGAGGAGGCGGGTCAGCGCGGCGTGGTCGCTGGACTCGACCGCCTGGTGGGCGGGCGTCCAGGGGTTCTCGACCATTCGGCTCTCTTTAGTTCCACTACACACTGTCAGCTATGCGCTCGCCTTCGACCCTACATGATGCAGCATGTACCATTGGGGAAATAGGGTCACTCCTTCCCGGAGCTTCGAGTCAGGGTTCACGGATGTCTGTCTACGAGTACCTGCCCCATGAATTAGCTCGCCTCGGGGTGCTGAGAAGAGCGACGGGCATGGACCTGGCCCAGGTTACGGAGCAGGTACGTCTCGCGCAGGAACGCGAGGCGCTCGCGAGTACCGGGTCGGTCGAGCCGCTCGCACTGAGCGAGGGGTGGATCGCTTCTTTTCAGCACAACCAGTGGCGACGGATCGCTCACGCCATGACCGAACAACGGATGCCCCACTACGAGCCCTCCAAGGACCCACGCGCCGTCCGCCATGAGGAGCAACGGCTACGACGCCTTGAAGAAGACCGGGCACACGCAAGAAAGCCTGACGGTCAGGCGCCCCTCGAACTGCTCAGACACCGGGTCTACCGCATCACCGGCCGACCCATCGGCCAGCACGCCTCAGCTGGCGCCGACTTCGTCGTCCACCTGATGGCCGGCACGCTCAGCGAGGCAGCCCACCGAGCCTGGAACACCTACGAGCGACCCGAAGGCGCCTACCGGACGAGCCACATCACATCCGTCGAACAGGTCCTACCCGAACCAGGAGAACTCTTTTGATCGCACTCCGAGAGCACCAAGTGGATCAGAAATCGAGTTTCCGAAACTGGGTGGGATTTCCTGCAAGATCATCCGTGCCCCCGCAAGGCGCTCGGGCCACGATCGTGTCCGCGACAGGGTCAGGGAAGACGATCACGGCCGCCGCGAGCGCGCTGGACTGCTTCCCCGACGGCCGAATCCTCGTCACCGTCCCCACCCTAGACCTCCTCGCCCAGACCGCCCAGGCATGGCGCCTGGTGGGCCACCGGACCCCGATGGTCGCGGTGTGCTCGCTGGAAAACGACCCAGTCCTGAACAAGCTCGGCGTGCGCACCACCACCAACCCCATTCAACTCGCCCTGTGGGCCGGGCACGGGCCTGTAGTCGTGTTCGCCACGTACGCCTCCCTCGTGGACCGCGAGGACACCGACGCACCCGAAGGCCGACGGAAGGTCCGCGGGCCTCTGGAGGCCGCCCTTGCAGGCGGGGAACGGCTCTACGGACAGCAGATGGCAGGCTTCGACCTCGCCATCGTCGACGAAGCCCACGGCACCGCAGGCGACCTCGGACGCCCCTGGGCCGCCATCCACGACAACACCCGCATCCCCGCCCACTTCCGGCTCTACCTCACCGCCACCCCGCGCATCCTCGCAGCCGCCCGCCCGCAGAAGACCGTTGGCGGCCAGGAGCTGGAGATCGCTTCCATGGCAGACGACCCGGACGGCACGTACGGGGCATGGCTGGCCGAGCTCGGCCTCAGCGAGGCGATCGAGCGGGGAATCCTCGCCGGCTTCGAAATCGACGTCCTGGAGATCCACGACCCCTCCCCCGTCCTCGGGGAAACGGAGGAGGCGCGGCGGGGCCGGCGCCTGGCGCTCCTGCAGACCGCGCTCCTGGAGCACGCCGCGGCGTACAACCTCCGCACCGTCATGACCTTCCACCAGAAGGTGGAAGAGGCCGCCGCGTTCGCGGAGAAGCTGCCCGAAACGGCGGCCGAGCTGTACGCCACCCACGCCTCGGATGCCGATCTGGCGGCCGCGGAGAGGCTGCCGAAGTCGTCCATCGACGCGGAGTTCTACGAACTGGAAGCCGGCCGCCACGTCCCGCCCGACCGGGTCTGGTCCGCATGGCTGTGCGGGGACCACCTCGTCACCGAGCGCCGCGAAGTCCTGCGCCAATTCGCCAACGGCATCGACGCCAACAACAGACGTGTACACCGGGCCTTCCTCGCCTCCGTCCGCGTCCTCGGGGAAGGCGTCGACATCACCGGCGAGCGCGGGGTCGAGGCCATCTGCTTCGCCGACACCCGCGGCTCCCAGGTCGAAATCGTCCAGAACATCGGCCGCGCGCTCCGACTCAACAAGGACGGCACCACGAAGATCGCCCGGATCATCGTGCCCATCTTCCTGGAGCCGAACGAGGACCCCACCGACATGGTCGCCTCCGCCAGCTTCAAGCCGCTCGTAGCGGTCCTTCAGGGCCTGCGCAGTCACGATGAACGCCTCGTCGAGCAGCTCGCCTCCCGCGCCCTGACGAGCGGCAAGCGCAAAGTCCACGTCCGGCGCGACGAGGACGGCCGGATCATCGGGGCCGGCGGGGAGGGCGAGGACCAGGAGGACGACACCGACGCGGCCGCGGAGTCGGCGCTGCTGCACTTCTCCAGCCCCCGCGACGCCGCCACCATCGCCGCGTTCCTGCGCACCCGGGTCTACCGGCCCGAGTCGCTGGTGTGGCTGGAGGGCTACCAGGCCCTGCTGCGGTGGCGGGCCGAGAACGGGATCACCGGCCTGTACGCCGTCCCGTACGACACCGAGACCGAGGTCGGCGTAACCAAGGCGTTCCCACTCGGCAGGTGGGTGCACCAGCAGCGCAAAGCCCTACGCACCGGGGAGCTCGAGGAGCGGCGCAAGACCCTGCTAGACGCGCCGGAGGCAGGGATGGTGTGGGAACCCGGCGAGGAGGCGTGGGAAGCCAAGCTCGCCGTGCTCCGGTCCTACCGGCGCGCCACCGGCCACCTCGCCCCCCGGCAAGACGCCATGTGGGGCGAGAACGACGCCATGGTGCCCATCGGCCAATACGTGGCCAACCTCCGCCGCAAGGGCACCAAGAACGGCCTCGGCAAGGACCCGAAACGGGCCGCCGTGCGCGCGGCGCAGCTGACGGAGATCGACTCGGACTGGGACTGCCCCTGGCCGCTGGACTGGCAGCGCCACTACCGCGTCCTCGCCGACCTCGTCGACGCCGACGGACACCTGCCCGACATCGCCCCCGGCGTACTCATGGACGGCGACGACATCGGACGCTGGCTCCAACAACAGAAACAGCCGACCACCTGGACACGACTCCTGCCCGAACAGCAGACACGGCTCACCGCACTGGGCGTCGAACCCGCCCAGGCGCCGCCTCCGGCCTCGACGGCAGCGCGTACGGCGAAGGGGCCGAGCAAGGCACAACAGGCATTCCAACGGGGCCTTGCAGCCCTCACGCAATGGGTCGAACGGGAAGGCGCCCACCGGCCCGTCCCCCGCAACCACGCCGAGGAAATCACGGCCGACGACGAGACCGAGCCGGTGATCGTAAAGCTGGGCGTATGGATCTCCAACACCAAAACCCGCCGGGACAAGCTCAACGTGGAGCAGCTGGACGCACTGCGGAAGCTCGGCGTCGACTGGGCGTAATACCCGCGCAGAAGAACGCGAAAGCCACCCGCGGCGAACCCGCCACCGTGCACGACCTCCCCGCCAAGCAGAAGACCAGCAGCACCGCGCAAGACGGGACGCCAAGAAGACGGCCGCGACGAGGAGCCCGCGCCGCAGCGCGTGAGCCGCCCACCGCCACCGGGCCGCCTTCGCCGTCTCCTGCATCGCGGTCACCGCCTCCGCGGCGCTCGCCCTGGCCCTGACGGCACGCGAAAGCAACCAGTCTGGCGCCCCGCCCGGCCCGAGCGGCGCCCCAGCCCCGATGTGATCAGACCGTGCCCTGATCAGCCCTGGTCAGGCGTATGACATGTCCGTTCCGATCGGTACGCTGGGCGGGCTTTCGAACTCGTTCAATCAGCAACAGAATTGGGGGGCCGGTGCGCAGTCGCCGACTCGTTGTCTCAGCTGCCGCTCTCGCGGTCGGCGTCGGTCTCATACCGGGCGCGGCGCAGGCCGCCGGTCCTGCGGCGCCTGGGGTTTCCGCACCGCCCCCCGAGTCCGCTCCTGACGAGGCGGCGGCCGCCGAGTCCGGAACCTTCCGCAGTCCGGGCGAGAACACGGTCCGTACGGTCCTGCCTTCCAGCGCGGCGGAGGGCGGCTCGACACAGGCCTCCGCCGACGCTTCGAACCTCGAACTCCTTATGTGGGGCGATGCCAGGACCGCCCGCAGCATCTCCTTCGGCGTCAACCTCTACCAAGGGGCGCCCGTCCCCCACGAGGTCACCATCGCCTGGGGCGACGGCACGACGCACACGGCCACCGTCACCGGCGGTCAGATCCTGTACGACGTCAGGCACACCTACCCCCGGCCCGGCGACTACACCGTCACCGTGACGGCCACGGACACCGTGAACAACGTCCAGGCGGTCAACCGGCTCCCGTTCACGACGCCGGGTTCCTTCTTCGCTCCGCACGCTCCCACCCGGCTGCTCGACACCCGGGCCGGTATCGGCGCGGCCCGGTCGAAGGTCGGGGCGTACACGCCGGTCCGGCTGAAGATCGCGGGCAACGCGAAGGTCCCGGCCGGCGTCACCGCGGTCGTCCTCAACGTCACGGCGACCAATGCCACCGCCGGAGGGCACGTCAGTGTCTACCCCTCGGGCAGGGACAGGCCGAAGACCTCGAACGTGAACTACACCGCCGGGCAGACCATCCCGAACCAGGTGATCGTACCCGTCGGCAAGGACGGGTACATCGAGCTGTACAACGGCGGCTGGAACGCCGTGGACCTGATCGCGGACGTGACCGGCTACTTCGACCGTGCGGCCGCCGACGGCTACACCTCGCTGAACCCGGTCCGCTTCGTCGACACCCGCGAAGGCCTCGGCGCGGCGCGCGGGCAGGTCGCCGGACAGGACACCTTCGGGGTCCAGATCACCGGCCGCAGCGGTATCCCTGCCGGCGCGACTGCTGTGGCGCTCAACGTGACTGTCACCAACCCCCGGGAGACGGGCCACCTGACGGTTTTCCCGAGCGGCCAGGCGGCCCCGTCCACCTCCAGCCTGAACTTCACTGCCGGACAGACTGTCGCCAACTCGGTCATCGTCCCCGTCGGCGCCGACGGAAAGATCAACGTCCGCAACGGGGCCTGGGCCGGGACCGACGTGATTATCGACGTCGTCGGCTACTACGGTGCCGGCAGCAAGGCTGCCTTCGCCACGTGGCGGCTCGGCCTCCCGGCGGAAGGCGGCCCGTTCCGTCACATTGACACCAGGGGCCTGCCTCCCAACACCTGGCCCTGTTTCGCCGGCGGTTACTACGCCCTGCACCTGAATTCGGGGAACCGCTACGACCTCCCCATCGAGGCCTACGTCACGAACGTCACCGTCGCCAGCACGACCGGAGCGGGACACCTCTCCGTCGCTCCCGACCCGAACTCGGCCCACGCGTACCAGTACGGGTACGCGGTCAAGCCGCCTCGCCCCACTACCTCCGCGCTGAACTGGACGGCGGGCAAGGACGTCTCCAACCTGGTCCAGGCCAAGACCGGCCCCTACGGCGTCATCGACCTCTGGAACCAGAGCAGCCGGGAGGTCCACTACATCGTCGACTGGTTCGGCGAGTACGACGCCTACTGATCTGCGGGCGGCGGCCGCAGGGGCCGCCGCACCTGACTGCTTTCGATCAGCTCCCGGTCCGCGTCGTCCAGGAAGACGAACCGCTCCAGCTCCGTACGGGACGGCGCCCCACGGAACGCCGCATACGCGGCAGCCTGCTCATCCGTCAAAGACTCGATCGGCACCCCGGACCTCCAGCCAATCGATCAACACGACTGCCGGGCCCCGGTGCCGACCGGGGCTTCTACAACAACAACCGGATCATCGACGGACTCGAGGACGGGTTCATCGTGAAGATCACCTGATGCACACGCGGCGGGGCGGGTCCGCCCACGCGGGCCCGCCCCGCCGCTCAGCCCGCCTTCGGCCAGAAATCGATCCTGTACCGCTTCACCCCGTGCGCCGTACCCTCCGACCGGGTCACCCTCTCGACCTCAGCCCTCCCCGCACAGCACAACCGTACCCGCCACACCCAGGGGCGGCCCAGCCGGATCAAGTCCCCAGAGCAACCCGTACCCCACACCGCCACATCGCCGGTGACCGACTCATAGTCGATCTTCCGCCTTCTCCTCCCAGCCACCATGCCCCTCCTCGGCCTCGGGCCGGCCATCCCAGACGGGTCTGTCAATCGAACGGTGTAACGGGGGTGGTTGGGGTTACTGGCGTGCTGCGGAGAGGCGGCCGTCGAAGGTGATGTCGAAGGCGTTCAGAGCGGTCTTCCAGCGCATGGTCCAGCGGGCCTGGCCCTTCCCGGTGGGGTCGAGCGACATGATCGCCATGTAGACGCACTTCAGGGCGGCGGTCTCGTTCGGGAAGTGCCCGCGGGCCTTGACCGCCCGCCGGATGCGGGCGTTCACGGACTCGATCGCGTTCGTGGTGCAGACGATGCGGCGGATCTCGGTGTCAAAGCGGAGGAACGGGGTGAACTCCTCCCAGGAGTTCACCCACAGGCGCACGATCGCCGGATACTTGCGGCCCCAGGCGTCGGCGAACTCGGCGAACCGCTCCAGTGCGGCTTCCTCGGTCGCCGCCGTGTAGACGGGCTTGAGGAGCTTGGCGATCTTGTCCCAGTCCTGGCGGGCCGCATAGCGGAAGGAGTTCCGCAGCAGGTGGACCACGCAGGTCTGCACGATCGTCCTCGGCCAGACGGTCTCGACCGCGTCGGGCAGGCCCTTCAGGCCGTCGCAGACGAGCATGAGGACATCGTTCACGCCGCGGTTCTTGATCTCGGTGAGGATGTGCATCCAGTGCTCGGCGCCCGCGCCGCCGTCGCCGGCCCACAGCCCCAGGATGTCGCGGCGGCCTTCGACGGTGACGGCCAGGGCGACGCAGACAGGCCGGTTGGCGACGGCTCCGTCACGGATCTTCACGTGGACCGCATCGATGAACACCACCGGATAGACGCCGTCCAAGGGCCGGCTCTGCCATTCGGCCATGCCCTAGAGGACCTTGTCGGTGATCGTCGAGATCGTCTGGCGAGAGACCTCGGCGCCATAGACCTCGGCCAGGTGGGCCTGGACCTCACCGGTCGTCAGGCCCTTCGCGGACAGGGAGATGACCATCTCGTCCACGCCGGACAGGCGCTTCTGCCGCTTCTTGACGATCTTCGGCTCGAACGAGCCGCCGCGATCGCGGGGCACGGATATCTCCACCGGCCCGACCTCGGTCAGGACGGTCTTCGCGCGGGTGCCGTTGCGGGAGTTGCCGCCGTTCTTCCCCGCCGGGTCGTGCTTGTCATAGCCAAGATGGTCGGTGATCCCACCCTCCAGGGCAGACTCCAGCAGCCGCTTCGTCAACTGCTGCAGCAGCCCGCCCTCACCGGTCAGCTGCACGCCCTCGGCCTGGGCACGGGACACCAGCTCATCAATCAGCCGGCCGTCCACCGCCCTGGCCCGCTGCCGCGCAGCCGCCTCGACGGCCTCGGTCACGTTCTCACTGGCCATCGGTGCACCTTCCTTGATCGGAAGTTACACCGAACGATTTACAGTCCCGCCGGAGGTGGCCGGCGCCGCCGTGCACGGGCCGGTGACGGCGGTAGACGTCCATCGGCGGGCGCCTGCGCTTGTTGTACGCGGCTAGCGGGTCGTCGGCGTTCACGCGCGGAACGGCGCGGGACGGCTGGTTCGGGGGGCCGGGTCGGCGGTGCTTGCCCATGTGCTCGCTTCGGCGGTCAGACCCAGGTGTAGTTCGCGTCGGTGACGGCGTCCAGGGCGGCGTTGGCGACGGCGGCACGGGGGCCGGCGAGGGCGGCGAGGGCGGAGCCGATGGGCGGGAAGATCGGCAGTTCGGCAGTCTTGCGGTAGTCGATCCACTCGATCACGCCGACTTCGTGGCTGCCGTCGGGCAGCTCGTCCAGCTCCTGCTCGGCGAGCGTCGCGCGGACGTCGGGGCTGATGTGGAAGCGGTAGATCAGGTGGAGCTTGCGCGGGGGCGGAGTCGGGCCGGGCCGGGTGACGCACTGGTCGACGACCCACAGCAGGTCTCCGCCTTCGGCGAGCGCCGTGTCCAGGCCGAGTTCCTCGGCGAGTTCCCGGGCGAGGGCAACGTCGAGGTCTTCGCCGTCCTCGACGTTGCCGCCGGGCGGGGTGTAGTGGGTGGAGTCGGCGCGGTCGCGGCGGATGAGGGCGACGTCGTCGCCGCAGAACACCAGCGCCCCGGTCCGGATCTTGATCCGGGAGAACGGGGCGGGTGTGGCAGGGGTGTTCGTCATGGCGGCCAGTATCTCGGCCAGCGCCAGGTACCGGGTGGGCTTCGCCCCGACTTCACCCACCCCGCGCCCGGGGCCTTAAGTCCGCGTGCCGACGGTCAGAGAGAGCGGGGAGGCCCGGCAGAGCGAATGCCTCGCGCCCCTGACTCATGCTGGTGTGCTCGATCCAGCCGACCGGCAGACGCAGAACGTGGAGGCGCGGCTGGCAGCCGGTGGCACGCATCACCGGGGAGAGGGGGCACGGGTCGAGCTCCTCCACCAGCAGGCTCAGCGCGGTGGTGGTCGGGTTCTTCTTCCCCGCGACCGCGATCGGCAGCCGGCCGGTGGGGGTGAGCGGGACCGGGGTGATCCGCCAGATCGGGCCGCGGACGGTGGACAGGCTGGCCTGGCCGAAGCCGCGTTCCTCGCGCGGGGTCATCGGTTCGCCGTTCGTGGCGGCGAGGCCGCAGAACAGGGCTTCGGCGCGGCCCTGGTTGACGATCTGGCCGGTGTCGATGGTGAAGGTGCGGGAGAAGAACAGGCTCGGCGGGTAGCCGGCGCGCTCCAGCGCGGCCGCGTACGCGGCGACCTGGGGGTGGACCTGTCCGTGCAGGTGCTCGGCCGCGGCAGCGGCCAACCGGCGGCCGCCTCGCGACCAGGCCGGTGACGCCCTCGAAGTCGTCGGCGAGCTTCGCCCACACCTTGGCCCGCTGCTCGGTCGCCTCGATCCGGCGGGCGGTCAAGGCCCGCGGGCACTTCCCGAACGAGACCGCCGCCCTGAAATGCGTCTACATGGCGATCATGTCCCTCGACCCCACCGGGAAGGGCCAGACCCGCTGGACCATGCGCTGGAAGACCGCCCTGAACGCCTTCGACATCACCTTCGACGACCGCCTCTCCGCAACACGTCAGCAACCTCGAACACCCTGGTTGCACCGTTCGATTGACAGACCCCTCTTCGGCGGCAAAGACGGGCTGATCCGTGCGGTACGCGACAGAGCCGTCGCCGGGCTCTTCCAGAGCCTGTCGGCGGTACAGGCCTCCGCCGACCCCCTGGCCGACCTCTACGCCCTGGCCGCCGCCTACCGCCACTGGGGACGGGAACACACCCACCTGTACACCGTCCTGTTCGGCGGTGTTCAGTCCTTCGAGCCCGGCGGGCAGGTCGGCGAAGCCGACCCCGTCCGCCCCCTTGTCGAAGCGATCGACCGCGCACGGGCGGCATCTCTCCTCGACGGCGAGCCCACACCCATCGCCCTGTCGATCTGGGCCACCCTCCACGGACTCGTCGCCCTCGAACTCGCCGGAGCCCTCGACACCGCCATGGCCGACACCGCATTCCGATCGGCAATCCACGCCACACTGCGCGGATGGACAACTCCCTCGGTATTCCGCGCCCTCCGCCGAACGGAACCCGGCCCCTGAGGAGAGAGCGATGCCCACGGACTCGCGACCTCGACGGTGACAGCGCGGAGGTGGAGCGTACGGAGCCGACGTCGCGAAAGTCCCCTGTGCTGTGAAAAGCGCGCTCCTCGGCACAGGAGACGCACCCGCCTCCCCAGCGCGCGAGGACATGACAAGATCGGGGCCATGCCTCTCCGCGTTCCTCGCCTCCGGATCGGCTCGGCCGAGATCTTTGCCCTCGCGGATGCCGAGGGCCCGTTCTTCTCCCCACGTGCCGAGGCATTCCCCGAGGCCACGGCCACACAGTGGGCCGAGGCCGACCGCTACGACCCCGGCGGGGTCGATGCCGAGGGACGGTGGCACCTGCAGTTCCGCGCGTACGCGGTCCGCAGCGACAAGGGTCTTACCGTCGTGGACGCCGGCATCGGCCCGGCGGACAGCCCGGCCAGCTCGTGGGCGCCGGTGCCTGGTTCCCTCCCCGCGTCGCTCGCCGCCGCGGGCATCGACCCGGCCGAAGTCGACACCGTGGTGCTCACGCACCTGCACACCGACCACGTCGGGTGGGCGGTCGTGACCGAGGAGGCCGTCCCGTCCCGGGACGGCGCAGGGGACGGCAACGTCTCGGCGAGCGACCGCCGCCCCTACTTCCCAAACGCCGAGTACCTGCTGCAGCGCGCCGAGTTCGACGCCCTCGACACGCTCAACCCGCAGCTTCGCGAAACCCTCACCGACCCGCTCGCGGCCGCCGGCCGGCTCCGGCTCCTCGACGGGGACACGCCGCTGCGGGCCGGGCATGTCGTCGCCACGCCGGGCCACACGCCCGGACACCAGAGCGTGCTGATCGCCGACGGGCACGAGACGGCGCTCATCACCGGAGACCTCCTGGTGCACGCGCTCCAGCTGCTCCACCCCGACCTCGCCTACGCGCACGAGGCCGACCCCGAGACGGCAAGGCACTCGAGGAAGCGCATGCTCGCACGCGAACCCGCCACCACGCTGCACCTGGCCACGCCCCACCTGACCGAGCCGTTCCTCCCGGCGTGATCGCGGCCTTGCGCGGCCGACCAGGGTCGGCGGGCCACCGCCACGCGGGCTCATCCCCGCCCTGGCCCGCGTTCGGCGCGCGGGCGACCGCTCCGGTCAGCCGGCCCCTTCTCGCGGGCGGGGACGGACCAGGGCGCCAGGACGCCGTCGGCGAACGGTGCGAGGTCACCGCCCGTCGGGCGGCCAAGCGGGCGCGGCCCGTCCGGCCCCCGGCCCTGCACCGGCAACCCGCGACGGACCTGCCCAGCAGCCCACCCGGGGCGGCCGCACTGGCGCGGAGAGGTTGCTGCTGGGTGGGATGGCCGGCACGGCGCTGCGAGCTCACCGACCATCCGGCGCGTCCGGCGTCACCGCGGGGACGTACGCGTCCCCAGCCGTCCGGATAAACGAGTGGCCGGCAGCGAGCGTGCCGCGGCAGGATGCTCCGCATGGCCTTGCCCACCCCCGAGCTGCACACCGCCCGCCTGCGGCTGCGGCCGTTCACCGAAGCCGACGCGGCGTCGCTCTACGCGCTGCACAGCAGCGCCGACGTGCTGCGCTATTGGGACTCCCCGCCGTGGACCGAACCAGCCCGCGCCCTGCGCTTCCTCGCGACCTGCCGGACGATCGAGGAGGAAGGCACGGGAGCGCGGGTGGCCGTCGACCGCGTCTCCGACGGCGCGTTTATCGGCTGGTGCGGCCTGGCCAGCTGGAACCCGGACTTCCGCAGCGCGTCCCTGGGCTATGTCTTCGATGCTGCCGCGTGGGGCCGCGGCTACGCCACGGAGACAGGGCACGCCGTCCTGCGGTGGGCGTTCGACACCCTGGACCTGAACCGCGTCCAGGCCGAGACCGACACACGCAACATGGCGTCCGCGCGGGTCTTGGAGAAGCTCGGCTTCGTCCGCGAAGGCACCCTCCGCGAGGACTGCGTCGTCAACGGCGACGTCTCCGACTCCTGGGTCTTCGGCCTCCTCCGCCGCGAGTGGCACCCGACCGCCACGCCTACGGCCAGCCGCCGCTGATACGGGGGGGTGCAGCAGCTGTTGATCCGAAACGCTTTGAGTTCAGGCTCCTTGATGGCGTGTGAGTGATCTGGTGGGGGATGCGCGGGCCTGGTCGCCGGACGCGCAGGAGGCCGTGCGGTTGCTGGCGGTGTCCGCGCTGGTGGAGGGCAGGGACCGGGTAGAGGTGGCCGCTCTGTTCAAGCACTGCTGTCGCGCCCGCGAGGCCGTCGCGCGGGCGAGCATCAGGTCCTGTCCGAGGCCGGGCTGCCGCCGTCCGGCAGGCCGTCCTCGACCACATCCCCTGTGACCTGGGGCTTTCGGGTCAGCTGTGGAAACGCAGGCAGACAGGCGAGCTGATCTTCAAGGTGTACCAGGTCCGGTTCACCGAGCCCGGCGTGGGCAAGTACCTCAAGCGCTGGGGGCTGACCTTCCAGCGTCCGGACAAGCGGGCGGTCGAGCAGGATCCGGAGGCGGTCCGGGTCAGGCACGAGGAGACCTGGCCGGCGATCCGGGCCAGGGCGAGGGCGGAGAACGCCGAGGTTCTCTTCGGCGACCAGGTCGGGGTCCGTTCGGACCAGGTCACCGGCCGCAACCCGGGGTGTCGAGGGCGTCACTCCCCTCGTGCGCCGCACTGGGAACCGGTTCTCCGTGAACGCGATGTCCGCGATCAGCACGAAGGGCCGGATGCATTTCATGGTCTTCGCCGAGTCGTTCGACGCAAAGGTCATGTGCCGCTTCCTGGACCGGCTCGTCGGGCACCTCGACCGCAAGGTCCACCTGGTCGTCGACCGGCACCCGGCCCACCGCTCGAAAGCCGTCCGGGCCTGGCTCGTCGACCACGCCGACGAGACCGAGCTGCACTTCCTGTCGTACCCACCCGAGCTGAACCCCGACGAGTGAACCCCACGAGTTTCTGATCAACAGGGCGCCCCTGAAGTGCGGGCCGGAATCCGGTCGCGCGCGGTCCGGATTCCGGCTGCAGGGGCCGGGAGCGGATTCCGTGTCTGTACGCCGCCCCTGGCGCGGGCTGCCCGCCGCCGGTCGGGGACCCCGGAATGCGCGAGGGCCGCCACCGCGGGTGGCGGCCCTCGGCCCTCGGCCGGGTCGTCCGATGCCCTGCTGGGCCACGGCGGTCGTCGGCGGACTCGCCGACCCGGGGCCTCGTCACCGCCGCCAGGCCTTTCTCACGTGAAGGCGAGGCCGGCGGTGCCGCCGCAGGCAAGGACGGCCGGGGCGTGCCGGCCCGGTTCGGTACGGGGTATGCCGGGGGCGGAGGTGAAGCGGGCACGGATGCTCACGTCAGCAGCCGCCGTCCACGCTGCAGGCGGCGCCGTGGATCGCGGCCTCTTCCTCTCGTGCGGCGTGGGCGTCGAGGATCGCCTTGCGCAGCCGGGGAACGCTGGGGACGCCCTCGATGCGGGTGTCTCCGACGAGGAGGGTGGGCACGGACTGGATGCGGTGGGCGGCGGCCTCGCGCAGGGCATCCTGGTGGGCGGCGCTGTACGTGCCGTCGTCGAGGGCCTTGCGTAGCGCCTGGCCGTTCAGGCCGATCTCCTCCGCGAGCCGGACGAGGACGTCCGGCTGTCCGAGGTCCTGGTCCTCCTGGAAGAAGGCGCGGAACATGCGGGCGGTGTACTCGGTGCCCCTGCCCTGTTCGGCGGCGTACTGGTAGCCCTCGAACGCGAGCCGCGTGTAGGGCTGCGGGGAGACGGTGGGCAGCGTGATGTCGACGCCCATGCGGCGGGCCATGGGGTACACGGCGCGCTGCCAGATGGCCGGCAGGTACTCGTCCTCCGGGCGCAGGGTGGGGTGCGGGTGGGGCCGCAGCTCGAAGGGCTTCCACTCGATCTCGACATCGATGCCGAGGCCCTCGATCGCCTCTTCCAGGGGCCCTTCCGCCAGCATGCAGAAGGGGCAAACGTAGTCGGACCAGATCCGGATCTTCACCGGGTCGCTCTTGGCCTGGCCGTTCGCTGTGCGGTCGTGTGCCACCGGGGCGTTCCCTGTCTGGTCGCTGGTTGCCTGGCCGCTCACTGCAGTCCGCCCTTCCGGCGTGCCAGGAATTCCTGGAACGGCACTTCGTGACTCTCGACGGGGGCGTGCGTCACCTTGAGCGGCCACGCGGTCGGGTCGGTGGAGAAGATGGTGTACGAGCCGGCGTAGTCGAAGCCGTAGGCGGCTGCGGTCCTGCGGTCGGCGGCGTACACGATGTGCTCGACGTCGAAGTAGAGGGCCGCCATGTAGCACAGCGCGCAGGGCTCGCCCGAGGCGATGAGGGTGGCTCCCGCGACGCCGAACCGGCCGGCCCTGCGCGTCGCCTCGCGCAGGGCGACGACTTCGGCGTGGGCGGTGGGGTCGTTGTCCTCGGCGACGCGGTTGAAGCCGGTGCCCAGGACGTGGCCGTCGCGTACGACGATCCCCGAGAAGGGGATGCCGCCCTCGGCGACGTGCTGTCGGCTGATCCTGACCGCTTCCTCCACGTGGGGGGTGAGCTGGTCGAGTAAGTCAAGAGGCATGGCGGAGTGAGTCCTTGGGAGACGGAGGGGCGGATCGGCGGAGGTACCGCGCGGGCCGCAGGGGGGGGCGGCCCGTCGTCCTCGCCGAGAGGTGCCCGGGGGTGCTGGATGCGCTCAGACGCCGGCGCTCTGGGCGGCCTGCGGCCGCTCGACGGCTGCCTGCGTGTCGTCCGCACCGCTCGTCTTGTCGGCGAGCTTCAGCCAGACGACGCCCGCGATGATGACGGCGAGCCACACGGACTGGACGAGGTTGAGCTGCTCGTCGAAGAAGACGGGGCCGAGCGCCGCGGCTCCGACGGCTCCGATGCCGGCCCAGACGGCGTAGCCGGTGCCGACGTCGATGGTCTTGAGGGCGACGCTCAGCGCCCACAGGGTCAGCAGGAAGAAGACGACGGCGACCAGGGACCAGGTCAGCTGCGTGAAGCCGTTGCTGCCGCCGACGGAGAGCGCGTAACCGATCTCGAACGTGCCGGCGAGGAGGAGCATGAGCCAGGCGTTGGCCGCGGAGCTGTTGTTCGAGGACATGAGCGGAGGTTCCTTTCGGTAGGGCGTGAAGGCCTGGGAGTGGGAGTGCGCAGGGCGCGCGGGCCCGCGGGGCGCACGGAGCCGAGGAGGGGGAGGCGCGCAGGCCCGAGGTGGGCTTGCCGGTCGGCCGGGTGCGGCCGCGGATCAGGCGGCGCCGCTGAGCTGGAGGCCGACGACCCCGACGATGACGGCCGCGATGCCCAGGGCCTTCTTCCAGTTGAGCTTCTGGCCGAACAGCAGGGCGCCGAGCAGGGTGATGCCGACGCCGGAGACCGAGGTCCACAGGGCGTAGCCGACGCCGACGTTGAACGTCAGCAGGGCACGGCTGAGGAAGTAGGTGCCGAGGGCGCCGCTGACCAGGGTGATCGCGGTCCATTTGCGGTTCTTGAAGCCTTCGGCCTTGCCTGCCGCGAGTGCGACGCCGATCTCGAAGACGACGGCGATGGCGAGGTAGAGCCACTGCATGAGGGAAGCCCCTTCCATTTGGTTGCTTGTGCATGCAAGAAGATGATGACCGACTACCCCCTGAGGCGCAATCGGGGAAACGCCATGAGCTTGCATGCGCATGTACTCTGGTGTCAAACAGGCACTCCCTGAGGACGCACGTATGGCAACTTCACCCCTCGCAGCCCGGCACAACTCCGACCAAGCCGTGTGGAATCGCGTGCTCAGGGTCCACGCGCACGTCGAACGCGAGCTGGCTGCGGCCCTCCAGCGACGGCACGCGATCGGCCTGTCGGAGTTCCGCTCCCTGGAGCACCTGCACCGCTCCGAGACGAGCGAGCTGCGGATGCAGGACCTGGCGGACAAGGTGGGCCTCGGCCAGTCGTCGGTGACGCGGCTGGTGGGCCGGCTGGAGTCGGCGGGCTTCGCCTTCAAGGACCTGTGCCCCTCGGACAAGCGGGGCGTCTACGCGGTCATCACCGACGAGGGCCGCCAACGCTACGAGGCCGCGCGCGCCACCTACGCGGAAACCCTGTCCTCCGCACTGAACACGCTCGCCGCCGACCCCGAGCTCGGCGCGACGGTCCGGGCACTGCGCACGCCCCAGGACTGACGGGCCCCCGCTCCCCGTACCGGACCGCCGCACCGCACAGCGCGCCACGGCACGCTGCGGCGGGCCTTGACGCGGCCACCACCCCCGATATCGCCACAGCACGGCCCCGCGACGCGGTGCAGCCGTCCGGAGCCCGGTGACATTCCGGCTCCGGACCGCCGCACCGCGTCGCAGCCGTTTTCAGGCCCCCCGCGCGTATTCCGCATCGAACTTCATTGCTTGATCAAGCAAAAACGAATGCATTGAGTCACACTCACTTCGCCAAGTAGGTGCTTGACCAAACATGTACTTGCCCGGATACCTTCTTGCTCGACACCGCAAGATTCGAACAGCCGAGCGACCACTGTGGTCGCGGCTGAGCCGACCGCAAGGAATCCGCCGTGCCATCGCCCCGCCTGGCCGAGACCGTCGCCGTCCACGGTCGTCACCGGCCCCACAGCATCGCGCTCCACTTCCGAGACCAGGCCGTCACCTACGGCCGACTGCACGAGCTGACCCAGGATCTGCGCGACCAACTGCACCGCCTCGGTCTCCCGGCAGGCAGCACCGTGTGCGTGCCGGCGCACAAGACGCCGCAGACCATCGCGCTGCTGCTCGCCGTCTTCCACGAGGGACACATCGCCCTGGCCCCCTCCCCCGACCTCGGCAGCGCCGCCCGCGGGCGGATCGCCCGCCAGGCCCGGGTCGGGCACCTGCTGGCCGCCGACGCCGACGGAGTGCTCGACGCGACACCCGTGACGCCCGACGAGGACGAGGCGACGGGATTCGCGACGCCGGACCCGGAGCGGACGCGTCTGCTGCTGACCACGTCCGGCTCGACCGGTACCCCCAAGATCGTGCCGATCGAGGCCGCCGGCTTCGACGCCTTCGCCGACTGGGCCGTCGACGAGTTCGCGCTGACGCCGTGCGAGACGGCGCTCTCGTACGCGCCGCTCAACTTCGACCTCGCCCTCCTGGACGTCTGGACGTTCCTGCGCCTCGGCGCGTCCGTGGTGCTGGTCGACAGGGAGCACGCCACCGACGCCACGCACCTGGCCTCGCTCGCCGCCGGCCACGGACCCACCTTCGTCCAGGGCGTGCCGATGATGTACCGGCTGCTCCTCGAGGGCAGTGCGGGCAACGGCGCGGGCGCCGTCTTCGACACCGTGCGCCACGCCGTCTTCACCGGCGACCGGCTCCCGGCCGACCTGCTGGCCCCGATCGCGTCGGCGTTCCCCGGCGCCGCCTTCCACAACGTGTTCGGCTGCACGGAAACCAACGACTCCTTCATCCACCGCGTCGACCCCACGGCGACCGGGCCGATGCCCATCGGCCTCCCGGTACGCGGCACCGACGCCCTCGTCCTGGACGCCGAGGGGCAGCGGGTGGAGGGGGCGGGCACGGGTGAGCTGCTGGTGGCCACCCCGTTCCAGACCCGCGGCTATCTGCGCGAGGAGCTGAACGAGACCGCGTT
Source organism: Streptomyces sp. 2P-4 (assembly GCF_030167965.1). Classification (NCBI taxonomy): domain Bacteria; kingdom Bacillati; phylum Actinomycetota; class Actinomycetes; order Kitasatosporales; family Streptomycetaceae; genus Streptomyces; species Streptomyces sp. 2P-4. The sequence goes on from NZ_CP095012.1 coordinate 17,664, forward strand.
CACCCGCATCGACGGCCGCGACTTCTACCGCACCGGCGACATCGTCTCCCGCGACGCCGACGGCCTGTACTTCCTCGAGGGCCGCGCGGACTGGCACGTCAAGGTCAGGGGGGTGCGCACGAACCTCCAGGAGGTGGAGAGCGTGCTCGCGTCCCACCCCGACGTCGCCGAGGCCGTCGTCGTACCGCTGCCCGACCCGCAGGCCGGCGTCCGGCTGCACGCCCACGTCACCCGCCGCCCGGGCACCGGACTCACCAGCCTGCGCCTGCGCACCCACTCGGGCCGGCACCTGCCCCGCCACGCCATACCGGCCTCCGTGCACCTCACCGACGCACCACTGCCCCGCACTTCGACGGGGAAACCCGACCGCAATCTCATCAAGCGGAACCGTATGAAGGAGATCGACGCATGAGCACCACGGACATCGCCGGTGAGATCCGCGCCTACGTCGTGGGCCAGTTCCTCGCCGGGGAGGACACCACGGACCTGACCGGGGACTACGACCTGATCGACTCCGGCGTCATCGACAGCCTGGGCTTGGTGCGTCTGCTCTCGCACCTCACGCGGGCCTTCGACATCGCCGTCGACGACATCGAGTTGACGCCGGACAACTTCCGCACCCTCGACTCCATCACCGCCGTGGTCGAGGCGCACGCCCCGGTACGGGCCGCCTGACCTCCGCCGCACCCTCCACAGGTGCAAAGCGCCCGGGCACCCCCGGGCACGACGCGCCGCCACACACCACGGGCGCGACGCACCACGCACGACCTCACCGCCACGTACCCCTCATCGACCGAAGGAGAACCCGGAATGTTCGTTCGCAGCCTTGATGACGTCGCTCCCGTCGAGTGGGGCAACGGCCTGAGCACCCGGCTGCTGACCAAGTCCGACGGCATGGGCTTCGCGGTCTGCGACACGATCGTCCGCCAGGGCACCACCAGCGCCCTGCAGTACCGCAACCACCTGGAGGCCTGCTACTGCGTCGGCGGCTCCGGCGAGGTCGTCGAGACGGACGGCACCCGCCACAAGATCGTGCCCGGCACCATCTACGTCCTCAACGAGCACGACCCGCACTACCTGGTGGCCTCCGACTACGAGGACCTGCACCTCGTGTCGATCTTCAACCCGCCGATCGTCGGCGACGAGAAGCACACCCTCTCCGAGGACGGCTTCTCCCAGTACTGAGCCGCCCAGCCCGGGCCGGCCCGCTTCCCACCCCAGTCGTGGGCCGGCCCGGGCGACGGGCCCCTCACCCGACCACCGCCGACCTAGGACCCGCCTTGACCGACGACCTCTTCCATCTCACCGCCCCGTGGGCCCAGCAGCTGAACGCGGATACCCGCGAGCTGGACGCGGCGGGCGCCTTCCCCCACGACAAGTGGAAGGTCCTGCAGGAGACCGGTCTCCTGCGGACGCACTTCGCCCCGGAGTTCGGCGGCGCCGGCCACGGCGTGACGGCGACCATGCGGGCTCTGGAGGGCCTGGGCTACGTCTGCCACGACGCCGGCCTGTCCTTCTCCGCCTCGACCCAGATCGTCTCCGTGGGAGTGCCGCTGCAGCGCTTCGGCAGCCAGGAGCTGAAGGAACGCCACCTGCCGAGGATCATGTCCGGCGAGGCGATCACCGCGCACGCGATCACGGAGGAGTCCGGCGGCTCGGACGCGATGAACCTCGCCGCGACCGCCCGCCGCGACGGCGACCACTACGTGGTCAGCGGCGGCAAGATGTTCATCACGAACGCCCCCGTCGCCGACCTGTTCCTGCTGTACGTGCGCACCGGCAAGCCGGGCCCCTTCGGCCTGACCACCCTGCTCGTCGAGGCCGCCACGCCCGGTCTGACGGCGGGCCCGGCGATGGACAAGATCGGCCTGCGCACCAGCCCGGTCGGCACGCTCTCCTTCGACGAGCTGCGCGTCCCCGTCAGTCAGCGGGTCGGGCAGGAGGGCACCGGCTTCCTCATCCTGGACCACGTGATGAAGCGGGAGGTCCTCTTCGGCTTCTCCATCACGCTGGGCGAGATGACGCGGCGCCTGGAGGAGACCATCGCCTACGCCGGGAAGCGCCACCAGTTCGGACAGCCCATCGGCTCCTACCAGGCGGTCTCCCACAAGATCGCCGACATGAAGATGCGGGTCGAGACGGCCCGCAAGTGGCTCGCCGACACCGGAGTGAAGGTCGAGGCCGGCCAGGACGCCTCGCTCGACCTGGCGGCCACCAAGACGATCGTGTCCGAGGCCAATGTGCAGACCGCACTGGACGCGGTGCAGATTCACGGCGGCCGCGGCGTGCTCACCGAACACGGCATCGAGCGGGACCTGCGCAACTCGATCGCCGGAACCATCTACTCGGGCACATCCGAGATCCAGCGCAACCGCATCGCCACACTCCTCGGTCTCTGACCGACCGGCCTCCGGCCGAGCCCTCGACCGACAGGAAACCCGCATGACTGACCATCTGGAACGACTCACCCGGCCCACCGAGTTCCTCGACTACGAGACCGACGCAGTGCAGGCCTTCATCGACCACGCCGTCAAGGACCGCGCCGCGGACCGGACGGCCAACGCCGTCGAGCTGTACCACGCGGTGCGCGACGACGTCTTCTACGAGGTGTACGGCGCCCCCCTCTCCCGGGAGGGCCTGCGGGCCTCGACCACTGCCACCTCCAAGGAAGGGTTCTGCCTGCACAAGTCCGCGCTCTACGCGGCCTGCGTGCGCGCGCTCGGCATCCCCTCCCGGCTCGTCTACGGCGACGTGCGCAACCACCTCGCCTCGCCGCGGCTGCTGAAGCACATCGGCGGCGACGTGTTCTTCCACGGCCTCACCCAGGTCCACCTGAACGGCAGGTGGATCAAGGCCACGCCGGTGTTCAACAAGGTGCTCTGCAAGCTCTACGGCATGGAGGCGCTGGAGTTCGACGGCGTCAGCGACAGCCTCTACCACCCCTTCAGTGAGGGCGGCGGCTCCATGGAGTTCCTCACGGACCACGGTTCCTTCGACGATGTCCCCTACGACTTCGTCATGTCCCACATGCGCAGCAAGCACCCCGGTTTCCTCGACGCCGACGGAACCGGCACCGTCCGCGGCGGCAGCCTGGCGGACGAGTCCGCACTCACCCGGTAGGAGATCCCGACATGACCGACACGACCTCTCCCACCGACGGCTGGGACGCCTCGATCCGGATCGGCGTCGTCGTGCCGCACGCCGACGTCGGCCCGGAGGCCGAGCTGCAGGCCATCGCCCCCGCCTCCGTGTCAGTCCACGCCTCGCGCATCCACTTCGCGGCGATGCGTGCCGGCGGCGAGATGGACGAGAAGATACCGCACGCCCCCGTCCGGGCCTTCGTCGAGCCGCCCTACCTCGACCAGGCGGTGGAACTGCTCGCCGCGTCCCCGCTGCACGCCCTCACCCTCGGCTTCACCTCCTCCAGCTACGTCCTGAAGGCGGAGGGCGAGCGGGAGCTGTACGAGCGGCTGCGGCCGGTCACCCGTGACCTGCCGATCACCGGCACCACCAAGGCCGCCCGGGCCGCGTTCGACGCCCTGGGCGCGCGCAGGATCGCGGTGGTCAACCCGCCGTGGTTCGACGACGAGCTCTCCGGCCAGGGCGCCGACTACTTCCGTGAGTTCGGCTTCGAGGTGGTCCACCACGGCCCGTGCGGACTGCCCTCCGACCAGAAGGCGATCACGCCGGGCAACCTGTCCGCGTGGATCCGCACCATCGCCGAGCACCGTCCGGACGCCGTTCTCGTCGCCGGCAACGGCATCCGCGCGGTGGGCACCATCAAGCCGCTCGAAGCGGAGCTCGGCTTCCACGTGGTCACCGCAAACCAGGTGATCCTGTGGCACGCCCTGCACCTGGCCGGTGCCGCCGACACCGCCCTCGGCATCAGCGACTACGGCCACCTGTTCGGCACGTCGCCGAAGAGCGAGGACGCGTGAGCCTGCTGAACGCGACCGGGTACGAAGCGGTCTTCGCGACGCCCGAGGGCGACACCTACCGCATCCCGCTGGTGTGCTGGCGCGAGGACGAGGACCGGGTGTACGGCATGGTCCTGGTCAAGGGACAGCTGCGGTGCGCGGAGCGGGTGCGGCACTTTCTGCGGTACGGCACCCGGGCCGCGGCCGGGCCGGACGACGAGGCCGGCACGCCCGGCACCGCGCCGCACGCCGCCGCCCTGCCCACGGCACTCCGCTGACCGGGGCCCGGAGCGGGATGAGGGGCCCGTGACCCACCGAGCCGGTGGGTCACGGGCCTCGCACAGGGACCTGCCTACGCCGACAGCAGGTCCATGGACCGGTCGAAGTCGCTCTCCCGCGACCAGTCGCCCGGCATGTCGAGGGCGCCGTGCCCGTCGGCGGCGGTCGTGAGCCGGCTGTGGGCGAAGGCGGCGGAGACCAGCGTCATGTGGTGGTGCCAGCCGGGGAACGACCGGCCCTCGAAGTCCCGCAAGCCGAAGCCGCGCTCGAGCAGGCTGACGGTCTCGCCGACCGCCGCGGTCCGGTCCGCGTACTGCATGAGTTCACCGACCGGCCGGTCCACGATGTTGGTGAGCCACAGCCGGCCGCTGCTGTCGGCCCTGGTGCCAGGCCCGGCGAACAGCCGGAACGGCTGCGGCCGCTGCTCGTCCCGCGCGAACGGGAGCTGCACCAGCTGGTTGCGTACCAGGCCCCGCACCGCCCGCTCCGGTCCGCTCGGACCGTCCAGCATCCGGGCCGCAGCCCGCGGCCGGGCACGGACGGGCCGGGCGGCGGGGAAGGGCGCGAGCGGCAGGCCGTCGGGGACGGCGACGACGAAGTCGCGCCGGGCCCGGATCAGAACGTGCAGCAGCGGACGCACGTCCAGGTAGCCGTCGACGCCGACGACCACCGGGACCGGCTCGTGCCGCGAGGGCCGCAGCAGCAGCTCGATCAGGCTCAGGACGGGGCTCTCCGGCCGGGCGACCGCCGCGTCGGGGACGCGGGCACGCTCCCGCAGGTCGCCCCGCGCCCACGGCTCGGGCAGCAACAGGCTCCAACCGCACGGGAAGTCGCCGATGTCCGCCGACATGAACAGGGCGGTGCCGACCTGGCAGTTGACGGTGCGTCCGGTGTGCGGGATGAACCGGCGGTGCACGCCGCACGACCTCTCGCCCCGCTTGGGCAGGACGACCGGGGCGATCGTCCAGGCCCGGGGCCGCACCCGGCCCTCGATCCAGTGCCGTAGCCGGTCGCAGACGGGCCTCCAGTCCCACGGGCTCTCGTTGATGAACTGGTGCAGTGCCTGCGCCGCCGTCGGCGAGTCGCTCGCCGCCGCGGCGAGGCGACGCATCGACTTCTTTCCCGGTGTGGTGAGCAGGCCCAGCACATAGGCGTGGGCCCATCTGCGCTGGTCGCTTCTGCGCAGATCTCCGAAGAGCAGGTCAGTGAACCGGTTGACGGAATCCACTCCCCCGGATCCGGCTGTCCCCCTCATACCTTCTCCCTCTCTCGGTGCGTCACAGCTCCGTGTGGGCTTCGCATCACAATAAAGAGAATGAGCACTATTTTCTTACGGGGAAGGAGTCCTCGGCTGCGACTTCGCCAACTTCCCGGGCGGCCGGAAGCCCGGCTCCACCGGCGCCGAACCAGGGCAGGTCCAGGCGACCGCGCGCCGGCGGGGCGCGGACCGGTACGGCGGGGATCGAAAGGGCCGGGATCGAAAGGGCGGGGGTCAGAGCTGGAGGCCCGCGGCGAACCGCTGCCACAGGCGGCCCAGTTCCTCCCGGACGGACTCCACCGGGCGGCCGGCCCGCATCCGGGCCCCCGCGCCGGCCAGCAGGTAGGCGATCAGCAGCCGGACGTCGGCGACGACCGTGGCGTCCGCTCCGCCCGCCCGGGCCCGCTCGAGGGCGTGGTCGAGGGCGGGGCGCCAGGCCTCCTCCCAGGAGGCGCACTCGTCGGGACACTCGTCCAGAAGGCGTACGGTCGCACGGGCGTGGACGTCCTGCTCCAGGAGGCCGACGACGACCTGCGTGAGCTGCTCGGCGGCGCCCATGCCCGGGTCGGTGATCCGCTCCACCTCGCCCACCGCCGCACGGGCGGCCTCGACGCCGGCGTCGGCGACGGCGCGGGCGAGCTCCTCCTTGGACAGGAAGTGGAAGGTCAGCGCGCCCGAGGTCACGCCGGCGGCGGTGGCGATACGGGCCACGGTGGCGCCGGCGTAGCCCAGGCGGGCGAACTGGCCCGCGGCGGCGGTGATCAGTGCAGACCGGGTCTTCCGTGCCCGTACCTGCCTCATCACGACGGGACGTCCCGGTACGGGACCGCAGGTCCGGCAGGCCTGGCGCCCCGGAGACTCCGTGCGAGCTGCACAGCTCCTCCCGTACTCCTGTGGCCGTCTCCCGTCACAACCCCTAAACCGTACCGGGCAGTCCGGTGAACACTGATCGGCCTCCCGGCCGTGAGGACGACTTTGGCATGTTGGCCGTAACGGAATCCCTTTCACGCCGCCGCGCGGACGGCACCGCCCCTCCGGTGCAGGTGAGCGCGGTACCAGGGCGCCGCCGCCGCGAGGCGGGCCAGCGGGCCGGGGCCCGCGGCGGCGCCGGCCGCGATCCAGATGCCGTCGCTGCGGTACCAGTGATCGGTCGCCAGGAGCGCGAACTGGCGCTCGCTCACGCCCCCCGGTCCGCTGCGCAGCCGCTCCAGGCACTCCTGCCAAGACCAGTCCGTCGGCGCGGCGGGCAGGATGTCGAGTTCCGACAGCCTGGCCATCAGGTCGCCGTTGCGCACGGGCGTGGGGTGGCTGGCGTGGTGGACGCCCGCGGGCACCGGGTCCGGGGCCAGCACGAGCGCCGCGATCAGCCGGGCGAGATCCTCCGCGTCGACCATGGACAGCAGCCCGCGGCCGCTGTCCCAGCGGGCGGGCACCAGGGCGAGCAGGTCGGCGAGCGCGGGCACCACCCACCGGTCGCCCACCCCGGTGACCAGGCCCGGCCGCAGCACCGTGCCGCCGGCGGCGAGCACCGCTTCCTCACCTGCCAGGCGGGACCGGCTGGCAGGCGACAGCGGGGCGGGCGCGACCCCGTTCTCGGTGATGCCGCGGTGCGGGCCCGCGCCGTAGACGGCGGCCGTGGACAGGTGGACGATGCGGCGCACCCCGGCACGCTCGGCCTCGGCAACGAGCGCCGCGGTGCCGTGGCGGTTGACCGCGTCGCAGGCGGCCTCGTCGCCCGCGACCAGGGCGGCCAGGTGCACGAGGACGTCGACGCCCCGGGCGAGCCCGCGCAGGGACTCCGGGTCGGACAGGTCGGCGCGGCGGGAGGCGACGCCGGGGGCGCTCGCCGAGCGCCCCGCGACCACCACGTCCAGGCCCTGGCCGGCGCGGCGCGCCCCGAGCAGCCGGCGCAGCACCTTCGAACCGATGAACCCGGTGGCTCCGGTCACCAGGACGGTGGTCATCGTGTGTCCGCCCCGCCGTCGACGGTGATCTCCAGCCGGTCGATGACGTCGGCTGGAGCGAGTCCCGGCAGCAGGCACCGCCACAGGTTCGCGATGCGCCCGGGCAGGTCGGCCCGGCCGCTGGCGAGCTGCGACATGATCTGCGCGCCGGTGAAGGCGGCGACCAGCGTCGAGGCGAACACCGCGGCGTCGGCCTCCGGAAGGAGTTCGCCGCGCTCCCGTGCCTCCTCGAGCTCCTGCTCGAACCGTTCGGCCCACCACTGGTAGATCGAGTACTCCTGCAGCCCGGCCTCGCTCTGTTCCACCGCGAGCCGGACACCGGCGCGCAGCAGGGTGTTGCGCCGCATCTCGCGGGCGAGGTACAGGGTCAGGTCGAGGAGTCGCTGCAGTCCCGCCTCGCCCTCGGGGAAATCCAGGTCGGCAGCCTGCTCCCGGATGACTGCACGGGCCAGGCCCTCCTTGGAGCGGAAGTGGAAGTAGGCCGCGCCGGTCGTCACGCCGGCCCGGTCGATGATCTTGGCGATGCTCGCCCCCGGGTAGCCGACCTCGCCGAACACCTCCGCCGCCGCGCGTAGCAGCACCTCCCGCGTGCGCACCGCCCGCTCCTGCATGACCCGAGCCAACTGTTCACCCTCTTTCAGTAAAAAGAATCATCACTATGTTAAATTCGGCGCCCGCCAGGCCCTAGTCAGCGCACACCAGTTGAGTCAGTAGGGGAGAACTGACATGTCACAGCTGCACCTTGCGCACGACCGGACAGACGGAGCACACCGAGTCCCCACACTCGTCGCCCAGAGGCACACCCACAAGACGAACCCCGACGAGGTCCTGCTCACCGAATGGCAGCGTACGGACGAGCACTCCTTCGTCGTGCGGGCCACGTGGCCCAGGACGCACGACTTCTATACCACCCGGCACGGGTTGCACGACCCGCTGCTGCTGAGCGAGACGGTGCGGCAGGCGCTGCCGCTGCTCTCGCACGTCGCGTACGAGACACCGATGGGCCACCAGCTGCTGTGGCACGACCTGCGCTGGGTGCTCGACCCCGCGGCGCTGATGGCGGCCGAGCAGGAGACCGAGCTCGAGCTGCACATCACGTGTTCGGAGGTGAAGTACCGCCGGGGTCGGGCGGTATCCATGCTCCTGACGGCGCTGGTGTACCGGGCCGGCCGGCCGCTCGCGCGCGCCCGCACCCGCTTCGCCATCCAGGACCGCGCGATCTACGAGCGCCTGCGCGCACAGTACGCCGACATCGACCTGGCCAACGCCCGGGCACTGCCGCCCGCGCCGCCGGTGCCCGCCTCCACCGTGGGACGCACCCGCGCTGCGGACGTCGTCCTCTCCCCCGCCGGCCGCCCGCATCAGTGGCTGCTGCGGGTGGACACCACCCACCCCATCCTGTTCGACCACCGGGTCGACCACGTCCCCGGCATGCTGCTGCTCGAGGCCGGCCGCCAGGCGGCGCAGGCCGTCGCGTCGCCGCAGCCGAGCGTGGTCGTCGGCATGGACACCGCCTTCATGCGGTACGCCGAACTCGACGCGCCCTGCCGGATCCACGCCCACCGCCACACCGCCGACGAGGCCGGGCGGCGGCGCGTGCTGGTCACCGCCCACCAGCACGACGTCGAGATCTTCGCCAGCATCGTCACCCTGGTCGGGGCGGCCTTGGGCTGAGCCGGGGAGGCGGCCCCGCCGGGCTCGGTACGACTTGGGCAGGCCCGGTGTCCGGTGCGACACGCCACTCCGCGATGCCGTCCTCGGTGCACGGCCCGACCGGCACACCGAGGGCGGCGCCGCCGCCGCTGCTGCCGAACGCCCAGTCCGCGACGGGGCAGCTCCGGCAGGATGTGAGTGAACGCAAGCCGTACTCGAGCGACTGATCGGACGAGCAGTGGGCGTTGATCGAGTCGGTGATCACCGCGTGGATTGACCGGCACCGCTCGGTCAGCGGCCACCAGGGCGCCTAGGCGATGCGGGAGATCATCAACGCGATCCTCTACCAGGGCCGGACCGGCTGCCAGTGGGCCTACCTCCCGAACGACCTGCCGCCCAAGAGCGCGACGTACTACTACTTCGCCGCCTGGCGGGACGACGGAACCGACCAGGTCATCCAGGAACTCCTGCGCTGCCAGGTCCGCGAGGAGGCCGGCCGGTTAGAGGAACCGACCCTGGTGGTCCTGGACACCCAGAGTGTCCACGCGGCCGCCGGGGTCCCCGCGTCCACGACCGGCCGGGACCCGGCGAAGAGGGTGCCGGGCCGCAAGCAGGGGTCTGGCCGTGGACGTGCTGGGCCTGGTCATCGCCGTCACCGTCCTTGCCGCGAACACCCACGACCTGCACGGCCGGCTGCGGGAGGCAGAGACCCACCTCGAACACCTCGCGATCACGCGGAAGACCGTCACCGCTCTCGCCGACCGGCTCCCGGCCGTCCCACCGGCCCTGCCCGAGCACCCGGACTACACCCGCATCCTCGGTGTCCTCATCGATGCGACCGGACCGCTACGGGCCCGGGACGTCTGGCGAAGCCTTCGACCACGAACTGCTGCCGAAGAACATCGAGGGCACCCGCGCCAAGCTGAAACGCCTGGTCAAGCTCGGCATCCTCACCGAGGCCGACGCCGGCAGCTTCACCAGGAAGCAGTAGCCGCCGAGCCCCGCGACCAGCAGTCCTGCCCCAACCTCACCGGGAAACGGACACCAGATCACGAACCGTCCTCTGAGAGGGTGGTTCGTGACTCTTTGAGCAGTTGTGCCGCCGTGCCCGCCCGCATCGAGGCCGGAGTATTGTTCGAGACCATGGTCGAGAACTTTCCGGATTGGCAGACGACTTGGTGAGAGTCGAGGAGCTGGAGGGCGTGCTGCCTTCGATGACACGGTGGCGTGTGCCAGGCGGACGCAGCGTGGACTGGGCCGCCCTCGAGGCGGGCCTAGGGACGGCGCTGCCCTCGGACTTCCGCTCTCTGGCGGAGGCGTACCCGGTGCTTGTCATCGATGATTTCCTCATGGTGTCCCTTCCGACGCCCGGCGCCGAGGCGCCATGGGCGTCCGAGTCCAGGGACGACGAGATCCTTCAGGATCTGTACGAGATGGGCGACACCGAGAACTACGTTCCCTACCCGCAGCCGGGAGGCCTGATCTCCTGGGCGTCGTCCCATTCGGGGGACACCTTCTACTGGAGGACGAGCCCTGCGGATCCGGACGCATGGCCCGTGGTCGTCCGCACGGACAACGCCGACTGGATCGAGTTCCCAGTCGGTGCCGTCGAGTTCCTGGCCGGCGTGTACGGGCGCACCATCGACGTGCCGGGCATGCCCAGGAACTTCCCCGGCGACGACCCGAAGGTTCTGGGCCTGAGCGACCGCATCGACTGATCGGCAACTCAGAGGGCGCTCAGGTGATGTCCGTTTCCGGCTGAGGTCCGTCAGCTATTGCTTCCCGGCGAAGTTGCCGGTGTCGGCCTCGGTGAGGATCTCCAGTTTGACCAGGCGTTTCCTGCATGACCGTGAAGAGCCGCTCCTGCGACAGGAACGTCGACGGCCGGCCTCCCCACCCGACGCGGATCCGGGCGCGCGCCTCTCGGAGGCCTCCGGCCTGCCGGTGCCTGGTCCGGCGCGGGAAGTGCCGCCCGCGGCGGCTCCCCGCTTCACCGACTCGGAGAACGCCCGATCGGGACACGACTCGTTGCCCGGATGTCCGGCGGACGGGGGCGGGACGCCCGTTTCCGCGGTGCCCGGGCAAGCCCTCCTCCTGGGAGGCCTGCCCAGGGCGCGCAGCCTGCCGCTACTTCAGCAGGGTGCGGAACTCCTCGAAGTCGAGGACCCCGTCATGGTTCGCGTCGGCCGCCATGGCCTTCTTGACCTCCTCGGCGAGGTGCCCCTGAGCGCCCTCGGCCTTGAAGCCCTCGGCCAGTTCGACAATGTTGATGCGCCCGTCGCCGTCCGTGTCGATCTCGTCGAACAGCGCCCTGAGCTCGGCCTCGTTCATGACACAACCCTTTCGCGTTCACAGGCCCCGAAGGCCTACGTGACCCACCACCCTGCCACACCGGCAAGCTCGCGCCGCTCGCCGAGCATGGGCCTGCCGTCACACTCCGGCCGGGCAGGGCGCCCTTCGCAGCCGGTTTGCGGGGCGCAGGGGGCCCGCCCTTAGGGTCTTGCCCATGAGCTTGACAACCGGTCACAACGAGGGGGCCCTGCCCGGTCCGGCGGCATCGGCGCATGGCTGGCAGGCGCCGAGCGCGGTCGAGCGGGGACTGTACGAGGCGAAGGCGCGCGGCGACTGGCCCGCGTACTACGACCTCGTCGCACGAGCCGACCTGTACATGATGCAGTCGCGGGCCCACGTCGACGGGAACCCGCGCAGCAGCCGCTTCCACCCCTACTGGAACCCCCAGACCCGGACCATGTGCGTGGCCGTCTACACGGGAGGCATGCTGCCGCCGCCCGTCGCCGACCCCGTCTACAACTGCTACGACCTGGGCTGGTTCGCGGAAGTCTGGGGACAGGACGACCCGCCCTACCTCGTCGTCAATCCGGGCAGCCCCTGCGAGGGCGTCCTGCCGGCCGGGCCCGAGGGCCGCGCCCTGTGGCGGCGTCACTCCGCCCCGGTGGAACGGCCGGGTCTGGCCCGGGATGTCGTCCACACGCTGGAGGTGGGCGGCCCCCGCACCGGCCCCGTCGCCTTCGGCCTCGCGGTCGGCGCGCACATCAACGTGCGCAACGGGCGGTACTGGAACTCGATGGCCTACCACGGCTGCGGCTACCGCTGCGAGAAGCGGACGCTGGAACAGTGGTGGGGCGTCACCACCCGCGAGGACTGGCAGGACACGCAGGAGCGGCTGCTGCGCGCCGGAATGGTCAGTGGAGTCTGGGAGTTCGTCCTGCAGCTCCGCCGCTCCATGGCGCTGGACTTCGCGGGCCCCGTCGACGTCGGCCACTGGCGCCAGGCCGCGGGGGACGTGGTGCGCCGGCGCGCCGAGGCCGCCGCCGGGCCCCGCCTGACCGCGGACGGCGTCGCCCCCGGCCGCGCCGTCGGAGCCGAAGAGCTGGAGGGCCGGGTGGCCGGCGTCCAGCGGCTGATCGGCCGTATCGCCCGCTACGAGGCGCGGTTCCGCGCGGACGGGCTGCTGCCCGAGGGAGGCTTCGTCCGAAGCGCCGAGGCCTGGGACTACGGCCGGGCATCGGGAATGGCCCGCTGGGGGCTTGCCGCCCGCCTGTGCTCCCTGCAGGAGGCCGAGGCGGCCGTGGTCCGGGCCGGCCGCCTGGTCCAGGTCAACTACCGCTCGTGGGAGGACTTCTCGGCCGCCTATATTCTGGGCCGCTGCCTCCACTTCGACGAGGAGGAGTTCGGCGAGTGGTACGAGACGGTCCTCGCGACCCACCGTGCCCTGACCACGGACCCGGCCAGTCCGTGGCGCACGCTTCCCTGGACCTGACGGTCCCGCTTCGGCGCAGCCGAGCGCCGGCGGGACGCCGCCACGCCTCCCGACGGTCCCCGCCTCCAGGTGACGGTGGCACAGTGCGCCGGTCCCGTACCGCAGCACGCGGACGCCGTTCTACGGAGCATCGGCCACCGCCTGCGCCGGGAGCAGCCGCGCATCCTGCCCGCGGGAACGGCGTGCGCCCCGGCCATCCGGTCTTGCTCCCCGGCTCCCGGTTCCTGCCGGCTTCGGGCCGCGCCTACGGGAGCGAGGGGGAGGGCCCGGCCGCAGCGTTGTGCCGTGCCGAGGAGGCCCTGCGGCGCCGTACCGACCGGAGTCGGTACGGCGCCGCGGTGGCGGATCAGGCAGCGGGCGCGGTCAGTCGGTCGGCCACGGCGTCGGCCAGTTCGCGCGGGGTCGGGTACTCGTAGAGGAGGTCCGCGGGCCATTCCAGGCCGGTCAGCCCGGTCAGGTGGTCGCGGAGTTCGAGCGCGGTCACCGACGTCAGGCCCATGTCGAGGAACTCGCCCTCGGCGTCGATCTCGGACGCGGACTCGTACCCGAGCACCGCGGCCGCGAGGCCCCGGACACCGCCGAGCACGGCCTCCGCCCATTCCGTGCGGGGGAGTTCCGCGAGGGTGGCCCGGAGTGCGGAGTCCCGGGGCTGCGAGCCGTCGGGCTCGGGCTCGGGCGTCGGTACGGACTTCGGTTCGGGTTCGGGCTCGGGCACCGGTGCGGGGGGCGCCGGCTCTGCCGTGGCCGTCGCGGTCTCGGCGGGTTCCGGCACGGCGCCCGCCCGCTCTGCCGTGGCAGCCGCCGACCCCGCGGCCGGCGACGCCGGAGCGGTGTCCAGGAGGCGTACGGCCGTCTCCCCGGTGGACATCGCCCGCCACAGCCCGGCCACCGCCGCCCGCGGATCGAGGCCGGGGTGGACCGCCGCGGCGAGGGAGCCTGCCGCTTCCTGCACGGTCTCCCCCAGGGACACGACTGCCACCAGCGGTGCCCGCACGTCCTCGAAGCCGCTCCCGGCCCGGACGATCGCGGCCGTGAGCGTTGCGGCCTCCGCCACGTCGCCGAAGGCCAGCGCACCGGTGGGGCGGTCGGCGCCGCCCGCCACCAGACAGCGGGCTCCGGACGCGAGCACGGCGTCGACTATCGCGGCGGTGAGCGCGTCAGCCGGGCCGGCCACCAGGACGTCCCCTTCGGGACGCCACACGCCGGTCCGGACCAACGGCTCGTAGGCACGCACGAACAACCCGTCGGGATCGATCCGCGCCTCCCGGTACCCGCCGGCCACGGCCGCGCACAGGCGGCGCCGCGCGGGCGCGGCGAGGTCCTTCGGGAGGATCACGGTGTGGTCGCAGGCGGGCACCGCGCCGTCGCCGTCGACGAGGGCCCACCGGGGGACCCCCGGCTCGGCGGCCGGTTCGGTGCCGGGGAGGGCCAGTACGAGATCCGGGCGCCCGGCACCGCCCGAGCGGACCCGGGCTCCGTGCCGGACCAGGGTGCCGGCGACCGCGTCGGCCAGTTCCTCGCCGCCCGTGGAAGGGGCGAGCAGCACGATGTCGTGGGCGAGCCCGGGGGCGGGGCCGTCCGGCACCCGCGTCCACCGCGCCGCTTCGAGGACCGGTGCCGTCACTCCGGAGCGGAGCCGCCCGAGGGCGTGGAGGACCTGGGCCGGCGTCTCGTCGCCCCGCAGGTCCAGCAGGTCGAGGGCGGTGCCGAGGTCGGCGCTCTCGACGGCCGACCAGAGCGGGGCGAGCGCGGGCGCCCCCTCCGCCGGCTGTGCCTGCGCCTCGGGCACAGGTGCGGGTGCGGGTGCGGCCTGGGCTGCGGCGGGCTGTTCGGGCCAGTGGCGGCGGCCCTGGAAGGCGTACTTCGGAAGCCGCACCGGGGTGGCCGGCCGCCCCGCGTGGACGGCCTGCCAGTCGACCTCCACTCCGTGGGTGTGCAGGCGTCCCAGCGCCTCGGCGGCGGTGCGGACGTCGTCGCGGTCGCGGCGCAGCAGCGACACGGGGCGCACCGGGAGGCCGGGCAGGCACGATTCGGCGGCAGGTGCGAGGACGGCGTCGGGCCCGAGTTCCAGGAAGGCCGTCGCCCCGCTGCCGTGGGCTTCGCGGACGGCGTCGAGGAAGCGCACGCAGCCGCGCAGCTGGTCCGCCCAGTAGTCGGGGGTGTCCATCGCGTGTGCGGTGCGGACGGTGGAGACGACCGGGACGGCGGGCCGCCCGAAGCGGACCTCGGCGGCGGCGGCCCGGAACTCGGCGAGGGCTGTGTCCACACGGGGCGAGTGGAACGCGACGTCCACGCGCAGCCGGCGCGTGCGGTGGCCGCGCTCCGCGAGTTCCCGGGCCGCCGACAGGACCTCCTCCTCGTCGCCGGACAGGACCACCGACCGGGGGCCGTTGACGGCGGCGATGCCCACGCGGTCGGTGCGGCCCTCCAGGACTGCGAGGGTCTCCTCCTCCGTCGCCCGCACGGCCACCATGGCCCCTCCGGCGGGCAGCCGGCCGAGGACGCGACCGCGGGCGGTGACGAGGGCGGCGGCGTCGGCGAGGGTCATCAGGCCCGAGACGCAGGCCGCCGAGAGCTCGCCGACGGAGTGCCCGATCAGGAGGTCGGGGGTGACGCCCCAGCTCGACAGCAGCTGGAACTGGGCGACTTGGACGGCGAAGAGGGCCGCCTGGGTGTACTCGGTGCGGTCCAGCAGGTCGTCCCGCTCGAAGACCGCTTCGCGCAGCGGGGTGCCGAGCCGGAACTGCGCGGACACCTCGTCGAAGGCCTGCGCGTACACGGGGAAGGCCTCGTACAGGCCCCTTCCCATTGCGGGGAGCTGGCTTCCCTGCCCGGTGAAGAGCAAGGTGAGCCGCCGGCCGGTCGCGCGGGCCAGGTGCAGGCCGTCGGCCGGGCCGCCGGACGCCAGGGCCGCGAGGGCTGCGCGTTTGTGCTCTGGACCGGCGCCGCCGATCATGGCCCGGTGGCGGTGGGCGGACCGGGTGGTGGACAGGGCCCGCGCCACGGCGGGGACGTCGGCGGTGTCCGAATCCAGCAGGCGGCGGGCCTGTTCGCGCAGGGCCTGCTCGGAGCGCGCCGACAGCAGCCAGGGCACTCCGTCCAAGGGCGGCAGCGGCGCCGGGGTGTCCTCGGGTGCCGGTGCCTGCTCGATCAGGACGTGCACGTTGGTGCCGCTGATGCCGAAGGAGGAGACTCCCATGCGGCGCGGTGCGGTCCCCTCGGGCCACGGCCGCGCCCGGTCGAGCAGGGCGATGTCGCCGGAGGCCCAGTCGACGTGCGGGGAGGGCTCGTCGATGTGGAGGCTGCGGGGCAGCAGGCCGTTGCGGATGGACAGGACCGCCTTGATCACTCCGGCGGCGCCGGCGGCCGCCTGGACGTGTCCCACGTTGGACTTGAGCGATCCGAGCAGCAGCGGAGCCGGCCGGTCCTGGCCGTAGACGGCGAGGAGCGCCTGTGCCTCGATGGGGTCGCCGAGGGCCGTCCCGGTGCCGTGCGCCTCGACGGCGGCGACGTCGGCGGGGCGCAGGCCTGCGGCGGCCAGTGCCGCGCGCATCACGTTCTCCTGGGCCGTGCCGTTGGGGGCGGTGAGGCCGTTGCTGGCGCCGTCGGAGTTGAGGGCGCTGCCGCGGAGGACGGCCAGCACTTCGTGGCCCTGTGCGCGGGCCCGGGAGAGGCGTTCGATGAGCACCACCGCTGCGCCCTCGGCGAGTGCGGTGCCGTCGGCGGCGGCGGCGAACGGCTTGCAGCGTCCGTCGGCGGCCAGTCCGCGCTGGCGGCTGAACTCGACGAAGGGCACCGGTGTGGACAGGACGGTGACTCCGCCGGCGAACGCGAGGTCGCACTCTCCCGCCCGCACCGCCTGGGCGGCGAGGTGCAGGGCGGTCAGCGAGGACGAGCAGGCCGTGTCGACGGTGACGGTCGGGCCTTCCAGCCCGTAGGTGTAGGCGACCCGTCCGGAGAGGACGCCTCCGCCGACGCCCGGGGCGAGGAAGCCCTCGGCGGCGGCGTTCTCCAGGAGGCGGCCGTAGTCCTGGTACATGGCGCCGACGAACACGCCGGTGCGGCTGCCGCGCAGCGAGTCCGGGTCGATGCCGGCGTCCTCGCACGTCTCCCAGACGGTTTCCAGCAGGATCCGCTGCTGCGGGTCCATGGCGACGGCCTCGCGGGGCGCGATCCCGAAGAAGGCGGCGTCGAACACGGTCGCATCGGCCATGAAGCCGCCGTGCCGGGTGGAGGCGGTGCCGGGGGTGGCCGGGTCGGGGTCGTAGAGGCGCTCCAGGGGCCAGCCCCGGTCGTCGGGGAACGGGCCGATGCCGTCGCGTTCGCGAACGAGCATCTCCCAGAGGTCGTCGGGTGTGCGGACGCCGCCGGGGAGCCGGCAGCCGAGGCCGACGAGGACGACGGGGTCGTCCTCGTCGGCGGCAGCGGCACGGACGGCGTGCGCGGGTGCCGGGGCCGTGCCGGCGAGGAGCCCGTCAAGGTGGCGGGCGACCGCCGCCGGGCTGGGGTGGCTGAACACGAGGGTGGCGGGCAGGCGCAGGCCGGTGGCTGCGGCGAGGCGGTTGCGCAGTTCGACGGCGGCGAGCGAGCCGAACCCGGCGTCTTTGAAGGCCCGGCCGGGCTCGACCGCCTCCGGCGAGGCGTGTCCGAGGACGGCGGCGGTGTGTCCGACGACCAGGTCGAGCAGGGTGCGCAGGCGCTCGGGGCCGCTCTTCCCGGCGAGGCGGGCCGCGAGTTCGGAGACGGCGGCGGCTCCGCCGGGAGCGGCGCTGCGGCGGGCCGGCTTCCCGGCCAGGCCGCGCAGCGGCGCGGCGACGTCCTCGCCCTGGGCCCGCAGGGCGCCGGGGTCGAGCCGGATCGGGGCGAGCACCGGCTCGTCCGAGGCCAGTGCGGCGTCCAGGGCGGCGAGGGCGTCCGCGGTGGGCAGCGGCCGGAATCCGGAGCGGCCCAGGCGGTCCCGGTCGACGCCGTCGGTCATGCCACTGGTGGCGTCCCACAGGCCCCAGGCCAGGGAGGTCCCCGGCAGGCCGGCGGCGTGGCGGCGGCGGGACAGGGCGTCGAGGCCGGCGTTGGCGGCGGCGTAGTTGGCCTGGCCGAGGCCGCCGAGGATGCCCACGGCCGAGGAGAACAGCACCAGGCGTGCCTGGGGCAGCAGTTCGTGGAGGTGGAGCGCGGCGTCGAGCTTCGGCGCGAGCACGCGGTCGACGCGCTCGGGGGTCAGTCCGGTCACCAGTCCGTCGTCGAGGACGCCCGCGGCGTGGACGACGGTCCTGAAGTGCTCTCCTGCGGTCAGGGCCGCGAGGCCGGCGCGGTCGGAGATGTCGCAGGCGACGGCGCGGACCTTCGCCCCGGCCCCGGCCAGTTCCTCGACGAGGGCGGCCATGCCGGGGGCGCCGCCGCCGCGCCGGCCGGCCAGCACCAGGTCGCGTACGCCGTGTGCGTGGACGAGGTGCCGGGCGACGAGCTGTCCCAGGGTTCCGGAGGCGCCGGTCACCAGGGTGGGGCCGAGCTCCCCGGTCGCGGCCGGGGCGGGGAGCCCCCGCACGAGCCTGGTCGCAGTCGCGGTTCCGGACGCCAGCGTGAGCTGGGGCTCGTCCGCGGCGAGGGCGGCCGGGATCGCGGCGAGGGTGGCCGCGTCGAGATCGGCCAGGTCCAGGATCCTGAAGCTGCCGGGGTGTTCGAGCCGGGCCGACCGTACAAGTCCCGCGACGGCGGCTTCCGCCACGTCGGTGTCGGCGTTGCGGGTGACGAGGACGAGCGTGGAGTCCGCGCGGGTGTCGTCCGACAGCCAGTCCTGGACGAGGGTGAGCGCGCCGCGCACGGCCTCGCCGGGCTCGCCCGTGGGAGCCGGTACGAGGACGTGGCGCGCGGGTTCCCCGGTGGGCTCCTTGCCCAGCTTTCGGGCGAGTTCGGGGTCCCGGACGGCGTAGTCCTCGTGCGTTCCGGCGGGCAGCGGCAGGGTCACCCGGTCGGGGCGCAGCACGTCGCCGCGGTCGGGGCGGCCGAGGGCGCCCGCCGGAAGCTCGCGGAGCACGAGGGTGTCGACCGAGGCGACGGGCGCCCCGGTGGTGTCGGTGAGGGTGAGTCGCACGGCGTCGGGTCCCGCGGCGGACAGGGTCACGCGCACGGCCTCGGCGCCTGCGGCGTGGAGGCGCAGGCCCTGCCATTCGAAAGGGAGTGCCGGGCGGCGGCCGTCTCCGGTGGTGGGGAAGCCGCCGAGGGCGACGGGGTGCAGGCAGGCGTCGAGGAGGGCCGGGTGGAGGGTGAACGCGCCCGCCTCGGCGGCGTCGGGCAGTGCGACCTCGGCGTGGAGGTCCCCGTCGCGTCCCCGCCACAGGGCCCGCAGGCCGCGGAAGGCCGGGCCGTAGTCCAGGCCGGCGTCCGCCAGGGTGGCGTAGACGGCTTCGACGTCCTGGGGTTCGGCGTCGGCCGGCGGCCACTCGGTGGCGGCCGCAGCCGGTTCGGCGGCGTCGGGCCGCAGGACGCCGGTGGCGTGCGTGGTCCAGTGGCCCGCCCCGGCGAGGGTGTGGAGGGTCAGTGCGCGCGAGCCGTCCTCGGCCGGGGCCGCGACGTCGACGCGCAGCCGGATGTCGCCCGTGCCGGGGATGACGACCGGGGTGAGCAGGGTGAGCTGGTCGACGGCGGCGCAGCCGGCCTCGTCCGCCGCCCGGGAGGCGAGCTCCGCGAGGGCCGCGCCCGGCAGGACCACCTGTCCTTCGACGGTGTGGTCGGCGAGCCAGGGCTGGGACGCCAGGCCGAGCCGGCCGGTGAGCACCAGGCCGTCGGCGGCGGGCAGGGCGGCGCGCAGGACGGGGTGGTCGACCTCGTCGAGGCCCAGGGCGCCCGCGCCGCCGGCGCCGGGCCCGGGGACGATCCAGTACGGCTCGGTGAGGAAGGCGGTGGTGGGCAGGTCGGTCGGGCGGGCTCCGGGCCAGAGCGCGGACCAGTCGGGACGCACGCCCTTCACGTACAGCCGGGCGACGGCGTGCAGCAGCTGCTCCGGGCCGCCCTCGTCACGGCGCAGGGTGTGGGCGACGGCGGTGTCGGTGCCGAGCGCGTCGACGGTCTCCTGTGCGCCGGTCGTGACGACCGGATGGGGGCTGACCTCCAGCAGGGTGGTGCAGTCCCGCCGGACGAGCGCGGTGACGGCCTCGTCGAAGCGGACGGTCTGGCGCAGGTTCCGGTACCAGTAGTCGGCGTCGAAGGCGTCGGCGTCCTCGATCCAGCGGCCTTCCACGGAGGAGAAGAAGGGGATGGCGGGGGCGAGCGGTCTGAGGGGGGCGAGGGCCTGGAGGATCTGTGTGCGGACGGCTTCCACGTGTGCGCTGTGCGAGGCGTAGTCCACGTCGACGCGCCGGGCGCGTACGCCGTCCTCCTCGCAGGCTGCCAGGAGTTCGTCGAGGGCGTCGGTGTCACCGGAGACGACGACGGAGGCCGCGCCGTTGACGGCGGCGAGCGACAGCCTGCCGTCCCAGCGGCGGAGCCGGTCGCGCGCCTCGTCGGCGCCCAGGGCGAGGGACATCATGCCGCCGCGGCCTGTGAGCGCGGTCAGGGCCCGGCTGCGCAGGGCGACGACACGGGCGGCGTCCTCGAGGGTGAGGGCGCCGGCCACGCAGGCCGCGGCGATCTCGCCCTGGCTGTGTCCGGCGACGGCGGCCGGGTGGATGCCGAGCGAGCGCCACACCTCGGCGAGGGAGACCATGACGGCGAACAGGGCGGGTTGGACGACGTCGACCCGGTCCAGGTCCTGTTCGCCGCGGAGCACGGCGGTCAGCCGGAAGTCCACGTGGGGGGCCAGGGCGCGCTCGCACTGCGCTATCCGCTCCCGGAACACCTCGTTCGTGTCCAGCAGGCCGACGGCCATGTCACGCCACTGCGACCCCTGGCCGGGGAAGAGGAAGGCCACGCCGCCGGCCGGCCCGGTGACTCCTTCGACGACGGCGGGCGAGGGCCGGCCGGCGGCCAGGTCGTCCAGTGCGGCGAGGAGTCCGGCCCGGTCGCCGCCGACGACGGCCGCGCGGTGCTCGTGGGAGGCGCGCGTGGTGGCCAGGGAGAGGGCGACGTCCTCGGGGCGCGGGTCCTGCGGGCGGTCGGCCAGGAAGGCGGCGAGGGCGGCGGCCTGGGCGCGCAGGGCGGCGTCGGAGCGGGCGGACAGGGTCCAGGCCAGGGGGCCGGGCGGGGCCTGCGGTGTCAGGGGCGGCTCGGTGCGTCCGGCATTCCCGCTGTCCGCGGCATCCCGGGCGTCCCCGGCGTCTGCCGCAGCGGCCGGCCGCCGGGCGTCGGGCTGTCCGGCGGTCCGGCCGTCCGCGGGCAGCGGAGGTTCCTCCAGGATCACATGGGCGTTGGTGCCGCTGACCCCGAAGGAGGAGACGGCGGCCCGGCGGGGCTCCGTGCCGGCGGGCCAGGGCGCCTCCTCGGCGAGGAGTTCCACAGCGCCCGCCGACCAGTCCACGTAGGGGGACGGGGCGTCGAGGTGCAGCGTCCGGGGCAGAACCCCGTGCCGCATGGCCATGGCCATCTTGACGATCCCGGCGATGCCGGCGGCGGCCTGGGTGTGCCCGAGGTTGGACTTCACCGATCCCAGGCGCAGTGCCCGGTCGCGGTCCCTGCCGTAGGCGGCCAGGACGGCCTGGGCCTCCACGGGGTCGCCGAGGGGGGTGCCGGTGCCGTGCGCCTCCACCGCGTCTACCTGCTGGGGGGTCAGGCCGGCGTCGACGAGGGCGTCGCGGATGACGCGCTGCTGGGCGGGGCCGTTGGGCGCGGTGAGGCCGTTGCTGGCGCCGTCGGAGTTGACGGCGGTGCCGCGGACCACGGCGAGTATGCGGCGGCCGGCGGCGAGGGCGGTCGCGAGGCGTTCGACGACGATGACGCCGACGCCCTCGGACCAGGCGGTGCCGTCCGCTCCGGCGGCGAACGGCTTGCAGCGGCCGTCGGGGGCCAGGCCGCGCTGGCGGCTGAACTCGACGAAGGCCGCGGGAGTGGCCATGACCGTGGCGCCTCCCACGAGGGCCATGTCGCATTCGCCCCGGCGCAGGGAGCGGACGGCGAGGTGGAGGGCGACGAGGGACGAGGAGCAGGCGGTGTCCACCGTGATGGCGGGCCCGCGCAGGCCCAGGTGGTAGGCGACGCGGCCGGAGACGACACTGCCGGCGCCCTGGGCGCCCGGGTAGTCGTGGTGCATGACCCCGGTGAACACGCCGGTGCGGCTGTCGCGCAGCGCAGTCGGATCCAGGCCCGCCCGTTCGACGGCCTCCCAGGACGTCTGGAGGATCAGCCTCTGCTGCGGGTCGGTGTGGAGCGCCTCCTTGGGCGATATCCCGAAGAATCCCGCGTCGAAGCGGGCCGCGCCGTGCAGGAATCCGCCCTCGCGGACGGTGGTCGTGCCCGGGTGGTCGGGGTCGGGGTGGTACAGCGTGTCCAGGTCCCAGCCGCGGTCGCCGGGGAACGGGGTGATCCCGTCCCGCCCCTCGGCGACGAGCGACCACAGGTCGTCGGGGGACTCGACGCCGCCCGGGTAGTGGCAGGCCATGCCCACGATGGCGACGGGCCCGGCGGATCGCTCCTCCGCGTCGCGCAGCCGCTGCCGCGTCGACTGCAGTTCCGCGGTCACACGGCGCAGGTAGTCGCGGAGCTTGTCCTCGTTGGTCATCGGGAGCGTTCCTCCAGTCCCGGCAGCGGGCTGCCGAGCTCGGCGTCGATCAGTGCGAAGACTTCGTCGTCGGTCGCCGAGGCGAACGCGGTGACGGATTCCGTCGCGGTGCGGGGTGTCAGCTGTTCGAGCAGGCCGCGGACGCGTTCCGCGGTGCGGTCGCGGGACACGTCGTCCGCGGCCGCCTCCGTGAGGGCGGCGGCCAGGCGGTCGAAGGCCGCGAACAGGGTCGGCAGGTCGGCCGCCTCGGACGCGCCGGCGAACCGCTCGTCGAGGTGGGCGACCAGGTCGGCCGGGGTGGGGTGGTCGAAGACGAGCGTGGCCTCCAGGGTCATGCCGAGGGCCGCGCCCAGCCTGTTGCGGAACTCGATGGAGCTCAGCGAGTCGAAGCCGAGTTCCTGGAAGGACCGGTCGGACTCGATCAGGCCGGCGTCCGCGTAGCCGAGGACGGCCGCGGCCTGGCCGCGGACCAGCGCCGACAACCGGGCGCGCCGCTCGTCGGGGCCGAGGCCGGCCAGGCCGGGGTCCGCGGCGGGGGCCGCCGCGGGGGTGTGCACGAGGCTGCGCAGCACGTGCGGTACGGCGGTGGCCGGACCGCGGGCGAGTCGCAGGGCGGTGACCGCGGGGTGCGGTCCGGCCAGGGCTGCGTCGAGCAGGGCGAGGGCCGCCCCGGTGGGAAGCGGTTCGATGCCGCCGCGGGCCATCCGGTCCCGGTCGGCGGCCATGCCCTCGTCGAGCGCCCACGGCCCCCAGGCCACGGACACGGCCCGGCGGCCTGCTGCGGCGTGCTGCCGGGCGAGGGCGTCGAGGAAGGCGTTGGCGGCGGCGTAGTTGCCCTGTCCCGGGCCGCCCAGTACGCCCGCCACGGAGGAGAACAGCACCAGCTGCGCCTCGGGAAGCAGCTCGGCGAGGTGGGCGGCGCCTTCCGTCTTGGGCCGCAGCACCCGCTCCAGGCGGTCCGCGTCCAGGGCGGTGACCACCCCGTCGTCCAGGACTCCCGCGGCGTGGACGGCCATGGTCACCCGGCGGCCGGCCAGCAGGGTCCGCAGGGCGGCGCGGTCGGCGACGTCGCAGGCGGCACTCTCGACCCGGGCGTCCAGCCCGTCCAGTGCGGCGGGTACCGCGCCGCTGCGGCTGACCAGCAGGAGGTCGCGCACGCCGTGCCGCTCGACGAGGTGGCGGACCACCGGTCCGGCCAGGGCGCCACTCGCGCCGGTCACCAGGACGGTTCCCTCCGCGCGGGGTGCAGGGGCCGGCGCCGCGGCCGGTACGCGGACCAGCCGGGCCCCGAGCACCTGGCCGTCGCGCAGGCGGATGTGCGGTTCGTCGGAGCCGAGCGCGCGGTGCAGCGGCGCCAGGTCCTCGGCGTCCACGAGGCCGAAGCGGCCCGGGTGTTCGGACTGGGCGGAGCGCACCAGTCCCCAGGCCGCGGCCGTGGCCGGGCCGGGGGCCGTGGTGACGAGGACCAGCCGCGCGGACGCGAACCGGCGCCCGGCGAGCCACTGCCGGAGCCGGTCCAGAACCTCGGCGGCGAGGGCGCGGGCGGCTTGGGCGGCCTCGGCGGGACCGGCCGGTGATGCCGGGACCGGCAGCACCACCACCGGCGGCACGTCCGTCAGGGCGTCCAGGTCGGCGGCTCGTACCAGCACCGCCCCGGAGGCCTCCAGGGCGGTGCCGATGCCCTCGGGGTCCGGGCCGACGACCGCGTACCGCGCGCCCGGTGACGGCTCGGGGGCTTCCACGGGCAGCCACTCCACGTGGTGGAGCGGCTCGTCGGGAGCATCAGCCCGGCGCAGCACCACCGAGTCG
Source organism: Streptomyces sp. 2P-4 (assembly GCF_030167965.1). Classification (NCBI taxonomy): domain Bacteria; kingdom Bacillati; phylum Actinomycetota; class Actinomycetes; order Kitasatosporales; family Streptomycetaceae; genus Streptomyces; species Streptomyces sp. 2P-4. The sequence goes on from NZ_CP095012.1 coordinate 41,974, forward strand.
ACGGAGGCCACGGGCGCGCCCGCCGGGTCCGTGAGGAGGAGGCCGACCGTGTCGGGCCGGTGGTGGACCAGCCGTACCCGGGCGGCTGTCGCCGCCGGGGCGTGGACGCGCACGCCTGACCAGGCGAACGGCAGGTAGGGGGTGTCCCCGTCGAGGGCCGAGGTGAGGGCCACGGTGTGCAGGGCCGCGTCGAGGAGTACGGGGTGCAGCGCGTGCGCCCCGGGCGCCCCGCCGGCGGCTTCGCCGGGTACGGCGACGTCCGCGAAGACGGCGTCGGCGGTGCGGCGGGCGCCGTGCAGGCCGCGGAAGGCGGGCCCGTACCCCGTGAGCGTCCGGTAGAGGCCGGTGACGTCGATCTCCTCGGCGTCCGCGGGCACGGCCGCGGACGCCGGGGGCTCCTCGGGCGAGGGGGCGAGGACACCGGTGACGTGGCTCGTCCAGCCGCCGTCCCCGGTGCGGGCGTGGATGGTGAAGGCGCGCGTACCGTCGGGCCCAGGGAGGTCCGCGACGAGGCGCAGGTCGGCCTCGGTGGTCGCCAGCGGTGTGTGGGTGACGAGTTCGGCGATCCGCGGGCAGTGGAGCCGGGCTCCCGCCCGGAGGGCGAGGTCGACGAAGTACGTCCCCGGGACCAGGACGGCACCGTCGACGGTGTGGTCGGCCAGCCAGGGCTGCCGCGTCGTGGTGATCCGCTCGCCGAAGACGTGCCCGTCCGGCAGCTCGACCTCTTCGGTCGTGCCCGGAAGGGGCGCGGACGGGGTCCGGGCGGTGGCGACCCAGTGGCGGTCGCGGGCGAAGGGGTAGCCGGGCAGCGAGAGCCGCCGGGGTCGGCCGGGCGCGGGCAGGCTGATCTCGGCGCCGTCGACCCAGGCCCGGGCCAGCTCGTGCAGGTCGCCGCCGTGGACCGGTGCGGCCCCGCGGCGCCTGCGTCCTCGGTGGCATCCCTTGCCGGTGCGGAGTGCGTCGGCGAACTCCGCCGCGGTGGTCGCGACGACGGCGAGCCGCTCGTCGAGGTGGTCGCGTCCGGACCAGAGCGTGAAGGCGAGTGCCGCCGGGTCCGTGCCGGTGCCGGTGCCGGCGAGGCGGCCAGCCAGCTCGGCCGGCGTCGTCCCCGCGTCGATGTGGAGCCGGACGCCGAACTCCTCCTCGACGCGGCGGGCCAGTGCGGTCAGGCGCGGGTAGTCGAGGCCGAGTTCCGCGAACGGCTCACCGGGATCGGCCCGCAGGCCGACGGCCTCGGCGACGATCCGCTCCACGACTTCGGGGTCCGCGCCCCGGCCGGCGCGGTCGAGGTGGGCCAGCATCCGCGCCGCGGTCTCGTCGAGCCGGGCGGCGTCCTTCGCCGACAGCACGAAGAGCCGGGGGCGGTCCTCCTCCGTCGCCTGCGGGCCCGGCACGGCCGGGTGCTCGGCCAGCACCACGTGGGCGTTGGCGCCGCCCGCGCCGAAGGAGCTGATCGCCGCGGTGAGCGGAGCCCCCGCAGGCGGGTTCCAGGGTGCCGGGGTGCGCTGCACGCGGAACCGCGAGCCCTCCCAGTCCACGGCCGGGTTGAGCCGTTCGGCGTGGAGCGAGGGTGCCAGGGTGCGGTGGCGCATCTGGAGGACGACCTTGGTGAGGGCGGCGATGCCGGCCGCCGACTCCAGGTGGCCGATGTTGGACTTCACGGAGCCGATGGGCCAGGGCCCCCGGCCGGCGCCGAGGGCGTCGAAGGCCCGCTCCAGGGCGGTGATCTCGATCGGGTCGCCGAGGCTGGTGCCGGTGCCGTGGGCCTCCAGGTAGCCGAGGTCGGCGGGGTCCACCCCCGCCGCCGTGAGCGAGTCGCGGACGAGAGCGGCCTGGGAGGCCGGGTCGGGCACGGAGAACCCGCCGGTGCGGCCGCCGTGGTTGAGTGCCGTCCCCCGGATGACGGCGTGTACGTGGTCCCCGTCGCGCAGGGCGTCGCGCAACGGCCGCAGCAGCACCACGCCGACGCCCTCGCCGGGCACGTAGCCGTCGCCGCCCTCGCCGAAGGCCCGGCAGCGGCCGTCGGTGGACAGGAAGGACGACTGGCTCAGCAGCAGGTACTTGTTGGGGTGGACGTGCAGGTTGACGCCGCCCGCGAGGGCGGCCTCGCACGCGCCCCCCCGGATCGCCTCGACGGCCAGGTGGAGCGCCGTCAGCGAGGACGAGCACATGGTGTCGAGCGCGATGCTCGGCCCCTTGAGGTCGAGGAAGTAGGAGACGCGGTTGGCGATGGAGGCGCTGAACGACGAGGGCACGAGCCCCGGTTCGCCGCCGACGCCGTGCAGTTGGTACTGGTTGTACATCACTCCGGCGAACACGCCCACGGAACGGCCCCGCCAGGCGGAGGGGGCGTGTCCCGCCTCCTCGAAGGCGTGCCAGGCCTCCTGGAGGAACAGCCGCTCCTGGGGGTCGAGGACGGCGGCCTCGTTGGGTGAGATGTGGAAGAAGGCGGCGTCGAACTCGTCGATGCCGTCGACGAATCCGCCCCAGCGGCCGTACGAGCGCCCTGGCACGCCCTTGGCGTCGCTGTGGATCGTACGGTGGTCCCAGCGGTCGGCGGGCACCTCTGTGATGCCGTCCCGGCCGGCCTTGAGGTTCTCCCAGAACGCGTCGAGGGTGCGGGCGCCCGGGTAGCGTCCGCTGATGCCCACGACGGCGATCGCGTCGTCCGCGTCGCGGGCGCGGGCGCGGGCGCCGACGGCCGGCGGGTGGGGCGCGGGGGCCGCCTCCTCCGAATCGGCCGGGGCAGGGGCCGGGGCCGCGGGGGCCGCGGCGGCGGGGGTGAACCGTTCGGTGATCTCGGACGCCGAGCCGACGAGCGCCACCAGGTGCGGCCGGCCGCTGCCGACGGCCCGCAGCATGATGTCCACCGCGGTCGGGGTGTCCATGCCGCGCAGCCCCATCAGGCGCAGTGCACGGTCGTCGAGCGGCATGCCGCCGTCCGACCAGCCGGGCCATCCGATCGACACGACCCCCGGCCTGCCCTCGGCGAACCGGTCGAGGAAGGCGTTGGCGCAGGCGTAGTCGGCCTGGCCGCGGTTCCCCCAGGCACCGGCCGTGGACGAGCACAGCACGAGGAAGTCCAGGCCCAGGTCCCGGGTGGCCTCGTACAGCAGGCGGGCGCCGGTGACCTTGGGCGCCAGGACGGCACGGACGTCCGCGGCGCTCTTGCCCGCAATCAGCCCGTCGCGCAGCACGCCGGCGGCGTGCACCACCCCGTGCAGCGCGCCGTACCGGGAGAGCGCGAGGCCGACCGCGCGGTGGACGTCCTCGGCACGGGAGACGTCCGCTCCGACCACCTGCACCTCGGCGCCGAGGGCGGTCAGTTCGGCGCTCAGCGCGGCGGTCCGCGTGCTGTCCCCGGCCGTCCGTCCGCAGAGCACGAGCCGGGCGCGAACGGTCCGCGCCAGGTGCCGGGCGAGGGACAGGCCCACTCCGCCGAGGCCGCCCGTGATCAGGTACACGCCCCGGTCGCGCAGTGCCGCCGGCCGGTCCGGGGCCGGCACGGGGAGTACCTCGCGCACCTGGCGCCTGCCCGCCTCGTAGCGCACCTCCGTGTCCGGTACGCCCGCGGCGAGTTCGGCGAGGGCGTCGGCGCGCTCCGGCGAGCACACCACCGAGGCGCGCACGCCGGGCTGCTCGCGGTGGAGGGTGTGCAGCAGAGCCGAGACCGCGGAGGCCTCCGCGCCCGGGGGGACGTGGCAGACGATCCGCGCGGGGCCGCGCCGGGTGCGCAGGAGGGCGGCCGCGAAGCCGGTCAGGGCGACGGCCTCGCCTTCGACGTCGTGCGGATCGGCGGGGATCCAGAGCACGTCCGCGGCCTCGTGCCCGGTGAGCAGTGCCTCCGCGTCGCGCCCGGTCCGCGAGTCGACGGTCAGGACCGGGGCCGGCGCCGGGTCCTGCACCGGCGGCAGGGGCGCGTCACGCCAGCGGGGCTCGAACCAGACCACCTCGGAGGGCGCCTCCTCGCCTGCGTCCCCGGCTGCCGTCTGCTCCTGCGGCGCGCCGACTGCCCGGCGGGCCCCGTCCGCCGGCAACTCGTACGCACCGAGGTAGGCGACGAGGTCCTCGAAGGTGCTGTGCTCGAACAGCAGAGTGGGCGAGAAGTCGGTGCCGTACGCGCGTTCCAGATCGGCGGCGATGCCCAGCAGCGCCGTCGAGTCCAGGCCCAGCTCGTAGAAGCCCGCCTCCTCGTCGAACGCGGTACGGCCGAGCCGTTCGGCGAGCAGGCCGTGCACCAGGCTCGCCGCGGTCCGCTGATCGGGGGCCGCTCCGGCCTCTGCTGTCGCGGCGGGCTCCGCCGCGCGCGGGGCGCCGTCGAGCCGGGTGATGGCGTCCTCCTCCCGGACCCGCTTGGAGGTGAGGCCGCGCAGCCACAGCCGGACGGCTCCGTCGGCGTCGAGGAAGCGCAGGTCACAGGTGGTCAGATCGCCGTCCGGTCCGGTGGCACGGGGCGGGGTGGCGTGCACCAGGGTGCGGCTCCCGAGCGGCCCGCGGGCCCGGAAGGAGTCGATGAGCATCGGGATGTAGGGCCGGGCCCCCTCGTCGGCCCCGGCCGCGGCGAACTGCGTCGGCAGCAGGGTCGAGGAGTCCAGCGCTGCCGGGTGCAGGTGGAAGTACTCCGCGTACGCGGCGGCCTCCGGGCCCAGCGCCAGGTCCGCGAGCAGCTCGCGCTCACCGACGTGCAGGGTGCCCCGGGCGCGCATGAACGCTCCGTGCTCGATGCCGGTCCGGCGGACGAGCGCGTACAGGTCGGCCATGTCGGCCGTGCGGGGCAGGCCCGCGCGCAGGGCCGACAGGTCCACGGCCTCGGCCGGGAACGGCACGTCCAGGTGGAGGCGGCAGTCGAGGACCGGCTCGGTCTCGCCGGTGGGGCGGCGGGTACCGGTGACCAGGACCCGGTGGCCTTCGGCGTCCGCCGAGAACTGCAGCCGCAGCTCGGTGTCGAAGTCGGGCCCGGCGGCCACGGGGTTGCGGAACAGCACGCGGCGCAGTTCCACGCGGGAGGTGTCGACGCCGCGGGCGCGCAGGATCCGGTAGATCATGTCGAGGAACGACACTCCGGGCAGGATGCGCGTGCCGTGCACGCGGTGGTCACGCAGCACCGGGTCGGTGCCGCGCACCACCACGGTGCAGGTCAGACCGTCCAACAGGTTCATTGCTTTCCTTCCGGCACGGCGGAGAACTGGAGCTCGAAGAACGGCGCGGGGGCCGCTGCCGGCGTCTGCGCGGGCTGTACGGGCTGTACGGGCTGTACGGGCTGTACGGCGGCGGGCGCGTCGAACCAGAAGCGCCGCCGCCGGTAGCGGGGCGGGTCCAGCGGTGTACGCACCGGGACGTGGGCCCCGGGTGCCTGGCGCACCACCATGTGGGCGTTGGTGCCGCCGAAGCCGAAAGAGCTGACGGCGGCCCTGCGCGTACCGTCGCGGCCGGTGAACGCGCGCGGCTCCCGTACGGGGAACAGCGGCGACTCCTCGAAGCGGAAGCGGCGGTTGAGGGTCGCGCAGTGCAGCGTCGGCGGGAGCTGGGCGTGGTGGACGGACAGCAGAACCTTGATCAGCCCGGCCATGCCGGCTGCGCTGAGGGTGTGTCCGATGTTGGTCTTCACGCTGCCGACGCCGCAGAAGCCGACCTCGCCGGTACGGGCGCGGAAGGCCTCGGTGAGTGCCTTCAGCTCCATCGGGTCACCGATCATGGTGCCGGTGCCGTGGGCCTCCACGTAGCCCAGCAGGGCCGGGGAGACACCGGCGTCGGCCAGGGCCGCCTCGATCACCTCGCGCTGTGCGCGCGGGTTCGGTGTCGTGATGCCCATGGTGCGGCCGTCGTTGTTGACGGCGCTGCCCTCGATCACGCCATAGATCCGGTCGCCGTCTCGCAGGGCGTCGGAGAGCCGCTTGAGCAGCAGCGTACCGGCGCCCTCGCCGAGCACGATGCCGTCGGCCCGCTCGTCGAACGTGTGGCAGCGCCCTGTGGGCGACAGGGCACCGGCCCCGCTCATCCCGACGAAGGGCACCTCGTCGAGGAGGATCTCGGCCCCGGTCGCGAAGGCCAGGTCGCACTCGCCGGTGCGCAGGGCGGCGGCGGCCATGTGCACGGCGACGAGCGCGCTGGAGCAGGCCGTGTCGACGACGACGGACGGTCCGCGCAGGTCGAGGTGGTGGGACAGCTGTGCGGCGATGAAGTTCTGCGCCATTCCGCTGATCGCGTGCGGGCCGGCCGCGGCGACGTGCGCTCCGTAGTTCGCCGCCCGGGCTCCCGCGAAGACGCCGACACGCCGGCCGGCGACCTCACGCGGGGTGAGCCCGGCATCGGCCAGGCACTCCACTCCGGTCTCCAGGACCTGCCGGACCAGAGGGTCGACGTACGCCGCCCCGGCCGGGTCGATCCGGAAGTACTCCGGGTCGAAGTCCTCGACGGCGTCGAGGAATCCGCCCCACTTGCTGACGCTGGTGCCGGGCTGCGGGTCGGGGCGCCAGAAGCGGTCCGTGTCCCAGCGGGAGGGCGGCACCTCCGTGACGGAGTCCGTGGCGGACATCAGGTTTCGCCAGAACGCCGCGTGGTCGGGCGCACCGGGGAAGTGGGCGGCGATGCCGATGACGGCGATGTCCTCGCGCCTGGCCGCTCCCCCTGCGGGGCGCGGACCGCCGGCCTCCAGGGCCTCGGCCGCCACCGGGGCCGGGACCTGGGCGGCGGGCGCGGCGGTGGGCGGGCCGTCCGGGTCGGCCTCCTGGGACGCGTCCGGAACGTCCGGCACGAGATCGCGCAGCGCCTCCGTGAGGAGCGCCACGGTCGGGTTCTCCAGGACGGTCGACGGCTCCGCGACGACGCCGAGTTCCCGCTCCAGCGCGGTGAGGATCTGGGCGATCATGATCGAGTCCACGCCGAGGTCGGCGAAGTCCGCATCCTGCCCGATCTCGGCCGGATCCATGCGGAGCGTCGAGGCGAGCACCGCGGTCACCCGGCGGGCGAGACGGTCCGCGGCCGGCTCCCCGCTCGTGCGGGGGGCGGCCGGCGGAGCCGGCGCGGGCACCTCCAGCAGCCGGGCGGCGTCGAAGCGCCCGGCGTCCACGACGCAGGGCAGCACGACCGGGTCGGGACCGCTCATGGCACGGTCCAGCAGGTCCAGACCCGTCTCCGGAGCCAGGGTGCGCAGGCCGAGGTCCCGGTACGCCGGGGTGTCCACCTCGGGCATGCCGGCCGCACGCCAGCTCGGCCACTGGACGGACCGGACGACGGGGGCGTCCTCACCCCCGGTGGCGGTGCGGTACTCGGCGACGCGGTCCAGCACGGAGTTGGCCAGCGCGTAGTCGCTGAGGCCCACGGCCAGCGCGGGCACACCGCCCGCGACGGACGAGTACAGCACGACGAAGCGCAGCTCGTCGCCGGTGCAGGCGTCCAGGACGGCTTGCAGTCCCGCGGTCTTCGGTTCCAGGACCCGCCGCATGTCCTCGGTCCGCTTGCCGATGAACGCCGGGTCGCGCATGACGCCGAGTCCGGCGCAGTGCACGATCCCGGCGATCGGGCCGAGCTCGCGCCGTGCACGGTCGAGCACCTCGGCCACCCCGTCCAGCGGGCCGGACTCGATCGCGATCCGGACCCCGGGGCGTTCGAGGGCCGCGAGGTCGCGCAGCCTGGCCGCGAGGGCCGCGTCGGTGCCGGGGTCCGCGAGGAGTGCGGGCCACTCGCTCCGGGCGGGCAGCGCCGTACGGCCGAGGAGCACGAGCCGGTCGGCACCCCGTTCGACGAGTCGGGCAGCGAGGAGCCGGCCCAGTGCGCCCGTCCCTCCGGTGATCACGACGGTCCGGCCTGCCAGGTCCGCCGACCAGTCGGCGCGGGCGGGCGCCGCGTCGGCGGAGCGCAGCACCGGTCGGTGCCGCACGCCGGCCCGTATGCAGGCCTCGGTCACCGGGTCGGCCGCCGCGAGTTCCGCGGCGACCGCCTCGCGCAGCGCGTCCGGCTCCAGGGTGTCGAGGTCCAGGGTGCGGGCGGCCAGGCCGCGGTACTCGGCCGTGAGCATCTTGACGAGGCCCGCGTGGGCCGCTCCGCGCAGCGTGGGCCGCTGTGTCCGGAACGCGGCGAGTTCCCGGGTGAGGTGGAGGTAGGTGAAGCCCCGGGTGCGGTTCGCGGTGACGAGCTCGCGCAGGAGCGCGATCCGCGCCCAGTCGGGCTCCGGCACGGCCTGCGGGGTGTCGGCCGGGTCGGGGTCGGCCAGGTCTGTCAGGTCGACCAGGGCCGTCGCGGCGCGGGCGGCTTCCGCGATCCGCCGGGCGGCGTCCGCGTCGCCGTCGTCCATGCGGACCACCGTGGCGGCGGGCCCGAAGGCCTTCTCGGCGAGGTTCTCGTTCCCGGCGCGGGCCAGGACCACGATGTCCGCGGGCAGTTCGGCCGGGGCCAGCGGGGCGGCCTCCCACCGCTTGACCAGGAGCAGTGCGGGGTCCTGCGGGACGGTCGCGCCCGCGGTCGCGGCCGGTGCCGTGAGCCAGTGCCGTTCGCGGGCGAACGGGTAGGTCGGCATGGACGCCAGCGGCGGCCGGACGGTGCGCAGCGCGGTCCAGTCGATGTCGGCGCCGTCCTGCCAGAGCCGGGCGAGCCGGTCGAGCCGTCCCTCCCGGACCAGTCGGGCGAGGTACTCGGCTCCCTCGGGTTCGGACAGCCAGGCGTGGTCGGCGTCCGCGCCGGCGGGGGCCCGCTCGGCCGCGAGGAAGCCGGCCAGTTGTTCGCGCAGGTCTCGGGTGGAGCGGGCGACCACGGCGAGCCGGGCGGCCATGGGGACGCGGGCGGACTGGGAGGTGTACGCGAGGGAGGCCAGCGACGCCCCGGCGTCCGTGCCCGTGCCCGTGCCCGTGTCTGCGTCCGCGTCCGCGTCCCCGTCCGCGTCTGCGTCCGCGTCCCCGTCCGCGTCTGCGTCCCCGTCCGCGTCCGCGTCCGCGTCGAGGAACTCCACCATCGCGGCGGCGTACCGGCGCAGGGCGGCTTCGTCCCTGCCCGAAAGGAGGAACACCTCCGGGGCGTCGTCCCGCGGCGGGGCCGGGGGCGCGCCGGCGGGCGCCTCTTCGAGGACGACGTGGGCGTTGACCCCGCCGAAGCCGAAGGAGCTGACGCCGGCGCGCAGCGGCAGCGGCGTGCCGTCGGCCGCCGCGGGTTCCCACGGGGCGGTCCGCCGTACGGGCCGGAACGGTGTGCCGGTGAGATCGATGCGCGGGTTGAGCGTGTTCAGGTGCAGGGTCTTCGGCAGCGTGCGGTGCCGCATCGCCAGCACCACCTTGATGACGCCGGCGATGCCCGCGGCGGGCTCCAGGTGTCCGATGTTGCTCTTCACGGTGCCGATGCCGCAGGGCGTGGCGGGTCCGCCGGCCAGGGCCCGGTGGGCCCGGACGAGGCCGTCGATCTCCACCGGGTCGCCGAGGGCGGTTCCGGTGCCGTGGAGTTCGGTGTAGGAGACCGTTTCGACCGGTACCCCGGCGTCTTCGTACGCCTCGACCAGCAGGGCGGCCTGGGCCTCGGGGTTGGGTGCGGTCAGCGACGAGGCGTGCCCGCCGTGGCCGACCGCGCTTCCGCGGATCACCGCGTGGACCCGGTCGCCGTCGGCGAGGGCGCGGGAGAGCGGCTTGAGGACGAGGACGCCCACGCCCTCCCCCTTGACGTATCCGTCGGCCGCAGCGTCCAGCGCCTTGCACCGGCCGTCCGGGGAGAGCACCCCGAGCTGGTTCCCGGCCACCACGGTCTGCGGCGAGAGCACGAGGCTCACGCCGCCGGCGACGGCGAGTTCGCTCTCCCCGGCGCGCAGGGACCGGACGGCGCGGTGCAGTGCCACCAGGGAGCTGGAGCAGGCGGTGTCGATGCTCTCGCTCTCGCCCTTGAGGTCCAGCAGGTACGAGATGCGGTTGGCCAGGATGGTCCGCGCGAGCCCGGTGCCCGCGTGGGGGTTGACCTGCTCGCCGCGCAGCACCATCGACTCGTAGTCGTTGAACTGGACGCCGGCGAACACGCAGACGCGGCGGCCCGCGAGCCGGTCGGCCCGGCAGCCGGCGTCTTCGAGGGCGGTCCAGGTGTGTTCGAGGAACAGCCGGTGCTGCGGGTCCATGACCTCTGCCTCGGCGGGCGAGATCTTGAAGAACCGTGCGTCGAACCGGTCGACGTCGCCCAGGAACCCGCCCCAGCGGGCGGTACCGCCGAAGCGCCGGGACACCTCCTGCCAGTCCCAGCGGTCGGCCGGCGTCTCGGTGACGAGGTCGTCGCCGTCCCTGAGATGCCGCCAGAACCCCTCCAGGTCCGGCGAGCCCGGGAATCGTCCGGACATGCCGATGACGGCGACGGCGTCGTCCCGGACGGGCCCGGTGGAAGGAGCGGCGGACGGAGCGGCGGACGGAACGGCGGGACTGACGGCGGTGGCCGCGGGTCCGGCCGACGGCCGGAGGTGTTCCGCGAGAAGGTACCGGGCGAGACGCACGACGGTGTTCTCGGCGAACAGGGCCGTCGTCGGCACCGAGATGCCGTAGCGCTCCTCCAGGGCCGCGGAGAGGGACTGGAGCCCGAAGGAGTCCAGCCCGTACTCCCCGAAGCCGGCCTCCGGGTCGAGTGCCTTCGGCTCCAGGCCGACCAGTCGGGCGACGAGCTCCCGCAGCTGCCCGGTCAGCTCGCCCGCGGGTACGGGAGCGGAGGCGGCGGAAGGGCCCGCGGGAGCGGGCGCCGGGGCGGGCCGGCGGGTGTCGTTCCCGTGCTCCCGGAGCCGCATCGCGGCGACCTGTCCGCGCATCCGCTCGGGCTCGCCGGGCAGGACGGCGACCTGGGGGCGTCCCAGCCTCAGGACGAGGTCGAGCAGCCGCTCCCCCTCTTCCGCCTCCAGGTAGCGGAAGCCGGTGTCGGCGAGGTAGCGGCGCTCGTCCTCGGCATCGACGTGCATGCCTCCGGCGCGCCACATGGGCCAGTCGACGGAGACCGTGTGCCCGCTGCGGCGGCCCGCGCGGCGCAGGGCCTCCCGCTCCTCGGCGAAGCCGTCGAGGTAGCGGGCACCGACGGCGTAGTCGACCAGTCCGTAGTCGCCGAGCTGCCCGGCCAGCGAGGAGTACAGGACGAACAGGTCCAGCGGTTCGTCACGGGTCGCCTCGTCGAGGACCCGGGTGCCCTCGAAGCGGGCCCGCAGGTGGGAGCGGAACTCCGCGAGGTCCTTGCCCGGGAGAGGAGTGCGCGAGGCGGTCGCCGCCAGGTGGAACACCCCGTGCAGGGCACCCCACTTCTCCTTGACATCCGCCACGACGCGGGCCATGGCCGCCTCGTCCTCCACGGACGCCTGGTAGTAGGCGACCTCACCGAGAGCACGCAGGCCGGCGAGCTGCCCGGCCCGGTCCGCGGCCGGCGAGCGGCCGGTGAGCGCCACTCGGGCGCCGCGTGCCAGCAGGGTGCGGGCGAGCAGCAGTCCGAGGCCGCCCGCGCCGCCGGTCACCAGGTGGACGGTGCCCGGACGCAGCGGGGACGGGGTGACGGGGCTCGGGTCGGCCTCGGTGAGCACGCGTACGGTACGGCCGTCCGCGGAGAGCCGGACCGCAGCCGAGGAGAGCCGCTCGGCGGCCGCCTCGGCGAGCAGGGCGGCCGGTTCGACCCGGCCGGCGACACGTACGACACCGAAGGCGGTACCGGGCAGCGCGGCGCGCAGCGAGGCGTCGAACCCTCCCCAGGCCTCCGCCATCGCGCCCTCGGGCACCAGGACCTGGATCCGCGCGGCGGCCCGGGAGGCCGCCATGGCGCGTACGAGCAGGAAGACCGACTCCAGCCCCAACTCGGGGCGTTCGGGGTGGAGCAGGGGCCACTGGTGCACGATGCGGTCCGCTCCGGCCGCGAGCAGCCGGGCGTAGTCCTCGGCTTCGCCGGGACGGATCGTGACGGTGGTGCCCTCGTCGGCGTACGCCGATCCGGCGCGTACGGTCACGGCGCCGGGGACCGGCAGGTCGCCGAAGACCAGCACCCGGCCGGTGTGGGGGGCGGCGGGCGGTACGGGTTCGGCCACCCATGCGGCCGTGAACAGGCTGACGGGTGCCGGGCCGGCGGGGCCGTCGGCATCCTGGGAGCCGGAGGTCGGGGCGGCGGCCCCGCTGCCGCCCGCCGGGTCCGGTGCCGGGACGGCCTCGGCGGCCGGCGCCGCCGCGGCTCCGTCGGTGAACCAGTGCCGGTCGGCGGCAAAGGGGTACGGCGGCAGCGGGCGCAGCTTCGGCAGCCGCTCCCACCGGCCGGACCAGTCGACCGTCGCGCCCCGCACCCATGCCGCGGCGGTCTCCTCGTCGCCCCTCCCGTCGAACGGGGCGCGGTCGGCGTGCCGTTCCACGTGCCCCTGGTGGATTCCGGCGGGGTCTCCGGCGAGGTAGCGGCGCAGGACGGCCACCGCGTGCTCTCCCGAGTCGGCGACGAACGCCAGGCGTTCGGCGTGTTCCGTGCGGCCGCACTGGAGGGTGCGCGCGGTGCCGTCGAGGTCGTGCTGCCAGGTTTCCCGGGCGTCGACGAGGGAGCGGGCGGCTGCCCGCAGCCGCTCCGGGTCGCGGGCGGAGAGGACGAACACCGCCGGGCGGCCGGAGGGCGCCGGCTCGTCGGCCGGGTACTCCTCCAGCACGACATGGGCGTTGACCCCGCCGTAGCCGAAGGAGCTGACCCCGGCGCGGCGCGGGACACCGGGGGCCGCGGGCTTCCAGTCGCGTGCCTCGACCGCGATCTCGCAGGCCGTGCCCTCCAGCGCCAGGTGCGGGTTGCGTTCCGGGCCGTGCGGGTCCCCGGTGATCCGTCCGTGCCGCAGCGACAGCAGGACGCGCAGCACGGCGGCGATTCCCGCCGCCGGCTCCAGGTGGCCGATGGTGTTCTTCAGGGCACCCAGGGCGCAGTGCGGGGCGGCCGGGGCGGGATGGCCCCAGTCCCGGTAGAGCTCGGCGAAGGCCTGGCGCAGGCCGTTGGTCTCGGCGGGGTCGCCGATGACGGTGCCGGTGCCGTGCGTCTCGATGTACCCGATGGTCGCCGGGTCCACGCCCGCCTCGCGGTGGGCCTTCACGATCACCTCGGCCTGGGCGCGCGGGTTGGGCGCGGTCAGCGAGTTGGAGCGGCCGCCGTGGTTGACGGCGGTGCCGCGCAGGACGGCGAGCACGGGGTTGCCGTCGGCTAGGGCGCGGCTGAGGCGCTTGAGCACCACGGCTCCGACGCCCTCGCCGCGCACGTATCCCTTGGCGTCCTTGTCGAAGGCCCGGCCCACGCCGTCGGGGCTGAGCATGCCGGCCCGTTCGAGGGAGGCGAAGGTGACCGGGGACAGCATGAGGCTGACGCCCCCTGCGATGACCGTGTCGCAGTGGCCGAGCCGCAGGGCCTCCGCTGCTCGGTGGAGGGCCACGAGCGAGCTGGAGCAGGCGGTGTCCACGGGTTCGCTGGGGCCGCGCAGGTCGAGGTGGTACGAGATGCGGTTGGCCAGCATGGAGGGGGTGAGGCCGGTCGAGGAGTAGGCGTCGGCGGCCGCGCCCGAGCGCTGCACGAGTTCGGCGTACTCGGACGAGCCGGCGCCGACGAACAGGCCGGTGTTGCTGCCGGCCAGGCGGGCCGGGTCGATGCCGGCGTCCTCCAGCGCCGACCACACCGTACGCAGCAGCAGCCGCTGCCGGGGGTCCATCCAGCGGGCCTCTCGGGGCGAGATGCCGAAGAACAGCGGGTCGAAGCGGTCGATGTCCGGTATGAAGCCTCCCCGGGTTATCCGGGTCCGGTCGGGGTGCAGGGCGGGGTCCCCGTAGTGGGCGACGGCGTCCCAGCGGTCGGCGGGGACGTCGCTGAAGAGGTCGCCGCCCTTCTGGAAGGCCGCCCAGAACTCGTCGAGGTTCCGTGCGCCTGGCAGGGTGCCGGCCATGCCGACGATGACGACGGGATCGTCCCGGCCCGGCACGTCCTGCGCGGCGGGTCCGGCCCGCAGGGGCGCGACGGCGTCCGGGTGCTGCTCCTCCAGCCAGGCGGCGAGCGCGGCGGGGGTCGGGGTGGCGAGCAGTTGGTCGGGGCCGACGGGCACGCCGAAGGCGGTGGAGGCCTCGTCGGCGAGCCGGAGGAGCCCGAGGGAGTCCAGGCCGTGGTCGTGGAAGGACTCCGCCGGGTCGAGGTCGGCGGGAGCGTAGCCGGTGACCGTGCCCAGCAGGGCCAGGACGGCGTCCCGGAGGCGAGCGCCCCGGGTGGCGGCGTCCGCTGCCCCCGGGGCGGCGGGGGCCGCGGGGGCGGCGGGGGCGGCGGGGGCGGCGGGGGCGGCCGAAGTGACGGCATCGATCCAGCAGCGGGTGCGCGCGAAGGGGTATCCGGGCAGGGACAGCACGGGTACCGTGCCGACGCGGCCGGCCTCCCAGTCGATGGCCTCTCCGGCGGCCCAGCGGCGGGCCGTGTCGTGCGGGTCCGCGGCGGAAGGCGCGGACGGGGCCCCCGGCTCGGCGGTCACGACGCCGGTGTGGCCCGCCGGCCGTCCGGCGAGGAACGCGTCGAGGGCCTCGGTGAGTTCCTCCGCGGACCGTGCGACGACGGCGAACCGGTGGGCCATGGCCTCCCGGCCGGTCTGCAGGGTGCGGGCGAACCGGAGCAGGTCGACGCCGCCGCCGCCCGCGACGCGTCCCGCGAGGTCGCGCAGGGTGGTGCCGCCGTGCACGGCGCCCGCCGCGACCGCGTCGCCGAGGCCGATCAGCCGCACCATCGTGGCCGGCTCCAGGCCCAGTTCGTCGAGCGGTTCGTCGACCGCCGTGACGGGGACGCCGGCAGCGGCGGCGATGTCGCGGGGGTCGGCGCCGGTGCCCTGCGAGCCGAGCCATGCCCGCATGCCCGCGACGACGCGGCGCAGGCCCTCCGCGTCCCGGGCGGAGAACGGGAAGACGTCCGGGCCCGCGGGGGTGTCGGGCCGCGGCTCCGGCGTCCGGTACTCCTCGACCACGAGGTGGGCGTTGGAGCCGCCCGCGCCGAATGCGCTGACGCCCGCGCGCAGGGGTTCGGGGCTCTTCCAGGGAGCGAGTTCGCGCTGCACCCGGAAGGGCACCCCGTCCCAGTCGACAGCCGGGTTGAGTGCGTCCGCGTGCAGGGAGGGCGCCAGTTCACGGGCCTTCATCTGGAGCAGGACCTTCGTGAGCGCCGCGATGCCCGCGGCCGACTCCAGGTGGCCGAGGTTGGACTTCACCGAGCCGAGCGCGACCGAACCGGCCGGCAGGCCGCCGAAGGCCCGTACGAGGCCGGCGATCTCGGCCGGGTCGCCCAGCCGGGTCCCGGTGCCGTGCGCCTCGACGTACGAGATCCCGTCGGCCGGCACTCCGGCCGTGCGCAGCGCCTGGGTGATGACCTCGCCCTGGGCGCCGGGGCTGGGCACGGCGAACCCGCCGGTCTTGCCGCCGTGGTTGACGGAGCTGCCGAGGATCACGCCGAGGATGCGGTCCCCGTCGCGCTCGGCCGCCGCCAGCGGCTTGAGCAGGACGGCGCCGACGCCCTCGCCGGGCACCATGCCGTCGCCGTCCGCCGCGAAGCTGCGGCACCGCCCGCTCTCGCCGGTGAACCCGCCGGCCGCGAGCTGGCGGTACTTGCGCGGGTGGGGGGCGAGGTTGACGCCGCCGGCGAGCGCGTAGTCCGCCTGTCCTGCGGCCAGGGCCTCGCAGGCGAGGTGGATGGCGGTGAGCGAGGAGGAGCACATCGTGTCGACGGCCAGGCTCGGCCCCTGGAAGTCGAGGAAGTAGGAGACGCGGTTGGCGATGGACGCGTAGCCCATGCCGCCGGCGAGGCCCCGTTCGTCCTCGAACAGCTGGTAGTGCCCGTACATCACGCCCACGTACACGCCGACGCGGCTGCCCCGCAGGCGGGTCCGGGTGTATCCGGCGTCCTCCACGGCGTGCCAGGAGGCCTGGAGGAACAGGCGCTCCTGGGGGTCGGTCAGCTCGGCCTCCCGCAGGGACATCTGGAAGAAGCGCGGGTCGAACTCGTCGATCCCGTCCAGGAAGCCGCCCCAGCGGCTCACGGGACGGCCGTCCGCTGTGTCCGCGGCCTGACGGTCCCAGCGGTCGGCGGGCACCTGGCGCACGCAGTCCCGGCCGGTCCGCAGGTTCTCCCAGAAGGTGTCGAGGTCCTCGGCCAGGGGGTAGCGGCCGGAGACGCCGACGATCGCGATGCGCCGGTCGGCGGCCGGCGCGGGCTGCGCCGGAGGGGCGGCCGGGCGCACTCCGGCGGCGGGCCGGGATGCGGCCGGGGCGGCGGCCGGTGCAGGTGCGGGCTCGGCGGCGGGTTCCCCGGTGGACTCGGCGGCGGGCTCGGGGAGGAGCGCGCGCACCCGGTCGGAGTGCCGCTCGACGAGGTACTCGGCGACCTCGCGGATGGTCGGGTACTCGAACAGCAGGGACACGGGCAGCTCTCCCATGCCCTCGGCGAGGACGTCCACGATGAGGGGCACCGTCAGCGAGTCGACGCCGAAGTTCTCGTACGTCTCATCGAGCCAGAGCCGCTCCCGCGGCACCTGGAGGATCTGCGCGAAAGCGTCCTTGACGTACTCCTGCGCGGCGTCCAGCAGCCCGCCGCCCTCCGTGCCGGACGGCTCCGCCGAGGGGAGCGGGGGCGCCGCTGGGCGCGCCGTCGCGGCGGGCGCCGCGACGCCGGGCGGGGTGCGGCCCGGTGCCGTCTCCGCGACCACCACGTGCTGGCTCAGCCCCTCGTCGGCCGGCACGGCCCGGCTGCGGGCGAAACCGGCGAGGGCGAGGGCCCTGCGCCATCCGGGTGCCGACAGCAGCGGTGAGCCGGGCAGCCGCAGTGCGGCGTCCTCGTGCAGCCACCAGCCGTCGAGCAGGCCGAACGTGAGGGTGGCGGTGAGGACGTTGCTGCTGGCCTCGTTGAGGACCAGTCGGCCGCCCGGCTTGAGCAGCCGGGCCACGGCGCGCAGGGTGGCGAGCAGGTCGGCGGTCGCGTGCAGCACGTTGGCCGCGACGACGAGGTCGGCGCTGCCCGGGGTGAAGCCCTGGGGCTCGGGGTCCTCGGAGATGTCGAGCCGCTGGAAGCGGACGTACGGGTGCTCCTCGGCGAACCGCTGCTTCCCGTGCCGCAGGAAGGCCTGGGAGATGTCCGTGTAGACGTACGCCACCTCCGTGCCGGACGCGGCGAGGGCGGGCAGAACACTCGCGGTGGTGCCGCCGGTGCCGGCACCGACCTCGATGACGGTGAGCGGGCCCTCGTGGCGGGACAGCAGGTCCTGGACGGCGCCGACGACGAGTTCGTTGGCGCGGTCGACGACGGGGCTGCCCCGGTAGGCGCCCTCGACGAGGGCGCTGGAGCCGCCCGGGAACATCACGTCGGTGGCGCGGACGGTGCCGCGCAGCACCCCGAAGAGGTTCTGCATGCAGGGGCGCAGCAACCGGTCGAAGCGGCCCAGCGCGGGCTCGCGCCGGCACAGCTCGACCAGGTCCGCCTCGGGGTCCCCGGCAGGCTCGCGCCCGGCGGGGACGAGTGCTCCTCCCCGGTCGTCGAGGAAGCCGGCCCCGGTCAGCTGGCGCAGGAGCTCGGTGAAGAGCCGGCGCCGCGCGGGGACGACGGCCAGCCGTTCGGCGAGGGCGTCGGGCTGCCAGGCCTCGGCGCCGTCGGGGAAGACCCCTTCTCGGCGGAAGAGCATCCACAGCCACGTGCACATGATCTCGGTCAGGCGGGCGTCGGCGGCCTCGGTGAGGAGCGGGGCGACCGGCGGCAGCTCGGCCAGCGCCGGTACCAGGGCCGTGTCGTCGGGCGGCGTCGCCGGGTCGGGCGGCGTTCCGGTGCCGGACAGCGTGGTCTGCGGGCCGGACGGCCGGACGGCCGTTCCGCGCGGCCGGGCGCCGACCGCGGCGAGTGCGGCCGCATCGGCCTTGACCGCGACGACCTGGCGGTCGTCGCGTCCGAGCACGGCGTGCACGGCGGCCATTCCCTCCTCGGGGGTGATCGAGTGGATTCCCGTGGCGGCGAGCCGCTCGCGGTAGCGCTCGTCGGCGACGATGCCGACGGTCCCCCAGTAGCCCCAGTTGATGACGGCCACGCGGGCGGGGAGCATCCAGTCGAGGTGGTGGGCGAAGGAGTCCTCGAAGGTGGATCCGGCCGCGTAGTTGCTCTGCCCGGCGCTGCCGGAGAGGGCGACGGCCGAGGAGAAGAACAGGACGAAGTCCAGGCCTGCCGCGTCGCGCAGGGCGGCGTGCAGGGCGACCGAGGTGTGCGCCTTGGCGGCGAGGACGGAGCGGAAGGTGTCCTCGGTCATCGTGGCGACTGTCTGGTCGCGCAGGACGATCGTGGCGTGGAAGACGCCGTGCAGGGCTCCGTGGGTGCTCCGGGCCCACTCGACGGCGTCCCGCAGCGCGGCGGGGTCGGTCGCGTCGGCCCTGCGGTAGGAGACGAGGGCGCCGTCGGGGTCGATGCTGCGCAGGCGGGCGCGGCGCTCGGCGTCGAGTTCGCCGCGGCCGAGGAGGACGACCTTCGCCCGGTAGCTCCGCACGAGCCAGGCGGTGAGTTCCAGGCCGATGCCGCCGGCCCCGCCGAGGACGAGGTAGGTGCCGTCCCGCCGGATCCGCTCCTGCGGCGGCGTGGCGGCGACCGGGACGAGCAGCCGGTGGTGCAGCACACCGCGGCGCAGGGCGTAGGGGCCGCCTGCGGGGGCGTCGAGCACGTCGGCGGAGGGCGCGTCGGCGGAGGAGCGGTCGACGACGGTCACCTGCCAGCGGGGGTGCTCCTGGGCCAGCGACAGGGCCAGTCCGTGCAGGCCGGCGGCGTACGGGTTGGCCACGGGCTCGTCCGCCGTGCTCAGGGCGTCCTCGGTGACGACGGTGAGGCGGACGGCCGAGCGGGTCCGCTGGAGGACCTTGGCAAGCCGGAACAGGGCGAGGACACCGCGTTCCTGGGCTGCTTCGAGCGCCGCGGTGTCGGCTGTCCCGCCCGTGGTACGGGGGGCGAGCAGGATGACGTGGTCGGGGCGTCCGGTGGCAGTGGCGGCGCCCTCCGGGCCGAATGCGGCGACGGTGCCGCCGAGACGGGTGCGCAGGGCCGCCGCGAGCGGCGCCGACTCCGGTCCGTGCACCAGCCAGGTGGTGGCTGCGTCGGGGAGCGGCTGCGGGGACCGGCCGGGCAGCTCGGTCCAGCGCGGTACGAACATCAGGTCGTCCGCGGCGGCGGCCGCCTCGGCGGAGACGGCCGTCCCGGTGGCGGCCCGCCGGGCCGGGGCGACACCGGGCGCGGGGCGCAGCGACAGGTCGTGCAGTCGCACGTGGACGTTCCCCTCGGAGTCGGTCAGGACGAGGTCGTAGCGGTCGGTGCCGACGGTGCGGACGTGGGCGTACCCGAGGTCCGTCACCGGGGCGTGGATCTCGGCCGCGGTGAGGGCGTACGGCACCATCGCGGGGCCGCTGTCCCGGTCCCGGAGGACGGCGAATGCGTGCAGGGCGCCGTCGACCGCCGAGGGGTGGAGGGCGGAGCCGGCGAAGCGGGCGGCTTCGGCCGGGATCCGCAGGCGTACGAGCGCCTCGCCGTCGCCCGCCGCGATCCATTCGACGGCCCGCAGGGCGGGGCCGTAGAACAGCCCCGCCGCGGCGAGGTCGTCGTAGAGGGACCCGCCGTCGTGGCGGCTGCCGAGGCGGGCCCGTACGGCGTCGATGTCCAGGCTCGCCCCGGCGGGCTCGGACAGGGGCCCCACCTGTCCCTCGGCGAGGAGTTCGCCGGCGTCGTCGCGCAGGTCGAAGCGGGTACCGGTGTCGCCGCGGCGCAGCCGTGTCCGTGCCGTGCGCTCGGCTCCGGCCACGACGAACGGCCGCAGCCAGCGGACGTTGGACAGCCGCAGCCGCTGCCCCGCGCCGGCCTCCTCGGCGGCGGCGCGTGCCATCTCCAGGACGGCGGCCGCGGGCAGCAGGCGGGTCTCGCCGAGCCGGTGGCCTCCGATATACGGGTGCTCGGGCGCGAACGCGGTCCGGTACGTGAGGCCGTCCAGGCTCCCGGCCGGGTCGACCGTGTCGAGCAGGGGGTGCACCGTACCCGCCGCGGTGCGCCCGGCGGCCGGCGCGGGCGGCGTCCAGATGGCGTCGGTGAGCCAGCAGCGGAGCTCCTCGAAGGGGTAGCCCGGCAGCGGCACCCGGCGGCCGCTGCTCTCCGGCCACGCGACGCGGGCTCCGGCGGCCCAGGCGGCGCCGATCGACGCCGGGTCGGTGCCGGTGGGGGCGGCGGCGCGGGCGGCGCGGCCGCGGGCGCTGCCGGTCCACACTCCTGACGGGTCCTCCCCGCGCAGGCGGGCCACCAGCTCGGCGGCGGTCGAGGCCAGGACGACCATGCGGTCGGCCCACTCCTCGCGCCCCTGCTGGAGGGTGAACGCCACATCCGCGAGACGCGGCGAAGATCCGTCCGCCAGGCCGCGCTCCAAGGCGTCGGCCAGTTCGGCGGCGAGGACGGGGAGTCGTTCGGGTGCCTTGGCGGAGAGGGGGAACAGGTACGGGCCGGACTCCTGCCCGGGGGCCGGCGGGGCGGCGTACTCCTCCACGACGACGTGCGCGTTGGCCCCGCCCGCGCCGAAGGAGCTGATGCCCGCGCGCCGGGGTGCGCCGTCGGGCCGGGGCCAGGGGGCGAGGTCGCGCTGCACGCGCAGCGGGGTCGAGCCGAAGTCGATGTTCGGGTTGAGCGGGTCCGCGTGCAGCGAGGGCACGAGTCGGCCGTGCCGCATCTGGAGGAGGATTTTGCACAGCCCGGCCATGCCGGAGGCCGACTCGAGGTGGCCGACGTTGGACTTGACCGAGCCGATCGGAAGGCTGCCCGGGGGCAGTCCGGCGTCGGCCAGCGCGCGGGCCAGCCCGCGGATCTCGACGGGGTCGCCGAGGGCGGTTCCGGTGCCGTGTGCCTCCAGGTAGCCGAGGGTGGCCGGATCCACGCCCGCCTCCCCGAGCGCCTGTGCGACGAGGTCGCCCTGCGCGACGGGGTTGGGCACCGTGAAGCCGTTGGTGCGGCCGCCGTGGTTGACGCTGGTGGCGAGGATAACGCCGTGGATGTGGTCGCCGTCCCGGACGGCGTCCGCGAGCGGCCGGAGCAGCACCGCGCCGACGCCCTCGCCGGGCACGTAGCCGTCGCCGTCCGCGCCGAAGCTGCGGCAGCGGCCGTCGCTGGAGGTGAAGCTGCCCTGGCCGAGGAAGCGGTACTTGTACGGGTGGACGTGCAGGTTGACCCCGCCCGCGACGGCCATGTCGGTGTCCCCGGCGCGCAGGTCGCGCACGGCCAGGTGGAGGGCCGTCAGCGAGGAGGAGCACATGGTGTCCACGCCCAGGCTGGGGCCGGTGAGGCCGAGGGTGTAGGAGACGCGGTTGGCGATGGAGGCGTGCGAGGAGGCGCCGATGCGGCCGTCCTCGGCTTCGTGCAGCTGGTACAGGCCGTACATAGCGCCGACGTACACGCCCACGCGGTGGGAGCGCAGGTCCGCGCGGGTGCGTCCGGCGTTCTCCATGGCGTGCCAGGCGGTCTGCAGGAAGAGCCGTTCCTGGGGGTCGATGATCTCCGCCTCGCGGGGCGAGATGCCGAAGAAGAGCGGGTCGAACAGGTCGATGCCGCGCAGGAAGCTGCCCCAGCGGCTGTAGCGGGCCGCCCGGTCGGCGGGCGTGGCCTGGTCGTATGCCCGCCAGTCCCAGCGGTCCTCCGGGATCTCGGTGATCAGGTCCCGGCCGGCCCGGAGGTGGTCCCAGAACTGGTCGAGGGTGTCCGATGCGGCGAAACGTGCGGCGACCCCGACGATGGCGATCGGCATCGGGCCCGAGGGGGCGGGGGCCGGGCGAACGGCAGGGGCGGCGGACACCGGCCCCACGGGCCGGGCCGCCGGTGCCGGGTCGGCTCCGGCCACCGGGTCGGATCCGGTCACCGCCTCGTGGTGGGGTGCCTGCTGGGGCGCGGGCGCCGACTCCGTGAACCGGGGGCCGTGGTGCTCGGTGAACCAGCCGGCGAGGGAGCGCAGGTCCTGGTACTCGAAGAACAGGGTCTTCGGCAGGGATCCGAAGTGGTCCTCCAGGCGCCGGGTCGCGTCCATGATCAGCAGCGAGTCGATGCCGAACCGTTCGAACGGCGTGTCCGCCTCGATGTCCTCGGCCGGGATCTCGAAGACCTCGGCGAGCACCCCGCGCAGGAACTCCTCGGCCGCGTCGGGGGACGGCGCTGCAGGCTCGGCGGAGGGGGCCGGCGGGGCGGAGGGAACGGCCGCCCGGGCGGGGGCGGACGCGGCCGACGGTGCCGGAGCGTCCAGCACCCCCCGCAGGCGGGCCAGGTTGCCGTGCGCCACCAGGACGTGGTCGCCGTCGTGGCCCAGGGCCCGGTCGAAGGCGTCCAGTGCTGCGTCGGTGGGCATGGCCACCAGCCCGACCTGGCGGGCCATCCGGGCTGCCGCGGCCTCGTCGGCGTCGACGCGGATGCCCCCGTCGGCCCACAGCGACCACAGCACGGAGAGGCTGCGGCCGGGGCGGTCGCTGCCCCGGCGCCAGGCCGTGAACGCGTCCAGGAAGCGGTTCGCGTAGGCGTAGTCGGTCTGGCCGGGGCTTCCCGCGGCCCCCGACATGGAGGAGAACGCGATGAAGAAGTCCAGGGGGTCGCCGGCGGTGGCCCGGTCCAGCTCGACGGTGCCGCGGACCTTGGGGCCGAGCACGTCCGCGGTCTGCCGGTCGGTCTTGCCGATCAGCAGTGCGTCCCGGGTGGTTCCGGCGAGGTGCAGGACGCCGTGGAGCGGCCCGAAGGAGCCGTGGATCCGCTCGACGAGGTCCGCGGCGGCGCCGGGGACGCCCAGGTCGGCGGGCAGGTAGTGGACGTCGAGGCCGGCGGAGCGCAGCGGGGTGAGGTCGGCATGCGCCGAACGGCCCGTCAGGACGTAGCGGGCACCGCCTCCCAGATGGGCGACCAGCCGGCGGCCGATGGCGCCCGCGCCGCCGGTGACCAGCACGGTGCCGCGCGGTTCGAGCGGTGCCGGGGCGGGGGCGACGGGCTCCCAGCGCGGCACCTGCCGGCCTGCGGCCGTGTAGCGGACGCGGAAGGCGTGGGCGGCGCGCGCCTCGGACTCGACGGCGGCGGACAGGCCGGCCGTGCCCGCGTCGACCGCGGCGACGAGGAACTGCGGCTCCTCGTGGGCGAGGGCCCGGGCGAATCCGTCCAGTGCCTCGGCCCGGGCGTCCTCGATCCCGCCGGACGTGCGGAACACGTGCAGGACGCGGACCGGGCGGCGGGTCGGCTGGGCCGCCCAGGACCGGTACAGGCCGGTGAGGGCGGGCAGCGGGTCGCCGTCCGCGGTGTGGACGAGGAGGAGTTCCTCGTCGCGGGGGAAGACGGAGTCCCCGGTGGTGCGCTCGGCTCCGGCGAAGCCCTCCTCGCCGAGCACGAGGGTGCGTACGGGACGGCCGGCGGCCGGAGCCGGGGCGTCCTGCCAGCGCTGGACCAGCAGATGGGCGCCGATGCCGCCGTCCAGGCGGGCGGCGCCGTCGACGGGCCGGGTGACGACGGCGCGCAGCCGCACGCGGACGCGGCCCTCGTCGTCGGCGAGCGCGATGTCGTGGCCCGTCGCGGTCCGCACGGCGTGGACGTGGCCCTGCTCGGGCAGCGGTCCGAAGATCTCGACAGCATCGAGGGAGAAGGGCAGTTCCCGCGAGCGCGGGGCCGTGGGGTCCTCGTCGGTCCACAGACAGGCCTGGAGCATCGCGTCCAGCAGGGAGGGGTGGAGCGCGAAACCGGAGAAGGGGAGGTCCGCCGCCGCGGGCACGGCGGCGTGCGCGAGGACCTCGCCCGGCGCGGACCGCACCGAGCGCAGCCCCTGGAGGCTGGGCCCGTAGCCGCCGCCGAGGGCGGCGAACACCGCGTAGCACTCCTCGGCGGTGGCCGTACGGGGCAGCCTGGCGCGGATCCCGTCCAGGTCGAGGCGCGGTGCCTCGGGGGCGGCGCCGAAGCGGAGGGTGCCGGTGGAGCAGAGCGCGCCCTCGGCGCTGCCGTCGGCGAGGCGGACCTCGTAGGAGACCCCGTCGGCGGTGGCCGCGAGGTGCAGGCGCACGCGGACGGGCTCGTCCTCGACGAGCACGGGGCGTGCCCACAGCACGTTGGCGATGCCGGTGGCGCGGCCGTGGCCGGCCTCTTCGGCCGCGGCCAGAGCGAATTCCAGGGCGGCCACGGCGGGCAGGACCCGGGTCCTGCCCAGCGCGTGGTCGCGCAGGTAGAACTCCTCGCCGGTCAGCAGCCGTTCACCGGGCGCGTCTGCCAGGGCGGCGGGCGGTTTGATCCAGTAGCGGCGGGTCTGCCGGGGAGGCTGTGGCAGGGACAGCCGGGCCGGGCGGTCGCCGGAGGGCTCGGGCAGGACCACGTCCCGGCCGGTGACCCACAGGCGGGCTGCCTCGGCCGGGTCGTCGGTGGCCGCGGGCCCTGCGCCGCCGCCGGAGGCGGCGGGGGCTTCGGCGGCCGCGGTGCCGGTCACGACGCCTTCGCCGTCGCGCAGGCGCGCGGCCAGTTCGGCGACGCTCCCGACGAGCAGGGCGGCGCGCTCGCGCAGCGGTTCCCGGCCGACGCGCAGGGTGTGCGCGACAGCGTCCAGGGAGGCCGACGGGTGCTCGTCCAGCCAGGTGCACAGCTCGGCCCGGTAGCGGTCGAGTTCTTCGGGGCCGTCGGCGGACAGGAGGACCAGCCGGACGGTCCTGTCCTCGGTGGTGCCGCTCATCAACGCTGTCCCGCCTCTTCGACTACCACGTGCACGTTGCTGCCTCCCATGCCGAACGAGCTGACACCGGCCCGGACCGGCGTCCCCTCGCGTGTTTCCCATGTCTGTGCTGCGGCCTGGATCCGGAAAGGACTGCCGTCGAGGTCGAGCATCGGGTTCGGCGTCCGCAGGTCCACCAGGCCGGGGAGCGTGCGGTGACGCATCGCCAGCAGGACCTTCACGACGCCGGCGACGCCCGCCGCGGCCTCCAGGTGTCCGATGTTCGTCTTGACCGAACCGACGCCGGTGCGTCCCGGAACCACCGGGATCCCCCACTCGGCGTACAGGCGGCCGAACGCCTCCTTGAGGGCGTCGATCTCGATGGGGTCGCCGATCGGGGTCCCCGTGCCGTGCGCCTCGATGTAGCCGATCGTGTCGGGTGCGACCCGGGCCGACCGGTGTGCGGCGAGCACGACGTCGCGCTGCGCCTGCGGGTTGGGGACGGTGAGCGAGTGGGTGTGCCCGCCGTGGTTCTCCGCCGAGCCGATCAGGACGCCGTGCACCGGATCGCCGTCGGCCAGGGCCCGGTCGAGCAGTTTGAGGGCCAGGAGCACCACGCCCTCGCCCCTGCCGTAGCCGTCGGCGCGTTCGTCGAAGGTCTTGCAGCGGCCGTCGGGGCTGAGCATCCCGGCCCGCCGCAGGCCGGTGAACCCGTGCGGGGACAGCAGGAGGTTGGCGCCGCCGGCCAGGGCCATGTCGCAGTCCCCCTGCTGGAGCGCGCGGGCCGCGCGGTGCACGGCGACGAGCGAGCTGGAGCAGGCCGTGTCGAAGACGGCGCTGGGGCCGTGCAGATCGAACACGTAGGAGATGCGGTTGGCCGCGATGGAGGGGACGTTGCCGATCAGGAAGTGGTCGCCCATCTCAGGCGATCCCGGTCCCAGCAGGCTGAGGTAGTCCGTGCCGCTCAGTCCGACGAACACGCCGGTGCGGCTGCCCGCGAGCGCGCCGGGGACCTGCCCGGAGTCGAGCACGGCCTCGTGAGCGGCGTGCAGCAGCAGGCGCTGCTGCGGGTCCATCTGCGCCGCCTCCCTGGGGGAGATGCGGAAGAGGGCTGCGTCGAAGGCGTCGACGTCCTCGACGAAGGAGCCGCGCAGGCCCTGCGGGAACACCCGCGCGGAGAAGCCGCGTTCCATGGGGTACGGCCGGGTCAGGTCGCGTCCGGCGGCGAGGTGCTGCCAGAACGCCTCCAGGTCGGCGGCGGAGGGCAGGCGCCCGCCGATGCCCACGACGGCCACCGGCTCGTAGCCGCGCGGCGCCGCGGCCACCGGCTCGGACGGAGTCCGCGCGGCGGGCCGGAGGTCCGTCGCGGCGAACGCCCCGGGGTGGGCCGCCCCGAGGTGTGCGGCCAGCGAGGCGAGGTCCGGGTGGGCGTAGAAGACGGTCGGTCGCACCGTGACGCCGAAGCGCTCGCGCAGCGCCACCGCGAGACGTGTGAAGCCGATCGAGTCGAAGCCCACCTCGCCCAGCGGACGGTCGAGGGGAATCTCCTCGGCGGGCAGCCCGGCCACGGCCGCCGCGCTCCCGCGCAGCCGTTCGGCGAGGTCCCCGGTCCCGGCCGGCCGGGACCCCGGGCCCTCCTCCGCCCTCGGTGCGGCGGAGCGGTCCTCGTGTCCGAAGCGGCGTACGAGTTCCTCGACGGGCAGGCGCATCAGCGGGCCGGAGTCCACCTTGGCGTTGGGGGTCAGGGGCAGACGCGCCAGCGCGACGGTGCGGGAGGGGACCATGTACTCGGGCAGCACGTCCCGGATCCGCCCGGCCGCGGCCTCGGCGGCCTCCGGGGCGGCCTGGACGAAGGCCACCAGGCGCGGCTGCCCCGGCAGGTCCTCGCGTACGGCGACCCGGACGTCGCGGATGCCGTCCGCTCCGGCGCGCCGGAAGGCGGCCTCGATCTCGCCGAGTTCGACGCGGTGGCCGCGGAGCTTGACCTGGCGGTCGGCGCGCCCGAGCAGCACCATGTTCCCGTCCGCCGACCAGCGGGCCAGGTCGCCCGTGCGGTACAGCCTTTCCCCGGTCGCCGGATCGTGCACGAAGCGTTCGGCGGTCAGCTCGGGCTTGCCGCGGTAGCCGCGGGCGACACCGTCGCCGCCGATGAGCAGTTCGCCGACGGCGCCGAAAGGCACGTCGGCCCCGTCGGGGCCGGCGACGCGGAAGGCGGTGTTGGCGAGCGGGGTGCCCACGGTGACGGGTCCGCCCCGCCGGATCCGCTGGGCCGAGGACCAGATGGTGGTCTCGGTCGGCCCGTACATGTTCCACAGCTCGTCGCACCGGTCCAGCAGCCGGTCCGCGAGTTCGGCGGTGAGGGGCTCGCCGCCGCACAGGAGCCGGCGCACGTGTCCGGTCCAGCCGGCGTGCAGCAGCATCTCCCAGGTGGCGGGGGTGGCCTGGATGACCGTCGCACCGGCGTCGCCGATGAGGTCGGCCAGGGCGAACCCGTCGCGCACGACGTCCTCGGGCGCGATGTGGACGGTGGCGCCCCGGGTCAGGGGGAGCAGCAGCTCCAGACCCGAGATGTCGAACCCGGCGGTGGTCACCGCCAGGAGGGTGTCGTCCTCGCCGCAGCCGGGCCGCTCGGCGGCCGCGGCCAGCAGGTTCACGAGGTTGCCGTGGCAGACCTCGACGCCCTTGGGCTCGCCCGTGGATCCGGAGGTGTAGAGGACGTACGCGAGGTCGTCGTCACCGCGGGCGACGGGGGCGACGGTCTGGTCCTCGGCCCTGAGGTCCGCCAAGGGGACCCGGACGCCCGGTGCGTCCGCGGGGAGCCGGTCGGCCAGGGGCGGATCGACGATCACGGCGGCGGGCGCCGCGTCGGCGGTGATGTGGGCGAGCCGGGCCGGGGGGAAGTCCGGGTCGAGGGGGACGTAGGCGGCTCCCGTGCACTGGACGGCGAGCAGGGCCGCGATCAGCGCGGCCCGCCGGGCGACGAGGACGCCCACGATGTCGCCCGGGCGCACGCCCTGCTCGGTGAGGATCCGGGTGAGCGCGTGCACCTGCCCTGCGAGCTCCCCGTAGGTCAGCGGGCCCGTCGCGTCGACCACGGCGGTGCGCCCGGGGTCGCGCCGGGCGCGGGCGAGCACCAGGTCGGCGGCGGTGACGTCGCGCGGCCGTTCGGCGCGGGTGGCGTTGGACCGCTCGACGGTGCGGCGCTCGGCGGGGGTGGCGGGGGCGAGCTCTGCGAGGCGTACGGAGGGATCGGCCGTGACCGCGTCCAGCAGCAGCCGGTAGTGCTCGGCCAGTCGCTCGACGGTGGAGCGGTCAAAGCGGGCCGGGTCGTACTTGAGGTAGAGGAGCACGCCGGTGTCGCGCACAACCACCTCGGCGACCAGGTCGTTCTCACCCTCCTGGGTCAGGTCGAGCGCATCGCGGAAGACGGTCTGCCCGACCGCCATGTCCTGGTCGCCGCCGACTCCCTGCTGCATGTAGAAGCCGATGTCGAAGCCGGCCGCGGTACCGCTCGCGCGGCGGAGATCGTCGACGACGGAGGCGAAGGGGTACGCGCTGTGCTCCTCGGCCTCCGCCATCCGGGCTCCGACGGCGGCCGCGAGCTCGCCGAAGCTCTGGTCGGGGCCGCAGTCCACGCGCAGGACCACGGGATTGATCAGGTAGCCCACGGTACGGTCGAAGCGCTGGGCGGGCCGGCCGTCGGTCGGCACCATCACACTGAGGTCGCGGTGGCCCGTGTGGCGGTGCAGCAGGGCGAGGAAGGCGCCGAGCGCGACGCTGAAGGGCGTCACGCCGCCCGCGCGGGCGGTGTCCTTGACCGCCGTCCAGGTGGCGGGCGGCAGGCGCAGCTGCACCATCTCGCCGCGGGGGTGCGCGCCGGATCCGGTGCTCCGGCGGTCGGCGAGGGCGTCCAGGACGGGCGCCGTGGAGGCCCCGGCCAGCCGGTCGAGCCACCAGCTCCGGTGCTCCTGCGTCTCCGGGGCGGCGAGCATGGCCCGCTGCCACCGGACGAACTCGGCGTAGGAGGCTGCCGGTTCGACGGGCGGCAGCTCACGGCCCCGGTCGAGGGCCTCGTAGCAGGCGACGATGTCGCGCAGCAGCAGGTGGCTGGAGACCCCGTCGGTGATCAGGTGGTGGAAGACCAGGAGCAGCAGTGTGGCGCCGCCGGGGGCGGCGACCAGCCACATCCGGTACAGCGGGTCCTGCTCCAGGTCGAACGGGCGGCGCACCAGGTTGCGCACACGGGCGGCGAACTCCCCGTCGGTCACGTGGCGGAGGTCCAGGCGGGCGACCTCCGTGGTGCGGCCGACGACCTCCTGGACGGGTCCCGAGGCGTCCAGGCGTACGGAGATCCCCAGTTCGGGATGCCTGCGCACGGTCGCGGCCAGCGCCTCGACGAGCCGGTCCTCCTGTACGTCCGGACCGAGCCACAGGCCCAGCGGAAGGTTGTAGGAGACGGTCCGCGGCTCGTCGGCGTGCAGGGCCCACAGTGCGGCCTGCCCGCGGCTGAGCGGGTAGGGCCCGGTGGGCGCCTTCGGCGCGGCCGGGGCGGGTGCGGCGTCCGGAGCGGTCGCGTCGACCATGCCCCGCAGCAGCAGCTCGGCCACCTCGTCGGACAGCTTGCCGGAGGCGATCGCCGCCAGCAGTTCTCGCAGGTCGGTACTCATCGGCCCGCCCCTCCCTTCAGTGCGGCCAGCGCGTCGTCCACGCGGATGGTTCCGTCGCGCAGGCCGGCCAGCACGGCGGCGACCCGGTCCACCGGGGCGACGGCAGCCGGCACGGGCTCCTGGTCGTGTACCCGGTCCTGCGCCTGCGCCTGGACCGGCGCCTGCGTCTGCGTCTGCGTCTGCGTACGGGGTACGGGCAGGGGTCCGTACGCCTCGAACACGGCCCGGGCCACGGCCCGTACCGTCTGGGCCACGCCGAACATCCGGGTCGGCACCTCCACCTGGTAGTCCGCGCCGAGTCTGCGGCTCAGTCGCCTCAGGCCCAGCGAGTCCACTCCCACGTCCGACAACGCCTGGTCCAGGGGCAGGCGTTCGGGCCGCATGCCCAGATGGGCCGCGAGGAGCCCGCGGACGTGCGCACGGACGGCGGCCTCGGCGCCCTCGGCCCCGTCTCCGGCCGGCGCTCCTGCCCCGTCCGCGGCAGTAGGCGCCCGATCGGGGACGGCGGTCTCCACGGCGGTGGGTGTGCGCGGCCCGGCCGGGGCGGGAGCGGCATCGGCCTCCGCCTCGGCCCCGGTGGCGGCGACCAGTCCCGCCTCGGCCGCCTGGACGGCGTCGAAGCGGGGGCCGGGCGTGAGCCAGTAGCTCTCCCGGGCGAAGGGATAGGTCGGTGCGGGCACCCTTCGGGGTGCCGTCCCCGGCCACAGCTCGGCCCAGTCGATCGGCGCGCCTGCCACCCACAGCCGGGCGACCTTGTCCAACCGGCCCGCTTCCAGCACGGCCCGCAGGTATCGGCCGCCCTCGGGGCCGTCCAGCAGCAGGGCGGTGGTGGCGTCCTTGCCGTTCCCCGCGAAGACGCCCGGGACGGCCTCGCCGGACCGCCACGCCTCCAGGGCGGTTGCCAGCGCGCGTGGCGTGTCCGCGACGACCGCCAGCCGCTCGCCGAAGGCTTCGCGGCCGGTGCTCAGGGTGTGGGCCAGAGCGGCCGGGTCCACGTCCTCGTGGTCCGCGGCCCAGCGGGCCAGACGCGCGGCGTAGTCGCGCAGCGCCTCCGGCGTCTTCGCCGACAGGACGAACAGCCTCTCCCCCGCCGCCGTCCGGACCGGCGTCTCCAGGTACTCCTCCACCACCACGTGCGCGTTGACCCCGCCGAGGCCGAAGGAGCTCACCCCCGCCCTCAGCGGCACCTCGGCCCCGTCGGCCGTGCGGACCCGGTTCCAGGGCTCGTTCCCCGACGGCAGGCGCAGCGGGCCGCCCTCCAGGCGCAGGTGCGGGTTGGGCTTCTCCAGGTGGAGATTGCCGGGGATCCACCTGTGGCGCATCGCGAGCAGTGCCTTGATCAGCCCCGTGACGCCGGCGGCCGCCTCCAGGTGGCCGGTGTTGGTCTTCACCGCGCCCAGCACCACGTGCGGCTCGCCGGGGGCTGCGCCGTGGTCGGCGTACAGCTGCGCGAAGGCCGACGTGAGGCCCTCGACCTCGACGGGGTCGCCGAGCTCGGTGCCGGTGCCGTGGGTCTCGACGTAGCCGACGGTCCGCGGGTCCACACCGGCGCGCCGGTGCGCCGCAACGATGCAGGCGGCCTGCGCGTCCGGGTTCGGGGCGGTCAGCGAGTTGGTGCGGCCGCCGTGGTTGACGGCGCTGCCCCGCAGGACGGCGTGGATGACGTTGCCGTCGGCGACCGCCGCGTCGAGCCGCTTGAGCACCACGACGCCCGCGCCCTCGCCGCGGACGATTCCGTCGGCGCGTGCGTCGAACGTACGGCAGCGGCCGCCCGGGCTCAGCATGTCGGCCTGGCTCATGTCCACGAACAGCGTGGGCGAGGCGATGACGTTCACTCCGCCCGCCAGTGCGACCTCGCAGTCGCCGCTGCGGATCGCCTGGGCCGCCCTGTGGACGGCGACGAGCGACGACGAGCAGGCGGTGTCGATGGTTTCGCTGGGGCCGTGCAGGTCCAACAGGTACGAGACCCGGTTGGACATGATCGCGTGGGCCCTGCCGACGGTGCTGTAGCCGTCGAGCGGTACGCCGAGGGCGTGTTGGAGCTCGAAGTAGTCGTAGGTGCTGCTGCCGATGAAGACGCCTGCGTCGGTGCCGGCGAGCGCGGAGGGCCGGATGCCGGCATCCTCCAGCGCGCTCCACGAGGCCTCCAGCACGAGCCGGTGCTGCGGATCCATCGCGACGGCCTCGTGGGGGGAGATGCCGAAGAACTGCGGGTCGAACAGGTCGACCCGGGGCATGAAACCGCCCCACTTCGCCGTCGTCCGGAACTCGCCGGGCGTGGGCTCCCCGAACAGGCGGCGCCAGTCCCAGCGGTCGGCGGGGATCTCGTCGACGAGGTCGTCGCCCGCCTTCAGGTGCTCCCAGAACGCGTCCAGGCCGTCCGATCCGGGGAACATGCCGGCCATCCCGACGACGGCAACGGCGACGGTCTCGCCGGTGCCGGGCGCTGGTGCGGCGGCGTGGACGGAGGCGCCCGTGGCGGCGCCGGCGGCCGGGTGTCGCGGGCCGGCCGGTTCCGCGGCGCGGCCGGGTTCCGGACCGCGGGCGGGTTCGGGGGCACGGGCGGGTTCGGGGGCACGGGCCGGCGTGGCCTCCGGTTGCTCGGGGGATGCCGGGGACGGGCCGGACGCCGGGGCACCGGGCGTCGCCTCCCCGCTCATCTGTGCCTCCAGAGCAGCTCCGTGGTTGCGGAGGATCTTGTCGATCAGGTCGTCGGCGGTGGCCACGCCGAAGAACGCGGCCGGGGTCAGGTCGAGGTCCCAGCGGGCGTTCATCCGGGAGCTCAGCCGCGTGTACGTGATCGAGTCGAAGCCGAACCTGCTGAGCAGGTCGTCCGGTGCCATTTCCCCGGGCCGGACACCGGCCACCTCGCGGAGGACGGCGAGCATCTCGTCGGCCGCGGCGGCGCGCCAGGCGCCCCCGGTCCCCGCCCCGGCCCCGGCCTGCCGCCGTGCGTCGGCGCCGGAGGCCGGGACACCGATCCGGCCGAGGAACTCGTCCGTGCCCGAGACCACTGCCACCTGAACCTCCTGTCGGCCGAGCACCCGGCTCAGCGCTTCGAATCCCGCCTCCGGCGGGAGCGGGTGGACCCCGGCCGCGGCCAGCCGGCCCCGGTGGCGCTCGGTGAGGGCCGAGCCCGACCAGGCCCCCCAGTTCACGACGCGGACGGGGTAGGGGAGCCGCGCGGCGAGCGCCCGGCCGATGGCGTCCTGGGCGGTGCACCCGGCTGCGTAGGCCGCCTGGCCGGGGTTGCCGAGGAAGGACTGCACCGAGGAGAACAGCGCCAGGAAGTCCGGCCGGCGGTCTCCCAGCGCCTCGGCGAGCGCCTCCGTGGTGCGGCTCTTGGCGGCCATGCCCCGCAGGAACGATTCCTCGTCCATGGCCGCCAGCGAACGGTCGCTCGGCACGGTCACCGAATGCAGGACCCCGTGGACGTCGCCCACCTGGTCGAGCACGGCGCGCAGCTCGCCCGGCTGCGCGGCGTCCGCCCGGTGGACCTCCACGCGGGTGCCCGAGGGGTCGAGGGCCTTGATCCGGGCCGCCCGGTCCTCGTCCGGGGCGGAGCGCCCGACGAGCACGACGCGGGCACCGTGCCGCCGTACGAGCTGCTCGGCGATGTCGAGACCGACGGCGCCGGTCCCCCCGACGATCACGTACGTACCGCCCTCGCGCAGGACGGGACGGGACCCGGCCGTGTCGTCGACGGGCTCCAGCACCTCCCGGTACCAGCGTCCGGCGCGCAGCGCGTAGTCGCCGGGGGCGGGGGCGCGGACCGCCGCCGGGTCCCCCGGACCGATGTCGACGGTGGCCACCCGCCAGCGCTCGCACTCGCTGCGGACCGACCGGGCGAGGCCCAGTGCGGCGGCCGAGGCCGGGTCGTCCGCGGAGCGGGTCACGACCGTCAGGGCGAGTTCGCCGCCCGATCCGGGGCGCGTCACCAGGTGGTTGACGATCCGGAAGAGGTCGAGGACGCCGCGCTCGCCCTCGATCACGGCGTGGACCGCGGCCGGGGCCGGCAGCGACTCCAGCGGTGCCGCGCCGATCCGGTGGACGTCGTCCCCCGGCAGGTCGGCTGCTCCGAGCAGCCAGACCGGGCCGGTGACCGGTCCGCGCAGGGCCGTGTCGGCGACCGGCTGCCGGCGCGGAACGTACACGCCGGGCCCGGACGGGACCGCCGGCACCGCGTCCGTGCCCGCCGGGGCCGGGGCTGCGGCCGGGACCGGGGCCTGTGCCGACGGGGCGGCAGCGGGGGCGACCCAGCACCGGCGGCGTTCGAAGGGATAGGTGGGCAGCGGGATCGCCACTCCGCCCGCCGGCCAGTCCACGGCGTCCCCGGACACCCAGCGGTCGGCGTCCGTCCCCCCGGAGGGCCGGGCCAGCGCCGGGTGGTCCTTGCCGTCGGCGGCGGCCCGGAGGGCGGCGACGAGCGTGGGCCGGTCGGCGGCCGTGACCGCGAGCCGCTCGGCCATGGCGTCGCGGCCGTGCTGGAGGGTGTGGGCCACGTCGGCCAGTTCCGGTGTCCGGTCGGCCCGTTCGACGGCTCCGCGCAGTGCCGCCGCGTACCGGCGGAGGGCCTGCGGGGTGCGGGCGGACAGCGGGAACACCCATGGGCCGTCCGTCCGCCGCACCTCGGGCGCGGCTTCCGCCTCCTCCAGGACGACGTGGGCGTTGACGCCTCCGTAGCCGAAGGAGCTGACGCCCGCGCGGCGCGGCCCGGCGGCCGGCCGCGGCCAGGCCCGCGCCGAACGGAGCAGCTCGAAGGGGCTGCCGTCGAGCCGCAGGTGCGGGTTGTGCTCCCGCAGTCCGGCAAGCGGCGGCTGCACGCCGTGCTCCATCGCGAGGAGCACCTTGATCACTCCGGCGGCGCCGGCGGCGGACTCCAGGTGTCCGATGTTGGCCTTGACCGCTCCCAGGGCGCAGTACGGTGCGGCGGGCGGAGGTGTCCCCGGGCGGATCGGCAGTGCGTCGAAGGCCAGTCGCAGGCCGTTGACCTCCACCGGGTCGCCGAGCTGCGTGCCGGTGCCGTGCGCCTCCAGGTAGCCCAGGGTGGCCGGGTCGGTCCCGGCGCGCTCGTGGGCCCGTACGATCATCGCCGCCTGAGCGGCCGGGTTGGGGGCGGTCAGGGACCGGGCCCGGCCCCCGTGGTTGACGGCGCTGCCGCGCAGCCAGGCGCGGACCGTGCGGCCCCGGGCCGCCTCGGCGCGGGCGAGCACCACGAACCCGTAGCCCTCGCCGCGCACGAACCCGTCCGCGCGGGAGTCGAAGGTCCTGCACCGCCCGGTCGGGCTCAGCATGCCCGTGCTGCTGAGGAGGACGTGGTTGTGCGGGGACAGCACGAGGTTGATCCCGCCGGCCACGGCGATGTCGCACTCGCCTGAGCGGATGGACTCGGCGGCCCGGTGGATGGCGACCAGGGAGCTGGAGCAGCCGGTGTTCACCGGTTCGCTCGGGCCGTGCAGGTCGAGGTGGTAGGAGACCCGGTTGACGAGGATGGAGTGCGCGGTGGCGGTGGCGGCGTGCGCGTCGACGGGCAGGCCGCAGGCCCTGCGGATCTCGTCGTAGTCGCTCGACCCCGCGCCGACGAACAGTCCGACGTCGCGTCCGGCGAGGCTGCCCGGTGCCAGACCGGCGTCCTCCAGCGCCGTCCAGACCCCTTCCAGCACCAGCCGCTGCTGGGGGTCCATGCCCTCGGCCTCGTGCGGGGAGATGCCGAAGAAGAGGGGGTCGAAGCGGTCGACGTCGTGGATGAAGCCGCCGCGGGCGGCGTGCACCCCTTCCGGGAGGGCACGGGGGTCCCAGCGGTCGGCGGGAACGGCGGTGACGAGGTCGTCCCCTGCCACCAGGTGCTCCCAGAAGGCGTCGAGGTCGGCGCTGCCGGGCATCCGCCCGCTCATTCCGACGACGGCGATCGCCTCGGGGCCGGCGGGGCGCGCCCCCGGGGGCTCGGCGGCCCGGTCCTCCGGGGCCGGCGCGGCGGGCGGTGCCGGGACGGCCGGCGTCGCGGCGGGGGGCGTCGCGGCGGGGTGTGCCGCGCGGTGGTCTCGCGCGAGCCGGTCGGCGAGCGCCCTCAGGGTGGGGGTCTCGTAGAACAGCGCCGGGGTCACGTCCAGGCCGAAGGCCTCGCCGAGCCGGCTGGCGAGGAGGTTGTAGCTGACCGAGTCGAAGCCGTAGTCGCCGATCTGCCGGTCGAGGTCGAGTTCGCCGACGGGGATGCCCGAGGCGTCCGACGCCAGGGCGAGCAGCGTGTCCGTGAATGCGGTCGTTGCGGCCCCGGTGGCCGGCGCGGCTGCGTCGGCCTGCGCGGTCCCCGCCGTACGTGCGGCGGGCACGGGGGCGCCGGCCGCTGCCCGCGCCGCCAGGATGTGCTGGAAGTTGTGCGTGGTCCAAGCCGGGTCCGGCGAGGCCGCCACCGTCTCGTACCCGGCTTCGCGGAGCACACCGGTCCAGCCGGGAACGTCCAGGAGCGGCGAGCCGGGCAGGCGCAGGCCGGTGTCGCCGTGGGCCCACCAGCCGTCGAACAGCCCGTAGGTGAGCGTGCCGGACAGGGTGACCGTCGTCAGCTCGTTGAGGAGCAGCTCGCCGCCGGTGCGCAGGACCCTGCGCAGGTGGCGCAGGGCACGGCCGACGTCCGAGGTGGCGTGCAGGACGTTCGCGCCGACCACGAAGTCGAAGCCGCCCTCGTCGAAGCCCTGGCCGACGGGGTCGGTGTCGAGGTCGAGGCGCTTGAACCGTACGAAGGGGTACGGCGTGCCGAACTCCTGCCGGCCGTGGGCGAGGAAGGTCACCGACAGGTCGGTGTACCAGTACTCGATCCGGCTGCCGTACGGCGCGAGGGCGCGCAGGAGTCCGGCGGAGGTGCCGCCGGTGCCCGAACCCACCTCCAGGATGCGGACGGCCGCGCCGGCGGGCAGGACGCTGAGGCGTTCCTCGACATCGGCGACGAGGCGGCCGGTGAGCAGGTCGTTGTAGAGGTCGCTGATGGGGTTGCCGCGGTAGACGCGTTCCATGAGCGAGGTGCCGGAGGACGGGAAGAGCAGGTCGGTGGCGAGGAGTTCGCCCCGCAGCAGTTCCGGATAGTGCTCCAGGCACAGGGCCAGGAGCCGTACGAAGACCGCGGACTCGGGGTGCGCGGCTGCGAGGTCGGCGAGCTGTCCGAGGTGGCCGCCGAGGCGGGCGGCGGCCAGGGCGTCCGCCGCAGGGCGCAGGCGTCCGGCGTGCGGCATGAGCAGGTTGTCGTCCACGAGCGCGTCGAGCAGGGTGCGCAGCAGGCGCTCGTACCGGGGGGTGACACCCACCCGGCGCAGGACCTCGTCCGCGTCGGGATCGGGTCCGTTCCATGCACCAAGGCCGTCCAGCAGGGCGAGCAGGGCCCCGCCCGCGATGCGGGTCATCTGCCGGTCGAGCGCGTGGAAGTCCTCCACGACGCGCAGGTCGGCGGCGTTGGGCCGACCGCTGGGGGGCGTCACGTCGGTGCTCTCCGTTTCCCTGTCCGCTGCCATGCGCGCGCGCAGGGCGTCCGTACCGGGCACGACGACGCTCTGGGGCGCCGCCCCCCGGAGCGTCTCGACGAGCGCGGCGAAGCCCGCCCGGGGGGTGATGGACCGGAATCCGGCCGCGGTCAGGCGTTCCCGGTGGGTGTCGTCGGCGACGGCCCCGACGGTGCCCCAGAAGCCCCAGTCGACGGCGCGCACCGGGTAGGGCAGGCGGGCGTCGAGCGCGTGGGCGTAGGCGTCGAGGAAGGTCGAGCCGGCGGCGTAGTTGGCGAGGCCGGGGTCGCCGAGGAAGGACTGGGCGGAGGAGAAGAACACGAGGAAGTCCGGGTTCCGTCCGCGCAGGGCGTCGACGAGGGCCGCGGCGACGCCGGACTTGGCCGCGAGGCTGTGGGCGAGGTCGCTGTCCGTGAGGTCGCGTACCAGCCGGTCGCGCCGTACCAGTGCCGCGTGGATGATGCCGTGCACCGGGCCGGCGCCGTCGAGGACGGCAGCCAGTCGGCCGGGGTCGGTGGCGTCGGCGCGGGCGTAGCGGATCCGGTCGCCGAGGTCGGCGCCGTCGAACCGGCTGCGGCCGACGAGCACCACGTGGGCGTCCCAGTCCTCGGCGAGGCGGCGGGCGATGGCCAGGCCGATGCCCCGGGCGCCTCCGACGATCACGTAGGTGCCGCCGCGGCGCAGCGGGACGGGTCCGTCGGCGTCGGGGGCGGGCCGCAGGATCTGGACGTGGCGGACGGTTCCGGTGTACGCGACGCGGGTTCCGCGGGGTCCGGGCGCCAGGAGGGCGGCGGAGGGGTGGGCGGGGTCGAGGTCGACGCAGGCGACGGACCAGCCGCGGTGCTCGTTCTCCATGACCCGGGCGAAGCCGGTGACGGCGGCGCCGTAGGGGTCGGTGACGGTGCGGCCGGGCGGGGCAGCGGCCCCGGTGGTGACGACCACCCAGTCGAGGGTGTGCGCGCGGGACCAGGCCCTGGCGTACGGGGCGAGGGCCTTGACTCCCGCGTCCTCGGCGCGCGCGACGCGTTCGGCCTCGTTCAGGGAGGTGTCGGCGGGTTCGGTGGGCCCGGTCAGGATGTAGACCAGTCGGGGTGTCACCCGGATCGGGGTGCCGAGTTCGGCGAGGACCGCGCCCGGGTGGCGGGCGGCCAGCTCGCGGGCGAGGCCCGCACGGGCGGGCGCGTGGAGCACCACGACGGGGCCGTCCGGAACCGGCGGCGCGGCGGGTGCCGGAACGGCTTCCCAGGCGGGCACGTCCAGCGGGAGCGGCTCTGCGTCGGGCTTCGGGGCGGTCCCGGGGGATGCGGGGCCGGCCGACTGCGGGGCCGGTACGTCGACCCAGCACCGCACGCGGGCGAACGGGTACTGCGGCAGCTCCGCCTTGCGCGGCTGCCGACCCCGGTGCAGGGCCCGCCAGTCGGGCGCGCCGCCCGCCGCCCAGCTGCGCGCCCACGCGGACGGGTCGGCCGGGAGCGCGTCCGCCGCGAGCGGGCCGGGAGCGGTGTGCTGCCCGGTGACGGTGCCGCGGTGGAGACCCGGTGCCGGCGAGCCGGCGAGGAAGGCCCGGAGGGCGGTGCGGAATCCGGCCGTGTCGGACGCGACCACGGCGAGCCGCTCCTCCAGGGCTTCCCGGCCGATCTGCGTCGTGTACGCGATGTCGGCCAGCGGGGCTCCCCCTGCGGCGCCCGCCGAGACGGCCTCGGCGAGAGAGGCGAGGGTGGAACGTGCGTCCACGTGAGGGGCCCGTCCGGGGAACCGGTCGGCGAGGACGCGCGAGAGCCGGCGCAGGTCGGCGACGTCCAGGCCGAGTTCGTCCAGCTCGGCCTCCGGGTCGGCGCCGGTGAGGGCGGCCGCTTCGGCCACGGCGGCCAGTGCGTCGAGCGGGTCTCCCGCCGTCGCCTCCGCGTACCGCTCGGCGAGCTCGCGCAGCGCCTGCGGGGTGCGGGCGGAGAGCAGCACCACCTGCGGTCCGGCGGTGGAGGGGTCGTCGGCGGGCGGTGCCGGCTGCGGGAACTCCTCGACGACGACATGGGCGTTGGAACCGCCGGCGCCGAACGCGCTGATGCCGGCGCGGCGCGGCCCGCCCGCGGCCGGGACGGGCCACGGCGCGCTCTCGCGCTGGACGCGCAGGCCTGTGGCGGCCCAGTCGACGGACGGGTTGGCCGGATCGGCGTGCAGGGAGGGGACCAGGGTGCGGTGGCGCAGCTGGAGGAGGACCTTGGTCAGTCCGGCGATGCCCGCGGCCGACTCCAGGTGTCCGATGCCCGACTTCACGGAGCCGATCCGGGGCCGCGCGCCGCCGCCGCCGTAGGCCTGGGAGAGGGCCGTGATCTCGATGGGGTCTCCGAGGGAGGTGCCCGTGCCGTGCGCCTCGACGTAGCCGACGGAGGCGGGATCCACGCCCGCCCGGGCCAGGGCGCGGCGCACCACGTCGGCCTGGGCCGCGGGGTTGGGGACGAAGAACCCGCCGGCGCGCCCGCCGTGGTTGACGGCGCTGCCCTTGATCACCGCGAGGACGCGGTCGCCGTCCTCCAGGGCGCGGGCGAGCGGCTTCAGCACGACGGCCCCGACGCCCTCGCCGGGTACGTAACCGTCGCCGCCGGCGCCGAAGGCGCGGCACCGGCCGTCGGAGGACACGAAGCCGACCTGGCTCAGGTGCAGGTACTTGTACGGGTGGACGATCAGGTTCACCCCGCCCGCCAGCGCGAGCTCGCTCTCCCCGGACCGCAGGCTCTCGCAGGCCAGGTGCAGCGCGGTGAGGGAGGAGGAGCACATGGTGTCCAGGGCCAGGCTGGGGCCGCGCAGGTCGAGGAAGGCGGATACGCGGTTGGCCACGGCGGAGGAGAAAGACGTCGGCAGGACGGGAAGCCGGTCCTCGGCGCCGAGCCCGAGCATCTGGTACTGGTTGAACATCACTCCGGCGAAGACGCCGACCATGCGGCCGGCCACGTCGGCGCGGGTGAGGCCGGCGGACTCCAGGGCGTGCCAGGAGGTCTGGAGGAACAGGCGCTCCTGCGGGTCCATCCCCGCGGCCTCGCGGGGGGTGATCCGGAAGAAGCCGGGGTCGAACTCGTCGATGCCTTCCAGGAATCCGCCCCACTTGCTGTAGGAGTGGCCGTCGGAGCGGTCGGGCCGGTAGAAGCCCTCCGGGGCCCAGCGGTCGGCAGGGATCTCGGTGACGCAGTCCCGGCCGGCGGCGAGGTTGCTCCAGAACCGGTCGAGGTCCTCGGCCATGGGGTAGCGGCCGGCGACGCCGATCACGGCGATGTCCGGGTCGCCGGCCTCCGGCGCGCCGCCGGTCCGGGCGGGCCGCGGGGCGGCGGCGTCGGCGGGTACGGCGTCGGGCCGGGGGGCACCGGCGGGCGTGGCGTCCGGCGGGGCGGCGGCGGGGGCGAGGCCGAGAGCCCCGCGGGCCCGCTCCGGGTCGCCGTGGAGCACGACCAGCTCCGTACCCGCCAGGCCGAGGGCCCGCTCGAACACGTCCAGCCCGGCCGCGGTCGGCAGCGGGACCTGGCCCTGCCGGGCGAACAGGGCTTCGGCGGCGGCGTCCGTGCGCATGCCGCCCTCGGCCCACAGCGGCCAGGCGAAGGAGAGCAGTCCGCGGTCGCGGGCGTAGGCGTCGAGGAACGCGTTGGCGGCCGCGTAGTCGCTCTGCCCCGCGTTGCCCGCGACGCCTGTCACCGAGGAGAACAGGGCGAAGAAGTCGAGGTCCAGGTGGCGGGTGGCCTCGTCCAGCAGCACGGCGCCGCGCACCTTCGGCGCGAGGACCGCGTCGAGGTCCGCGGCGGGCTTCGCGGGGAACAGCCCGTCGCGCAGGACGCCGGCCGCGTGCACGACGCCGTCCAGGCGGCCGTACCGTTCGAGGATGCCGCTGATCAGGGCGTCGACCTCGGCGGGCACCGTGATGTCGGCCGGGATGTAGGAGCCGTCGGACTCCGGGCGGGGCGAGCGCCCCGTGAGGACGGGCACGGCCCCCCGCGCGGTCAGCCGGGCGGCGAGTTGCCGGCCGATGCCGCCCGCACCTCCGGTGATCAGGTAGACGCCGCCGGGCCGGACGGGGGCCGCCGGGCCGAGGTCGGCGTCGCGGTAGCGGCGGACGTGGCGGCCGTCGGGGGCGTGCCGTACCCAGGACTCCCCGTGGCCGGCGAACTCCGCGAGCAGGGCGTCCGCGTCGGCGGGGCCGTCGGACTCGACGGCGGTGATCGCGAGGCTGGGCTGCTCCAGGCGCACCGTGCGGGCCAGTCCGGCGACGGCGGCGGCCACGGGGCCCGGCCCCACGTGCACGACGGGGACCGGGCGGTCGGCGAGGACCTGGGCCAGGGCGAGCACCTCTGCGCAGGCGGACTGGACGGCCCCGGAGAGGCCGGTGGCGTCCCGGTCGGCGGCGTGCAGGACGCCTTCCCACGCCGCGCCCTGCCCGGCGAGGTCGGCGAGGAGCAGCCTGAGGTCCCCGGTCTCGGCGGGGCGCAGCTCGTAGGAGCGGGGGCCGGTCCGGCGGAAGGCGGGGCCGCGCCGGACGGTGATCTGGTCGGCCCGCACCGGCTGGTCGCCGATGACCAGCAGGGGTCCGGCGGCCGGCGCGGGAGGA
Organism: Streptomyces sp. 2P-4; assembly: GCF_030167965.1. Classification (NCBI taxonomy): domain Bacteria; kingdom Bacillati; phylum Actinomycetota; class Actinomycetes; order Kitasatosporales; family Streptomycetaceae; genus Streptomyces; species Streptomyces sp. 2P-4. The sequence goes on from NZ_CP095012.1 coordinate 83,362, forward strand.
CGCGGCGCCGCCTGCCACAGGCCGGTCAGGCAGTGGGTCCGCGCGGGGGTGTCCGCCGCGGCTGCGGGGGAGGCCGGGCGTGCGGCCCGCTCGGCGGGCAGCAGTCCGGCGAGGTGGGCGGTGACCGCGTCGACGGTCGGGTATTCGAACAGCAGGGTCGGGTAGAGCGCGATGTCCCAGTGCTCTTCGAACAGCCGCACCAGGGTGAGCAGGTGGGAGGAGTCCAGGCCGAGGTCGTAGAAGCCCCGGTCTCCCTCGACCGCCAGGGCGGGGTCGCCGGCGGCCCGGCGGACCAGCTCGACCACCTCGGCCCGGAGGTCCGCCGGTGCGGCGTCCGCGGGGGCCGGCTCCGCAGAGCTTTCGGGCCGGACGGGGACGGCGGCCGGGGCGATGGCGGCTGCCTGCATGGGGACGGCTGCCTGCGCGTGGACGGCTCCGGCCGCAGCCTGCGGGGCCGGCTCGGGCCACTCGGCGGCAAGCCGGGTGATCGCGGCGGCGGAGCGGACCCGCTTGAAGGTCAGGTCCGTGAACCGGGCGGCCAACGCGCCCGAGGCGTCGTGCAGTTCGATGTCGGCCTTCACCACGTCGTCCCCGGCGCCTGCTCCGGCCGGGTGCATGCGCAGGTCGACGGTGCAGGCGTCCCCGAGGGCGCGTGCGGCGCGGAAGGAGCCGATGTGCAGGGGGATGAGGGGACGCCCGTCCCCGTTCGGCCCGTCGAAGGCGAGCGCGTACGCCTGCATGGTCGAGCCGTCGAGCAGGGCGGGGTGCAGCAGGAAGTCCCCCGCCGTGCTCCGCGCCTCGTCTCCCAGCGCGATCTCGGCGCGGACCCGGTCCGCCGTGGCGCGCAGGGTTCCGGTACAGCGCATGAACGCCCGGTGCTCGATGCCGGCCGACCGGCCGGTGGCATAGACCGTGTCGACGTCACGCGGCGCCCCGTCGGACGGCTGGGGTTCGGCGGCCCCGGTGAGCGGGGGCAGGTCGGTGCGCAGGGTGGCGCGCAGGTGGGTGGTCGCGCTGTCGTCGACCGGCTGTCCGTCGCGCAGCCGGCGGCTGGTCGCCGTCACCCGGAGGACGGCGCCGTCGGGTGTGGCCTCGACGGTCAGCTCACGGTCGAACGAGTCCGCGGTGACCACCGGCTCGACGAACAGCACGTCGCTCAGCTCGGCGCGGTCCAGGGGGATGTCCCGGGCGGCGAGCATCCGGTGGACGATGTCGAGGAAGGTGACGCCCGGCAGGGTTCGCACCCCGTGGACCCGGTGGTCGTCGACGATCGGGTTGTCCCGCTTCAGGTGCAGGGCACAGCGAACGGACCTACGGTCCACGTGTTCTCTCCTGGTGGTCGGCGATGCGGGGGCGTGGGGGCCGGGCCGCGCCGGGTTACGGGAAGGTCAGGTCGAGCCGGGCCGAACGGACCGGTGCGGGGGCCGGTCCGGGCACCGCGGGCAGGCGCCAGAACCTGCGGCGCCGGTAGGCGGGCCGGGGAAGCGGTGGCCGTCCCGGTTCCCCGGGGGTCCCGGGGCCCAGCAGGACGTGGGCGTTGGTGCCGCCGAAGCCGAAGGCGCTGACCGCCACCCGGCTCCCGGCCGGCAGGTCCGTCACCCGGGTGACCGGGTAGAAGGGCGAGTCGGCGAAGGCGAACCGCGGGTTCGGCCGGTGGCAGTGCAGCGTGGGCGGGATCCGGCCGTGCCGCAGGATCTGGACCGCCTTGACGAATCCGGCGACGCCCGCGGCGCTGAGCGTGTGTCCGATCGAGCTCTTGACGCTGCCGATGCCGCAGTAGCCGCGGTCCTCGGTGTACGCCCGGTGCACGGCGGTCAGGGCCTGGAGCTCGATCGGGTCGCCGATCACCGTGCCGGTGCCGTGGGCCTCGACGTAGCCGACGGTGCGGGCGTCCGCTCCGGCGCGCGTCAGCACGTCGGAGATCAGGGCGCGCTGGGCGCGTCCGTTCGGCGTGGTGTGCCCCATGGTCCGGCCGTCGTTGTTCACGCCCGAGGACTCGATGACGGCCAGTACCCGGTCCCCGTCTCGCAGGGCGTCGTCGAGGCGCTTGAGGAGCACCATCCCGGCGCCCTCGCCCGGCACGAGGCCGTCGGCGGACTCGTCGAAGGTGCGGCAGCGGCCGGTGGGCGACAGCGCCTTGCCGGCGCTCAGCATGAGGTAGGGCTCCTCGTCGAACAGCAGGTCCACGCCTCCGGCCAGGGCCATTGACGACTCCCCGGATGCCAGGCTCCGGGCGGCGAGGTGGATGGTGACCAGCGACGAGGAACACGCGCTGTCGACCACGAGGTTCGGCCCCGTCAGGTCCAGGAAGTGCGAGATGTGGGCGGCGACGAAGTTCTGGTTCACGCCGGCGATGTAGGACCGCAGCGGGGGCTGCAGGTGCGCGCGGTGGTTGCCCGTGCGCGTGCCGACGAAGACGCCGACGGCTCCTCCCCGTACCTCGTCCTCGCGGTACCCGGCGTCCCGCAGCGCTTCCACGGACACCTCCAGCGCCTTGCGCGCCAGCGGGTCGAGGTGGCGGGCCGTCTCGGCGTCGAATCCGAAGAAGTCCGGGTCGAACAGGGCGGCGTCGTCGAGGAATCCGCCCCACCTGCTCGTGCTGCGCCCCGGTTCGCCGCCCGGGCTGTAGAGGGAGGCGGTGTCCCAGCGGTCGGCCGGCACCTCGGTCACGAGGTCGCGGCCGGCGAGCAGGGCCTCCCAGAACCGCGCCGGGTCGGGCGCCCCCGGCAGGCGGCAGCCCATGCCGATCACCGCGATGGGTGTCGGCCGCCCGTCCGGGGACGGTGCCGGTGCCGGTGCCGGTGCCGGTGCCGGTGCGGCGGTCGGGGACGGCCGTACCGGCGCCGCGGGGGCGGGCGGGCCGGCCGGTCCGGGTACGGCCTCGGCCGGGGGTGTGCCGAGCGCGGCGGCGAGGCCGCCGAGCGTGGGGTGCTCCTGGAGGAGGCTGGGATCGACCGGGCGGCCGAGGACCTCCTCCAGGTCCCGTACGAGTTCCGCCATCAGCAGCGAGTCCACACCGATGTCACCGAGCACGGTGTCGGCGGCCAGCAGGCCGGGGTCGACCTTGGTGGTGCGGGCGACGACGGGGTACAGCCAGTCCTGCGGCGCCGCCGGTGCGGTCCCGTCGGCCGGCACGGCCCGGGCGGATGGGTTCTCCGCCGGCGAGGTCCCGGCCGGTACGGCCACTGCGTCGGACGCTGCCTCGGCCGGGGCCTGAGCGGGCCGCGCCTGCACACCGCGCTGCGGGGCCAGGAACAACTCGTCGGCTGCCAGGGCGGTGCGCTCCACCCGGCAGGGCAGGAGGACGGGGTCGCCGGGCACCCGCAGGGCCAGGTCGAGGAGGTCCAGCGCGTCGTCGGCGCCGAGGTCGGGGATGCCGAGGCCGCCGCCGGCACTCGTACGCTCCCGGCCCATGCCCACGCCCCGCCACAGGGGCCAGCGCAGGGCGCGCACCGTGCAGCCGGAGGCGCCGGTGTCGTGGGCGGCGGCGAAGTCGTCCAGCACCCCGTTCGCCGCCGCGTAGTCCAGATGGCCCGCGGCGAGGGACGGCACCGCGCCCGCCACGGAGGAGAACAGCACCATGAGCCGGGGCGGCGTGGGTCCGAGCGCCGCCCACAGCACCCGCAGCCCCTCGCTCTTGGGCCGCAGCACCCGGGAGATCTCCTCGGGTGTACGGGACAGGAACGACGTGGGCGGGTCCATGACCCCCGCGCAGTGGAAGACGGTGTCGATGCCGCCGGCCTGCTTCCTGACCCTGCCGATCAGCCGCCTCAGGGAGGCGACGTCGTCCAAGGCGTCGGTCCGCACGGTCAGCGTCACCCCCCGCTCGACGAGGGCGAGCAGCACGGTGAGGCGCTCCCGCAGGGCCGGGTCGGTGGCGGGTGCGGCGACGAGGGCGGCCCACTGGTTGCGGACCGGCAACCGGGAACGCCCGACGAGCACGATGTGGCGGGCCCCCCGGTCGGCGAGGTGGGCGGCGAGGCGCAGGCCGATGCCGCCGAGACCGCCGGTGATGAGCACCGCGCCGCCGCGGCCGACGCCGGCGAGCAGGTCCTCGCCGGTCCTGACCGGCGCGAAGGCGGCCACGGGCCGGCGGCGGCCGGTGCCCTCGTAGCGGATCTCCGTCTCCCGGTCCACGGCGGCGGTCTCGGCGCGGACGGCGGCGGCGAGTTCGGCGGTGCCGCCGTCGACGCGGACGGTGCGGCCGTGGAGGGCCGGGAACTCACCGGACAGGGAGCGGTAGAAGCCAGCGAGCGCGGAGCGTTCGGCGCCGCTGACGTGGACGCACCGCAGCCCGACGCGGGGGTTCGCGGTGAGCGTCCGCTGCAGCAGGCCGATGCGCTCGGTGACGAGGGTGCCGGGGGCGGACCAGTCGACGAGGTCGACGATCCCGCCGAGGCCGGCCAGTGCGGGAACGGGATCCCCGGGGACGTGCACGAGGGCGCGTTCCCCGAGCACCTTGCGGGCCAGTTCCCGGTCGGTGGCGACCACCAGCAGCCGGCCGGTGTCGGCGGTGTCCGGCGCCGGTGCGTCGGCCCACTCGGCGGTGAGGAGTTCACCGCCTGGTACGGGTGCGACCCAGTGCCGGTCGCGGGCGAAGGGGTAGGTCGGCAGCGAGACGGGCGGTGTGTCCGGGGCGGTCCGGGCCGGCCCCGCCCCTTCGCACTGCCCGTTCACGGGGGCGTCCGTCGGAGTGTCGAGCACCGCGGCGAGGCCCGCGGCGAGTCCACGGAGGTCGCGGGCCTCGACATCGACGCGGTACGGCAGTGCCGCACGCCCGGTGATCAGGGTCCGCGCTATCGACGCGAGCGGCGGGGCGTCCGGGGAGCGGACTGCCTCCAGCAGGCGGGCCACGGCCTCCCGCAAAGCCTGCGGGGTCCTCGCGGAGACGGGCACGACCACAGCCGAGCCCGTGGCCGGGGCCGCCGCCGGCCGGGGGGCCTCTTCCAGGACCACGTGCGCGTTGGTACCGCCCATCCCGAAGGAGCTGACCCCGGCCCGCAGGGGGCCGCCGCCCACGGGCGGCTTCCAGGCGCCGCGTTCGCGCTGGAGGCGCAAGGGGGTGCCGTCAAGTTTGATCATCCGGTTGGGGCGGTCCAGGTTGCGCGCGGCCGGCAGCGTGCGGTGCCTCATCGCCAGGATCACCTTGATCAGGCCGGCGATTCCGGCGGCGGCTTCCAGGTGGCCGATGCTCGTCTTGACCGAGCCCACCGCACAGTGCGGCTCGGTGGGGCGTGCGTGGCCCCACTGCGTGTAGAGCCGCTCGAACGCCGCGACGATGCCGGAGACCTCGATCGGGTCTCCCAGGCGTGTTCCGGTGCCGTGCGCCTCGATGTAGCCGATCGTGCGCGGGTCGACGCCCGCCTCGTTGTAGGCGGTGACGAGCAGGTCGGCCTGCGCGTCAGGGTTGGGCGCGGTGAAGGACCGGGCCTGCCCGCCGTGGTTGACGGCCGCGCCGCGGATCACCGCGTGCACGCGGTCGCCGTCGGCCAGCGCCCGGTCCAGCGGCTTGAGGAGCAGGGCGGCGACGCCCTCGCCGCGGACGTATCCGTCCGCGGTGTCGTCGAAGGTGTGGCAGCGGCCCCGCGGGCTCAGGACGCCGGTGCGCTGGTAGGCGTGGTGCCGGGCGGGGTCGCACAGGACGTTGACGCCGCCCGCGAACGCCTGGTCGCACTCGCCGGCGCGCAGCGCGGCCACGGCCTGTGCGACGGCGACGAGGGACGAGGAGCAGAGGGTGTCCACGGCGACGCTGGGCCCGCGCAGGCCGAGGGCGTACGAGACGCGGTTGGCCACGAGGGAGGGTGAGACCGCGACGCTCAGGTGGGGCTCGTCCCGCCCGGCGTGCCGGGCGACGAGCGCGGCGTAGTCGGAGTGGCACACGCCCGCGTAGACGCCGGTGCGGGTGCCGCCCAGCGAGGCCGGGTCGCATCCGGCGTCCTCCGCTGTCGCCCACACGGTCTCCAGCAGCAGCCGCTGCTGGGGGTCCATCAGGGCGGCTTCCCGCGGGCTGATGGCGAAGAACTCGTGGTCGAACGCGCGTATGTCGTCGAGCAGGGCCGCCCTGCCGATCAGGCCGGGGTGTTCCGCCGCGTTCCAGCGGTCCGCGGGAATGTCGCGGACGGCGTCCTCGTCGCGGCCCAGGAGGTCCCACAGTTCGGGCACGCTCGGCGCGCCGGGGAACCGGCCGGCCATGCCGATCACGGCGATCGGCACGGCGGCGGGACTCTCGGCCGACGGTACGGCCGGCGGCGCCGCTGCGGCCGGCGGCGCCTGCGCGGCTTCGGCCGCACCCGGTCGTCCGCCGCGCAGGACGCGCGCCATGGCGGTGACGGTGAACGCCTGGAACAGGGTGCTGGGATCGATCTCGCAGCCGACCTCGTCCTCGGCCCGTACGGCTGCCTCGGACAGGGCCAGGCTGTCCAGTCCGTGCGGGCGGAGGTCGTCGTCCGCGGTCAGCGAGCCCGCGGGCGCGCCGAGCACCGTCTCCATCACGGCCAGGAGCCGGGCTTCGAGGTCTTCGGGCAGGGCGGCGCGCGGCGGTTCGGAGCCGGGGGCGGCGGAAGGGGGTGCGGACCCGGTCGTGGCGGCCGCGGCGGGGCGGTCGCCCGTGAGCGCGGTGAACGCCTCGGGCCGGACCAGCCGCTTGACGGTCTCCAGGCGGGCCAGGGGCCGGCCGTCGCGTTCCCGCAGGAGGGAGGAGGTGAGGACCACCCGGTCCTGCGACTCCCGCCGGACGGAGTCCAGCCGGTAGCGCACGGCGTCGGACAGGCCGCAGTTGCCCAGGTAGACGATGTCGCGGCTGAGGGTGACGGCGTCGACGGCCCACTCCTCGCCGGGTACCGCGGACCGTGCGTACTTGCGCTCGCCGCGGTCGTTGATGTGCGGGTACGAGGCGAAGTAGAGCAGGCCTGCCGCATTCACGTCCGCGAAGGGATTCAGCTCGTAGGTGTCGGAGAAGAGGCCGGCGGCGCCACTGTCCTCCAGCCGGGCGAGGTCCCGGAACTCGCTCCGGAAGGCGCGGTGTTCCGCGCTCGCGTCCGCCACGGGGCCGCGGCCCTCGTGGCGCGGGGTGCCGGGGACGAGCCAGTTGCCGGCGCCCCGGCGGACGAAGGAGGTCAGGAGCCTGACGTCGACGGACGTCGTGGGCGTGGTGAAGCGGATGTCGCTGACGAAGGCGTGCTCGTCGAGCCGGGCGAGGGTGCCGGCGAGTTCTCCCTCGTCGTGCTCGGTGAAGAAGCGCAGGGAGTCGGCCGCGGCCAGGCGGGCTCGGGTGAAGGCGGGGAGCAGCCGTTCACCGTCGGCGTCGGCGAGTTCCGCGACCGGGAGGCCGAAGTGCTCGCCGATCAGGGACCAGTGGAGGTCGCCTGCCTCGCGTAACAGCCAGTTCTCGGAGAGTCCGCCGACGGAGAGCGCGGGAAGGCCCAGGACGACCCGGCGGCTCAGCATAGGGGCAGCCGTCCGGCTGCGGCACGCGCGGCGGCCGCCGGCGGCCGACCCGCGTCCTGGCCCGGAAGCGGCCATGACGAATGACAGCGCCGAATCATCCACATCCCCCGATGCATTCGCTGAAAAACCGGCCGGCGGACCCGTTTCACGGACCGTTCGACCCCTGAAACCCGCACGCCAAGGCCTGTATAGCACAGCGCCCGCTAAAGTGGTTGAGCGCTGAAACTACCCTCGGATCGGCCCCCTCCCCGTCACCGGAAGTCGAGGCCCGACGAGAATGCATCGTGGATGATCATGGCGAGTTGCGCAAGCGGAGGGGGCACCAGTGCCACGAATTGCAGAGCCCATTCCCGATGTCCGCCACGGGGCGCGAAAATCCCGCCCGACCTGGCCGGACGGCCCGGCCCGCGGCCGCCGCGCGGGGTCGGGGCCCGACGCGCACCCCGGCGCCGAGCGGTCCGGCCTCCTCGTCGGCACACTGCCGGGCGTCGTCACCGTGGAGCTGTTCGCAGACCCTCCGAATATCCACCTGTACCCGGAGGAAGCGGACAGGGTGAAGCGCGCGATCGACAGGCGCCGGCGGGAATTCGCCACCGTCCGGCTGTGCGCCCGCACCGCCCTGGCCCGGCTCGGGGTGCCGCCCGGGCCGATCCTGCCCGGGCCGGGCGGGGAGCCGGCCTGGCCCGCGGGCGTCGTGGGCAGCATGACCCACTGCCCCGGATACCGGGCCGCGGCGGTGGCCAGGACCGCAGCGGTCGCCGCGGTCGGGATCGACGCCGAGCCGAACTCCGCGCTGCCCTCGGGCATCGAGAGGATGGTGGCCTCACCCGGCGAGCGGCGCACGCTGGACCGCCTCACCCTGTCCCATCCCGCCGTGGCCTGGGACCGGCTGCTGTTCAGCGCCAAGGAGAGCACGTACAAGACCTGCTTCCCCCTGCTGGGCCGGATGATGGACTTCAGCGACTGCACGATCACCCCCGATCCGGAGCGGGGCACCTTCACCAGCTCCCTGCACGTGCCCGGCCCGGTGGTCGGCGGCCGCCGGGTGGACACCTTCACCGGCCACTGGCGGACCGTAGTCCGGGAGGGCGTGGAGTACGTGGCGACCGGGATCGCCGTACCGGCCGCCCCCGACCCGGCCGCCGGGTGGCGGTGACCCGGGGACCGGTGGCGCACGCGGCGGCCGCAAGGCGCATTCCGGCCACGATCGGGGCTTGGCCGGAATACGGGGTCCGCGTGCGGTTCCCCTCTGCGGCTCCGCGGAAATTCAGCCAAATACCGTGCCTCCTCTCGTCCGGCCGCCCCGACGGGGAACGACCGGTCCAATGGCCGGAACTCGATCACACCCTTGGAGGCCCCCTCCTACGCCAGTAGGGTGATCTCCATGCTGCAAGAGGTAAAAGGAACGCAATTTTTGACGGCCCTTCGCGAGGGCGGCTCACTTCCCGGTATTGTCGAGGCCGACAACGACGGCACTTATGTCGTCAAGTTCCGGGGCGCGGGACAGGGGAGCGCAGCCCTCGTCGCCGAGATCGTGGTCGGCGAGCTCGGCCGCCACCTCGGCATCCGGGTTCCCGAACTGGTCCTCCTCCATGTGGACGCCGAACTGGCCCGCCGCGAGCCGGACCAGGAGGTGCAGCAGCTCCTCCAGGCCAGCACGGGACCCAACCTGGCCATGGACTTCCTGCCCGGTTCGGTCGGCTACGACGGCATCGCCTGGCGGGCGCCGGCCGAGGAGGCCGCCCGCATCTACTGGCTGGACGCCCTCACGGCGAACGTGGACCGCACCTGGTCCAACCCCAACCTGCTGATCTGGCACCGCCAGTTGTGGGCGATCGACCACGGCGCGGCGCTGATCTTCCAGCACTCGTGGCCGGCGGTGGACGGCTGGGCCACCCGGGACTACGGGCTGGGCTCGCACGTCCTGTCCGAGCGGGTGTCCACGCTCAAGCCCTCGACCCTCGAAAGCCTCGACGCCGAGCTGGCCGCCCTTGTGACGCCGCAGGCGCTGGAGCGGATCCTCGCACTCGTGCCCGACGACTTCCTGGAATCCATGCACTCGACGAACGGCGCCGACCCGCAAACCCTGCGTGCGCGCTATTGCGAATACCTGCTGGCCCGCCTCGCCGGCGGACGTGACTGGTGGCCGGAGTCGGCGGCATGAGCGATCACCTCTCCCCCTCCCTCGGCTTCGACTACGCGCTGCTCCAGGCGGTCCCCCGCGTGGACCGCGGCGAGCGTGTCAACGTGGGCGCACTGCTCTACTGCAAGCAGGCCGACTTCCTCGCGGCCGGGATCCACATCGACCCCGTACGCCTGCGCGCCCTGGACCCCGGGGTCGACTTGACCGGTGTCACCGACGCCCTCGAGGCGATCCGCGCCATCTGCGCGGGCGAGTCGAAGGCCGGCCAGGCCGGCGCCGGCACGCTGCGCTCCCGGTTCGGCTGGCTGACCGCCCCGCGCAGCGCCGTCGTCCAGGCCGGACCGGTGCACGGAGGCCTCACGGCCGACCCGGAAGCCGAACTGGACCGGCTGATGAACCGCCTGGTGCGCTGAGCCGCCGCCCTCCCCCTCCACCGACCGCCCCGTACCGAGGACAGCACATGCAGGACTTTGTCGATGCCGTCGTGAGCGGGGAAGCCCGGTCGGAGGACTTCGCCTCGCTCGCCCTCCCCGAGTCGTACCGGGCCGTCACTCTGCACAAGGACGAGACGGACCTGTTCGCCGGACTCGCCACCCGTGACAAGGACCCGCGCAAGTCGGTGCACCTGGACGAGGTGCCGGTGCCCGAACTCGGGCCGGGCGAGGCCCTGGTGGCCGTCATGGCCTCCTCCGTCAACTACAACACCGTCTGGTCCGCCCTCTTCGAGCCGCTGCCGACCTTCGGATTCCTGGAGCGCTACGGCAGGCTCAGTGAGCTCACCAGGCGCCATGACCTGCCGTACCACGTCATAGGCTCCGACCTCGCCGGAGTCGTCCTCCGCACGGGGCCGGGCGTGCGCGCCTGGAGGCCCGGGGACGAGGTCGTCGCCCACTGCCTCTCGGTGGAACTGGAGGCGCCGGACGGCCACGACGACGCCATGCTCGACCCCGAGCAGCGCATCTGGGGCTACGAGACGAACTTCGGCGGCCTGGCGCAGATCGCCCTGGTGAAGTCCACCCAGCTGATGCCCAAGCCGCGGCATCTGAGCTGGGAGGAAGCCGCCGCACCCGGGCTGGTCGCCTCCACCGCGTACCGCCAGCTGGTCTCCCCCAACGGCGCGGGCATGAAGCAGGGCGACAACGTCCTGATCTGGGGCGCGGGCGGCGGACTGGGCTCGTACGCCACACAGTTCGCGCTCAACGGGGGCGCCAACCCCGTCTGCGTGGTCTCCAGCGCGCAGAAGGCCGACATCTGCCGGGCGATGGGGGCGACCGCGATCATCGACCGGACCGCCGAGGACTACAGGTTCTGGAAGGACGAGCACACCCAGGACCCGAAGGAGTGGAAGCGCTTCGGCAGCCGCATCCGTGAGCTGACCGGCGGCGAGGACGTGGACATCGTCTTCGAGCACCCGGGCCGCGAGACGTTCGGCGCGAGCGTCTTCGTGACCCGCAAGGGCGGCACGATCGTCACCTGTGCCTCGACCTCCGGCTACCACCACGCGTACGACAACCGCTACCTGTGGATGTCCCTCAAGAAGATCGTCGGATCCCACTTCGCGAACTACCGGGAGTCCTGGGAGTCGAACCGGCTGGTCTCCCGGGGCAGGATCCATCCCACGCTGTCGAAGGTCTACCCGCTGGAGGAGACCGGCCAGGCCCTCCACGACGTCCACCGCAACCTCCACCACGGCAAGGTGGGAATCCTCGCGCTCGCGCCCGCGGAGGGACTGGGCGTACGCGACCACGAACTGCGGGAGCGACACCTGGACGCCATCAACCGCTTCCGGGTCCCGGAGCCGGCCTCCGCCTGAACCCTGCCGCTCGGCCACGGGCTGCCACCGCGCCTTCGGGCACCGGTGGCAGCCCTTTCGCATGCGCGCCCCCGGGGCACGACCGCCGTCCACCGTCCGCCGTGAATGCATTTCAGATACAGAACCGTATTGGGATACAGTCCTGTATCTGGGAAGCGCGTCAAGGAGGCGGTCACCATCACGAAGCGACTCACCCGGCAGCAGAGCCGGCAGGTCACCCGCGAGCAGATCCTTCGGTCGGCGGCCGCCCTCTTCGCCGGCCAGGGGGTCAGCGGAACCTCGGTGGAGCAGATCGTCGAGGCCGCCGGGTACACCCGGGGCGCCTTCTACGGCAACTTCGAGGGCAAGCACGAGCTCGTCCTCGCCCTGCTGGAGCAGCGGACCCAGCACGAGCTCGAAGAGATCCAGGCGATGAGCCGCGAGGCGGCCACCTTCGAGGAGATGCTGGACCACCTGCGCTCCTGGCACCGCCGTCGCGACGAGAACCTCGCCAGCTGGCTCGCCCTGCGCACCGAACTCTGGCTCTACGGACTGCGCGACCCGGAGCTGCTCCCCCTGCTGGCGGACCGCGAGCGCCGCTCGCGGGACGCGATCGCCCAGTCGCTGGAGCAGGGCTTCGCCGCGCGCGGGGTGACCACACCGGCGCCTGTGGAGCTCCTGGCGCTGATCGTGCACGCGCTGGACGACGGGCTGTCCATCCAGCGCGTGCTCTTCCCCTCAGACAGCGGCACGGACTCCGTGGTGGACGTCGTGGAGCTCCTCATGAAGTCCTGGACTGCACTCGCCCGCAGCACCGAAGCCGCACCCGCTGCCGGACCCACCGCGGCACCCGCCGCCGAACCCCCGACCGAGAAACCGGAGAAGAACCCATGAACAAGGCAGGGCAGGCAGAAAAGCCGGCGGCCGCCGGCCCACCTGCCACTCCCGAGACGCCCGAGCCCGACCCGAAGCGGTGGCTCGCGCTGACAGTCCTGCTGGTCGCCACCTTCATGGACCTGCTCGACGCCAACATCATCACCGTGGCCATCCCGAGCATCCAACGCGACCTCGGCGCCTCGACCTTCGCCATCCAGGCGATGACGGCCGGCTACACCCTGAGCTTCGCGGTCCTGCTGATCACCGGCGGCCGGCTCGGCGACATCTTCGGCCGCAAGCGCATGTTCCTGGTCGGCGTCGGCGGGTTCGTCCTCGCGTCCGCGATGTGCGCCGCCGCGCCGAGCACAGACTTACTCGTCGTCGCCCGCGCGCTCCAGGGCCTCACGGCCGCCATCATGGTGCCCCAGGTGCTCGCGCTCATCCACGTCTCCTTCGCCCCCCAGGAGATCGGCCGCGTCGTCAGCCTCTATGCGAGCATGGTCGGCCTGGCCATCGTCTCCGGGCCCCTCATCGGCGGTGCCCTGATCAGCTGGAGCCCGCTGGACCTCGGCTGGCGCAGCATCTTCGTGGTGAACCTGCCGGTGGGCGTGCTGGCGCTGATCGGCGCCGCGAAGTGGATGCGGGAGTCGAGCTCCCCCCACGCAAAGCGCCTGGACATGGTCGGCATGCTGCTCATCGTCGTCGGGCTGCTGCTGCTCATGGTGCCGCTGACCCTCGGCCGCGAGCTCGACTGGCCGGTGTGGAGCATCGCCTCGCTCGTCGCCGCCGCCCCCGTCCTGGTGCTGTTCGTGGTCTACGAGCGCCACAAGACCCGCAAGGACGGCTCGCCCCTGGTGACGCTGTCCCTGTTCAAGGTCCGCGCGTTCGGCGCCGGTATCGGCGTGCAGCTCCTCTTCAGCGCCATCCCCGCGGGCTTCTTCCTGAGCTGGACCCTCTACCTCCAGGCCGGCCTGGGCTGGTCGGCCCTGCACACGGGCCTGACCGCGATCCCGTTCTCCCTGTGCGTCCCGATCGTCGGCGGCCTCGCCGTCCGCAGGCTCTCACCGCTCTACGGCCGCTACTGCCTGCTCGCCGGTGCCGTCCTGATGCTCGCGGGGATCCTCTCCTACGCCTGGGCGGCGGACCGCTTCGGCACGGGCATCACCTCCTGGCACGCGATCCCGTCCATGCTCCTGATCGGCTCCGGCATGGGCATGCTGATGCCCCCGCTGACTGCGCTGGTGCTCAGGGAGGTCCAGCCGCAGGAGGCCGGCGCCGCCTCCGGCATCATCAACGCCACCGGCCAGCTCGGTGCAGCGCTCGGTGTGGCGGTCATCGGCAGCCTCTTCTTCGCGGCCCTCGCGGGCAACGCCGGGCCGCAGGCCGAACGCGTCGTCCCCACCGTGCAGTCCGTCTCGCCCCGGCAGGCCTCCGACCTCCAGGACTGCGCGACCGAGGCGCTGGGCCAGGACGACCTGGCCAAGGTTCCGGACATCTGCTCCACCCTGGTGCAGGGCGCCGACGACGGCACCCGGGATACGATCAATGGTGCGCTCGGCGAGATCCGCGCGAAGACGTTCGTGTCCACCTACAGCGAGACGCTGTACTGGGCGGCCGGTGGCCTCGTCCCGGTCACCGCCCTCGTCCTGCTCCTGCCGCACCACCGCGTCCGGCGGGAGGACCTGGCCCGGTGAGCGCCTCCTGCGACACCCACTCACATCAGCGAACCACAACGGGAGACCGTCCATCATGAGCAGAAGCACGACCTACCAGGTCCTCACCCGGGGCAAGTTCGCTCCCCTCGACGAGGAGCAGCGCGCGGCGCTGCTCGCCCAGGTCGACGACCACGGCGTGCTCAGCGCCCGGTTCACCGAGGAGGGCACGGTCAACTACGAGCGAGGGCTGCACGGGTTCACCTTCCGCGTGCTGATCCCCGCGACCGACGAGGACACCGAGCAGCTCGTCCTGTCGAAGGCCGAGGAGCTCGCCGTGGCGGCCGTCGCCAAGCTCGGCGCCGGGTGCGTCGAACTGAAGTCGGTCTCCACCGACCTCGCCAGCATCAAGATCAAGCGGAAGGGGCGCTGACCCCAAGGTCCAGGCCGGGCACGGCGCCGCTGCCGGCGCCGTGCCGGCCCGCACCGGCAGGGATGCGGAACACTGCGATGACACCTGACGAATTCACCCTGGCGATGGCCGACCCGACTCTGCGCCGCGTCTTCTCCGCGGTCGCGCTCGGCTCGGCCACCTCGTCCGAGATCCTCACGGCCGCCGGGCTCGACACCCCCGTGGCGGCCAAGGCCATCGGTCAGCTGACCCGGACGGGGCTGCTCGTGCCCGAGGGCCGCGGCCGGCTCGTCGTCAACGAGGGGGCCCTGGAGGAGGCCGGGCGGGCCGCCGCCCACCGCAGGGAGGAGGAGGCCGCGGCCGCTCAGCCCGACGCCCGGCTGCGCGGCTTCGTACGGGACCGGGTCCTCGTGGCCCTGCCCGAGGAGGCCGACCAAGCGGCGCGGCACACCGTGCTGCGGCACGTGGCGGAAGCCACGTTCACCCCCGGGGAGGAGTACGACGAGCGCACCGTGACGGACCGTCTGGAGCCGTGGTGCGAGAGCGGTGTCCTCGACACCGTGTCACTGCGCCGGGCCCTCGTCGACGTGGGGGTGCTGCGCCGGGAGGCGGGCCTGTACGGCCTCACCGCCGCCACCGCCTGACACCGGGCGGCCACCCCCCGGCCGGGACGCCGCCCGCACGGCGGGACGCCGGCCCTTCACGACCCGGTCGGGGCGGTGGAGGCCGGCGTCGGGCGCGCCGGCCTCCGCCCGCTCCCCCGGCTGCTACGCGGGAACCTACAGGCGCGCCGCCTCCGGTACCGGCCGGGGCCGGCGCGCCGCCTCCAGTACGGCGGCCTGGTACGGGGTGAGGGCGTCAGGCCCCTCCTCGCGGAACAGCGCCGCCCAGTTCGGCTCGCGCCCGCAGGCGTACAGGGTCCCGAGCGAGGTGAGCATGGAGCGGAGCTCCGCCCGCCGCCTGCCGGAGGGCAGCAGCCACCCCTGCCGCTCCCCGTGTTCGAGAGTCTGGCGCATCGGGCTCAGCAGCACCGGATGAGCACTCACCTCCAGGAACACCTCGTGTCCCGCGTCGCTCAGATGCTCGACCGCTGCCGCGAACCGCACCGGTTCCCGCAGGTTGCGCATCCAGTACGCGGCTCCCAGGCCCGCGTCCCGCACCGGCTCGGCCGTCACGGTCGAGTACATCGGCAGCCGCGTGGGGGCCGGCACCACCGTACGCAGGGCTTCGTGCAGATCCTCGCGCAGCTCCTCCACGTAGCGGCTGTGCGAGGCGACCGTTCCCTTGATCACCCGGCAGTAGACGTCCTTGGCCTCCAACTCGCCGACGAGCGCCGCGAGCGAGTCCGAGTCGCCCGCCAGGACGGTGGAGCGGGGACTGTTCTCCCCCGCCACGCTGATCCCGCCGCCGCCGCTCGCCTCCGCCACCGCCTGCGCCTCGGCCGGCGAGAGTTCCGTCGTGGCCAGCGCCCCCTTGCCGGAGATGCGGCGCAGCAGCGCGCTGCGCCTGCAGGCGACCTTCAGAGCGTCGCGCAGGGTCAGGCCGCCGGCGGTGTGGGCGGCGGCGATCTCCCCCATGCTGTGCCCGACGACCGCGTCGGGGGTGACCCCCCAGCTGCGCCAGAGTGCGGTCAGGGCGATCTGGAGGGAGACCATCGTCGGCTGGAGGACGTCCAGTTCGTCCAGCCTGGCCTTCCCGGCCGGCAGCTTCAGCTGCTCGACGGCGGAGAAGCCCGCGAACTCGCCGATCAGCCGGTCGCACCGGAGCAGCGCCTCCCGGAAGACGGGTTCCTGTGCGAGGAGTTCGCGTCCCATCCCGTACCACTGGGCGCCCTGTCCGGCGAAGACGAACACCAGTCCGGGCCGCCGGGCGGTGACGTGGGACGGGACCCGCCCGACCTCGCCGGCACAGGCCGCTTCGAGCTGCGTGCGAAGCTCGTCGTACGAGTCGACGGCGAAGGCGATCCGGTGGACTCCGGCCGTCCCCGCCGCCGCCTCGCGGCAGTACCGGGCGAGCGAGGGCAGGGCACGTCCGGCACGGATCCTGTCGAGGTGGGCGCCCAGCAGGAGCCGGAGCACCTCCTCGGTGTCGGCGGCGACGGCGAACAGCCGTGGGCTCATGCGTCCCCCTTTCGGTTTCGGCCCGGGCGGTGTGTCATCGGCGGACGGCGATCCGGTGGCGGTAGCTCTCCATCGGCAGTCCGCTCATCCACGGCACGATGCCCAGCTTGCTGAGCGCCTTGATGGCGGGGGGCGGCTGGTAGCCCGCGAACATGCCGCCGAACATGAGGATCTGGCTGTGCGCGGCGATCTGGCGCACCAGCGGGTTCATGCGCTGCTTGCCGAGGGTGGTCCGGAAGTGGCTGCCTGCTGCCATCCGGCGGCGTACGGCTGCGCGGACCCGGTCCGAGATGTCGTGGTCGGCCGTCCATTCCAGGCCCTCGGTCGCCTCCGCCGTGCGCCGCATGGTCTCCGTGCGCTGCCGGGTGTAGACGTCGATGTGGCTGAGGAAGCCGCCGGGCCGGAGCACGCGTGCGGCTTCGGCGAGGAACGCACCGAGGTCGGGGTAGGTGTGCGAGCTCTCGATGTTGACGAGCACGTCGACGGAGGCGTCCTCGAAGGGGAGCTCCTCCGCGTCGCCGTGCACGAAGGCGAGCTCGTCGCCGCGGGACAGGGTGGCGGTGGCCCGGGCGACGGCCTTCGGTGACAGGTCGAGGCCGGTCATGCGGGCGCCGGGGGCGATGCGGGAGAGGAAGTTGAGGCCCTCGCCCATGCCGCAGCCGACCTCCAGTACGTGGCGGCCGGCGTAGTCGTCGAGTGCGATGGGGAGTTCGCGCAGGGCGAGGAAGTACAGCTGCTCGCTGAAGCCGTCGGTCCAGGGCTCTCCGAAGCCGGGCACGCGGGCGCGGATCTCCTCGACCAGTGCGGGGTCGTGCATGCCCCAGTTCCACAGGGCGCCGTGGCCGGAGAGCGTCGCGGCCATGTCGTAGATGGTGGCGCTGGCGGACTTCATGCCGGCGGCGTTCGCGCCGCGGCGGGCGGTGCCGGACTCGTCGAGGTTGATGTCGGCGAGACCGCTGGTGAAGGCGGTCATGACGTCAGGGGTGGCACTCATGTGGGTCTCCGATGAGCAGGTGGGTGGTCAGGCGCTGACGGTGTCGCCGCGCACCAGGCCGTATCCGTCGGGTACGTCGGCGGGGTCGGTGCCGGTCGTGACGGGCCGGTTGTCGGCGTCGACGAACACCACGCTCGGCCGGTACGAGCGGGCGTGCTCCTCGCTCATGGAGGCGTAGGAGATGATGATGACGAGGTCGCCGGGGTGGACGAGGTGGGCCGCGGCGCCGTTGATGCCGATGACCCCGCTGCCGGCCTCGCCCTCGATGACGTACGTGCTGAGGCGGGCGCCGTTGTCGACGTCGACGATGTCGACCTTTTCGCCGGGCAGCAGGTCCGCGGCGGCCATCAGGGTGGCGTCGATGGTGACGGAGCCGACGTAGTGCAGGTCCGCCTGGGTCACGGTCGCCCGGTGGATCTTGGACTTGAACATCTCTCGGTACAGCATGTGCTCTCCGTTCACCAGGTCACCGGTAGCTCGTGGACGCCGTAGATCACCATGTCCGGGCGGGTGCGGACCTCGGCGGCGGGGACGCCGAGGCGCAGCCCCGGGAAGCGCCCGAACAGGGCCTCGAACGCGATCCTCAGTTCCAGCCGGGCGAGCTGCTGGCCCGCGCACTGGTGGATGCCGTGCCCGAAGGCGAGGTGCGGCACGGGCTCGCGGGTCACGTCCAGTTCGTCAGGCCGGGCGCAGAGCGCCGGATCGCGGTTGGCGGCCGCGAAGGAGAGCGAGACCGCGTCCCCGGCCGCCATCCGGTGTCCCTCCAACTCCAGGTCCTCGGCCGCGGCTCGGATGCCGCCCGCGTGGACGACCGTGAGGTAGCGCAGCAGTTCCTCGACCGCCCGTTCGGCCAGAGAGGTGTCGGCGGCCAGCGCGGCCGCCTGCTCGGGGTGCTCCAACAGCGCGAAGGTGCCCAGGGCGATCATGTTCGCGCTGGTGTCGTAGCCGGCGGTCAGCAGCACGGCGCCGACCGTGACGATCTCTTCGTCCGAGAGCCGGCCCTCGGCCACGAGGGCGGCGATCAGGTCGTTCGCAGGCTCGGCGCGTTTGGCCTCGACCAGCCGGTGCAGCAGGCCGGTGACGGCGTGCCAGCCGGCGATGGCCTCCTCAGCGCTGGAGTGCACCGCGAAGAGTGCCGCGATGGCGCGGGCGAAGGCCGGGCGCTCCGACAGGGGCACGCCCAGCAGCTCGCAGATGACCGATGCGGCCATGGGCTCGGCGAACCCCGTCACCAGGTCGACCGGGCCCCCGCCCCGGCCGGAGGCCATGGCGTCCAGGTGGCTGTCGGCGAGCTCCCTCAGCCGGGGTTCGAGGGTGCGGGTGCGGCGCGCCGAGAACCAGCCGGCCACCGCCCGCCGGTAGCGGGTGTGCTCCGGCGGGTCCATGGCCGTGAACATGCCCGGAGCCGGCTCGGTCCGGTCCGAGGCCATGGGCAGCGGGATGGGCGAGCGCAGCGCGTCCGCCCGGGAGCTCATCCGGGGGTCGGCGAGGAGTCTGCGGACCTGGGGGTAGCCGGTGACCAGCCAGCCCACGTGCCCGTCCGGGAACTCCATGCGGGCGACCGGGTGGTCCGCGCGGAGCGCCCCGAGTTCGGGCGCGGGGTCGAAGGGGCACCGGCCCCGGGTCATCGGCAGACCCGGGACCGTGGGGACGTTGTCGGGCATCACACCTCCGGTGACAGGCGGACGGGGAGACGTTGCATCGACATCAGGTAGGGCGGATCGATCTCGCTCGGGTCGACGGCCAGCGCCAGGTCGGGGAACCGCCCGAACAGTGCGGTCAGGGCGACCTCGCCCTCGATCAGGGCGAGGCTTGCACCCAGGCAGTAGTGCGCGCCGCGGCCGAAGCCCAGGTGCGGGTTGTGCTCGCGGGTGATGTCGAGGCGGCCGGGCTCCTCGAAGACCTCCGGGTCCCGGTTGGCGGCGGCCAGTACCACCTGGATGGCCTCTCCGGGCTGTACCTTCACCCCGCCGATGTCGACAGGCTCGGTGGCGAAGCGGCGGAACGTGTGTTTCACCGGCGCGGTGTGGCGCACGAGCTCGGCGACGGCCCGGCTGCCGAGCGACGGGTCGTTCTTCAGCAGTTCCAGCTGGTCGGGGTGCCGGAGCAGGGTGAAGACCCCGAGGGCGACGAGGTTGCGGACGGTCTCGTGGCCGGCCTGCACGAGGACCATCGCCAGGGCGGTCAGCTCGTCGTCGCTCAGCCGGTCGCTGTCCTCCTCGTGGACCTGCACCAGCTCGGAGATCAGGTCGTCCCGCGGCTCGGCTCGGCGGGCGGCGATCAGTTCCCGGGTCACCCGGGCCATGCCCCGCACGGCGGGGGCGAACTGCTCCGGGTTGGGGCGCAGGGCCTGTGCGAGGGTCTCGCTCCATTCCCGCCACTGCTCGCGGTACTCCTCGTCCACGCCGAGGAGTTCGCAGATGACGATGATGGCCAGCGGGTGCGCGTAGTCCGCGATCAGGTCGGGCTCGGCCTTGTCGGCGAGGCCGTCGAGCAGCCGCTCCGCCACGCGTTCCACGGCGGGGGTCAGAGCCAGCATCCGCCGTGCGGACAGGGCGCGGGTGACGAGGCGGCGGACCCTCATGTGGTCCGCACCGTCCATGGTCAGCAGGGTGGAGTCGAACATGTCGACGATGTCCTCGGGGATGCCCCGGCTGAGCATGCTCTGGCGGTGGGAGTCGCCCGGCGGGCGGCTGCGCAGGGTCGGCTCGCCGAGCACCGTCCTGACATCGTGGTGTCCGGTGACCACCCAGACGTCACTGCCGTCGGCGAACTTGCCGCGGCAGACAGGCCGGGGGCCGCCGAGCCAGCGCTTTCCCGCCTCCGGGTCGGTGATGAACTTCGGGTCGGACAGGTCGAACTCGCTCGCCAGGTCGCCGGATCCGGTGCCGGGTTCCTTGGCCGGGGTCTCGGTCATGCGGTGTGCCTCGCTCTTGCTGGGAATGACGATCGTGGGGGTTGTCCGGGGCCCCGCCGTGCCCCGGGGGATCAGGAGCTGCGGCTTCGCAGGCCGCCGCCTGCGATCTCCGCGGCCTCGTCCATCAGGCGGTCGGCGAGCTCGTCGGCGTGCCGATGCGGCCATGCGCGAAGCGGCGTCGGCGCAAGCCAGCGGTTGCAGGCGCCGAGGGCCGGTCCGCAGGGGATCTGGTAGTCGGCCACGCGGCCCGGTGTGCCCTCGATCGCCCATGTGGCCGCCTGGGCGCAGTACCACCGGAAGACGAGCGCCATGCGCCGCTTGGGGTCGAGGGCGGAGTCGGCGGAGCCGCCGACGCGGGCGAGGACCTCCTCGAAGGAGGCGCCCAGGTAGTCGTGCTCCACCTTCGCGCGCACGGCGGCGGGTACCGACTCCCACGCGTCGTGGTTGCGCCACAGGTCGTGGAGCCTTCCCGCGCGGGCGTGGAAGAGCACGCCCTTGCGCAGCACCCGTGCGCGGCCGCCGAGTTCGAAGAGGTCTCCGTAGGGCGCGAAGGCGGTGTCGTGGACGTCCGCCTCCTGCAGGAGGTCCTTCGCCGCCGCGCTGGTCCCGCTCTCGGCGGTGCACGCGTTGACGGAGCCGGTGAGGACGAAGTCTGCGCCCAGGACGAAGGCGGCCGCCGCCGACTCGGGGGCTCCGATGCCGCCTCCGGCGCCGATGCGCACGGCCTCGGCCGCGCCGCCGAGCTCCGCGCGCAGTCCGCGCAGCGCGGGCAGCAGCGCCCACAGGGTCGCCATGTCGGAGTGGTCCCCGGCGTCACCGAGCGCGCAGACGTCGTCGGCCAGCGCGACGCGTGCACCGGCCTCGGCCTCCTCGGCGGTGAGCAGGCCCTCCGCCACCAGCCGGCCCACGAGCGCGGCGGGCGGCGGTTCCAGGAACAGGCGGGCGGCGTCCGGCCGGGTCACCTTCGCCAGGATCTTCCGGGGCACGTGCACGGTGCCGTCCGCACGCACCCGGGCGCCCGTCAGCCGGTGCCGGACGAGGGCGGGAGTGGCCTCGACGTGGGTGGAGGCCTCCACGAACCGCACGTCGTCCCGGATCAGGGCGTCGACCAGCTCGGACTCGGCCCGGGGGTCGAAGGGGTCGTGCGTGACGTTGACTCCGAACGGCGCCCCGGCGGGGACGCGTGCGCGGATCTCGGCGACCGCCGCGGCCACGTCCCGGGGCGCGAGCCCCGAGGCGCCGAAGTACGAGAGCAGTCCGGCCCCGGCCATCCGGGCCACCAGGTCGACGGAGCTGATCCCCTGCCGCATCCCGCCGGCGGCGTAGGCGAGGCGGACGCCGTAGTCCCGCCGGAAGTCCTCCGACCCCAGCAACCCGGCGGCGGCCGCGGCGGGGCGTACGGATGCTGCCGGCGCGGGCACGGAGGCTGCCGGCCCGGTACGGACGGGCGGAGTGCGAACCGGGTCGGCAGGAGCCGGCCCCCGCCCCCGCGGAGCGGCCGGCAGAGGTGTCGCCTCCTCGCGGATGCGGGCGACCAGCTTCGTCAGCACCTGCCCCGGGCCGAGCTCGCGCACCGTGAAGTCGCCCTGGCCCATGAGGAACCGGATGCTGTCGGTCCAGCGCACGGGCGAGGAGATCTGCCGCCGCAGGGTGGCAGCCACCTCCCCCGCCTCGTAGGGCCGCGCGTCCACGTTGGCGATGACCGGGATCTTCGGTGAGGCGAAGGCGGTGGCGTCGAGCAGCCGTCCGAACTCCTCGGCGGCGTCGGCCATGTAGCGGCTGTGGAAGGGTGCGCTGACGTTCAGCGGCGCGCACCGCGCGCCGGCCGCCTTCAGCGCGGGCAGCGCCCGGCCGACCGACTCCGCGGGACCGGCGATCACGGTCTGGGTGGGCGCGTTGTGGTTCGCGATGTCGACGTCGCCGAGGCCCTCTTCGTGCAGTACCCGTTCCACAAGGGCGGCGTCGACGTACGAGACGGCGGCCATCGTGCCGCCCGTGACCTGCCCCATGAGCCGGCCGCGCTCGGCGACCAGGCGCAGGCCCGTCTCGAAGTCGTAGACCCCGGCGGCGAACAGGGCGGAGAACTCGCCCAGGCTGTGCCCCAGGACGTAGTCCGGCAGGCGTCCGCCCTCGCCCACGGCCGCCAGCCAGGTCAGGGAGTTGACCGCGTACAGCGCGGGCTGGGTGTAGCGGGTGTCGCGCAGGTTCCGGCCCGGATCCTCCAGGCACAGCTCCCGGAGGGAGTATCCGAGGACGGCGTCGGCGCGGGCGACGAGGTCGGGGAAGCGGTCGAACACCTCCCGGCCCATGCCCTTGGCCTGGGCGCCCTGCCCGGGGAAGACGTGGACGTGGAGCGTCGGGGCGGCGGCTGACCGGTGCGCGGTGGGCGCTGCGGGCGCGCTCACGGGGTTCACCTCGATTCGTGCGGGGACGGCGGCGAGGCCGGAACGTGCGTCGAGGACAGCCCGGTACAGCACCTCGTCGCGGGCGTAGGGGGACATCAGCGGCAGGACGCGGGAACCGCTGCCCTCCGGCAGGGCCGCCCGCACCAGGTTCGCCATGGACCCGGAGGGCCCGAGGTCGAGGAAGAGCAGGTCGTCCCGTTCGAGCAGGGGTCCCAGCGCCCGGGTCAGGTCGAAGGGCTCGCGCAGCACCCGCCACAGGTGCGCGGGGTCGGGTATCCGCACGGAGGCGCCGGTGGTGCCGGAGATCAGCGGGACCTCGGCCGGATGCATGGCCAGGTCGCCGACGAGGTCCTTGAACACGCCCTCCACGGGGTCGATCAGGGGTGAGTGGAAGGGGAACAGGACGGGCAGCCGCTGGCAGAGCGTGCCGGTGGTGTGGAGATGCCGTTCGATCCGGTCCAGGACCTCGGCGGTGCCGGCCAGGACGAAGTTCTCCGGGGAGTTCACGGCGGCGACGTGGGCCCCCGCGAGGGCCGGGTCGCGGTCGGCGAGTTGCCGGTCGGCCAGGACCGCGAGCATCCCGCCTCGCGGGCACTCGGCCTCGAAGACGTCCACCTGCCGCAGCAGGGAGCGCAGGCACGCCTGCGGGTCCACGGCGCCGGCGACGGCCGCCGCGGCGACTTCTCCGAGGCTGGCCCCGAGCACCGCGCCGGGTTCGAACCCGTGGGCCTGCAGCATGCGCGCCAGCGCGTACTCGACCATGAAGATGGCCGGCTGGGTGACGGAGAACCGCGTCATCGGGTGCTCGGGGCCGCGGCCGGGGCCGTGGATCGCCTCCACCACCGAGTCGCCGCGGACCTCGCGGACGGTCGCGTCCAGGGAGTCGAGGGTGTCCCGGAACACGGCGTCGGCCCCGTAGAGCCACTTGCCCATGCCGTGGTACTGGGAGCCCTGCCCCGCGAACAGGAAGACCGGCGTGAGCATCAGGAGGCGCCCAGGGCGGCTTCGAACACCTTGTGCTGCGTGGGAAGCTGCCCGACCGACCGCACGGTGAAGCCGGCCTCCTCCAGGGCGCGCCGCATGGCGGGCTCGTCGAGTCCGATGGTGCCCTCGTCGCACGCCACGGCCTGGAACATCGCCCGCCACCCGTCGATGTCGTTCTCCACCAGAGGCTCCACGACGAGCAGCCGGGCACCGGCGGGGCTGTCCTCCATGGCGGTGGCGACGGTGCGCAGGATCCGGACGCAGTTCTCGTACGTCCAGTCGTGCAGCACGTTCTTCAGCAGGTAGCGGTCGGCTCCGGCGGGCAGCTCGACGAAGAAGTCGCTCGGGGCGAAGTCGATGCGGTCGAGCACGTCCTCCTTCGCGACCCGTTCCAGGGCCGTGCGGCCCCTGGCACACACACTTGCCCGGTCTGCGACGGTGCCGCGCAGGTCCGGGTGGGCGGCGAGCAGGCCCGGGAGCAGGCCGCCGCTGCCACCGCCCACATCGACGACCGTCTTGACGGTGCTGAAGTCGTGTTGGCCGAGCAGGCACTGGGCCACCGGCGCCGCCAGGTCGACCATGCCCTTGTCGAACAGGTCCGCCGTCTCGGGGTGGGTCTCCAGGTAGCCGTAGAGGGATTCCCCGAACACCTCCTGGAAGCCGGACTTGCCCGTCTTCACGGTGTGCATCAGGGCGGCGAAGGCGTCGTCGTACAGCTCGGCGGCAAGGATCGCGAAGTGGCGCTGGGTGAAGGGGTGGTCCGCGCGCAGGGGCGCGTACGCCTCGGTCAGCCGGAACCTCTCCCCGTCGCGCTCCAGGACGCCCGGCACGGTGAGCATCTGGAGGAGGCGGTGGAGGACGTCGGGGTGGGTCCCGGTGCGCTCGGCGAGCTCGGCCGAGGTCATCGATCCGCCGTCGAGGATGTCGGCTATCTCCAGGCGGGCGGCGACCGCGAGGGCGCGGGCGAACCAGCCGCTGACGGCCAGCTTGAGGATTTCCATGCGAGCGTCTCTTTCGGTTCCGTCAGACGAGCCGGCGCAGCCGGTCGGCGAGAGCGGCGGGGGTGGGGGTTTCGAACACGTCGGTCAGCGCGAGCCGGACACCGGTGATGTCCTTGATCCGCTGGGCGAGGGCGACGGCCAGCAGCGAGTGCCCGCCGTTGGCGAAGAAGTGCGCTCCGGCGTCGAGGTCGCTGCGGTCGAGCAGTTCGGCGAAGAGGCCGACGACGGTGGACGTCAGGTCGTCGTCCTGCGCGCCTGCGGCGGGTTCCGCGCCGGGGCCGGCGACGGCCGGGCCGCAGTGCCGGGCCGCCTGCTCGGCGAGGGCCAGGTGGTCGACCTTGTCGCTGCCGGTGCGGGGGAAGGCGTCCACGGCGATGAACCGGTGCGGGACGACCGAGCGCGGAAGCTGCCCGCGGGCGTGGTCCCACAGCTCGTCCACGGCCCCGGGGCGGCCCGGGACCCGGACGAAGGCGGCCAGGTAGCCGTCCGCCCCGGGATCGCCGACGACCACGACCGCCGCGGCCTCGACGTCGGGGTGGGTGAGCAGCACCGCCTCGATCTCGGCGGGTTCGATCCGGTTGCCGCGCAGTTTGACCTGCCGGTCCATCCGGCCGAACAGGTCGATCCTGCCGTCCGGCCGCCAGCGGGCCACGTCCCCCGAGCGGTGGAAGCGCCCGTACTCGGCGTTCTCGCCGAAGCGCTCCGCGGTCAGGTCGGGCCGCCCGTGGTAGCCGGAGGCGACGCCGACGCCGGCGACGCACAGCTCTCCGCGCAAGCCCACCGGGAGGGGCCTGCCGCGGGGGTCGGCGATGAAGATGCGGGTGTTGGCGACGGGCGCGCCCACGTCGACCCTTCCGCCGTGGCCGGCCGGCACGCGGCCGGCGGTCGCCCAGATGGTGCTCTCGGTGGGGCCGTAGACGTTCCAGAGGTCGGCGCCGGCGTCGAGCAGCCGGGTGGCCAGTTCGGCGGGCAGGGGTTCACCGCCGGTGAGCAGGACGCGTCCGGCCATCGCGTCCGCGGCCTCGCGGGCAACGATCCGCCACGTCGTGGGGGTCGCCTGGAGCAGGCCGATGTCGTGGGCCGTGACGGCGGCGGCCAGCAGGGTGCCGTCCGTGCGCGCCTCGTCCGGGAGGACCACCGTGTGGCCGCCGTGGAGCAGCGGCATCATCAGTTCGAGCGAGGAGGTGTCGAAGCTGTACGTGCTGAGCCAGCCGGTGGGGCGCGGGGAGCCGGCGACGCCGAAGCGGTCGGCGTAGTCGACGATGTGGTTGGCGAGGCTGCCGTGCCGGATCGGGATGCCCTTGGGCCTGCCGGTCGAGCCGGAGGTGTGGATCACGTAGGCGAGGCCGTCGGGGTCGGCCTTGACTGCGGCCTCGTCCACCGGCACCCGGGGCACCTGCTCCCAGTCGGCGGCGGGGACGGCGGTGCGGCCCTCGGGAGCGGTGATGCCGGCGCCGACGATGACGACGCGGGCCTGCGTGTCGTCGAGCTGGTAGGC
This sequence comes from Streptomyces sp. 2P-4, assembly GCF_030167965.1. Taxonomy (NCBI): domain Bacteria; kingdom Bacillati; phylum Actinomycetota; class Actinomycetes; order Kitasatosporales; family Streptomycetaceae; genus Streptomyces; species Streptomyces sp. 2P-4. The sequence goes on from NZ_CP095012.1 coordinate 109,602, forward strand.
CAGGCGCTCGGCGGGGTGCTGCGGGTCGAGGGGAAGGTAGGCCGCGCCCGCGAGCCAGGTGCCGAACACCGAGGCGGCCAGCGCGGCGCCGCGCGGCATGAGCAGGGCGACGACGTCACCGGGGCGTACGCCGGCCTCGGCCAGCCGGGCGGCCGTGTCGACGGCCGCCGACCACAGGGCGCCGTAGGTGGCCGTACGGTCGCCCTCCCGTACGGCCGCGGCCGCGGGGTCGGCGGCGGCGCGGCGGGCGAAGCCGGTGAGCACCGACGGCAGTCCGATCGCGCGGGCCGTGGCGTTTGCGGCGTCGATGATCTCGTGGTCGCGGGCGGACCAGTACTCCAGGGAGGCGATCGGCGTATCCGCCCCGGTGCCCAGGGCGACCAGCAGGGCGTCGTAGCGCCGGACCATCAGTTCGACGTCCGACCGGTCCAGGACCCCGGTGTAGAACACCGCGCGCACGGTGGCGGCGTCCTGGTTGGCGGAGACGAAGAACTCCAGGTCGAACTGGCTGAATCCGTTCTCGACGACGAGGAGCTCGGCCTCGGCTCCGGCGAGGGTGAAGGTGCGCTGGTCCTCGGCGAAGGGGACGTAGTTGAAGACGTGCTTGAACAGCGCGTTGCGCCAGCCGGAGCCGTCGCGTTCGACCATGTCCAGCACGTCGTCGACCGGTACGTCCTTGTGCGCCATCGCCTCCATGAACGTGCGCCGGGTCAGGGCCGTGAGGTCCCGGAAGGTGGCGTTGCGGTCCATGAGCAGGCGCAGGACCACGAGGTTGCTGTGGTAGCCGACCGCGTCCACCGCCTCGCGGGGGCGGGTGTTGACGGGGGAGCCGATGGTGAGGTCGGGGCCGGCGCCGTGCGCGGCAAGGAGGACCGCGTAGGCCGTGAGCAGGACGACGGACTCCGGTGCCCGCAGCTCGCGCTGGAGGCGGCGTACGACCGCGTGCGCCTCGGCCGACAGGACGTGGGTGACCTCGTCGCCCCGGAGGGTGGTGACGGGCTGGTCGCGCTGCTCGCAGAGGAGTTCCAGGCCGGAGGAGCGGAAGCCGGCCATGCGGTCCTGCCAGTAGCCGCGGCTCTCGGGGGACGGTGCGGGCTCGCGCAGGGCGGGCACCACGGCGGGTACGGGGCGGCGGCCGTCCAGCACCGCCTCGTAGAAGGTGGCGAACTCGGCGCGCAGGATGGCCGTCGACTGCACGTCCGACACCGCATGGTGCACGGCCAGGCACAGCACGTCGTGGTCCGGCCCGTGCAGCAGCAGAGCGCGCAGCAGGGGGCTGCCGTCCGGGGTGAAGGGGCGGGCCACGAAGGCCGTCAGCACGGCTCGTTCCTCCTCCGCGCTGCCGTGGTGCTCCGCCTCCTCCAGCCCGACGGTGAGGGACGGCACGACGGACCTGGTCAGCTCGGCGCCCTGCCGGTGGTAGACAGTGCGCAGCACCTCGAAGCGGTCCGTCAGGAGTCCCAGGGCGTCCGCGGTGGCGGCTTCGTCGAGGCGGCCGCGCACGCGCAGGGCCAGCGACAGGTTGTTGGCGCCGCTGCCCGGGACCAGCTCGTCGAGGAGCCAGAGGGTGGTCTCCTTGCGGCCCGCCGGTACGCGGCCGGCCGCGGCTTCGGTGCTCACGCGTGCTCTCCCGGGCGGCTCGCCAGGACCTTGCCGACGGCTTCGGCGATGGCGGGGGTGCGCAGGAGGTCCCGGTGCTCGGCCTCGAAGCGCCACTCGTCGGCGACCTCGATGGGGGCGACGCCGGGTGTGGTGCGCATCCGGTTCAGCCCGCTGGTCGCACTGGCGGAGGTGACGACCGTGGCCCCGCTCCAGCCGGGGCGCGGGTCGAGGTGGGCGGCGGTGCCGAGATAGGACATGAACGAGCCGACCAGCTGCACGAGTTCGCCGGCGTAGTCCTCGTCGAGTCCGGCCCGCCGCAGCGCCGCGGTGCCGATCGGGCGGAAGGTCGTGTACAGGCCGGCGGCGAAGGAGGCCGGAGTGGTGTCGGGCCGATCGGCGAGGCGCTCGGCGGCGGCGGACAGCTCAGCCGTCTCCTCCGGGGTCAGAACGGTGGTCATGTTGCCGATGACCCGGCCGAACTGGAGGTGGACGGTGGGCACATCGACAAGCTCGGGGTCGAACAACACCACACGCGGCGTGGTCTGCTGCCGTGCGCCGATCTTCTCGGCGAGAACGCCGGCGAAGACGGAGCCCGCGCAGTAGCCGAGCACGGCGCGAACCGTGCGGCCGGATGCGGCCACCTCGGAGAGCCAGGGCTCCAGGTAGCTGTCGTCCAAGGCGTCGGTCTCGGGGTCGCGGACCGGGGCGACGGTCTGCCACAGGTCGCAGTCCAGCTTCAGACCGGGCGCCAGATCGGCGAATCCGCCCTCGTTCCGCCCCGTCACCGGGAAATCGGCCGCGAGCACGATATCGCTGCCTGCGTCGACTCCTGCATCCGAAACGACATTCCACACTGTGGGGTTGGGCATATCGATCCCCCGAAAGTAAAAGTTTCGTCGATTGCTTTTTCTCGACCATCTCCGGCCAGGCCAGGGCAGAGCTTAGGGTCGCCAATCGGCACTGTCCACAAGCAGATGATCATGCTCGCCGACTCTGCGGTCGGGGGCACTTCGAACCCGGGGAATATCCACCCCAAGCATTTCGGACACGCTGCGAGCGGTTTCCGCCAATCCCTGTCGCGACCCGCCCCCATTTCCGGGAAGTTTCACAGGCCACGCACCCCTTCGGGCGTATGGGACGCCACCTGGACACCCATCGAGGACCCCTGGGCGGAACTTCCGGGATGTCCCGGTTCGCCGCGTGACGGCCGCCACATGCGAAGGTCCGACACCCCCTCGGACCCCGGCCGGATCACGGTGTTCTGTGGTGCGGGCAGCCGACCGGGCCCCGACCCAGGGGGAAGGGGTCGGGGCCCGGGCGTGGTTGCCGGTCAGCGGCGGAAGGTGTCCTTGGCGTCTTCCACCCCCACCGGGTGGCCGGCGGGCTGCCGCCGCAGGGTCAGCGGATGCCGAGGGCGACGATCTGGGTGATGGCCTCCTCGGCGAAGTTGTCGTCGCTGACGAGGATCAGCAGCCGCTCGCCGGAGGGCAGGTCCGGGCCCCACGTCATGCCCTCGGTGTTGTCGACGGCGGAGAGGCCCAGGGTGTCGAAGTCCGCGACGAGCTTCTTGCGCATCGGCATGACGGCCTGCCCGGCCAGCGACTCCGTCCCGCGCACATCGGTCGCCCCGCGGGTGGTGGCGTCGAAGAGGCGGATCTTGTAGCCCGCGCCGGCGACCCAGGTGCGTTCGAGCACGAGGTAGCGGTCGGGCTGGTCGGGGAACGCGAGGATGGACGGGACTCCGGTGTCCGGGCCCCACGGGCTGGCGGGGTCGTTCTCGGCGAAGATCTTCTCCAGCGGGTAGGCGAACTGGCCGAGGACGCGGCCGCCGCGGTCCTGTTGCGTGACGCGGACCAGCGCGCCGTTGTCCACGTCCGGCTCGGGGCCGTCCTGGAGCAGCGGGCCCTCGACCGCGCTGGTCACCACCTTGCCCCGGGAGCCGAAGGTGAACGCCTCGACCGCCTGGTTCCGGCGCGGGCCGCGCTCCTCCATCGTGATCTCGTAGTTCGGCGGCAGCCGCAGCTCGCCGAAGTGGTCACCGGTGGCGGTGGCGTACTGGATGGACGGCTGGACCACCGGCGGGCCGACCTCCTTGGGACGGTCGCCCTCCTGGGCCCACCAGTAGTCGCAGCTGCGCGGGTCGACCCGGATCTCCTCCGGGTCGACGGCCTTGCCGTCCCCCGCGGTGGGGGGCGGGTAGACCGCGCCGTCGGGCTGGAGGAAGGGGTGGGTGCCGGTGAAGTCGACCGCGTGCACCCCGCCGGCGTCCACGTCCAGCTTCGCCGTGTAGAAACGGGCGGGCTGGAGGTATGAACGGTCGTCGCTGATGAACACGTACTCGCCGGTGCACGGGTTGCGGTCGATGCCGGACAGGCCGCCGACCGTGGTGTCCTGGAAGGCGAGCTTGTGCGGAACGGTCTTTTCACCGAGCAGGCGGGCCTGTACGGCGCGCCCCGCCCCCTGCCCGGGGGGTTCGGGTTGGGCGGCGGCAGCCACGGCGGGGGCCAGGGTCGAGGTCAGCAGCAGGGCGGCGGTGCACGCACGGCGCATCAGAGAAGAACTCACCCGGTGATCATGGCCCGTGTCGAGCCGGGGCACAGTCGCCCGATCGGGTAGGAGCCGCGCCGCGCGGGTTGTGGTGCCACCTGACGGCCGGGCGGACGGGCGGACGGGCGGGCGGACGGGGCCGCAGGCTGTCGGGTCTGCGGCCCCGTCGGGGGTCGGATCAGGAGGGGTCGCCGTACTGGAGGCCGCGGCCGTTGGTGCCTACGTACACGCGGCCGAAGGCGTCGGGGTCGCCGGTGATGACGCCGGTGCCGCCGATGCTGCCCCACTGGTGGGCGTCGTCGTTGACGCGGAGCCAGGTGGCGCCCTTGTCGGTGGAGCGGAAGACGCCGGTGGTGTCCTTGACGGTGCCGATCAGGTACAGGGCCTGGTAGGAGGCGCCCGGTGCGGCCTTGCCGAAGCCGACGGCGGAGGCCGACTTCACCGCGGCGAGCCCGGTGAAGGTGCGGCCGCCGTCGGTGGAGTGCAGGAGGCCGTGGGCGCCTCCGGCGATCCACAGGTCCCCCGCGGCTCCGGGGACCGCCTTGAGCCGGCCGCCGGCGGGCAGGCCCGCGGCGCGGGCGGTGAAGGTCGCGCCGCCGTCGGTGCTGGCGTACAGGGTGCCGCCGGACAGGGAGTAGAACGTCCGGGCCGAGGAGCGGTCGGCGACGACGGCGGCGTCGGCGCCCAGGCCGTTGACCTTCGACCAGCTCGCTCCCCTGTCCGTCGAGCGGTACGGGGGCTGGCCGGTCTGCGTCCAGACGATGGCCGAGCCGTCGGCGGAGAGCGCCACCCTGCCGGTGTCGGCGCCGGCCACCGGTTCGGAGGCGAAGCCGTTCCAGGTGCGGCCGCCGTCGGTGGAGTAGGCGCCGTCCTGCGCACCGCCCCGGCCGACGCGGACCATCATCGAGGGGTTGGACTGTGCGAAGTCGATCGATGTGCTGTTGGTCATCATCGGGTTCTTCAGCCGGCCGGCGGGCACCTCGGTCAGGGAGTCGTGGCGGAATCCGCCGAGGTCGCCCATGGCCGTGATGACGTGGGCGCCGCCGGGCGGGGCGATCGCGTCCAGCAGTGCGGTCTCCTCCAGCCCGCGGGCGCCCACGTGCCAGTGGCTGGTGCCGCCGCTGTCGGAGGCGTTGGCGTCCTTGCTGCGCAGGATGCCGCTGCCGGTGCCGTACAGCACGTGCCCGGAGTCGAAGGGGTCGATGGCCAGGGCGGTCATCCAGTGCCCGGTGCCGGTGCCGACGTACGGGGCGGCGGAGGCGTCCCGTACGGACTTGTCGGCCAGGGCCTTCCACGTCGTGCCGCCGTCGGTGGTCCGGTAGACCTCGTCCTCCGGCCACCAGCGGCCGAGGGTGGTGACCATCACCGTGGAGGGCTTGCGCGGGTCGACGGCCAGACCGGAGAACCCGTAGCTGCCCTGGGAGGGGGAGACGTTCCGCCACGTTCCGCCGGCCGGCGTGTGCTTCCACACCGAGCCCGCCGTCACGCCGTTGGGGCCGAGGGCGTTGGTGTACGTCAGGTACAGCGAGCCGTCGCCGGAGAGCACGCCGTGCTGCGGCATCTGGCCGGTGGGCTGCCCGGGGACGGCCTGCCAGGTGCTGCCGCCGTCGGTGGAGCGGTAGAGGGAGGTGTTCCGGTCGGCGACGCCGACGTAGACGGTCTTGCTGCCGGCCGGTCCGTACGTCACGAAGGAGATGCCGGCGCCGCTGCCCGCCCCGTCCTTGACCGGGAACGAGGAGACCTGGCTCCAGGTCGCGCCGTGGTCGGTGGTGCGCCACAGGCCGTTCTTGCGCGTGCCCAGCAGGAGGGTGCCGTTGGCCGCGGGGTCGACCGCCAGCCGTTCGCCCGCCCCGCGGCCGTCCTCGTTGCCGCCGAGCTTGAAGGGCAGGTCGGTGCGCTGGAAGGTGCGGCCGCGGTCCTTGGAGCGGAGGATGGCGCCGTTGCCCGCCCAGTTGTTGGTGTAGGTGCCGGCGGCGAGGTAGAGCCGGTCGGGGTCGACCGGGTCGGTGGCCAGCGCGTCGATGCCCAGCAGGTTCCAGTCCTTCTCGCCGATCCAGTCGGTCAGCGGGATCCACTGTTCGGCCCCGGTGTCCCAGCGGTAGGCGCCGCCCATGTCGGTGCGCGCGTACAGCAGGCCCTTCTCCCGGGGGTTGAACACGAGCCCGGTGACGTAGCCGCCGCCCACCACCTGGGCGTTGCGCCACGTGTACGGTCCGGACACCGTGGGCCCGGCCGTCCTGACCAGCTTCCACTGCTGGTTGGTGCCGCCGTGGCCGCGGTACTGGATGACTGCCGCGCCGTCGGCTGTGGAGCCGCCGGAGACGTCCAGGACCTGGCCGCTCCTGCGGGAGGTGAGGACGACGGCACCGGAACCGCTCACCTCGTCGATCCGCCATTCCTGGGAGGTGGAGGAGGTGTCGGTCTGCTGCTCGGCGGCGGCCGCCTGGGCGGTCGAATCGCCTGCTATGCCCAAAACTTTGCCGCTGTTGCGGTTGACCAGCTCGTAGTGGCCGTCCCCGGTGGGGCGCAGCTTCCACTGCTGGTTGGCGGTGTTCTGGTCGGTCCACTGCTGGAGGCGGGTGCCGTCGGCGGTGGAGAAGGCGTTGACGTCCAGCGCCTTGCCGCTGCGTACGGAGACCAGCCGGTAGAAGGCGTTGCCGTCGATCGTCGCGGCCTGGGAGTCGTCCTGCACGTACAGGAGATACGGCACGAGGACGGCGGGCACGCCGAGCAGGAGTCCGGTTCCGGTCCAGCGGCGGCGGTGGCGTCCGCGGGACCGGCCGTTCGTGGGGTTCTTCATGGGGGGTTGTTCTCCTTGCGTGGTGCTGTGGCTCGGGGCGGGTCAGCGCTGCAGGGTGAGGAGACCCGGCCGGTACGGCAGTCGGTCGTACGGGCCGCCTGCTGCGGGGGACTTGCCCTGGTAGAGGAACCGCAGGTTGCAGGGATCGATGGTCATGGTCTGGTCGGGGTTGTCGCGGACCAGGTCACCGTGGCTGATGTCGTTGGTCCAGGTGGCACCGCTGTTCACCTTGCCCGCGAAGGGGTTGCCCTCGCTGTCGGCCTGCGGGGTCCACGAACCGCTGAGGCTGGAGGCCGTGAACGAGCGGAAGTAGCGCGCCTGGTTCGCACCCCTCGCCTCGACGATCATGAGGTACTGGTTCTGGCCCTGGACCTTGTAGACCTGCGGCGCCTCGAACAGGTTGGCGGGCGTGTCGCTCATGACTGTGGTGTACGAGGAGCCGAAGTTGCCCGGGAAGTTTCCGATGGGCATGCTCGCCCGGTAGATCCTGCCGTTGTCACCGGCGAAGAACAGGTACATGTTGTGGTCGTCGGCGATCAGGGTCTGGTCGATCGGGCCGGTGGGGGATTCGCTGCGGGGGATGCTGCCGGTGAACAGCGGCTGCGGCGCGGACCAGCCGTCGGGGTTGGCCGGGTCGCTGGACGTGCGGTAGATGAACGGCCACGGGCCCCACTGGTATGCCAGCACCCAGATCTTCTTGGGCGCGAAGTAGAACAGCGTGGGGGCCACCGCGGCCTGGCTCATGCCGGTCTGGCGGGCCGACGCCATGTCCGACCAGTTCGTGAAGGGCCCGGACATCATGGAGCCGTACGAGGATCCGGAGAAGTTCGACCCGTAGACCAGGTGCTTGCCGTTGTGCGTCACGTGGGTGAAGTCCTTGAGCGAGGCCCACCCGTTGGCCGGCTGCGCCAGCGCACCCGTCGACGTCCACCGGTACGTGGACGGGAGGGCACAGGTGCCCGTCGGGGCGGGCATTGCCGTGGCCGGTGTCCCGGACGGGCCGGTCCACTTCTGGTTGCCGCCGGACCAGCAGGAGTACAGCTGGATCTTGGTGCGGTTGGCGGTGGCCGCGCCGACGGCGTCGAGGCACAGCCCGGAGTGGACCCCGGAGATCGTGCCGTCGGCGTTGGCGTTCCACTGCTGGCCGGCGCTGCCGTTGCAGTCCTCGATGACCACCGCGGTGCCGTTGGCCGTGCCGTTGCCCTTGGCGGCCAGGCACTTGTTGCCGTAGACGGTCAGCTGCTTGCCGGAGGTGCGGGTCCAGCGCTGATTGGGCCGTCCGTGGCAGTCCCACAGCTGCACCTGGGTTCCGTTGGCCCTGGTGGAGCCCTTGATGTCGACGCAGCGGCCGGAGGCGACGCCCTTGATCGTGCCGGTGCCGGTCCCGGGGGTGGTGCCGGCGGCCGCCTTGAAGGCGTTCACGACGGCGGTGTAGGCGGCCTTGGGGTTGCCGTTTCCGTCGAACAGCAGGGCGTTCTCTCCCCTGCGCCAGGAGTCGCTGTCGCGGATGCCCCAGACGGTGATGCCGGTGCACCGTGCGACGGACAGGCAGGCCTTCACCGTGTCGGCGTAGTGGGTCGGCGACGCCTGGGCGATGTCCAGCTCGGTGATCTGGACGTCGACGCCCAGGGCGGCGAAGTTGGCCAGGGTGGTCCGGAAGCTTGCCGGGGGGCCGCCGGCGCCGAAGTGGCTCTGGAATCCGACGCAGTCGATCGGCACGCCGCGGGACCTGAAGTCCTTGACCATGCTGTAGACGCCCTGCGTCTTGGCGTCCGACCAGTTCTCGATGTTGTAGTCGTTGTAGCAGAGCTTGGCGGAGGGGTCGGCCGCGCGGGCGGTGCGGAACGCCTCCTCGATGAAGCCGTCGCCCAGCACGTCCTGGAACACCGAGCTGCGGTGCCGGGTGGAGCCGTCGGCGAACGCCTCGTTGACCACGTCCCAGGAGTGGATCCTGCCCTTGTAGCGGGTCATCAGGGTGGTGATGTGGTTGTTCATCACGCCGCGCAGTGTGTTCGCGTCGCGGATGGAGCCGACCCAGGACGGGAGCTGCGCGTGCCAGACCGCGGTGTGGCCGCGCAGGCGCTGACCGTGCGCGGCGGCGCGGTTGACGATCTGGTCGGCCGGGCCGAAGGTGAACCTGCCGCGGGACGGCTCGACGGCGTCCCACTTCATCTCGTTCTCCGGGGTGACCATGGTGAACTCCCGGTCCAGGAGGGCGGTGTACTTCGCGTCGCCGAGCCTCCCGGCGGCCACCGCGGTACCGAAGTACCTGCCGGAGGGCGCCGCCTGCGTGCCCAGGGGTGTCGCGGCTCCCGCGGAGCCGGGGACGAGCGTCACGGCACCGCCGACCAGCGCCGCGGCCGCCAGTCCGATCGCCAGTGTCCGGCGGCGCCGGCCGCGCCGGTGCAGGCCCTTCATGCCGCTCCTCGGTGGCTGCGGGGCGCCTCGGAGAGGAGCCGCTCCTGCGTACGGGGCGTGCGGCGTTCACGGGTTTCTCGCGTCATGGTGCGCTTTCTTCCGGGGATGTGCCGATGGGTGGGGGGCCTCCGGCGCCGGCACGCATGGTGAGCGGCGGGAAGAACCCCACGAAGTGGAGGCTTGCGAACGCGTGGCCGCGTAACGGAAAAGCCGCGTCACCCCGGTGATCGCCCCGTGATCCATCTCGCAGGCGAAAAGTGTTACGCCGAGCCCCGCGGTCCGGTCGTGCGTCGACGCGGGCCGGTCGGCCCGGAGGGAAAGCGCGCAGTGCCGGAGCCGGGTGCGGGCCCGCCGGTGGTCACCGCGCGGCACCGTCCGCGGTGGTCAGCGGGCGGTGCTCAGCGAACAGCGGTCAGCGGACGGTGGTCAGCGAACGGTGGTCAGGGCCGGGCCTTGCGGACGACGAAGGAGGCCTGCCCGGCGAAGGCGGGGGTGCCGTCGGAGCCGTCGAGCCAGATGCCGCCGTCGCGGTGGCGGACGACCGATCCCGGGTAGTTGTGGGCGTGCAGGGTCACCGACCCCGCGGCCGTTCCGGGGCGGGGGCAGAAGGTCGCGTCCTTCCGGAAGAGCTCGCTGCCGTCGTCGGTGCTCAGCCGCAGCCGCAGGTAGTGGTGCCGCAGGTAACGGCCGTCGGCCGCGCGGAAGGTGACGCACCGCGTGTCGGCGAGCCCCCGGACCACCGTGAACGTGGCGCGCTGCCGTGCCTGCGTGCCGCCGGACTCGGAGAGCCGGCCCAGCGTCGCGAAGTCGCCGACGTACGCCAGGTAGAGGTCGGGCCGGTCGACGGACTCCAGGGTGTGCGCGCCCAGCGGAACCGTGCCCGGGGGGACGGCGGACGGACTCGCCGGCGGCGATGCGGCCGGCGTGGGGGTGCCCGACGGGACCGGCGCGGCACTGCCGGCCGTGGGGTCGGCGGTGGGAGCGGCCGTGACGCCGGGCTTCCGGGGCGGCGTCGGCTCCGGCCAGGCTGCGTAGGTGGCGGCACCGGTGACGAGCACCGCGCCGGCGGCGAGGCACGCCAGCGGATGGGCGGTCACCGCGTGGAGCTTGCCGGCCGCCGCGCCGTGCAGACCGCCTCCCTTCACGGCCGTGCCGGCGGCGACGGGCGTCATGGCAGGTGCGGCGGTGGCGGCGCTCGCAGCGGAACCCGACAGCAGGCCCTTGGCGGCCAGCGCGGCGAGGAGACCGGCGGGCACGGCCAGGGGCGCGAGGCTGAGGAGCAGCAGCTCGGCGGGGACCCGTTCCGCGGTCGTCGCCGTGCAGAGCGGGCAGTCGCGGGTGTGCCGCGCGATCCGCTTCCGCCACACCGAGGCAGGCAGACCGTCCCAGCCGGCGACGGTCTCGCCGAGCTGCGGGCATCGCGGGCGGGCCGCCAGGGCGGCGACGATCGTCCGGCTCAGGTCCAGCTGCTCGCGCATGCGCTGCAGGCGCACTCCGGCGTGGGCGACGGTGAGGCCCGTCGCCGCGGCGATGTCCTCCCGGTTGAGCAGTCCGGCCTGCTCCTGCCACCAGAGCGACAGCAGGACCCGGTGGTCGGGGTCGAGCCACCGGCCGGCTGCGGCGATCCGGCGGCGCTCGTCCGACACCTTGAGCCGCAGGATCGTCGCGTCCTCGGGTTCGGGGCCGTCGTCCGGCAGGTGGAGTGCCTCGTCGATGACGGCGGTCCGGCTGGTGGTCGCGCGCTGCCGCTGCCAGTGGGTCTGTATTTGGCGGAGCGTGATCGACACCAGCCAGGAGCGGAAGCTGTCGGGGGCGCGCAGGGCGGGAAGGTCGCGCACCGCGCGCAACAGCGTCTCCTGGACGACGTCGTCGACGTCGGCATGTGCGCTGAGCGCACGCCGGACGATGTTGTACACCAACGGCAGGTAGGCGGCGATCAGCTCCTCGCGCGCCCGGTCGTCCCCGGCCTGCGCCGCGACGACCAGGGCCGCGTGGTCCGCGTCCGTGAGCCCCATTGCCACCTCTCCCCTTTACGGCGTCAGACCCTAACGTCCGCACAGGTGTGCGGCCAAAGGCCGTGGCCCCGGGCCGCGGAAGGGGCCGCCGCGGGCGTGGGGATGTCCGGAAGCCGGTGCGCCGTGGTGCGCCCTTCGGGGTGAGGGCTGCTCCTCGCCGCGGTTTCGCCCGTCGTCGTCCGCAGCGGCTTCCGGTTCCGGTTCCTCGCTTCCGCGGACCCGGCAGAGCTGCAGGTGGCCGAACCTCAGGTCGACCACGGTGCCGACGAGTGCGGGCTGCGCCGGGGCCGTCCTCACGCCGCTGCGGCGGTAGGACGGCCCCGCTGTCGGTCAGTGGAGCTTGTTGACCGCCGTGGTGGTGGTCTTCTTGAAGGCGGGGACGGGGGCGTCCTTGAAGGATCCCATCTGGGCCCAGCGGACGACCGTGACCGTCCTGTCGTCCCGGCCCACCGAGAAGAGCGCGATGTCGTTGGCGCCCCAGGACGTCTCGGTGTGCAGGCCGCGGACGCGGGCGCCCTCCTCGACGGGCAGCTTGCCGTAGTCGCGGCCCTCGGCCTCGACGTCGGGCGTGGACTTCTCGATGCGGGCGGCGCAGGTGCGGATCAGGTCGTCGTAGTGCTTGGCCAGGGCCTTGGCGTGGGCGGCCGTGTCCGCCACGACGGTGAGCTGCACGGCGGTGGTGTCCAGGTCGGTCCGGAACTCGCGGTGGCGGTAGTCGTAGGAGGGCACGCCCTCCGTGCTCACGCAGAAGCCGAGGGCCTCCGGGAAGCCTTCGGTGACCGGGCCGGCGGTCCAGGACGACGACGGGTGCGGCGGCAGCTGGGACGCCGACAGGAACTTCGGCGCGGCGGGCTTCGGTGCGGCGACGGCGGCCGGTGCGGTGAGGAGCGTGCCGGCCGCGACGGCGGTGGCGGTGAGGGCGGTGAGGGCGCTGGTTCGGATGCGCATGGACATGGGTGTCCCCCGTGACTGAATGCGTTGGATGTGGATGCCGCGGCGGGGCCGGCTGGTCGGCGCGGGCCTGGCCGGTGCGACACCAAGAGCATCGGGGATCGCGGCGGCCGGGCGCAACGACCGCCGGCCGGTCCGCCGGGGTGGAACCATCCCAGGCCGTCTGACGTGCAGGTATACGGGGTGCCTGGGATGCCGTCCCGGGCGGGGCGGGGCGTACGAGGACGGGGGGACCGGTGTCGGCACAGGGCGACGGCGTCAGCGACAGCGTCGGCGAGGTGGCGGAGTTTGCGGCGCTGCTGCGGGAGCTGAAGGGGCGTACGGACCGCAGCTATGCCCAGCTGGCCCGCCGCCTGGGCATGAACACCTCGACGCTGCACCGGTACTGCGCGGGCGAGGCGGTGCCGCTCGACTTCGCCCCGCTGGAACGCTTCGCGGCGCTGTGCGGGGCGACGTCGGAGCAGCGTCTGGAGCTCCACCGGCGGTGGATGTCGGCCGTGGCAGCCCGTCGGCGGCCTCGCACGGCAGGCGGGCCGGGTGAGGTGCCGCAGGCCGGGGGTGCTCCGGTTGCCGAGAGCGGGCCTGTGCCCGCGCTCCCGCCCGCGCCCGCGCCCCCGCCTGCGCCCCTGCCTGCGCCCCGGCGCCCCTGGTACCGGCGGCGGAGCCTGGCGGTCGGGCTGGCCGCCGTGCTGGCCGTGTTCGGGGCGGTCGGGGCACTGTCCGCGCTGCCGGACGGGCGGCGGGCGGCCGCCTCGGGCGCGGCTGCCCCGGTCGCTGCTCCGACCGCGGCCGGGAGTGCGGCCGGGAGTGCGGCCGGGAGTGCGGAAGCCGGGGGGCGGGAGCAGCCGGACGCCTCACCCGGTCCGGGCGGAGCCGCGGCCTCCGAGCCGCCTGCGGGCTCCGCCGTGCCGGAGCCGGGCGCCCCGCGCCCGTCCGGCGCCGCATCCGCCCCGCCTCGCGGCGGGCAGTCCGACGGGCTGCCGTTCGCCTGGTCCGTCAACGCGCACGGGTGGCAGTTCGGTTGCGGTCACAGCTACGTCGTCGCCAAGCCGCCGGGGCAGGTGCCCCCGCCGCCCGTCCCGCAGGACGGGGCGGCCTGGGCCGCGGCGCAGGGTGCGGTGCACGGCGGGGAGACGTACGTGCGGTTGTCGGTGCAGGGCCGCAGCGACACCGCCGTCGTGCTGGAGGCGCTGCGGGTGCGGGTGGTCGGCCGTACGGCGCCGGTCCGGGGCAGCGCCTACGCCATGGACCAGGGCTGCGGCGGGGCGGTCACTCCGCGGTACTTCGCCGTGGACCTGGACAAGGACCGGCCGCTCGCCCGCGCGGTCGCCGGGAACGACGCCGGCACGCCGATCCCTGCCGTGAGCATGCCGTACCGCGTCTCGGCGAAGGACCCCGAGGTGCTGCTGGTGACGGCCGGGACGAAGGGGTGCGACTGCCTCTGGTACCTGGAGTTGGACTGGTCCTCCCAGGGCCGTCAGGGCACCGTGCGGATCGACGAGGGCGGGCGCCCGTTCCGCACCAGTGCCGTCGCGGGTCTGCCCCGGTACGCGTACGACACGGTGGGGCGCCGCTGGGAGCCCTCCCGCTGACGGCCGGGCGCACCGGTTGATGCCTGTGGGGCAGCCGTGTTGTGTGACTGCTCGTCAATGTAGTACTTCTTATACATGAGCGAGCAGGTACACAACAGGCTGGCGGTGGTGAGGGCCGAGCGCAAGGTGTCGCGGCAGGCCCTCGCCGACACGGTGGGAGTCCACTACCAGACCATCGGCTACATCGAGCGGGGGCAGTACAACCCCAGCCTCGACCTGGCGCTGAAGATCGCCGGGTTCTTCGGACTGCCGGTGGAGGCGCTGTTCTCCCTCGAGCCGTTCCGGCCGCTCACCGACGAGGTCTACGGGAGGAAGCAGTGACGACCGCGACGAAGCTGGACCGGCGGATGTACGCCGTCATGAACGACCGGGCGGCAGCCCCGATGTACGCGACGGCCGCGCGCAGGCGGGCCGTCATCGGCGCCCACCTCCTGCTCACCGCGGCCGGCTTCGCCGCTTGGTCCGCCACGATGTTCAGCGATGCGCGCTGGCCGCTGTTCGCCATGCTGGCCGTGCTGCCGCTCTGGGTGGTGGCCACCGGCGCCATCAACGGTGCCACCCGCGGACTGCTGGAGCTGCGCAGCCGGATGCTGGACGAGCGCCAGCTCGCCGAGCGGGACCGCGTCCATGCGGTCGCCCACCGGAGCACCGGGCTGCTCCTGCTGCTCGCTGCGGCCGGTGTGGGCGCGGCCGGATGGTTGGGGGGCCTTCAGGTCGAAGGGCTGGTCGCGCCGGTGCTGTTCGCCGCGCTGACCGTGCACTGGCTGATGCCGCTCTGGGTGGCCGGCCTGCGGATCCAGGACGATCCCGCCGAAGACTGACGCGCGGGGTGTCGGCCCCCCTCGCTGTGTCCCGCGCCGCCGGGGCCGCGCCCCGGGAAGTGGGGCCCGGCCCCGGCGGTTTGGGGGGGGTGGGTCAGGTGGTCGGGGGGTTCTCCGCGAGCTGGCGGCGGAGTTCCAGGAGGGTGCTCAGGGCCTGGCTGTACATCAGGAGGCTCTTCTCGCTGTGCGAGGTGATCGCCGTCTTGATCTCGGCGTAGGTGTGGGTGATGAGCTGGTCGAGGTCCTGCTTGTCGATGCCGTTCACGGGTTTCCTTCCTTCGGGGCAGGTGGTTACGGTCGGGTGACGGGCCAGGAGGTGAGGCTCTGCCAGGAGCCGCAGTCCCGGGTGTCCTCCGTACCCTTGCAGACGGCGATGGAGCCGGTCGTGGTGGGCATGTACGACTGGCGCACCCGGACGTCGACGGTGTCGTTGCCGCAGACGGTGGCCTGCTTGCGCGGCGGCGTCGGCACGAAGTCGAACTGCCAGCGCGCCCACACCGAGTAGCAGCCCTCGCCGGTGTTGGCGAGGCGTCCTTCGGCGACCACCTGGAGCAGCCCGCCGCTGGAGGGCCGTTCCACCCAGCGTCCGCCCGAGGCGGTCGCCGTCTCGTGGGAGGCGGACCATGCGACGCCGCGGGCCGGCTTGTCCTCGGCGGCCGCCGGGGCGGCGAGGGGGAGGATGCAGCACGCCGCAGCGGTGACCGCTGTGGCCCAGGACCGGATACGCATCAGAGCAGTGCCTTTTCTTTCGGGCCCAGGGAGGGCGGGGTGGAGACGCCGTGGTGGCGGCGGAGCGCGGACAGGGCGGCGAGGTGGCCGCACATGCCGTGGACGGAGGGGCCCGGCGGGGTGGAGGCCGAGCAGAGGTACACCCCGGGGAGCGGGGTGGTGTAGGGGTCGAGGCGGGGCGTCGGCCGGGCGAGGGACTGGCGCAGGGTCATCGCCCCTGCGGCGATGTCGCCGCCGACGTAGTTGGGGTTGTACATCTCGTACGAGGCGGCCGACATGCCCCGGGAGGCGATGACGGTGTCGGTGAAGCCGGGCGCGTACGCCTCGATGCGGGTGCGGATCAGGTCGACGGGGTCGCGGGTGTCTCCGTGCGGGACGTGCGCGTACGCCCAGACGGGCCGCCTGGCTCCGGAGGCGCGGCCGGGGTCGGTGACCGCGGGGTCGACGACGAGGACGAACGGGTCGGGGATGCGCCGGCCGGCCGCGGTCGCGTTCTCCTGCCGGACGATGTCGGCGTGCGTGCCGCCCAGGTGTACGGTGCCGGCCCGGCCCACGAGCGGATTCGTCCAGGGGATGGGGCCGTCGACCAGGAAGTCGGCCTTGGCCGCGCCGGGCCCGTAGCGGAACCGGGCGAGGGCGTTCCGGTAGCGGCCGGGCAGGCGGGAGCCGGCGAGGGCGAGGAACTCCTTGGGGCTCACGTCGAGCAGGACCAGCGGGACGTCGCCGAGTTCCGACAGGTCGCGGACGTGCCATCCGGTGTGGAAGGCGCCGCCGTGCGCGGTGATGTCGGCCGCCAGGGCGTCGGCGATACGGGCGCTGCCGCCTTCGGGCAGCGGCCAGCCGCTGCTGTGCGCGGTGTGGCCGAGGAGCATGGCGACCGCCGCCGATGCCGGGGAGGGCAGGCGGCCCACGGCGTGGGCGGCCACGCCGGTGAGGAGTGCCTTGGCCTCCTCGGTGCGGAAGGCGCCGAGGCCCGTCGTGTGCGCCAGGACGCGCGTCGCGAACCGCACGGCGGCCGCCGGGTCGCGGGGCAGGGTGCGCTGGTCGGAGAGGACCAGGTCGACGACCGACCGGGAGCGGGCGACCAGGGGTCCCATGAGGCGGGTCCAGCGGTCTGCGTCCGCGCCCAGGTGGGCGGCGGTGCGGGTGACGCTGCGCCAGGCGGCGGCCGCGCCCCCGTCCGGCAGGGGGTGGGCGTAGGGGATGTCGGGCTGGAGCAGGCGGACGCCGCGGGCCTGGAGGTCGAACCGGCGGAAGAAGGCGGAGGCGGCGGCCATCGGGTGCACGGCGGAGCAGATGTCGTGCACGACGCGGCTGTCGAACAGGGGCACGCTGCGCAGGCCGCCGCCGAGGGTGTCGGCCTTCTCGAACAGGGCCACCTTCAGGCCGGCGCGGGCGAGGGTGACGGCGGCGGCCAGGCCGTTCGGGCCCGTGCCGACGATCGCTGCGTCGGTCATGCGGCGGCTCCCACGGGGGCGAGCTGGCCCTCGGCGAGGCGCCGGTAGGTGGAGTCCTGCTCCATCAGTTCGGCGTGGGTGCCGCTGGCCCGCAGGCGTCCGTCCTCGATGACGAGGATGCGGTCGGCGCCGATGGTCGTGGACAGGCGGTGTGCGATGGCGAGGACCTGGCAGCGGGTGCTGATCTCGGTGATGGCGTCGCGCAGTGCCCGCTCGGAGTCGGAGTCGAGGTGGGAGGTGGCTTCGTCGAGCAGGAGGACGTCGGGGCGGGTGAGCAGGGCGCGGGCGATGGCCAGGCGCTGGCGCTGGCCGCCGGAGAGGCCGCTGCCGCCTTCGCCGAGCCGGGTGTCGAGGCCGTCGGGCAGGGCGTCGATGACGTCCGTCAGGTGGGCTGCGGCCACGGCCCGGGCGATGTCGTCCTCGCCGGCGTCCGGGCAGGCGTAGGTGAGGTTCTCGCGGACCGTGCCGCGGAGCAGGGGGGCGTCCTGTTCGACGAGGCCGATACGGGAGCGCAGGAAGTCCAGGGGCATGGCCGCGGTGGAGGTGCCGGAGAGGCGGATGGTACCGCTGTCGGGGGTGTGGAAGCGTTCGATGAGCTGGAAGAGGGTGGTCTTGCCGGCGCCGGAGGGCCCGACGACGGCGGTGACGCCGGTGGCGGGGAGGGAGAAGGAGACGCCGTCCGTCGCGGGGGCGGCGCCGCCTTCGTAGGTGAAGGAGACGTCCTCGAACTCGACCGCGAGCCGGCCGGTGAGGGCGGTGCGGGGCGCTGCCGTGCCGTCCGGCTCCTGTTCGATGGCGGCCAGTTCCCGTACGCGGTCGATGGCGGCCCGGCCCTGCTGGAGCTCCCCGAGCGACATGAAGAACGTCACGAGGGGGGCGACCAGGTAGAAGAGGTACATGATGAACGCGGTCAGGTCCTGGGGCGGGAGGCTGCCCGTGGCGGTGCGCGCCATGCCCCAGGTGATGACGACGGCGAGGGAGACCTGGGTGCCGACGTTCATGGCGGGCATCAGCAGCGCCGACAGGCGGGTGACGCGGATGCCGCTGGTGCGGGCGGCTTCGGCGAGGCCGCCCAGGTGCTCGGCTTCGCGCCGCTCGGCCCGCGACGCCTTGACGGTGGTCAGGGCGCCGAGGACGCGCAGGAGCCCGGAGCCGTAGGCGCTGGTGTCCTCGCGGTTGGCGACGGCGGCCTTGCGGACGGCGCGGGCGACGGTGAGGGCGATCGCGCTGGCGGCGCCGAGGCAGCCCACCGTGGCCAGGAGCATCTTCCAGTCGATCCAGGCCATGACGGCGACACAGCCGAGGGCGGTGAACCCGGAGGTGACGATCTGGGCGGCGGAGGAGGAGAGGGCGACGCGGGCGAGCGAGGTGTCCGCGACGGTGCGGGTGAACACGTCGCCGTGTTCCAGGCGGTCGAACGCCGGGATGCGGGAGTGGAGCAGCCGGCCGGTGAGCGTCGTCCGCATGTCGAGGACGATGTTCTCGCCGGCGCGGCCGATCAGGTAGAAGTGCGCGGCGGCCAGGGCCGCGTCGGCGAGGAAGAGGGCCGCGATGCTGACGATCGGCCAGGTCGTGGGCGCGTCCGTGGCGACGGCTTCGATGAGCCGGCCGATGAGCAGCGGCTGCAGGAGGGTGGCCGCGGTGCCCGCCAGGCCGAGGACGACGCCGGCGGCCAGGAGCAGCCGGTGCCCTCGGACGATCTTGGATATGTTCACTCGTCAGCCCTCATTCGAGAAGAGATCGCGTCGCGTTGCCTTGGAGCCGGCCCGGCTCGGTCACCCGTCGGCGCGGGCGGTGTACCAGTCGTAGGGCTCGTGTTCGCCGGCCGGGACGACGTCCTCGACGGTGAAGCCGGCGCGGGCCAGGCAGGCCTGGACCTCGTCCCGTTCGATGAGGAGGACCTGCTCGCCGAAGGCCACGGGAGCCTTGCCGTCCTCGTCGACGCGGGTGTCCATGGTGAGGATGCCGGCGTCGTCGAGGGTGACGGTGAAGGTGGTGGTGCCGGGGCGGTCGGGGGTCGGCACGGTCAGGGTGTGCAGGTCGACGAGGGGCCGGTAGGTGGCGGTGGAGTAGTACTCCAGGCACAGGGCGGCGCCCGGCTCCAGGGCCTGCCGTACGTGGGTCAGGGCGCGGGTCAGTTCGCTGCGGGAGGACACGCACGCCAGGGATCCCATGGTGGAGTACGCGGCGGTGAAGGTGCCGGTGACGGGGAGGGGGCGGCGGAAGTCGGCCCGGACCAGTTCGACGTTGCCGGGGAGGCCCTTGGCGCGGAACTGCTCCAGCATCGGCTCGGAGTTGTCGATGCCGGTGACGTGGGCGGCGATCGACGCGACGGGGGCGGCGATGCGGCCGGTGCCCACGCCGACCTCGAGGACGCGGCCGCCGGCGACGTGGGGCCGGAGCCGGTCCACGGCCTCCCCGGTGGGCATGGCGGGGGCGATCAGCGTGTCGTACACGGATGCCACGGCGGTGCCGTACTGCACGTCCCGGGTCACCGGTTCACCTCTTCGTAGTCGAAGACCATGTCGTACTTGGGGTCCTCGCTGTGGTCGTAGCCGGAGTAGCGGACGAGCATCACCTGGAAGAGGGGGTAGCCCGGTTCGGGGGTGAGGCGCTGCCGCACGAACTCGTTGATGAGGTGGTAGGCCCCCTCCTTGGCCTCCTGGTGCAGCGGTGTCATCGCGCCGGGGTTGTGGAGGAGGGTGGACGCCACGTCGAAGATGGCCTTCTCGATGCGGCGGCCGGGGAACCAGAAGGCGTGGACGAGCTTGCGCGGGGCGATGGAGTACACCTCGCGCCACTCGGTGTGCTCCGACTTGTCGGCGGTGGCCAGCCGGTACAGGAAGTGCTGGTCGTCGACCGCCGGGTTGGGGGCGAAGAAGCGCCAGTTCGGGATGAGGATGCCGGTCCCGGTCTTGTCGGCCTTGCGGAGCTTGTCGTAGCTGCGGTCGGGGTGCTGGCTGAGGACGGAGGCGACGAACCATCCGGCGAGGATGGCCGGCACCGCCTGCTGCATCACGGTCTTCGCCTTGCTCATGCCGCTTCCCTCCGGTCCGGGCCGTCGTCGCCGCGGCGGGCGGCGGCGTCTGCGACCGCCTGCTCGATCGCCTTGGCGGTGTGCGGGGTGTGTTCCGTTCCGCCCGTCACGGAGACGTGGGTGGATCCGGGGATGGTGATGATGCTGCCTCCGTCGCCGGACGCGACGTACTCCTCGTAGAGGTCGTGGTGTTCGGGGATGTCCCGTACCGTCGATTCGGCGGCGACCACCCACACCGGTATGCGCAGGCGGTCGAGCGGGCGGCCGCCGTCGAGCATGAAGGCGTACGAGTAGTTCCACTCCCGCAGGGCGGCGCGCCAGGTGGAGGGGGCGGACCCCTCCAGGCGCAGGGCCCGGTGGTGGGGGCTGCCGGCCGCGAAGGCGAACATGCCCTTCTTGTCCATGAGCAGTCCGGCGCCGAGGGTCGCGGACCAGGGGCCCAGCTTCATCGTCAGGTTTGCGGCGCGGGCGCCCTCGCGCTGCTTGCGGGAGTGGATGAGCTCGCGCGGGTGGTTGGGGTCGACGAGGACGACGCCGTCCACGCGGTCGGGGGCCGCGGCGGCCGCCCGGTGGGCGATGTAGCCGCCGAGCGAGTGCCCGGCCAGGACGCAGGCGCCGTCGGTGCCGGCTCCGTCGGCGATGACCTGGAGGAGGTCGCCGACGGACTCGTTCAGCGAGTAGTCCTCGGGGCAGCGCCGCAGCGAGCTGCCGTAGCCGGCCCGGTCGTAGACGAGCACGGAGATCGACGGGTCGAGGAAGTCGGCGAGGAGCAGCCAGGAGGTGGCGGTGTTCATCAGCCCGGCCTCGCACACGAGGGTGGGGCCGCCCGGGGTTCCGCGGCGTACGTGGTACGTGATGATGTTGCCGGTGTCGCACCGGACGCGGCGGCGTTCGAAGCCGGCGTGGCGGCGGGTGCGGGTCGCCAGCTCGGCGTAGCCCTGGTGGGCGATGCCGGCGGCGAGGCATGCCGCCAGGCCGGCGCCGGTGAGGCGGGGGAAGGTCAGGGGCTTCACGCCGCCTCCTTGGTGCCCTTGGCGAGTGCGCGGACGGACGGGTAGGTGGAGACGAACGCCCAGGCGAAGCGGGAGAGTCCCATGAAGCGGGCGTTGGCCAGGTGGAAGGCGCCCATGGCCGCGAGCCCGGCGTCCACGTACTTGCCCTTCTTCAGCAGCAGGAGGGGGAAGCCGCACTCCAGGGCCAGCACGGTGTGGCAGATGGCACGGGACGCGGCGGGGTACTTCTCCAGCTTGTTGAAGAACCACTCGTCGCCGTAGGTCTGCGTGCGCATGATCTTGGCGAGGGCGTCGCCGGAGCGCCAGGCGTCGCCGGGGAGCTTGGCCCAGCCGGAGGCGCCGTACGACAGGACGGTCTGGGCGCCGATGAACTGGACGGCGGCGTTGCGGGTGGCGTCGGTGCCGCCCGCGCGGCCGAGGGCGGCGGCCGTCTGCACGAGGAAGGACACCTGGTCCGAGCCGTCGGTGCCGAACAGGTGGCGCGGGTAGACGGCGAGCTGGCTGCCGACCAGGTAGGCGTTGGCGGCCATGCGTACGGAGTTGTTCCGCACCGGCGAGATCAGGACGGCTGCGGCCAGGACCCGTGAGGCGTGGATGGCCTGGGTGACCGGCTCCCGGGCGACGAAGTCCTTGACCGCCTGGGTGGCCTTCGTACGGCCGGGAACCTGGGACCTGGTGTGGTTCCAGTCGTTCAGGCCGCCCGGCTGCCGGTCGGTCCTGCGGACGAGGTATTCGAGGCTGGACAGCAGGTGTGTGGCGGCGGACAGCCGTTCCGCTGTGGCGAGCGGGTGCGCACACGCCGCTTCAGCGACTCGGCGGAGACGTGACAGCATGATCTGTTCCTGATCGCAGCATGGGTGGGTGGAGGGCCGCGGGGGTGGAGGCCGGAGGAGTGCGGGGGCGGAGGAGTGCAGGGGCGGAGAGCCGGGAACCGCTGAAGGCTCGCCGCCCCTGATCCGCTTACTTCTGGCAGGCCTTGACGGCCGCACCGACGCCGGCGGCGGCGACGATGATGGCGGTGGCCTTGGCGCCGCCGACGAAGCCGACGGTGAACGCGGCCGGGGTCGCCATCACGGGCGCGACCGGGCTCTCGGCGGCACGGGCGGCACCGGCGTTGACCTTCTCGATCAGCACGGACATGACTGTTCCTCCAGTTGTCTGGTACTACGGGGAAGAGTGCGCCCGGTGTCGGCAGACATGTGGACTGTCTGCCGGCACCGGTCACACGTGGGCCGGACGCGGGCCGGGGTCCGTGTCAGGACCGGGCGCCGGACACGGCAGGGGCGGACCGGGTCAGCCGGTGGCGGTCTTGTAGGCCACCGCGGCGGCACCGGTGACGACGGCACCGCCGACGACGTAGCCGGCCGTCTTGGCGATGACCGGGGTGGCGATGATGGCCGGGGTGGCCATGACGGGGGCCGCGGCGCCCGCGGGCGAGCCGGCGTGCAGCTCGCCGTTGACGGCGGGGTTCAGGTTGACCTTCTGGATCAGCACGGTGCTTTTCCTTTACTGGCGTGTTCTGTGGATTGCGGATCAACCCGCTGTCTGCCTGAAAGCGGGCAGCGGGAAGTCTTGTCCGGCCTCGGCCCGCGGGAGAATTCCCGCTGTCGGGCGGGCGGGTGTGGGTGTTCCCGTCGGCGCCCCCGGGAAAGGGGTTCATCCCGTCCGCCGCAGGAATACGGCGCGTGCGTGCGCAGCGCGCGCCGGCGGACGGACACGGGAAAGGCGCCGTGCGCGTGGCTCGTCCGGCGGGCCCTTTTCGGGCACGGCGGAAGTGAATAGCCGAACGGGTGGTGACGGGTAAGCGGCGCGCGGTGCGCGGTAATGCGCCGGTGCCGCGGTGGGGCCGTTGAGCCGTTGAGCCGTTGAGCTACTTCACCTTTGCGGTGGCGTAACCGACGGCCGCGGCGGTGACGAGGACCGCCGCCTTGCCGGCACACGGGGTGAAGACCAGCGACGGCGTGGCCATGACGGGCGAGACAGCACCCTCCAGGGTCCGCTGCGAGAGCGAGCCGGTGAGCGAGGCGTTCTGGTTCACCTTGTGCAAGAGCATGAGAGCACTCCGGGGTTCTTGTTCAGACATGGGACTCCCTCCGTGCGCGGGTGGATCGTGCGCATCGGCAGGGCCTCCCGCTCGCGAGTGCGGGGACGTCCGGCCCTTCGAGCCTGCCCCCGCGGCCCTTCCATCTGTTCAACCGCTGGGGGCCGCCGCTCGTATGACTGCCCCCGAAACTTTTTCGGCGGAGGTCAGGAGACCCGGCGGACGCCCCGGCAGAGGGCCTTCTTCCGCATGGCCTGGAGCCCGTGCTGCCTGGCGCGGGAGACGGTGCCCCGGTGGACACCGAGCACGGCCGCGGCATCGTCGATCGTGTAGTCCTGCACGTCGACGAGGAAGATGGCGGCCGCCTGCTTGCGCGGCACCTCGGCCAGCAGGCGCGCGACCTCCCACCGCGCCTCGCGCAGGGCCAGGGCGTCCCCGGCCTGCGGCCGGTCGGGCACTTCGTCGACGGGCATGTCCTGCGACTGGCGTCTCTTCAGGTCGTACGCCGCCGTGGTGACCGCCCGCATCGCGTACGCGGTCGGGTTGGCGTGTGCGAGCCAGGCGTCCGAAGCCTTCAGCAGCTTCAGGCAGGCGGTCTGGACGGCGTCGTCGGCATCCTCGCCGAGCAGTCGCGACGCCTGCCGCCGGAGCAGCGGTATTACGTCACGCAGCAATGCGTCCAACTCAGGGCGGCTCAGGGCAATGGCATAGTCGGGCACAGCAGTTCTCCCCCTTGGCCGCTGCCCACAGTGAAGTCAACAGCGGCTTTTCGTCTGCGGCGTTCGAGCGTTGGTCAGACGCTCTGCGGCAAGATCACTTTAGACATACATGGTTCAATCTTGGGTCAGCACAGGTAAGAGCCTGAGGAAGATTTGAGGATCGCCACCGGCGCGCCCACTTTGAGGAAGGCCCCATGGCAGCATCGGAATCCAGCCACATCCATGCCCATGACGTTTGGCGTCGCTACGGACGCGGCAAGAGCGCTTTCATGGCCGTGCGCGGTGTCAGCTTCACCGTGAGACCCGGCTCCTTGTTCGCCCTGTTGGGAACCAACGGCGCCGGCAAGACCTCCACCGTCGAGATGCTGGAGGGCCTCGCCGCCCCGCACCGCGGCCGCATACGCCTGTTCGGGGATCTCGACCCGGTCGCCGACCGGGCGCGCATCCGTCCCCGCACCGGTGTGATGCTCCAGGAGGGCGGCTTCACCGCGCACCTGACGGCGCGGGAGAGCATCGGGATGTGGGCCGGCCTGACCTCGCGGCCGCGCCCGGTCGCGCAGGCGTTGGAACTCGCCGGGTTGTCGCATCGGGCGGACGTGCTCGTCAAGAACCTGTCGGGCGGGGAGAAGCGGCGGCTGGACCTGGCCATCGCCACCCTCGGCAGCCCGGAGGTGCTGTTCCTCGACGAACCGACCGCAGGCATGGACGCCGAGGGCCGGCATGCGACCTGGCGGCTGGTCAAGGAGCTGCGGGAGCGGGGTTCGACGATCCTGCTGACCACGCACTACCTGGAGGAGGCGGAGTCGCTGGCCGACGAGCTGGCGATCATGCACCGGGGGCGCATCGCGGCGTCCGGAACGGTCTCGGAGATCGTTTCCGGCCATCCCGCGACGCTGTCGTTCCGTCTGTCGGGACAGTGGAGCGCGCAGGACCTGCCGGTCGGCGGGACGGTCGAGGAGCAGGGCGGCCGCATCACCGTCACGACAGGGCAGCTGCAGAAGGACGCCGCCCGGATCCTGGCCTGGGCCGAGGACCACGGCGTGGAGCTGGACCGGTTCACGGCACGGCCGGCCTCCTTGGAGGAGGCGTTCATCTCCATCGCCCGCGTGACCGACGACCACGACGACCACGCCGACGCCATCGACGCCGGCGACGGCAACGACGACGCAGCAGCGGACGACGCAGCAGAACCGCAGGAGAAGGCATGAACAGCCCTGCCATCCGGCACATGAAGACCCTGTTCCGCATCGAGTGGACGCTGTTCAACAGGGTCAAGGCGAACTACGTCTTCGTCGTGTTCGTCCCCCTGATGATCCTGTTCTCGATGCGGTACGTGCAGGAGCAGATGGACCTGGCGAGCCACGGCCTCAACCCGGGACCGCTCATGGTGTCCACGGCCGCCGGCGTCCTGCTGATCTTCTCGCTCTACTCGTCGGTGACCGGACTGTACGTGGCGCGCCGGGAGGAGCTCGTGCTGAAGCGGCTCCGCACGGGCGAGGCCTCGGACGCGGTGATCCTCGCCGGCGGCGCCTCCATGTACGTCGCCGTCGCCGTGGTGCAGATCGCCGTGGTGGCCGCGGCGCTGTCCGTCATGTTCGGTGCGCTCCCGCGGCAGCCGCTGGCCGCGGCCGCGGGGCTGGTCACGGGGATCGTGCTGATGATGGCGATGGCCGCGGCGACGGCCGCGCTGTGCCGGACCGCCGAGTCCGTCATGGTCGCGACGCTGCCCGCGATCTTCGTGCTGCCGATGGTCTCCGGGATCTACATCCCGCGCGAGGTGCTGCCGGAGCAGCTGGGCGACGTGCTGATGTGGGCGCCGCTGTCCCCGACGGTCGACCTGTTCCGGTCGGGCTGGACCGGTGAGCTGGGCCTCGGCGAGTCGGTCGTCCGCGTCGTGACCGCGGCCGTCTGGACGGCGCTGTTCGCGTGGGTCGCGGCCCGCCGGTTCCGCTGGGAACCGCGTACGTGATCGGGGGCCCCTGCTGAGGCCTTTCCCGGCGGAGGGCGCCGCCCGCGCAGGTCGCGCGGGCGGCGCCCTCGCTGCGTGGTCCGAGGCTGGCACCTCTCGGGTCCGTGCCAGGCCGGCCAGGCCCCTAGGGCCTGTATTGAGTTGCCCCGCGGCGTCGCGACGCCCGGCACGCACCCTCGGCGCACGAGCCGAACGCCGCTCCTTGCTCCACGGGGCAACTCATACAGGCCCTAGGGTCGGCTCATGAGCACGTCGGACGACCAGCGCGCTGCCCTCGACCTCCTCGACGCCCACCTGGAGGACCTGTGGCGGGCGGCCGTGGAACTCGGGCGCGGGAACCGGGCCGTGGTACCCGGTGCACCGCCGCAGCCTGTCGCGGCCGCGGTCGCGGGAGAGGGTGCGGCCGCGGAGCTGCTGCGGTGGGCGTACGGGGAGCTGGCCCGCGTTCCGCGGTCGCCGGCCCATGCGTTCGCCCTGAGCGTCGGCACCACCCTGAGGGAGTTGCGGCGGCGCCGCAGCCCCTGGAACGCGGCGGCTCTGCGCCTGCTGGACGACCCGTACGTGTTCCTCGCCACGGGTCCGCGCCGGCACGGGGACTGGGCCGAGGACGTGCTCGCCCTGATGCACCGTGAGGTGGAGGACCCCCGCGGCTGGCTGCGGATCGACGGCGACCGTGCGAACGGTGCCCGCGCCGTCGTACCGGCGTACCCTTTCGCGCCCCCGCCCGCCGCCGGGTTCCGGGACCGGCTGCACGAGCTGGAGCGCGGGGCGGCCGTCACGGCGCTCGCGGTCATGGCGGAGGAGTGGCGCGACGACCGGCCGGTACGCGACCGGCCGGAGCGCGACGCCCTGCTCGCCGACGCGCGTGTCCTGCTGGACCGCTACGGCCCGGATGCCCGGTTCTGGACGAACGCCCTGGACGCGGCCGCGGACCCCGGGCGGGACTTCGTCCGGGCCGGCCTTCAGGGCACGAGGGCGCACCGGTTCACCACCGGCGAGTACCTCAACGGCATCGACCTGTTCGAGGAGCTGGGGTTGGTCTCGGTGTCGGACGACGAGGTCGGGGTCTTCTGGTCCTTCGGGGCGTACTGAGGCTGCGGGCCGTTCTCGATCGGCCGGCCGTCGTCGGCGAGAGCGGTCAGGCCCGGCCGGTCGCCCGGGGTGCGCAGGACGCCCTGCTCCGAGACGGCGCTGATACGGACACCGGGGCCGCTGGTGCCGCTGAGAACGCCCACGCCCTCACCGCCTCCGCGCACGGGGTGCCGGCCTCCACTCCGGTGGGGCGCGGTGGTTGCGGGGCGGCGGCCGTCGGGGAGCGGGGTGGTCAGGTGGTGCCCAGGAGGGTGTGGATCAGGGGTTTCACCCGGGTCTGCGGGGGCGGGGCGGTGGGATGGCCGGTCATCAGGAGGTGGTGCAGGGTGCCCACCAGGGCCAGGGCCGCGGAGGCCGTGTCCAGGCCGGCGGGGACGCGGCCCAGGGTGCGTTCGGCGTTCAGGTAGGCCTCCACCGACGCCTGGATCGCGTTGAAGCCGGGTGCGCCTGCCGCCCATGCCTCGCGGACCCGGAGGGCCGCCGCCGGGCGGGTCACCGCCAAGCCGACGACTCCGGGGTCGAGGGCCAGTACCGCCGAGGCCACGTCGGCCAGGTTGCCGGCGGGTGTGCCGCCGCCCGCCTTCGCGGGCAGGGCGGCGGCCAGTTCGGCGGTGCGGGCGAAGCGGTCCAGCACCAGCTCGGCCACGAACTCGTCCAGCCCGGCGAAGTGCGTGTGCAGCACGCCCTTCGCGCAGCCGGCCTCGGCGGTGACCGCCCGGCTGGTCAGGGCGGCGGCTCCGTCGCGGGCCAGGACTCGTTCGGCCGCGTCGAAGAGCCGGGCGCGCAGATCGGGGATGGCGACCCCGCGTGGTGACATCACGTCCTCCGGTGGAGAAGGGTGTTGCCCAGTATGGGCACGCGCCCATACTGTTTGGGCGTATGCCCATACTAGGGCTTCGCACACGTCTGCGCACCGGGAGGTCCACCCCATGAACAGCACCGCGAACACCGCCCAGTACCGCGCCTGGA
This sequence comes from Streptomyces sp. 2P-4, assembly GCF_030167965.1. NCBI lineage: Bacteria > Bacillati > Actinomycetota > Actinomycetes > Kitasatosporales > Streptomycetaceae > Streptomyces > Streptomyces sp. 2P-4. The sequence goes on from NZ_CP095012.1 coordinate 137,374, forward strand.
ACGGCTACGAGGGCAGCCACTGGGCTGCCCGCCGGGACCGGTGGGACGCCGTCAACGCCGGCTTCAACCAGCCCCTGTTCGACGCCGCGGCCATCGCGCCCGGCGACCGCGTCCTCGACGTCGGCTGCGGTGCCGGGGCCACGACGCGCCTGGCCGCCCGGGCCGCGGCGCCCCGCGGCAGCGCCCTCGGCCTGGACCTCTCCGGCCCGATGCTGGAGCAGGCCCGGGCAGCCGCCGCGAGCGAGGACATCGCCAACGCCCGCTTCGAGCAGGGCGACGCGCAGGTCCACCCCCTCCCCCGCGGCGCCTTCGACCTGGTGATCAGCCGTTTCGGCGTCATGTACTTCGCCGATCCCGTCGCCGCCTTCGGCAACATCGCCGCCGCACTGCGCCCGGGCGGCCGCGCCGCCCTGCTGTGTGCCGCCGAACCCGAGGGCAACGAGTGGCTGACCGCCCTGGCCGCCCTCGCGGACCTCCTGCCGCTGGACGGCTTCGGCGAGCCCGGCGGGCCCGGCATGTTCTCCCTCTCCGCGCCCGGCGCGGCCGCGGCGCTGCTGGAGCGGGCGGGTTGGGAGGATGTACGCGCCAAGCACGTGACCGCCCACGGCACCTGGGGCGACGACGCGGCGCACGCAGCCGGCCTCCTGCTGGAGTCCGGGCCCGTACGCCACCTCCTCGCCCGGTCCGCGCCCGGCGCGGCCGCCGAGGCCCGCAGGCGCTTGACCGACACGCTCCGCCCCCGTGAAGGCGGCAGCGGGCTGCGGCTGCGCAGTACCGCCTGGCTGCTCACGGCGACCGCGCGTTAAAAACGTGTGAAGACTGCCGGAGTTCGGCAATGTGCGGATGCCGCCCCACGGCACAGGATGGACACCGCGAACGCCGCAGGGGTGTCGGGCCCCGGGGTGCGACAGACGTGCGCCCGCGCTCGGGACCGCTGCCTTCGGGGGCTCCTCCTGTCGTTCGCGACGAGTCGGCGTCGTCCGGTTCGTGGAGCGGTTCGGGTGAGCCGCCCGGCAAATGATGTGGAGGGGGTTGACTCATGGATGTCGTCACGACGGGCCTCGGCCTGTTGCTGCTCAGCGTCCTGGCTGTCGCGATCGTCGTGGTGGTCGTGCTGTCCCGGCTGTTCCGGAAGGTCGAGCAGGGCAAGGCCCTGATCGTCTCGAAGATGCGGAAGGTCGACGTCACCTTCACGGGCCAGGTCGTGCTGCCGGTGCTGCACAAGGCCGAGGTCATGGACATCTCGGTGAAGGCCATCGAGATCTCCCGCACCGGCCGCGACGGCCTGATCTGCCGGGACAACATCCGGGCCGACATCCGGATCACGTTCTTCATCCGGGTCAACAAGACGGTGGAGGACGTCATCAGGGTGGCGCAGGCCATCGGCACGGCGCGGGCCAGCGACAAGGCGACCATGCAGGAGCTGTTCAACGCCAAGTTCTCCGAGGCGCTGAAGACGGTCGGCAAGCAGATGGACTTCGCGGACCTGTACACCAAGCGCGACGAGCTGCGCTTCCAGATCATCGAGATCATCGGCATCGACCTCAACGGCTACAGCCTGGAGGACGCGGCGATCGACTACCTGGAGCAGACGCCCGTCGGCCAGCTGGACGCCGGGAACATCCTGGACGCGCAGGGCATCCGCAAGATCACCGAGCTGACCGCCATCGAGAACATCCGCACCAACGAGTTCCGGCAGAACGAGCAGAAGGAGATCACCCGCCAGAACGTCGACGCCCGCGAGGCCATCCTCGAACTGGAGCGCCGGCAGGCCGATGCCGAGATCCGGCAGCGGCGCGAGGTGGAGACGGCGCGGGCCCGGGAGGAGGCCGAGACGGCGCGGGTGGTGGAGGAGGAGCGGCTGCGGGCGCAGAGCGCGTTCCTCAAGACGGAGGAGCAGCTCGGCATCCAGCGGGAGAACCAGGCCCGCGAGGTGGCGGTCGCCGCGAAGAACCGCGAGCGGGTCATCGCGGTGGAGAACGAGCGCATCGAGAAGGACCGCCTGCTGGAGGTCATCGCGCGGGAGCGGGAGACGGAGCTGACGCGGATCGCCGCCGACAAGGAGGTCGAGAACGAGCGGCGGGACATCGCGGAGGTCGTCCGCGAGCGCATCGCCGTGGACCGCACGGTCGCGGAGCAGGAGGAGTCCATCAAGCGGCTGCGGGCCGTCGAGGAGGCCGAGCGCACCCGGCAGGCGATCGTCATCGCCGCGGAGGCCGAGGCGCAGGAGCGGCTGGTCAAGGACATCAAGGCCGCCGAGGCGGCGGAGCAGGCGGCCGTGCACCGGGCCGCGGAGGAGCTCACGCTGGCCGAGGCCCGCAGCAAGGCGGCCGACTTGGATGCACGCTCCAAGATCCGCCTGGCCGAGGGGATCCAGGCCGAGGCGGCCGCCGCGGGCCTGGCCGGGGTGGCCGTACGGGAGAAGGAGGCCGAGGTCATCGAGAAGGCCGGCCGTGCCGAGGCCGAGGTGACGGCGGCGCGGCTGCGGGCCGAGGCGGAGGGCGCCCGCGAGCTGGCGCTGGCGCAGGCCGCGGGCGTCGGCGAGAAGCTGAAGGCCGAGGCCGCGGGCCTGACCGAGAAGGCGGCGGCGATGGCCGCCCTGGACGAGGCGTCCCGGACGCACGAGGAGTACAGGCTGCGGCTGGAGGCGGAGAAGGAGATCCGGCTGGCCGGGCTGGACGCGCAGCGGCAGGTGGCGGAGGCGCAGGCCTCGGTCCTCGCGACGGGGCTGGAGGGCGCCGACATCAGCATCGTCGGCGGGGAGTCCGCCTTCTTCGACCGGATCGTGGGCGCGGTGTCGATGGGCCGGGCGGTCGACGGGTTCATGGAGAACTCGCGGACGGCGCAGGCACTGGCCGCCTCCTGGCTCGACGGCTCGGGGTCCTTCACCGACGACCTCACCCGCGCGGTGGCGAACACGTCCGCCGCGGACGTCCGCGACCTGACCGTCTCGGCCCTGCTGGCGAAGCTCATGCCGGCCGGCTCGGGGCAGTTGGACGCGCTGATGGCCAAGGTCAGGGAGCTGGGCCTGGCCGACCTGCCGGTGAGCGAGCTCGCCGGGAAGACCGCGGTGGCCGGAGTGAACGGCGCCGCCCGAGACTGACCGCCACGGGGGTGCGGTCGACGGCCGTGGAGCCGCCGCGGAGGGGCGGCGGCTCCACGGCCCTCACGATCTCGTACGCGAAGGAGCAGCACGCATGACCACGGGCAGGGACACGGCCACGGGCGCCGACACGGGGACGTACGAGGTGCTGCGCGGGCGGCTCGCCGCCCAGGCCGGCGAGCTGGCCCGCGGCGCCGAGGCCCTGAACACGGCCCGCATCGCGGCGTTCGGCTCGGCCGGGGTCGCGCTCGCCGGCTCCGGGCACCTGCGCACGGAGGACGCCCGGATCGCGGCGGACCTGGTGGCCGTCGGCGACCGCCTGCTGTTCGGCTACCGGGGCACCGCCGCGCGGGGCGGCGGGACGTCCGTACGGGACGTGCTGGCGCTGTACGACCGGAACCTGGAGCCGCTGCCCGAGGACGCCGTGCCCGGGCTCCTCGACGACCCCGCGTTCCGGCGGGAGTTCGACGAGCTGCACCGCTACTACCACGGTGCCCGCCTCCAGCGGCTCCGCATGGTCGACGACACCCTTCTCGCCGTCTTCCGGACCGGCGAGCAGGCCGAGGACATCCGCGTCCTGCGCTGGCAGGCCGGCCCGGCCGGCACGGTGCGCTTCCTGGACGGGCGGGGCGAGCGCGACCACGTCTTCCCCGCGGCCCACGACGTGCGGTGGCGGGAGGTGACCCGGGACGACCACGTACCGGGCCGGCACCCGCACGCGGCGGTCGACGGGCGGCTGTACGTCTCCACGGTCGGCGGGGCGCTGAGCATCAGGACGGAGGACGACACGGAGACCGGTGCCGGGCTCGTGCACCGCGAGCCGGTGGACGAGTCCCTCCAGTCCCTCGCGGACGCCGAGATCGCGTACGCGGTCGTCGGGCCGCTGACGCTGCTGCGGGTGCTGCCGTACAAGGAGGAGACGCGGCGCCACCTCGTCTTCAACGCGGTGACCGGGACGGTGGTCCGGCTGGACGGCATCGGGCTGTCCTGCCGCCGGCTCCCGGACGACGGGGGCATCGTCTTCCCGGGCGGCTACTGCCTGGCCGACGGCACGGTCAGGACGTTCGACACGGACACCGCCGGCCTGGAGTTCGACCACTCGGTGGCCTCCCCCAACGGCGAGGACGTGCTGTTCGTCTTCCAGGAGCGGGCGGGGAACCGCCGGCTGCTGCTCCCCTACAGCCTGATCCGGCAGGAGGTCTCGGCGCCGCTGCCGTGCGACGGGCTGGCCCGGTTCGAGGACGGCACGCTGGTGGTGCTGCGGCCGGGGGACGGGCGCGCGGCGCGGTCCCATGCCGTGCAGGAGTGGAGCACGCCCTTCACGTCCGACACCCACGGGGGGTCCGCGGCGGAGGGGCCGCTCGCCCGGATCGGGAACCCGGACCTGGTGCGTGCCGTCGCCGACACCACGGCCGTCGCCCGCCGGGCCGCGGCCGCCGGGGAGACGGACGCCTCCGCGGCGACGCAGGCGCTGTACGAGTCGCTGCTCGCGGACTGCGTCCGCGCCGGCGACCGGTTCCCGTGGCTCGCGGAACTCGCCGACGCGGCGCCGGGCGCGGTGGACCTGCATGCCGCACTGGCGGCCGTACGGGCGACGGCGGAGCAGGTGCTGGCGGAGTTCGAGGCGGTACGGGCGCTCACCGCGCAGGCCGCCGGCGCGCTGGCCGAGGCGGGCCGGACCGTCGCGGGGCTGCTGCGCCGGATCCGCGGGGAGGCGCCGGCCGGGGCGGAGGAGTGGATCGCGCGCATCACCGAGCTGCGCCGGGCGCAGGGGCACCTGGTCACGCTCACCGGGATGCGGTACGCGGACATGGGCGCCGTGGAGGCGCTGGCCGCGGAGGTGGCCTCGGCCATCGGCTCCACCGCCGAGCGCGCCATGGCCTTCCTCCGGCGGGCGGACGCGTTCGACGGCTACGCCGCGGAGGCCCGCCGGCTCGCCGACGCGGCGGAGGCGATCACCACGGCCGCCGAGGCCGAGCCGCTGCGCCGGGAGGTGGAGGGCCGCGTCCTCGGGCTGCAGGAGCTGACCGAGGTCGCCTCGGGGTTGGAGGCGGGCGACCCTGCGGGGCGCGCGGGCGTCCTGGAGCGGATCGGTGAGGTGCTGGGGGCGCTGAACCAGGCCCGGGCCAGGCTGGAGACGCGCAGGCGGGAGCTGCTGCACGAGGAGAGCGGCGCGGAGTTCGCGGCGGAGTTCGCGCTGCTGGGGCAGTTGGCGACGGGTGCGCTGGCCGCGGCCGGCACGCCCGAGGAGTGCGATGCGCAGCTGGCCCGGCTGCTGGTGCAGTGGGAGAACCTGGAGGCCCGCTTCGCCGAGAACGAGGAGTTCACCGCGCGGCTCGCGGAGAAGCGCGCGGAGGTGCAGGACGCGTTCTCCGCACGCCGGCAGAGCCTCCAGGACGCGGGCGCCCGGCGGGCGGAGTCCCTCGCCGCGTCGGCGCAGAGGGTGTTGGAGACGGTGGTCCGCCGGGCCTGCACGCTCGGCGACGACGACGCGGTGAACACCTACTTCAGCTCGGACCCGGTGGTGGCCGGGGTGCGCCGGACCGTGGAGCGGCTGCGGGCGCTCGGCGACTCCGTGCGGGCGGAGGAGCTGACGGGGCGCCTGGCCGCTGCCCGGCAGGAGGCGGGCCGGGCGCTGCGGGATCGCGCCGAGCTGTACGCGGACGGGGGCGGGACGGTTCGGCTGGGCCGGCACCGGTTCGCGGTGACCCGGCAGACCGCCGAGCTGACGCTGGTGCCGTACGGCGACGGCCTGGCGTACGCGCTGACCGGCACCGACTACCGCCGGCCGGTTGCGGATCCGGGATTCGAGGAGAGCCGGCCGTACTGGGACCGGGTGCTGCCGTCGGAGTCGGCGCAGGTGTACCGGGCCGAGTACCTGGCCGCGCGGGTGCTGTCCGGGCACGGCCCGGAGGCGCTGGCCGCCGCCGGGGAAGGGCTCGACGCACTGGTGCGGCGGGCGGCCGAGGAGGCCTACGACGAGGGGTACGAGCGGGGGGTCCACGACCACGACGCCGCCGCCATCCTGCGGGTGCTGCTGCGGCTGCGCCGGGAGGCCGGGCTGCTGCGGCACCCGGCCCGGGAGCGGGCCGCGGCCGCGCTGTTCTGGGCGCACGGGCCGGGCCGCGGGGAGCGGGACGCGCTGGGCCGGCGGGCGGTCTCGCTCGGCCGGGCCCGGGACCTGTTCGGGGCGGCGCCGGCGCTGCGGGAACTCCAGGACGAACTCGCCCGCGCGATCGGGTCGTTCGGGGCGGCAGGGGCGCTCGGGGCCGATCCGGCGCGGGCGGCCGCGTACCTGCTGGAGGAGCTGACCTGCGGGCCCGAGGGTTTCGCCCTGTCGGCGGCGGCCCGGGGGCTGCTGGACGCGTTCCGCCGCAGCGCGGGCGGCGGGGGCGCCGGTGCGGGCGGCGGCGGGGCCGCGCCGTACGACGAGGACCTGGCGGTCCTGTCGGGGCTGGCCGAGCGGCGGCAGCTCGTGGTGGGCTGGCTCGGCGCTTTCGCGGCCGCGACCGGGTACGACGCGGATCCGGGGACGGTGGAGGAGGCGGCCGCCGCCGAGCTGTGCGCGGCGCTGCCCCGCTATCCGGTGGAGGGTGCCACGGCGGCCACCGTGACCGGGCTGCTCGGCACGCACGCCCGGGTGCGGGACCGTGTGCTGCCGCTGCAGCTGGCGGAGTTCCTCACCCGTACAGCAGAGTTCGCGGCCGCGGACGTCCCCGGCTTCCGGGCGCACCAGCGGCAGCGGGCCGGGCTGCTGGCGGCCGAGCGGGAGCGGCTGCGGATCGACGCGTACCGGCCGCGGCCGATGCCGTCGTTCGTCCGCAACCGGCTGATCGACGAGGTGTACCTGCCGCTCGTCGGCGACAGCCTGGCCAAGCAGCTCGGCGCGGCCGGCGACGCGCGGCGCACCGACACGCACGGCCTGCTGCTGCTCCTGTCGCCGCCCGGCTACGGCAAGACGAGCCTGGTGGAGTACGTCGCCCAGCGGCTCGGGCTGCTGCTGGTGAAGGTGGACGGGCCGGCGCTCGGGCCCGCCACCACCTCCCTCGACCCGGAGGCGGCGCCGGACGCGGCGGCCCGGCGGGAGCTGGAGAAGGTGGCGTTCGCGCTGGAGGCCGGCAACAACGTGCTGCTGTACCTGGACGACATCCAGCACACGTCCGCGGAGCTGCTCCAGCAGTTCATCCCGCTGTGCGACGCGACGCGCACGCTGAACGGCCGCGACCTGCGCGGCAAGCGCTTCGCGGTGTGCATGGCCGGGAACCCGTACACGCAGTCCGGGGACCGGTTCCGGATTCCCGACATGCTCGCCAACCGGGCCGACGTGTGGAACCTGGGAGACGTCCTGACCGGGCGGGAGGAGGCCTTCGCGTTCAGCTTCGTCGAGAACGCCCTGACGTCGCATCCGGTGCTGGCGCCGCTCGCCGGGCGGGACCGCGCCGACCTCGCCCTCCTCCTGCGGCTGGCCGAGGGCGATCCGGAGGCGCGCGCGGACCGGCTGTCGCACCCGTACGCCCCGGCGGAGGTGGAGGAGATCACGGCGCTGCTCGGCCATCTGACGGCGGCGCGGGCCACGGTGCTCGCCGTGAACGCCGCGTACATCGCGTCGGCGGCGCAGGACGACGCGGACCGGACGGAGCCGCCGTTCCGGCTCCAGGGCTCGTACCGGAACATGAACCGGATCGCGGCGCGGCTGTCGCCCGCCATGAACGGGGCCGAGGCGGCCGCGGTGGTCGACGACCACTACCGGGCGGAGGCGCAGGCCCTCGCGACGGGCACGGAGGCCAACCTGCTGAAGCTGGCGGCGCTGCGGGGCGCCCTCACACCGGAACAGGCGGCGCGCTGGGCGGAGATCACCGCTCCGTACGGGCGCGGGGGCGCGGGCGGGGGGCGCGGTGGTGCCGGTGGCTGGATTCCGGCGCGGGCGGGGCGGCCTCCGCGGGCCGTCCGGCGGCCGGTGCTCCGGCCGGCGCGGCGGCGCTGACGCCGCTGAGGCCGCTGAGAGGGCGGCGGCGGGCGGCAGGCTTGCGGGCGGTCTCCACTCGGCGGTGCGGGCTGTGGCGGGGCTCTGCCCTCGCCGCCATCGCTGCACGTCAAAGCCCCCCTGGCGACATTCCGACGGTCCCGATAGGGTGTGAAGAACGCGTCAAGGCGCCCTCCCGACCCGAGGGCGGACGCGGGGTGTGCCGGGAAGTCTGGTCGGCGTCCTCGGGCCCGTGTGCCCTGCCGCTGCCGACGCCTGGAGGTTTTCCCCGCAATGACCGCTGCCCCGCCGCCCGAGCGCTCCCCGTTCCTCGGCCTCCTGCCGTGGCCGGAGCGCCGCGCCATCACCGAGGCCCTGCGCACCGAGACCTTCGGCGGGCTCATGCTCCTGGCCGCCGCGGTCATCGCACTCGTCTGGGCCAACAGCCCCCTCGGCGACCTGTACACGCAGGTCCGGGAGTTCCACTTCGGCATACCGGCGCTCGGCCTCGACCTGTCCGTCGGGCACTGGACCGCAGACGGCCTCCTCGCCGTCTTCTTCCTCGTCGCCGGCATCGAGCTCAAGCGGGAACTCGTCGTCGGGGAGCTGCGCACTCCGGCCACCGCCGCGCTGCCGGTCGTCGCCGCCCTGTGCGGCATGGCCGTGCCCGCCGCCCTGTACGCGCTCACCGCGGGCCTCGGCGGCGGGAGCCTCGACGGCTGGGCTGTCCCCATGGCCACCGACATCGCGTTCGCGCTGGCCGTCCTCGCCGTCATCTCCACGCACCTGCCGGCCGCGCTGCGGGCGTTCCTCCTCACCCTGGCCGTGGTCGACGACCTCGGCGCCATCCTCGTCATCGCGATCTTCTTCAGCGACGGGCTGAACTTCTGGGCGCTCGGCGGGGCCTTCGCCGGGCTGGCCGTCTTCTACCTGCTCCAGCGCTTCCGGGTGCGCGGCTGGTGGTGGTACGTCCCGCTCGGGCTCGCGATCTGGGCGCTGATGTACAACAGCGGCGTGCACGCCACCGTCGCGGGCGTCGCCATGGGCCTGATCCTGCGTACCACCGCCGACAAGGGCGAGGACGCCGCCCCCGGGGCGCGGGTGGCGCACCTCGTCCACCCGTTCTCCGCCGGTGTGGCCGTCCCGCTGTTCGCGCTGTTCGCTGCGGGGGTCAGCGTCTCCGGCGATGCCCTCGCCCGGGTCTTCACGACGCCGGAACCGCTCGGCGTCGTGCTGGGCCTCGTCGTCGGCAAGATCCTCGGCGTGTTCGGCGGGACCTACCTCGCCGCCCGCTTCACCCGCGCCCGACTCAACCCCGACCTCAGCTGGGCCGACGTCCTCGGCCTCGCCGTCCTCTCCGGGATCGGCTTCACCGTCTCCCTCCTCATCGGCGAACTGGCCTTCCCCGGCCAGGCCCTCACCGAGCAGATCAAGGCCGCCGTCCTCATCGGCTCCGCGGTCTCCGCCGTCCTCGCCGCGCTGCTGCTGCTGCGCCGCAACACGGTGTACAAGCGGCTGTACGAGGAGGAGATGCTGGACTCCGACGCGGACGGCATCCCGGACATCTACCAGCGCGAAGCCGCTCCGCCCCGGTAGCGGCCGCGGCCGCGGTGCCGCCGCGGGAGCGAGCGAACACAGCGGGGGGACGGGGCGGTCAGACCCGGTCGAGGGGGCGGTGCGGGCCTGCGGGCAGCTCCGCCTCGACCGGGTCGCCGGGGCGGATGACGCCGCCTTCCTTCACGATGCTCATGATCCCGGCTTTGCGGATGACGGTGCCGCACTCGTCGCGGCCGACCACGTGCTTGAGCAGGCCGTCCTGGAAGTCGTCGATCTGCCGGCAGGGGTTGCGGAGGCCGGTGACTTCCAGGACCGCCGAGTCGCCGATGCGCAGGAGCGTGCCGGCCGGGAGGCCGAGCAGGTCGATGCCGCTGGTGGTGATGTTCTCGCCGAGGCTGCCGGGCGACACCTGGAACCCTTCGCCGGCGACCTCGGCGAAGAGCTCTTCGTGGATGAGGTGGACCTGGCGGAGGTTCGGCTGGGTCGGGTCCTGCGCGATGCGTGAGCGGTGCTTGACCGTCACACCGGCGTGGACGTCCCCTTCCACGCCGAGGCCGGTGAGCAGGGTGATGCTGTCCCGGTTCGGCTTGGTGAACGAGTACGTGGCGTTGCTGCTGACCGCTGTCACTCTTCCGCTCATGTCCGGCACTCCCCCTCGTCGGTGACCGTGGCTGCCACGAGCCTAATGCCGGGCCGGGGGTTCCGGCAGGCGGGGCGGGGTCCAGGTGTGGTGACGGAGGATCATGCGGGTCGAGGCGCGGGACGGGGTCAGGCGCATCGCCGTGTTCCGCAGGGCGATTGCCGCGGGATGCGAGAGCTGTTGGCCCAGCTTCCCGGCCTGGCGGGCGGCCCGTGCCACGGCCTGGCTGCGCGGGCGGCGCTCGGCGTCGTAGCGGGTGAGCGCCGCGTCGACGGTGGGGGTGCCGGAGAGTGCGGCGGCCAGTGTGACCGCGTCCTCCAGTGCCTGGCAGGCGCCCTGTCCGAGGTGGGGGGCCATGGCGTGTGCCGCGTCGCCGAGGAGGGCGACCCGTCCGACGGTGTACGAGGGGAGGGGGGTGCGGAGTTCGCCCACGTCGTGGTGGAGGACGGCTTCGGGGCGGGTGGCGTCGAGGAGGGCGGGGATCGGGTCGTGCCAGTCGTGGAAGCGACGGCGCAGTTCGGCCAGGGGGTCGGCGAACCGGGTGGCGGGCGGGAGGCTGAGGACGGCGTGCCATTCGGCGCGCCCGTCCGGGAAGGCGATGTGCCCGAACTCGGTGCCGCGGCCCCAGGTCAGCTCGAAGTCGGTGTGCAGGCCGACGGGGTGGCCGGTGATGGCGCGCAGGACGGTCGAGCCGCTGTGGACGGGGCCGGGGTGGTCGGGGAAGAGGCGGCTGCGGATCCTGCTGCCGATGCCGTCGGCGGCGATCACCAGGTCGGCGTGCAGGGTGGTGCCCCCGCAGTCGACCCGGACCGTGTCGGGGGCGGTCTGTTCGACCGAGGCCGCCTGCATGCCGGTACGGAGTGCCCCGGCGGGCAGGGCGGCGCGCAGCAGGCGGTGCAGGGTGGAGCGGGGGATGCCCATGATCGGCGTACCGACAGCCTTCTCCAGGGCCGGGCCGTCCATCCGGGACAGCCGGCGGCCGCGGGGGGTGCGGGTGCCGCCCGTGTACTGGCCGCGGGAGGCGGCCCGTACCGCCTGGCCGACGCCGATCTCGTCCAGGGCGCGCAGGCCGTTGGCGGCGAGGGAGATGCCGGCGCCCGCGTCCTCCAGGGTGGCCGCGCGTTCGACGACGGTGACGTCCCATCCGATGCGGCGCAGGCCGATCGCGGCGGCGAGCCCGCCGATGCCTCCTCCGACCACCACTGCCGTGCTGCCCACGTCGCGCCCTCCCCGCTTTCTACACCTGTAGAAGGCGAGCCTAGCCGGGCGTCTACAGGTGTAGAAAGGGGGCATGGCTTCCACGGCTTCGGATCGGCGCACTGTTCTTGCGGACTCGGCCATCAACGTGCTCGCCGAGGAGGGGATCCGCGGCCTGACCCACCGCGCCGTCGACCGCAGGGCCGCGATGCCGCCCGGGACGACGTCGGCGTACTTCCGGACCCGGGCCGCCCTGCTCACGGCGCTCGTCACGCGCCTGGTCCAGCTCGACCAGGCGGAACTGCAGGCCACGGCCGAGGAGATGCCGCCGCTGCGCACCGCCGAGGACCTGGTGGGCGGCATGGCGCTGCTGGCCCGGAAGCGGCTCGGCGGCGAGGGCCGCCGCCGCTCGCTCGCGCGGTACGCCTGCGCCGTCGAGAGCGTGCGCGATCCGGAGCTGCGGGCGATCCTCACGCCGCACGACAACGCCGGCCGCGAGGCCGTCCGTCAGTTCCTCGCCGCGCGGGGCGTCGCGGACGTCGAGAACCGCACGCACACGCTGCTGACCTGCCTCGACGGGCTCGTCTTCGACGGACTGGTCAGCGGCGGTGACGTGCGGCGCGAGGCCCTGGAGGGCCTGGTCGCCGCCGCGCTGCGTTAGGGCCTGTATTGAGTTGCCCCGCGGCGTCGCGACGCCCGGCACGCACCCTCGGCGCGCGGGACGCCGCTCCTTGCTCCACGGGACAACTCAATACAGGCCCTACGGCCGGTCTGCCTGGCGGCCGCTCCGGGACGGCGCCGCCCGCCGGTCCGGGGCGGATCCTCCCACCGCACGGAGTCCGAGTGCCGGCATGGCGGCTTCGGAGACGCGCAGCAGCCGCTCGCGGGCCGGAGCGGGTACGCAGAACCCGTTGCCGGCGGCGAAGGAGAGGAAGGTCGCCGGAAGTTCGAGGTGGTAGGCGTCCACGTACCGGGCCAGGTCGGCGCGCCACACGAAGCGGCCGTCGGACAGCAGCGAGGACCCGCCCGGCACCGCGAACCGTGCCAGGCTCCTCCAGGTCAGGCGAAGACGCCGATCAGGAACTGGAGGGTGAACACGGCGACCATGCAGAAGCCGACGGCGGCGAGGAGCCATTGCGCTGCGCCGCGGGGGCTGTCGAAGCGGGTGAAGTAGCCGCCGAGGCCGGCGAGGCCCAGGAGGGCGCCGACCCAGAAGACCGGGCCCTCGTGCCATTTCGCCAGGACGGCTATGGCCGCCAGCAGCAGGGCCAGTGCGGCCAGTTGGCCGCGTGTGGTGACGGTGTGCGCTCTGTCCCCCGAGTGAGTCATGGCCGCATCCTAACCGCGCAGGTCAACCGGGTTGCTCTGGCCTTGGTCCGCTCTTCATTCGGCGTGCTGTTCCCCCGTCGGCGGCGTGGGCGGGGTGTCCGGGCGGGTGGCTGCGCGCTGGGCGCCGAGGAGGTAGCCCGCCTGGAAGCGGCTCTTCACGCCGAGGCGGTCCATGATCTCGGCGATGTGGCGGCGGCAGGTGCGGACGGACATGCCCATGCGGGTGGCGATGGACTGGTCGGTCAGGCCCTCGCTCAGCAGCAGGGTGATGCGCTGCTTCAGCTGTTCGGAGATATCCGCTACATCCTGGTTGTTCCATTCCAGCGGGAACGGTGTGGCACTGACCCACCACAGTTCGAAGGTGCTCAGGATGAAGTGGACCAGGTTCGGCTCGCGGACGATGATCGCGGCGCCCGGGTCGCCCTCCACTCCGATGACAGCGACTTTGCGGTCGAACACGAGCAACCGGACGAACCGGTCGTCGAGCGTCCGCACCTCGGCCCCGCGCTGGGAGACCCGCTCCACGTACTCGCGTGTGCCCTGGCTGAAACGTGCGGTGTGCTGGTAGAGGGTGCGCATACTGACGCCGCGCTCCAGCATCGCCTCGTCCCGGGCGATGGCCTCCTGGAGGACCTCGGCCCTGCGCCCGCCGCCCGGCTGCGAGGTGAGCACCTCCGTCTCGCACCGGGCGGCGAGTTCGGCGATGGCCTCCCTGGTGGCGCCCAGCGCGGCGATGTACTCCACGCCCTCGCGGCCGCCTCCGGGGGCGGGCCGCTCCTCGTAGATGCGGCCGTACTCCTGCAGCTGTCCGCGCAGGGTCTCGACGGCCGCGCGCTGCGCGCGGATGGCGCGCTCCATCGGGGCGATCACGCGCTCGGCGGCGGATTCGGGTTCCACGGCGACGTAGGCGGAGGGCCGCCGGGTGTCCTCGCGCAGCAGGCCGAGGGTGGTCAGTTCCGTGCAGGCCCGCTCGGCTTCGGGCAGGGGGATGCCCAGGTCAGCGGCGACGTCCTCCGAGGTGACGGAGGGCCGGCGCAGGGCGTGGCGGTAGGCGGCGCGCATGGCGTCGGAGGGGTGCCCGGCGCCGGTTGCGTCTGTTTGGTGTGGGTTCACGTAGGTACATCCAGTGCTCATCATGCGGACATGCACGTTGATGATCCACCACTGGCAAAGATTCGGCCGAGATCGTTTGGAAGAGTGGTGGGCGTGCCAGGGGGCGCAGGGGGACTCCGGTGAGGTTTCCCCCCACGAACTGCTGTTAAGGAACGCAATGAGGCACTTCACCACCGTTGTCCGGAACACCTGTGTGCTCGCCGCTGCCGCCGTTCTGCTGGGCGCGGCCGGTGCGACGGCAGCCGGCCTCGCCCAGCCGGCCACCGCGCAGGCGGCCGACGGCGTCTCCGACACCGGCTGGGGTGCTCCGCGCGCCAGGGACCTGGCTGCACGCATCGACACCGGCTGGGGTGCCCCGGGCGCCGAGAACCTGGCAGCACGCATCGACACCGGCTGGGGAGCGCCCGGGCGCGACGCCTGAGGCGGCGCCCGCCCGGCGGGCCCCAGGAAGAGATCAGGAGCAACCATGAGCAACCCCTTCGAGGACGCCGACGGCACCTACCTGGTGCTGGTCAACTCCGAGAACCAGCACTCGCTGTGGCCGTCGTTCGTCACGGTGCCCGAGGGCTGGACCGCGGTCTTCGGGGAAGGCCGGCGCGAGGAGTGCCTGGCCTACATCGAGCAGAACTGGACCGACATGCGGCCCACCAGCCTCGTCGAGGCCATGGAGGGGCCGGCGGCTCGCTGACCCGGCTCCGCCGGATCCCACCACGTCGCCGTATCCGGCTGCGGCGGTCCGCCCGCCCGCCCGGCCCGTCGTCGCCTTCCGGCCGGGCGGGCCGCCGAACGCCCCGCGTCGGTCCGGCCCCCTCCGCACGGTGAGCCGTGCGGAGGGCAGCGCCCGCACCGCGCGCCGCTCGCCCGACCACTGCCCGCCGCCGCCCACCGCTCGCCCGCCCCTCGGGCCGCCGAGCGGCGAACCACCCTTGCCCGGGAGCCCTGCGGGGACCCGGAAGCGGGGGGAGGCTCTTCCGCCTGCCCTCGATCGTCCTTTTTCTGCGCCTTCGCGCCGTGTGCCTATCTCGTCGGGGGAACACCCTTGTCTTCTCACGCTGCCCTCCAGCTTCCGCAGGACCCGCAGGAACGGGTCGTACCGCAGGAATCGCTGCAGAACACCGCGGCCTGGCTGTCGCGGGTGTTCGCGGACACCCTCGGTCTGCCGGAGTTCGCGCCCGACGCCGACTTCTTCGACCACGGCGGGGACTCCATCCTCGCGGCCCGGGCCGTGATGCGGATCCGTGCGGGCGTGACCGGCGGGGTTCCGCTGGCCTGGCTGTTCGAGCAGCGCAGCCCCGCCCGGCTCGCGGCCCTCCTGCAGGGCAGCGTCCGCGTGCACGGCGAGGCGGAGTCCGCCGGCGCCGTCACCGCGGCCGCCGGGGCCCGCCAGGCCGTACGGGGTGCCGCGCGGCCGCTGTCGCACGCCCAGGAGCGCCTGTGGCTGCTGCACCAGCTCGACCCGCAGTCCCCCGCCTACAACGAGCCGATGCTGTACCGGATCGACGGGGACCTCGACGTGGAGGCGCTGCGGGCTGCCCTGCACCACCTGGCCTCCCGCCACGACGTGCTGCGCAGCTCGATGGCGGCGGCGGACGACCGGCCCGTGCAGCAGGCCGCGGAGCCTGCGGCCGTGGACCTGGCCGTCACCGACCTGCGGGACGCCGGGGGCGGCGCGGAGGACGCCGCCCGCGAGCGGATCCTCGCCGACGTGGCCACTCCCTTCGACCTGGCTGCCGGCCCGCTCTTCCGGGCGGCGCTGCTCCGTACCGGGGACCGGGAGGCGTACCTGCTGCTCACCTTCCACCACATCGTCACCGACGGCTGGTCCACCGGCGTGATCCTGGCGGACCTGGGCGCCGGGTACGCGGCGGCCCGCGCGGGCCTGCCCGCGGCGGGCGAGCCCCTGGCCGTGCAGTACGCGGACTTCGCCGCCTGGCAGCGCGACTGGCTCGACGGCGGGACCGGCGAGCGCCAGCTGGCGTTCTGGGAGCGGGAGCTCGCCGGCGCCCCGGAGCTGACGGCGTTCCCCGCCGACCGGCCGCGGCCGGCCGTGCACTCCTACGCCGGCGGCCATGTGCGGTTCACGGTCTCCCCCGAACTGGGCGGCCGCGTGGCGGCGGCGAGCCGGGACCACGGGGTGAGCGTCTACGTGACGATGCTCTCCGCGTTCCTGCTGACGCTGCACAAGTACACCGGCCAGCAGGATCTGGTGATCGGCACCCCGGTCGCCGGACGCCACCACCCGGGCCTCGACGGGCTCGTCGGCTTCTTCGTCAACACGGTGCCGTTCCGGGCCCGCCACCGCGCCGGGGACACCTTCCGCGAGTACGTCCGCGCCGTCGGCCGGACCTGCCTGGAGGTGCTGGACCACCAGGACGTGCCGTTCGAGCAGATCGTGCAGCGGCTGGGCCTCCAGGGCGTCAGCAGCCACTCCCCGCTCGTGCAGACCGTCTTCGCGTACCAGGACGACGAGGCGCAGGACCTGCCCCTGGAGGGGCTGCGGACCGAGGCGGTCCCGGTGGACTGCGCCACCTCGCGCTTCGACACGACCCTGTTCGTGACGCGGCGGCCCGGCGGGTCCTTCGACTGCGACCTGGAGTTCAGCACCGACCTGTACGACCGGGCGACCGCCGAGCGGCTCGTGGAGCACTTCCTCGGGCTGCTCGGGCAGGTCCTGGACGCCCCGGACGGCCGTCTCGCCTCGTTCCGGCTGTGCACGCCGGCCGAGCTGGCGCAGTTGGACGCCTGGAACGCGACAGCCGCGGAGTTCCCGGCCGACCGCTGCCTGCACGCGCTGGTCGAGGACCAGGCCGACGCCACTCCGGACGCCGAGGCCGTCGTCTTCGGGAACCAGCGGCTGACGTACGCCGAGCTGGACGGCCGCGCCAACCGGCTGGCCCGCCACCTCGTCAACCTGGGCGTCCGCCCGGACGACGTCGTGGGCCTGTGCATGGACCGCTCCCCCGAGCTGGTGGTGGGCCTGCTGGCGATCCTCAAGGCGGGCGCCGGGTACCTGCCGCTCGACCCGGAGGCCCCGCGCAACCGGCTGACGCAGATCTCGGCCGACGCGCGGGCCGGGGTCTGCCTCACGCTCGGCCGCCAGGCCGACTCCGCGCCCGAGGTGGCGCACGTCGTGCGGGTCGACGCCGACTGGGCGGGGATCGCGGGGCTTCCGGGCGGCCGGCCCGAGGTGGCGGTGCACCCGCGGAACCTGGTGTCCGTCTACTACACCTCCGGCTCGACCGGCGCCCCGAAGGGCGTCGCCAGCACCCACGAGGGCTGGGTCAACCGGATGGTGTGGATGCAGAAGCAGCACGCGCTGCGGCCCGGCGAGACGGTGCTCCACAAGACGACGCTGACCTTCGACGACTCGGCTCTGGAGCTGTTCTGGCCGCTCATGTACGGCGGTCGGATCGCGCTGATCGAGCCGGGTCTGCACCGTGACCCGCAGGCGGTGCTGGAGGCGGCCAAGCGCTACCGGACGGTGCTGCTGCAGACCGTGCCGAGCATGCTGAACCTGCTGATGGAGGCCGTCACCCCGCAGGACCGGATCGCGCTCGGGGCGCTGCGCAACACGGTGTCCAGCGGTGAGGCGCTCACCCCGGCGGCGGTGCGCCGGTTCGCCGAGACGATGCCGGGCGCGCTGCACAACACGTGGGGGGCGACGGAGGTGTCCATCGACTCCACCATCCGCACCTGCGGGGCGGCGGACGCGGAGGACAGCGGCGCGGTGAGCGTCGGGGCGCCGTTCGACAACAACACGGTGCACGTGCTGGACGCCGCCTTCAACGAGCTGCCCGTCGGCGTCACCGGGGACCTGTACATCGGCGGCCGCGGCCTGGCCCGCGGCTACCTGAACGACCCGGTGAAGACGGCGCAGGCGTTCGTCGCGAGCCCCTTCGGCGCCGGGGAGCGGCTGTACCGCACGGGGGACCAGGGGTACCTGCGGGCGGACGGCTCGATCAAGTTCGTCGGCCGCAACGACCACCAGATCAAGATCCGCGGAATGCGGGTGGAGCTGGGCGAGATCGAGTCGGTGCTCCGCGACCACGAGCTGGTCCGGGATGCCGTGGTCGTGGCCTCGCGGACGGGGGCCGGCTACCGGCTCGCCGGGTACGTGACGCCGCTCGACCCGGCCGCGGCGCCCGACACCGAGGCGCTGCGCCGGCATCTGGCGGCCTGGCTGCCCGAGCACATGCGGCCGCCGTTCCTGCTGGTGATGGACCGGCTGCCGCTCAACGCCAACGGCAAGATCGACCGGCACCGGCTGCCCGACCCGGTGCAGGCGGCCGGAGGCGGCGCGGGCGGGCGGGCGCCGCTGGAGGGGCCCGTGCAGCGGGCCGTCGCCGAGATCTGGTGCGAGGTGCTGGAGCTCGATGCGGTGGGCCCGGACGACAACTTCTTCGACCTGGGCGGCCACTCGCTGATCGCCTCCAAGGTGACCGGCCGGCTCCGTTCCCGCTTCGGGCTGGAGCTGCCGCTGCGGACGGTGTTCGCCGCGCCGGGCCTGCGGGACTTCGCCGACGAGGTGGACCAGCACCTCAGGTCGCGGATCAGCGGGATGAGCGTGGACGAGATGCAGGCACTGCTGGCGCTGCTGCGCTGAGCCGTACGGCGACGACAACGACGAGAGCGGACGGGGGCCGGCGGCCCCCGGGCCGCCCCGCACCAAGGGATGGGGACTTCGTGAACACCGGACTGCCCGGCGCAGCCGAAGAGGGACTCGCAGAGGAGATCTACGAGTTCCGCGCCTCTCGGGCGCAGCACCGCATGTACTTCCTGCAGCAGCTCGCGGGCGACGCGCCCACGTACCACATGCCGCTCTTCCACCGGCTGCGCGGCGCCGTGGACGGCGGGGCGCTGCGCGAGGCGGCGCGCGTCCTGGTCGAGCGGCACGAGGCGCTGCGGACCCGGTTCGCGGTCCAGGACGGCGAGCTGCTCCAGCTCGTCGCCCGGGAGGCCGCCTTCGAGTGGGCGGAGACGGACGTGGCGGCCGCGGCCGCCAGGTTCGGCCGCGCACCGGAGGACACCGGCGGTGTCGTCCGGGCGTGGGTCCGGGCGGAGGAGGCGAGGCCGTTCGACCTGGCGCGGGGCCCGCTCTTCCGGGTCGGGCTGCTGCGCGTGGCGGCGGAGGAGTCGGTGCTGCTGGTGGGGATGCACCACATCGTCTCCGACGGCTGGTCCTGCGAGATCCTCTTCCGCGAGCTGGCCGAGGTGTACGGGGCCCTGGTGTCCGGGGCGGGCGCCGCGCTGCCGGAGGTGGAGTTCCAGTACGCGGACTACTCCTGCTGGCAGGAGGAGTGGCTCGAGAGCCCGGCCGCCGCGCGGCAGCGCGCGTACTGGGAGCAGCGGCTGGCCGGCGACCTGCCGGTCATGCGGCTGCCGGCGACCCGGCCGCGCGGTGCGGCGGCGGAGCGGCGCGGGGCCTCGCTGGCCTTCGGGCTGCCCGCGGCGGCCGAGCGGCTGCGGGAGCTGTGCGGTGGCGCGGACGCGACGTTCTTCCACGGGCTGCTGGCGGTCTTCGACCTGCTGCTGAACCGCTACACCGGGCTCGACGACATCGTGGTGGGCACGCCGATCGCGAACCGGCACCGGTCCGAGTTCGCGTCCGCGGTGGGCCTGTTCGTCAACACGACGGTGCTGCGCACCGACCTGTCGGGGGACCCGACGTTCCGGGAGCTGCTGCTCCGGGTCCGGGACGGCGTCCTGGAGGCGCAGGAGCACCAGGACATGCCGTTCGAGGAGCTGGTCCGGATGAAGAACCCGGACCGGGACGCCGAGTCGTCGCCCGTCTTCCAGGTGATGTTCGGCATGAACGAGGTCGGCGACCAGGTCCTGCGCTTCGCCGGGATCGAGGGCGAGCCGCTGGCGGCGGACTCCGGCACTGCCAAGTTCGACCTGTCCCTGGACGTGGCGGACACCCCGGAGGGTGTGAGGGGGGTCTTCGAGTACCGCAGCGACCTGTTCGAGGCGTCCGTCGTGGACGGCCTGGCCCGCCACTACGCGCGGCTCGTCGAGGCCGTCGTCGCGGAGCCGGACGTCCCGGTGTCGGCCCTGCGGATGCTGTCCGAGGAGGAGTGCGCCGCCCTGGCGCCCGCGCCCGCGGCGGCCCCGGCGGCGGCCTCCGGTCCGCGGCCGGTGCACGAGCTGTTCGCCGAGTGGGCCTCCCGCACGCCGGACGCGGTGGCGCTGGTCGACGGCGGGCTCCGCATCGGCTACGGCGACCTGGACCGCCGCGCCAACCGGCTCGCGCACCACCTGCGCGGGCTCGGGGTGGGCCCCGGTGTGATGGTCGGGCTGAGCATGGAGCGGTCCGCGGAGCTGGTGGTGGCGCTGCTCGCGGTGCTGAAGGCGGGCGGGGCCTACGTTCCGCTGGACCCGGCGTACCCGGTGGACCGGCTGCGCCTCATGGTCGAGGACTCCGGGCTGCGGACGATCGTGACGGGCCGGGGGGTTCCGCGCTGGTGGGCCGATCCGGCCGGGGAGGGCGCCGCCTTCGACGGGGCGGTGGTCGACACGGCGGCCGACCGGGAGCTGCTGGAGGCGTACCCGGACACGCCGGTCGCCGCCGGTGCGGGCCCGGACGACCTCGCGTACGTCATCTACACCTCCGGTTCGACCGGCCGCCCGAAGGGTGTGCTGATCCCGCACCGCAACATCAGCCGGCTGTTCACCTCCACCGACCACTGGTTCGGATTCGGCCCCGGGGACGTGTGGACCCTCTTCCACTCCTACGCGTTCGACTTCTCCGTGTGGGAGCTGTGGGGCGCCCTCGCGTACGGCGGCCGGCTGGTCGTCGTCCCGTACGGGACGAGCCGGGAGCCGGGGGCCTTCCTGCGGCTGCTGCGCGAGCAGCGGGTCACCGTGCTCAACCAGACGCCGTCGGCGTTCCACCAGCTGATGCGGGCCGACGAGGCCTCCGGCGGCGACCCGTCGGAACTCGCCCTGCGCTACGTCGTCTTCGGCGGCGAGGCCCTGGAGCCGGCGTCGCTGCGCGGCTGGTTCGACCGGTACGGGGACGCCTGCCCGCAGTTGGTGAACATGTACGGCATCACCGAGACGACGGTGCACGTCACCCACCGCCCGATCACCCTGAAGGACCTGGAGGCCGGCAGCGGCAGCGTCATCGGCGAGCCGATCCCCGACCTGCACCTGTACGTGCTGGACCCGCAGGGGCGGCCTGTGCCCGCGGGTGTGCTGGGCGAGCTGTACGTGGGCGGCGCGGGCCTGGCGGACGGGTACCTGAACCGGCCGGAGCTGACCGCCGAGCGGTTCGTCCGGCACCCGTTCTCGGACGATCCGGCCGAGCGGCTCTACCGCACCGGCGACCTGGCGCGCCGGCTGCCCGACGGGGACCTGGAGTACTGCGGCCGCACCGACGCGCAGATCCAGCTGCGCGGCTTCCGTATCGAGCCGGGCGAGATCGAGGCGGCTCTGGCCGGCCACGAGCTGGTGCACGAGGCGGTGGTGCTGGTGCACACGGACGAGGAGGGGCACGCCCGGCTCGCCGCCTACGTCACCGCGCGGACCGGGGCGGACGCCGGAGCCCTGGACGGTGGGGCGCTGCGGGCGCACGCCGTCCGGCGGCTGCCCGTCCACATGGTCCCGTCGACGTTCACGGTGCTGCCGGAGTTCCCGCTCACGGCGAACGGGAAGGTGGACCGCAGGCGGCTGCCCGCCCCGCAGGCCCCCCGGGCCGGATCGGGCCGCGCGTGCGCGGCGCCGTCCACGCCCGCGGAGCAGGTGCTGGCGCAGGTGTGGGCCCGCGTGCTGGACGTGGAGCAGGTGGGCGTCGACGACAACTACTTCGCGCTGGGCGGCGACTCCATCCGCAGCATCCGGCTGCTGGCCCTGGCGGGCGAGGCCGGTCTGCGGATCGGCTTCCAGGACCTGATGGCCCACCAGACGATCCGTGCGCTGGCCGCGGCGGCCACCGCCGCGGGCGGCACGGGCGGCGCCGGGGGCGGCGCCGGGGCCGCCGCGCACCCGCCGTTCTCGCTGCTGGACCCGGCCGACCGGGACCGGCTGCCGGACGGCCTGGACGACGCGTACCCGATGACCCGGCTCCAGCAGGGCATGCTGTTCCACGGCGACCTGTCGGGGGCGGGCAGCGAGTACCACAACGTGTCGACGTACCGGATCCGGGCCGGGTACAGCGAGGACGCCTGGCGGGAGGCGGTGGCGGGGCTGCTGGCCCGGCACGAGATCCTGCGCACGTCCTTCGACGTGAGCGGCTTCCGGGAGCCGCTGCAGCTGGTCCACGCGGACGTCGCGCCGCCGGTCGCCTTCGAGGACCTGAGCGGTCTGACGCCCGACGCGGCGGATGCCGCGGCGGAGCGCCGCTGGGAGCTGGAGAACGCCGGGCGCTTCGACTGGCGTACGGCCCCGCTGATCCGCTTCCACGTGCAGCGGCGGCCCGACGACACCGTCCAGCTGTACATCACCGAGCACCACGCGATCCTGGACGGCTGGAGCGAGCGCTCCCTGTACGCCGAGCTGCTGCTGCGCTACGGCCGCGCGCTCTCCGGCGCGGAAGCGCCGTCCGCGGCTCCGCTCCGGTCGCGCTTCTCCTCGTACGTGGCGCTGGAGCGGGCGGCGGTGGAGGACGAGGGCAGCCGACGGTTCTGGGCCGGGCAGTTGGAGGGCGCGACCCTCACCCGCCTGCCGCGGGGCGCCGTGGCGGCCGGGCGGCCGCAGGACGCGGGCGCCGCGGTCATGGAGTTCACCGAGCAGGCGCTGCCCGGTGCGGTGCTGGAGGGGCTGACCGCGCTCGCCCGGGACCTGGGCGTCCCGCTGCGGACGGTGCTCCTCGCGGCGCACCTGCGGGTGATGGGCCTGCTGACCGGCACGGACGACCCGGTGACGGGTGCCGTGTACAACGGGCGGGGCGAGGAGGCGGACGGCGACCTGGCGCTGGGCGTCTTCCTGAACACGCTGCCGGTGCGCGGCCGGCTGGCCGGCGGCAGCTGGTCCGACCTGGTGCGCGAGACGGCGGCGCTGGACCTGGAGATCCTGCGGCACCGCCGCTACCCGCTGGCGGAGATCATCCGGTGCACGGGTGTGTCCGAGCCGTTCGAGTCCTTCTTCAACTACACCCACTTCCACGTCGAGCGGCAGCTGGACGGGCAGTCGGAGGTGGAGGTCCTCGACTCGCGGGGTGTCGCGCACACCAACTTCCCCTTCGGGGCGGAGTTCTACCGGGACGCGGTGCACGGCGGGCTCGGCCTGGGGCTGCGCTGGGACGCGTCCCGGTTCGACGCCGCGCAGATCGGGCTGTTCCACGGCTACTACGCGGCCGCGCTCACCGCCATGGCCACCGACCCGGAGGGCCGCTACGAGACCGCCGACCTGCTGTCGCCGCAGGAGCACCGGCTGTTCGGCGAGTGGAACGGCACGGCCCGGCGCTACGACCGGACGCACGTGCTGCACGCGCTGGTCGAGGAGCAGGCCCGGCGCACGCCGGACGCCCCGGCGGTCCGGTTCGGCGGCCGCTCGCTGACGTACCGGGAGCTGGACGAGCGGGCGGATCGGCTGGCGGGCCTGCTGCGGGCGCGCGGTGCCCGGCCGGGCGGGTTCGTGGCGGTGCTGCTGGAGCGCTCGCTGGAGCTGCCGGTCTGCCTGCTCGCGGTGCTGAAGTCGGGGGCCGCGTACGTCCCGCTCGACCCGGAGCACCCGGGGCGGCGGCTGCGCGGAATCCTGGCGGATGCCGGAATCCCGTTGGTGCTCACGCTTCCGGAGTGGGAGGCGAAGGTCGCCGGGCCGGGCACGGTCCTGGTGCACCCGGACGCGGCGGAGGCCGACGGCGCGGGCGAGGAGGCCGGATCGGAGGCCGCCGGGCCCGGGGACGCCGCGTACATGATCTTCACATCGGGTTCGACGGGGACGCCGAAGGGCGTCGTCGTCTCCCACCGGGCCATCGTGAACCGGCTGCTGTGGATGCAGGAGGAGTACGGTCTGCGGCCCGGCGAGCCGGTGCTGCAGAAGACGCCGGCGACTTTCGACGTGTCCGTGTGGGAGTTCTTCTGGCCGCTGCTGACCGGCGCCGTCATGGTGCTCGCGGCGCCGGGGGGCCACCGCGACCCGGCGTACCTGGCGGAGCTGATCGGGGCCGAGCAGGTCACCACGGTGCACTTCGTGCCGTCGATGCTGCAGGCGTTCGTCGAGGAGCCGTCCGCCGCGGCGTGCACGAGCCTGACGCGGGTGGTGTGCAGCGGCGAGGCCCTCCCCCACGACCTCCAGCAGCGCTTCCTGTCCCGCTTCACCGCGGAGCTGCACAACCTCTACGGGCCCACCGAGGCGGCCGTGGACGTCACCTACTGGCGGTGCACGGACGACGGCAGCGGCGTGGTCCCCATCGGGCGGCCGGTCGCCAACACCGAGCTGTACGTGCTGGACCGGCACGGCCTGCCCGTGCCGCGCGGGGTGACGGGTGAGCTGTACCTGGGCGGCGTCCAGCTGGCCGAGGGCTACCACCGGCGGCCGGACCTGACCGACCGGGCCTTCGTCCGGCACACCGACCGCGCCGGGGTGGTGCGCAGGCTCTACCGGACCGGGGACCTCGTACGGCACCTGCCGGACGGAGCGCTGGAGTACCGGGGCCGCACCGACGCGCAGATCAAGCTGCGCGGGTTCCGGATCGAGCTCGGGGAGGTCGAGGCGGTCCTGTCGGCCCACCCGGACGTCGCCGAGTGCGCGGTACTGCTGCGCGGGGACCGGCTGGCCGCCTACGTGGTCATGCGGCCGGGCGCCGCGGGCGCGGCCGGTCCGGCGGTGCTCTCGGCGCACGCCGCGGACGCGCTTCCCGCGTACATGGTGCCGTCGTCGTGGACCGAGCTGGCCGCGATGCCGCTGACCGGCAGCGGCAAGCTGGACCGCAAGGCCCTCCCCGCGCCGGCCGAGGGGGCGCCCGCCCGCTCCGCCGCGGCCGTCGGCCCGCGCGACGGCCACGAGGCGCGGCTGCTGGACCTCTGGACCGAGCTGCTCGGCGCGGACGGCCTGGGCGTCGAGGACGACTTCTTCGCGGCGGGCGGGCATTCGCTGCTGGCGCTGCGGCTCGTCTCCCGTATCAACGCGGCGTTCGGGCTGCGGCTGGGCGTCTCGGCGGTGCTGGCGCACCCGACGGTCGCCCGGCAGGCGGAGCTGGTCCGCGGCGGCAGCGAAGCCGCCCGGCCCGGGGCGGCGGTGCCCCTGCGGGCGGCCGGCACCCGGAACCCGCTCTTCCTGGTGCACCCCGCGGGCGGCAGCGTGCTGTGCTACCGCGAGCTGGCGGCGGCCCTGGGCGCGGACCAGCCGGTGTACGGGCTCGCCGCGGCGGGACTCGACGCCGGAACCGCGCCCGCGCAGAGCGTCGGGGAGATGGCCGAGGCGTACCTGCACGCCGTCCGCGAGGTGCGGCCCGCGGGCCCGTACCGCCTGGCGGGCTGGTCGTTCGGCGGGCTCGTGGCGCACGAGATGGCCGTCCGGCTGACCGCCGCGGGCGAGCGGGTGGAGCTGCTCGCGCTGGTGGACAGCGGCCACCCCGACGGCAGCCGTGCTCCGGGCACGGAGGCGGAGGTGCTCCTGCACTTCCTGGAGGACCTGCTGGCCTCCTCCGGGGGCGGCGGGGTGCCGCCCGCGACGGCGGCGGCGCTGGCCTCGGCGGCCGCGGCCGGCGGGGTCCGGGAGGGCCTGCGCGTGATCCGCGGGGAACTGCTCCGGGCGGACCCCGGCGGCGCCCCGCAACCGGACGACCTGGCCCGCCACCACGCGGTGTTCCGGGCGAACCTGCGGGCCGCGGCGGCATACCGGCCACCCGTCTTCCCCGGCGCGGTGCGCCTCTACCGCAGCACCGACGGCATCCGGGCCGGCTTCACCGAGGCGTGGGGGCGGACGGCCGGATCCGGCCTGACGGTACGCGACCTCGACACCGACCACTACGGGATCGTGCGCGGCGCGCACGCCCAGGAGATAGCGAGAGACATGTACGACAACAACCGGGAAGGGCCCCGACCGTGACCGACAGGAGAACCACCCTGTGGCGGCACGCCGACTTCCGCAACCTGTGGCTCGGGCTGACCGCGTCCCTGTTCGGCTCGAAGGTCACCGCCGTGGCACTTCCGCTGATCGCCGCCGTCTCCCTGGAGGCCACGCCGTTCGAGATGGGCGTCCTGGTGGCGGCGGAGGGCCTGCCGTACCTGTTCATCAGCCTGTTCGCCGGGGTGTGGCTGGACCGCAGTGCGAAGCGGCCCATCCTCATCCTCACGGACCTGGTGCGGGCGGCGCTGCTGCTGCTCCTGCCCGTCGGCTGGGCGGGCGGCTTCCTCTCCTTCCCGCTGCTGCTCGCGGTGTCGCTGGCCGTCGGCGCCTGCACGGTGGTCTCGGACATCGGCAGTGCCTCGTACCTGCCGCTGCTGATCGACCGCAAGGACCTCGTCGAGGGCAACAGCAAGCTGGAGCTGAGCAGCTCGGCGTCCGACATCGCGGGCAACGCGATGGGAGGCGGCCTGCTCCAGATGGTCTCCGCGCCCTTCGCGGTGATCGTCAACTCGGTCACGTACCTGGTCTCCGCCGTCTTCACGGCGCTGATCCGGCACCGTGAGGCCAAGCCCGCGCCGGCCGTCCCCGAGGCGGGGGGCGAAGCGGTGGTGAAGCCGAACATGTGGCGGGAGATCGCCGAGGGCGCGCAGCCGGTGCTGCGGAACCCGGTGGTGCGGACCCTGGTGACCGCCACCCTCGTCTTCAACCTCTTCACGCTGGTGATCGAGCCGGTGTTCCTGATCTTCGTCACCCGCACGCTGGGCGTGGAGCCCTTCTACATCGGCCTGATCTTCGCCTCGGCCGGGGCCGGCGCCCTGGTCGGCGCCCTGCTCGCCGAGCGGGCGAGCCGGCTGCTGGGCCTGGGGCGGGCGATGGTCGTCTCGCTGGGCGTCGCGGGTCTGTCGGCCCTGCTGATCCCGCTGGCCACGCAGCTTCCGAAGACGGAGGCCTCGCTGCTCATCGTGGTCATGCACTTCATCGACTCAGCCATGATCATCATCTACAACGTCAACCAGCGCAGCCTGCGGTCCGCGGTCACCCCGGACCACCTGCAGGGCCGGATGAACGCGACCATCCGGATGGCCGTGATGGGCGTGACCCCGGTCGGCGCCCTGGCCGGCGGCTTCCTCGGCGGTGCCATCGGCACCCAGCAGACCCTGGTGCTCGGCGCGATCGGCGTCCTGCTCTCCGGTGTCGTGATCCTTCTTTCCGGTGTCCGGTCGGTGCGGGAGATCCCCGACGCCGAACCCGTAGCGGTGTGAGGCGGTACAGCATGACCAACACACTCTCCGGCCGCATATCCAGCGGTCCCAGCGCCCTCCTGCGGGACGAGCTGCTCGACCCGCAGTTCGCCTACGAGGCCGAGCACCTGCTCCCGTACTACGTGCAGATCGAGCGGACGCTCGTCGCCGAGTACGCGCGGATGCGGCTGATCTCCCCCGGGCAGGCGGGGGAGCTGGACGGCCTGCTCCGCGGCGCCACCCGCGAGGTCATCACGGGGCAGCAGCAGGCGAACATGTCCGACATCGCGTTCGCGCTGGAACGCCACGTGGAGAACGGCCTGTCCGCGCCCGTGCCGGCCTGGCACCTGGACCGCAGCCGCAACGACCTCCAGGCGTGCGCCCAGCTGATGTTCGCCCGCAACCGGCTGATCGGGGCGGCGCGCTCCCTGCTGGACTTCCAGACGGCCGCGCGGGAGCTGGCCGCGGCCACGGTCGACCTGCCGATGCCCGGCTACACCCACCACCAGGCCGCCCAGATCATCACGCCGGGCTTCTACCTGGCGGCGGTCTCGGAGCACGTGCAGCACACGCTGCGCCGGCTCCTGGCCACGTACGACGGGATCGACGCCTGCCCGCTGGGCGCGGGCGCCATGTCCGGCCAGGAGCTGCCCTGGGACCGGGACCGGATGGCCTCGCTGCTGGGGTTCCGGCGGGCCCAGCCGAACGCGCTGATGTCGGTGGCCTCCCGCGGCTGGGCCCTGGAGATCACCGCCGAGTTCGGGGTCCTGGGCGTGGCGCTGAGCCGGTTCGCCACGGACCTGCTCGCCTGGGGCAGCAGCGAGTACGGGTTCATCGACCTGCCCGACGAGCTGTCCGGCATCTCCTCGGCGATGCCGCAGAAGAAGAACTTCCCGATCCTGGAGCGCATCCGGGGCCGCAGCTCGCACCTGTCGTCCTTCCACATCGACGTGACGCTGGGGCAGCGCAACACGCCGTACTCCAACACCGTCGAGGTGTCCAAGGAGGCGGGTGCGCACGTCTACCAGGCGTTCGAGGCGCTGCGCAGCACGACGCGGCTGTTCACGGAGGTGCTGCGGCACCTGTCCTTCCGGACCGACCGGATGGCCGAGGTGTGCGAGCGGGAGTTCCTGGGCGGCTTCGCCCTCGCCAACTCGCTGACGCTGCGCGAGGAGGTGCCGTGGCGGCGGGCGCAGGTGATCGCCGGCCGGTACATCGTGGCGGCGGTCGCGGCGGGCCGCAGGCCCGCCGAGGGCGACCCGGAGCTGCTGCGCCGGGCCGCGCTGGACCAGGGCCACGAGCTGGCCGACCCGGCGGCCACGCTGGGCGACGCCTTCGACGTCGGCCAGGCGCTGCGCCGGATGCGGTCCAGCGGGTCGGCGCATCCGGACGCGGTGCGGACGGCGCTCGGGGCGCAGCAGGAGGAGCACGAGCGGCTCGTGCAGGAGTGGGCGGAGCGGGCGGCGGCGACCGCCCGGACGACGGGGGAGGACGGGAATGGAAGCGCACGCGAGCCCCATGGCGGCTGAGATCGACATCTGCGGCACCGGTACGGCGTTCGGCACGTTCGGCGAGCTGCTCCAGGGCGTGCTGCCGGAGGGAGACCGGCACTTCATGGTGACGTTCCCGGTCGCGGGGTGGAGCCGGGCGGTCTTCCGGCACTCCCCCGGCCGGGAGGGCTTCACCGTCTGGCCGCCGCACAAGCGCAAGGCGGTGCGGATCGCCGAGCTGGCGCTGGCCGCGGCCGGGCGGACCGGGGGCGGCTCGCTGGAGCTGAGCAGCGAGCTGCCCGAGGGCAAGGGCATGGCGAGCTCGTCGGCGGACCTGGTGGCCACGGTGCGCGCGGTGGGCGCGGCGGTGGGCAGGGCGTTCGGGGCGGCGGAGATCGAGTCCTTCATGCGGAGGATCGAGCCGACGGACGGGGTGATGTACGACCAGATCGTCGCCTACCACCACCGCGAGGCCGAACTCCGCGAGGAGCTGGGCATGCTGCCGCCGCTGGTGATCGTCGGGCACGACGAGGGCGGCCAGGTCGACACCATCGCGCACAACCGGCAGTCCCGCCGGGTCGGCGAGGCGGAGAAGGCGGAGTACGCCGTCCTGCTGGACGAGCTGTGCGCGGCCGTCCGCGCCGGCGACCTGGCCGCGGTGGGCCGGGTCGCGACCCGCAGCGCGGAGCTCAACGCGGCCGCCCGGTCGCGCCGGAGCCTGCCCGAACTCCGGCGGATCTGCGCGGAGACCGGCGGGCTCGGGGTGGCCTGTGCCCACAGCGGCACGGTGCTCGGCATCCTCTACGCCGCCGACGACCCGGAGCTGGCCGCCAGGGTCGGGTCCGCGCTGGCGGCGTGCGCCGAGCTGCCGGGGACGACGGCGGTGCACCGGTCGCTGGGCCGCGGGGACGTCTGGAGCGCCAGCTCCATGGAAGTGACGGTGCGGGAGACCACCGTGCCGGCTCGCGGGGCGAGCACCGAATCTGCCTGGGGGGCATGAACATGATCTTCGAATCGATGAACGACGCGGTCGGCAACACTCCGCTGGTCCGGCTGGACGTGCCCGCCTCCGAGGGCACGCAGGTGTACGCGAAGCTCGAACTCGCCAACGCCTTCGGGATGAAGGACCGGGTGGCCCGGAACATCGTCTCCGAGGCCCGCCGGCTGGGCGTGCTGCGGCCCGGCGCGCCGATCGTGGAGAGCTCCTCGGGCACGATGGCGCTCGGCGTCGCCCTGGTCGGACGCTCCCTCGGGCACCCGGTGCACATCGTCACCGACCCGCGGACCGATCCGACGACCCTGGCGAAGCTGCGCGCCCTGGGCTGCGAGGTCCACGTCGTCGCCGCCATGGCGGACGGCGGCTGGCAGGGGGCGCGGCTCGACCGGCTGGCCGAGCTGATGCGCGAACTGCCGGGCGCCTTCTGGCCGCAGCAGTACAGCAACCCCGACAACCCCGGCGCCTACCGGGTGCTCGCCGCGGAACTGCTGGCCGACCTCGGCCCGCTCGACACCCTGGTCGGCGCGGTCGGCAGCGGCGGCTCGCTGTGCGGCACCGGCCGTGCCCTGCGGCACAGCCTGCCCGGACTGCGGGTCGTCGGGGTGGACTCGGTCGGCAGCACGCTCTTCGACCAGCCGGACGTGCCCGGCCGGCTGCAGAGCGGCCTCGGCAACAGCCTCCACCCGAACAACCTGGACCGCACCGCGATCGACGAGATCCACTGGCTGAACGACCGCGAGGCGTTCGCCGCCACCCGCGAACTCGCCCGTGAGCAGCAGATCTTCGCCGGGAACACCTCCGGCTCCGTCTACCGGGTGCTGCGCCACCTGGCCCTGACGGCCGAGCCGGGCAGCCGGATCGTCGGCATCTTCCCCGACCGCGGCGACCGGTACACCGAGACCGTCTACAGCGACGAGCACTGGGCGGCGCACCGGCTGGAGGAGCTCGCCTGCTCCGACGCCCCGGTCCCCGTGGAGTACGGCACCCCCGTCCGCTCGTGGTCCTCCGCCGGCCTCGGCGGGCGGCCCGCCGGCCCCCGCCACCTGCTGTTCGTCGAGGCGAACACCAGCGGCACCGGCGTCCAGGCGCTGGGCACCGCGGCCGGGCTCGGCCTGACCGCCGTCCTGCTGACGAGCAATCCGGACCGGTACGCGGGGGCCGCGGAGACCGGCTGCCGGATCGTGGTGTGCGACACCAACGACGCCTCCGCCCTGCGCCGCACCATCCAGGAGCGGTTCCGGCGGGAGGAGATCGCCGGCATCACCACGACCAGCGACTTCTACGTGCCCGCCGTCGCCGCGCTGGCCGAGTGGCTGGGCCTGCCGGGCAACGACGAGGCGGCGGCGAACCGCTGCCGCAACAAGGCCGAGCTGCGGCGCACGCTGGAGGCGGCGGGGGTCCCCCAGCCCCGCTTCGCGGTCGTGACGGACGCCGCCCGCGCCGAGGAGGCCGCCGCCTCGGTGGGCCTGCCCTGTGTCGTCAAGCCCGCCGACGACTCGGGCTCCAACGACGTGCTGCTGTGCTCCACGGCCGCCGAGGCCGCCGTGCACGCCGCCCGCATCCTGGCCGTCGAGACCAATGTCCGCGGCCTGCCCACGGCCCGCACCGTGCTCGTCGAGGAGTACCTCGACGCCCCCGAGTACAGCGTCGAGATGTTCGGCGACGGCGGTGACGCCGTCTGCGTCGGCGTCACCGCCAAGCACCTCACCGGCATCCCGTACTTCGTCGAGGCGGGGCACGACTTCCCGGCGCCGCTCCAGGAGGCGGAGCGGGCCGCGCTGGTGGACGCCGTCACCCGGGCGCTGAAGGCGGCCGGCATGCGCTTCGGGCCGACGCACACCGAGGTCAAGCTGACCGCGCGGGGCCCGGCCGTCATCGAGATCAACCCGCGGCTCGCCGGCGGCATGATCCCCGAACTGATCAGGCTCGCCACCGGATCGGACCTGCTGGAGCAGCAGATCCGGGCCGCCGCCGGGCTCCCGGTGGACCTCGCCGCCCGCCGGTCCGGGCACGCCGGCATCCGGTTCCTGCTCGCCGACCGGCCCGGCACGCTCGCGTCCGTCGACGGCACCGGCGAGGCGCTGGCGGCCGAGGGAGTCGAGCGGGTGACCGTCACCGCGGCCGCGGGGCGGCCCGTACGCCCGCCGCAGAACGCGTACGACCGGCTCGGCCACGTCATCGCCCGCGGCGACGACGCCGCGCAGGTCGCGGCCGCCCTCGGGGCGGCCCGGCAGCACATCACCGTCCGGCTCGACGCCGACGCGTCCGCGAAGTAGGGGAAGAACACCCATGACCATGATCGAACTGCGCAGCGACACCTTCACCCTGCCCACTCCGGCGATGATGCGCGCGATGAACGACGCCCCGCTGGGGGACGACGTCTACGGCGAGGACCCGACCGTCCGCCTGCTGGAGGAGCGCTCCGCCGACCTGCTCGGCAAGCAGGCCGCCTGCCTGATGCCGAGCGGCACCATGGCCAACCTGGCCTCCATCCTGGTGCACGCGCCCCGCGGCTCGAAGATGCTGGTCGGTGCCGAGAGCGACATCTACATCTACGAGGCCGCCGGCGCGACCGTCTGCGGCGGCGTGATGTACGAGCGCATCCCCAACCAGCCCGACGGCCGGCTCCTGCTGTCCGACCTGCGCGCCGGATTCCCCGACGACCCCGAGGACGAGCAGTTCGCCCTGCCCTCCCTGGTCTGCCTGGAGAACACCCAGAACCGCTGCGGCGGCGTCGTGCTCCCGCAGAGCTACATGAAGGAGGTCTGGGAGTTCGCCCACGAGAACGACGTCGCCCTGCACCTGGACGGCGCCCGGCTGTTCAACGCCGCCGTCGCGCTCGGGATCCCGGCCGCGGAGATCGCCCAGTACGCCGACTCGGTGCAGTTCTGCCTCTCCAAGGGGCTCGGCGCGCCCATCGGCTCGATGGTGGCCGGCAGCGAGGACTTCGTCACCGAGGTCCGCCGGGCCCGCAAGATGCTCGGCGGCGGCATGCGGCAGGCCGGCATCATCGCGGCCGCCGGCCTGGTCGCCCTGGACGGCCTGGACCGGCTGGAGGAGGACCACGCCCATGCCCGCCGGCTGGCCGAGGGCCTGGCCGGGATCGACGGCATCGAGACCGACCCCGCCGCCGTGCAGACCAACATCGTGATGTTCCGGGTCACCGACCCCCGCTTCACCTGGCAGACGTTCGTCGAGGCCGCGGCCTACCGCGGGCTGTCCCTGGCCGAGCTCGGGCACGGCAGGCTGCGCGCCGTCACGCACAACGGCGTGTCCGCGGCGGACATCGACAAGGCCGTCTCCATCGTCCGCGACGTACTGACCGAGGACCGGACCCGCTGACATGACTCCCCACGACCTCGTCCGGGACACCCCGGACACCGGCACGCACACCGGCGCGCACACCAGTGCGGGCGCCACCGCCGCGGGCGCCACCGCCCAGGCCCTGCAGGCCGAGCTGCTCGGCATGCTGCTCGGCAACACGAAGGAGCTCTTCGCCCCCGACACCGTCCGCCCGGCCCCCCGCGACGGCCTGCTCCCGGCCTCCAGCGCCCAGCAGCGGCTGTGGTTCCTCGACCGGCTGCACGGCAGCAGCGCCGCGTACAGCGTCCCGTTCGCCATCCGCATCGACGGCGCCCTCCGCGTCCCCGCGCTGCGCGCCGCGCTCCAGGACCTCGTCGACCGGCACGAGGTGCTGCGCTCCTCCTTCGCCGAGGAGGACGGCGAGCTCGTCCAGCGCATCGCCGCCCGGCTCCCCCTCGACGTCCCCTGCACCGAGGTGGGCGCCCCGACGGAGCAGGCGGCGGAGGAGGAGGTCCTGCGGGCGATCGGCGCGGCGGCCCGCATCCCGTTCTCGCTCACGCAGGGCCCGCTGATCCGGGCGGCCGTCTACCGCACGGCCGCCACCCGGCACTACCTCTTCATCAACTTCCACCACACGGTCACCGACGGCTGGTCCGAGGGCGTCTTCGCCCGCGAACTCTGGCAGCTGTACGAGGGCCACGTCTCCGGCATCCCGGCCGCCCTGCCCGCCCTGCCGCTCCACTACGCCGACTACGCGGCCTGGGAGCGCGACTCGCTCGCCGACGGCGACCTGCGCCGCCAGCTCGACCACTGGCTCGAACGCCTCGCGGGCGAGCTGCCGACCCCCCGCCTCCCCGCCGACCGGCCCCGCCCGGCCCGGCCCACCTTCGCGGGCGGCACCGTCCTGGCCGCGCTGCCCGCGGAGCTGGAGCAGCGGCTGCGCGAGCTGTGCCGGCGCGAGGGGCTGTCCCCGTTCGCCGTGCTCCTCGCCGCGTTCAACGCGCTGATGCACCGGTACACGCGGGAGGAGGACCTCATCGTCGGCGCCCCGGTCGCCAACCGGACCCGCCCCGAGTTCGAGGGCGTCGTGGGGTTCTTCGTGAACACCGTCGCCCTGCGCTGCCGGGTGTCCGGCGACACCGCCCTCGGCGACGTGCTGCGCGCCACCCGGGACACGGTGCTCGCCGCGCACGCCGACCAGGAGGCGCCGTTCGCCCGCGTGGTGGAGGAGCTCGCCCCGGACCGCGACCCGGGTCTGAACCCCCTCTTCCAGGTGCTGTGCAACTACCTCGACCTCGCCGAGGAGCCCGCCGCCCCCGGCCTGGCCACCCGCGTCCTGGAGGTGGAGGAGGACGTCACCCGGTTCGACCTCGAAGTGCACTTCGAGGCGAAGGCGGATGGCACGGTCTGCCGCTTCGTCTACAGCAGGGACCTCTACGACGCGGACCGCATCGAGCGGATGGCCGGCCACTACCTGGCCGTGCTGCGGGCCGTGCTGACCGCGCCGGACACCCGGGTGGACGACGTCGACCTGCTCTCGCCGGCGGAGCGCGCGCAGGAGCTGGCCGGCTGGAACGCCACCGGGGCGCCCGTCTCCCCGTACACACTGCCCGAGCTGGTCGAGGCCCAGGTCGGGCGGACGCCCGACGCCCCGGCCGTCCTCTTCGAGGACGAGACGCTGACGTACGCGGAGCTCAACGCCCGCGCCAACCGGCTGGCCCGCTCCCTGATCGCCCGCGGCGCCGGACCGGAGCGGTCGGTGGCCCTGCTGGTGCCCCGCTCGCCGGACATGGTCGTGGGGCTGCTCGCGGTGTTCAAGAGCGGCGCCGCCTACGTGCCCGTCGACCCGGACTACCCGCGGGACCGCATCACCTACCTGCTGGAGGACGCCGCTCCCGCGCTGGTCCTGGCGCACTCGCGGACCGCGGACCTGGTCCCGGACGGCCTCACGACCCTCCTGCTGGACGACGCCGCGACGGCCGCCGAGATCGCCGCGCACTCCGCGGAGAACCCCGCCGACGCCGACCGCACCGCACCCCTGCACGACCTGCACACGGCCTACGTCATCTACACCTCGGGCTCGACCGGCCGCCCCAAGGGCGTGCTGATGCCCGCCGCGGGCCCGCGGAACCTGGTGCTCTGGCAGCGGGACACCATGCAGGGCATGAAGGGCGCCCGCACCGCCCAGTTCACGTCCGTCGGCTTCGACGTGTCGGTGCAGGAGATCCTCGCCAGCCTCGTCTCGGGCAAGACCCTCGTCGTGCCCACCGAGGACACCCGGCGCAGCGCCGAACAGCTCGCCCGCTGGCTCGACCGCCACCGCGTGAACGAGCTGTACGCACCCGCGCCGGTCATCGACGCCGTGTACGAGGCGGCGGACGAGCTGGGCCTCGCCCTGCCCTGCCTGACCGACGTCCAGCAGGCCGGCGAGGCGCTCACCCTGACCGGCCGGACCCGCGCCCGCCACGCGGACCCCGCGCACCGGCTGCACAACCTGTACGGCCCGGCCGAGGCCCACGGGGCGACCGTGTACTCGCTGGCCGGCGACAGCGCCGGCTGGCCGGATGCCGCCCCCATCGGCGGCCCCATCGCCAACACCCGCGTCTACCTGCTGGACGAGCGGCTGCGCCCGGTGCCCGCGGGCGTCGCCGGCGAGATCTACATCGGCGGCGAGGGCGTCGCGCGCGGCTACGCGGACCGGCCCGGACTCACCGCCGAGCGGTTCGTCGCCGACCCGTACGGCCCGCCCGGCGCCCGCGTCTACCGGTCCGGGGACCTCGCCCGCCGCCTGCCCGGCGGCGAGCTGGAGTTCCTGGGGCGCGCCGACCACCAGGTGAAGATCCGGGGCATCCGGATCGAGCCGGGCGAGATCGAGTCGGTGCTGTCCCGGCACCCCTCGGTCGCCCAGGCCGCGGTCGTGGCCCGGGACGACCGGCCCGGCGGCAAGTACCTCGCCGCGTACGTCGTGCCCGCCGCCGGGCACGGCTGGGATGCGGAGGAGCTGCGCCGGCACGCGGAGGAGTTCCTGCTGAAGGCGATGGTGCCGACCGCGTTCGTGCCCGTGGACGCCTTCCCGCTATCCCCGAACGGCAAGCTGGACCGCAGGGCCCTGCCGGCCCCGGCGCTCGACGCCGCACTGACCGGCCGGCCGCCGCGGACCGCTCTGGAGCGGGCGCTGTGCGGCCTGTTCGGGGAGGTGCTGGACCGGCCCTGGGACAGCATCGACGACAACTTCTTCGCCTTCGGCGGCCACTCCCTGCTGGCCACCCGGCTGATCAGCCGGATCCGCTCCGAGCTCGGCGCCGAACTGCCCATCCGGACCGTCTTCGAGACGCCGACCGTGGCGGCCGTCGCCGAGGCGCTGGCCGGCGCGGGCGGGGACGCCGTGCGCAGGCCTCTGGTCCGGGCCGCCCGCCCCGAGACCGTCCCGCTGTCCTCCGGGCAGCGCCGGCTGTGGTTCCTCAACCGGCTCCAGGGCCGGCGGGCCGCGTACAACATGCCCTCCGCGATCCGCCTGACGGGCGCACTGGACGTGCCCGCCCTGGAGGCCGCCCTCGGCGACCTCACCGCCCGGCACGAGATCCTGCGGACGGTGTACCCCGACTCCCCGCAGGGCCCGCGGCAGCGGGTGCTGGACGCGGCGGACGCCAGGCCGGTCCTGCGCACCGGGCAGGTCGCCGAGGCGGACGCGGCCGCCGCCGTGGCCCGCGCGGCCGCCGAGGGCTTCGACGTCACCGCCGACCTGCCGGTCCGGGCCCACCTGTTCGAGACCGGCCCCGACACGTACGTCTTCGTCCTCGTCGTCCACCACATCGCCGGCGACGGCTGGTCGATGGGGCCGCTGTGGCGCGACCTGTCGGCCGCGTACGCGGCCCGGCTCGACGGCACCGCGTACACCGGGCCGGAACTGCCGGTGCAGTACGCGGACTACGCCCTGTGGCAGCGGGAGCTGCTCGGCGACGAGGACGACCCGGACAGCACCGTCTCCCGGCAGCTCGCCCACTGGCGCCGGGTTCTGGACGGGGTCGCGGAGGAGACCGCCCTGCCGGTCGACCGGCCGCGCCCGCCCGTCTCCTCCCACCGCGGCGGGACGGCGCCGTTCCGGGTGCCGGCACCGCTGCACCGGCGGCTGCTGGAGGTCGCCGAGCAGACCGACTCCAGCCTGTTCATGGTCGTCCAGGCCGCGCTGGCGGCGCTGCTCACCCGGCTGGGCGGCAGCACCGACATCGTGATCGGCACACCGATCGCGGGCCGCACCGACGAGGCCCTCGACGACCTCGTGGGCTTCTTCGTCAACACGCTGGCGCTGCGCACGGACACCTCCGGCGACCCCACCGCGCGCGAGCTGCTGCACCGGGTCCGCACCGCCGACCTCGCCGCGTACGAGAACCAGGACGTGCCCTTCGAGCGGCTCGTGGAGGTCCTCAACCCGGCCCGCTCGATGGCCCGGCACCCGCTGTTCCAGGTGATGCTGGCCCTGCACAACACCACCGAGGACCTGCCGGACCTGCCGGGGGCGGCCGCCTCCGCGCTGCCCGTCGAGACCGACGCCGCCCAGTTCGACCTGCACTTCGACCTGACCGAGAGCCGCGCCGGGGACGGCGCGCCCGCCGGCATGGACTGCTACGTCGAGTACGCCGAGGACCTCTTCGACCGGGACACCGCGCAGTCCTTCGCGGACCGGCTGGTGCGCATGCTGGACGCCTTCGGCGAGGACCTGGACCAGCGGACGGCGGCCGTCGGCCTGCTCGGGCCCCAGGAGCGGGAGCTCCTGCTCACCGGCTGGAGCGGCAGCGGGCACCCGGCCGAACCGGTCACGGTCGTCCGCCGGTTCGAGGAGCGGGCCGCAGCCTCGCCGGAGGCCGTGGCGCTGCGCACCGGACCGCTGGTGCTGACCTACGCGGAGCTGAACGCGCGGGCCAACCGGATCGCCCGCCGGCTGATCGCGCGGGGCGCCGGGCCGGAGGACCTGGTGGCGCTGGTGCTGCCGCGGTCGGCGGAGATGGTCGCGGCCATGCTCGGCGTGCTGAAGGCCGGCGCGGCCTACCTGCCGGTGGACCCCACGCA
This sequence comes from Streptomyces sp. 2P-4, assembly GCF_030167965.1. Classification (NCBI taxonomy): domain Bacteria; kingdom Bacillati; phylum Actinomycetota; class Actinomycetes; order Kitasatosporales; family Streptomycetaceae; genus Streptomyces; species Streptomyces sp. 2P-4. Next base: position 175,386 of record NZ_CP095012.1, read on the forward strand.
CCCGCGGGCGCGGACCGCCGCCGTGCTGGAGGACGCCGCTCCGGCGGTCGTCCTCACCGCCGAGGACGTGTCCGCCCTGCTGGAGGGGGCGGATCCGGGAGACGCGGAGCACTCCGCGAACCCGGTGGACGCGGACCGGGTGCGGCCCCTGGCCCCCCGCCACCCGGCCTACGTCATCTACACCTCGGGTTCGACGGGCCGCCCCAAGGGCGTGGTCGTGGAGCACCGCTCGGTGGTCAACTTCCTGGAGACCACCAACGACTACTACGAGCTGACCGCCGCCGACACCGTCCTGCACTTCGCGACGCCGACCTTCGACGTGTCCGTGCTGGAGATCTTCTGCCCGCTGCTGGCCGGAGCCACCCTGGCGGTCGCCGACGCCGACCAGCGCCGGGACCCGGAGCTGCTGACGGAGTTCATCCGGGAGGCCGGCGTCACGGTCGCCGACCTGCCCCCGGCCCTGCTGCCGCTGCTCGACCCCGACCGGCTGTCCTGCCTGCGGATCGTGTCGGTCGGCGGCGAGGCCTGCCCGGCCGGCCTGGTCGCCGCCTGGGCCGCCGACGGCCGCCGGTTCATCAACAGCTACGGCCCGACCGAGAGCACCGTGGCCGTCACCGTCATGGACTGCACGGGCAGCTACGACCGGAACCCGCCCATCGGCCGCCCGATGCAGAACATCCGCGCGTACGTCCTCGACGGGGACCTGAACCCCGTCCCCGCGGGGGTAGCCGGCGAGCTGTACCTGGCGGGCGCCGGCCTGGCCCGCGGCTACCTGCGGCGCGCCGCGCTGACCGCGGAGCGCTTCGTGGCCTGCCCGTACGGGGAGCCGGGGGCCCGCATGTACCGCACCGGGGACCTGGTGCGCTGGCAGCGGGACGGCACGCTGGACTTCCTCGGCCGCACCGACGACCAGGTGAAGATCCGCGGGTTCCGCATCGAGCTCGGCGAGATCGAGGCGGTGCTCTCCGCGCATCCGGCGGTCGAGCAGGCCCGCGTCCTGGCGGTCGACCTGCCGTCCGCGGGGCTCTCGCTCGTCGCGTACGCCGTCCCCGCGGCGGGCTCGCCGGCGGCCGGGGCCGAGGAGCTGCTGCGCGCGCACGCGGCGGCCGCCCTGCCCGGGCACATGGTGCCGGCCGCGTTCTGTGTGCTGGACGCACTGCCGATGACGCCGAACGGCAAGCTGGACCGGAAGGCGCTGCCGACCCCGGACCTCCGGGCGGCGGAACGGCCCCGCGCGGCTCCGCAGTCGGACACGGAGCGGGCGGTGGCCGGGATCTGGGAGGAGCTGCTCGGCGCCGGGCGGGTCGGCCGGGACGAGAGCTTCTTCGCCCTCGGCGGCCACTCGCTGCTGGTGGTGCGGGCCGTGAACGCGATCCGGTCGCGGTTCGGGGTGGCACTGCCGATCCAGCAGTTCTTCCGGGAGCCGACCGTCGCCGGGTTGGCGCGGGCGGTCGAAGCGGGCGCCGCCGCCCCGGTGGAGGGCGCCGCCGCCGACGGCCCCCGTGTCGTCCGCCGCGCCCGCACGGCCCGTACCGCCGCGCCGTCCGCCGGGGGGAACCGGTGAAGCCCCTCGCGCAGGACGAGATCCGCCGCGCCTTCGTGAACATGTCGAAGAGCCGCTCCCGGGCCCTGAGCGTGCCGGTCCTGGACCGGGTGGACTGGGAGGACCGCGACTTCTACGCGTGGACGGACGGCCGCGACCTCAGCCGCGCCTACCTGGTGGCGCAGCGGCCGGACGGGCCGGTCGGCGTGGAGCTGCGGGCCACCCGCCGGACCGCGGACTTCCGCAGGAAGTCCATCTGCGGGCTGTGCTACACCTCGCACCCGGTCGGTGGGACGGCCCTCTTCTCCGCCCTCAAGGGCGGCAGGGAAGGCCGGCTGGGGAACTCGGTGGGGCTGTACGCCTGCCGGAACCTCGCCTGTTCCGCGTACGCCCGGAAGAAGATCGCGGCTCCCATGGGCCAGATGGACGAGACGCTCGACCTGGACGAGCGGATCGCCCGGGTCGTCCAGGGACTGGAGGCGTTCGTGTCGCGAATCCTCCACTGACGGCGGTCCCGACCGCGCCGCGCCGGGCGTCGGCGCGGCGCCCGGCGGGTTCAGGGGAGCGGGGGCGGGCGGCGGATAGGGTGCGGTGCGTGTCCGAGCCACTGCGCGACCTCGCCGGCTACGGCGCCGAGCCGCCGCACGCCGCCTGGCCCGGCGGCGCCCGGGTCGCCGTCAGCCTCGTCCTCAACTACGAGGAGGGCGGCGAGAGCAACGTCCTGGAGGGCGACGCCGCCTCGGAGGGCTACCTGCACGAGGTGGTGGGCGCTCCGCCCGTCGTCGGAGGGCGCGACCTGAACTCCGAGTCGATGTTCGCGTACGGGGCGCGCGCTGGATTCTGGCGCGTGCACCGCACCCTGGCGGCGCACCGGGTGCCGGTGACCGTGCACGCGGTCGGGCAGGCGCTGGAGCGCAACCCGGAAGCGGGGCGGGCGATGGGCGCCGCCGGCTGGGAGGTGGCGGGCCACGGCCGGCGGTGGATCGACTACCGGGACGTGCCGGAGGACGCCGAGCGGGCCGACATCGCGGACACGGTCCGCACGGTCGAGCGGCTCACCGGCCGGCGGCCCGTCGGCTGGTACACGGGCCGGACCAGTCCGGCCACGCGGCGCCTCGTCGCCGAGGAGGGCGGCTTCCTCTACGACTCCGACGACTACGCGGACGACCTGCCGTACTACGTCGAGGCGGCGGGCCGGCCGCACCTGGTGCTGCCGTACAGCCTGGACGCGAACGACTTCAAGTTCCTGATCGTGCACGGCTTCACCACCGCCGACGACATGCTCGCCTACCTCGTCGACACGTTCGACGTGCTGCACGCCGAGGGGGCCGACCGGCCGCGCATGATGAGCGTCGGCATGCACGGCCGGATCATCGGCCGGCCCGGGCGGATCCGGGCGCTCGACGGGTTCCTGCGGCATGTGGCGCAGCTCGGCGGGGCGTGGGTCGCCACGCGCGAGCAGATCGCCCGGCACTGGCTCGCCGCGCACCCGCCGCCGCGGTGACGCCGGAAGGCGGCGCCCCGGTGGGACGCCGCCCTGCGGCCCGGGCGGGCCGCCGCCGGGTCAGCGGCAGTTCACCCAGGTGTTCGACTTGATGTAGTGCGTGGCGTTGTCGGACTTCTTGAAGCCGCGCGGGACGGTACCGCTCGACCCGCTGTGGTTCTTCTCCGAGAACCACTTGAAGTCGCAGGAGGAGCCGCGGTTGTACCAGGACTTGAAGCTCTGGAAGACCGTGTAGTTGGTGAGGTCCTTGTTGGTGCCCGCGACCTGCTGCCGACGGCCGGTGTAGTTGGAGCCCGACCACACGCAGAAGTAGCCCGACGGGCAGTCCGACGCCGCCTGCGGCTCGGCGCTCGCGGCTCCCGCCCCGCCGACGAGCAGACCGCCGGTGAGCGCGAGGCCGCCGGCGACGGCGGCGAACTTCTTGGTGACGCGCATGCTGTTTCCCCCTCTGATGTGCAGGTGGGCCGACCGGTTCGGCCGGCTCGCCATCGAGACTGCGGGGCGGGGTGCGGGGCGCGCCACAGCCTGCGGGGAAATGAGGCGGTTACGGGACGTCCCGGGCGCTGACCTGCTGGGATGCGGGTGGGAGGTGACGGCTCGGTGGGAGGCCGCGGGCGGCCGCGGCGGCGGGGAGGAGCGTCCAGCCGTCCACTTCCGTCACCGTCGGGGCGGCGGGGTCCCAGCCCGCGGCGAGGGCTGCGTCGAGGAGGGCGCGGACCGCGCCCGGCTCGTGGAGGTTGAGCCACTCCTCCCGGGACGTGCCCACCGAGCCGGAGGGGGCCAGACCGTCGGGTACCCAGCGGCCGGGGCCGTTGCGGAAGACGATCCTGAGCACGGCGCGCCGGTCGCGGCCGTGGACAAGCGTCAAAGACTCGCGGCAGTCGCAGCGTCCGTCCTCGCGGCGTGTGTGGGAATGGCGTACCGACCAGGTGAACGTCCGGTCGCCGGCCACCAGTCGGCGGCCCCTGCTGGTCCTGCGCGCCATCGTGTCCTCCGTTGGCTGCCGTGGCGGTGCTGCCGTGCTGCCGTGCTGCCGTGCTGCCGTGCTGCCGTGCTGCCGTGCTGCCGTGCTGCCGTGAACGATATCCGGCCGGTGGATCTTGCAGTGATGTGCGATCCGCGTGGCGTTGGGCGTGGGATCCAGAAGCGTTCCGGCTAGGCTGTGGGGCGGAGGTGACCGCTGTGTCCACTGAGAACGAGCTGTTCAGCGCGGTCGACGCGCTGCTGGAGCAGGTCGCGCAGGACCCCCTGCCGCATCCCGCCGAGCGCCGGCGCCTGCGCGAGGCCGCGGGGCTGAGCCAGGACCAGATCGCGGCCGCCCTGAAGACGCGGCGCGAGACGGTCAGCGGGTGGGAGGCCGGGCGTACGGACCCCCGCCCCCCGAAGCGCGCGGCGTACGCCAGGCTCCTGGAGGGCCTCGCCGAGCGCTTCCCGCCGCCCGGGCAGGAGGCGGCAGCCGCCGACGCCGCGGCCGGAGCCGGAGCCCGGGAGGAGGCGGAGCCTGCCGGCGGGGCTGCGGCCGAACCGACCGCTCCGCCGGCCGGCGGAGCCCGGGCCGCAAGGCCTGACGGCGCCTCAGTCCCGGCTGCTGCCCCTGCCGCAGCCTCCGTCCCCTCCCCCGCTCCCGATGGCCGGTCCGTGCCCCGGCCCGCCGTTCGCACGACCGGCGGCCCGGAGCGGCGGCGGCCCGCCCCCGTGGCCGGCGAGGCGCGGTTCTCCCACGGCCCGCTCGTCGTCCTCGACGCGGACGCGGACCGGCAGGTCGTCGCGTACGGCGTCGGCGGCATCGTCCTGGACGTGCCCGCCGCGTCCCTGCCGGCCCTGGTCGAGTGGGCGCTCGGCGAGGCGATGCTCGGCGCGCCGCGCCTCCACCGCAACGGCCGGGACTCCGACCCGGTGCTCGTGCTGACCGACGCGGCCGCCGAGCGCTACGGGCTGCCCGCGCGCCTCTCGCCGCAGGAGCGGCTCGCCGGGCGGCTCCCGGACGACCACAAGGCGGTCAGGCAGCTCACCAAGGCGGACTGGCAGCTCACCCGGCGCGGCCTCGGCCCCTGGGCCCGGATCTACCGGCCCGCGCAGGGCGGCCGGCGCTCCTGCGTGCAGCTGTGCGTCCTCGGCTGGGACGCGCTCGACGCCCGTTCGTGGGGCGGGGCCGCGGAGCTGCCGCCGGCCGAACTGGCCCGGCTGCTGGGCACGTACGCGACCCGGGTCATCACCCCGCGCGGCTCGACCGCGGTCAACGGCCTGGAGCTGATGACCGCCCTGCACCCGCCGACCCGGGCCGGCGAGCCGGACGCCTCCGGGCGCCGCCACAGCGAGCACAACCCCGGCTCGCTCGGCACGCAGCCCGTCGACTGCGCGCCGCCCGAGGCACCCGACGGGCACCCGCTGCTGGCGCACCTCCCCCGCTTCCACCAGCGCGGCCCCGCCGAGATGCTGCTGGAGGAGGCGTACGACTGGGCGCGGCCCCTCACCGACGAGGAGTGCCTGAAGCCGTACGTGGTGGGCATCGACGTGAACATGGCGTTCGCCGCGGGTGCGAACGGTGCCGTCGTCGGGCTCGGCGCGCCGACCCGGGTCTCCCGTCCCGCCTTCGACGCGAGGGTGCCCGGCTGCTGGCTCGTCGACCTCTCGCACGTCGAGCTCGACCCGCGCCTGCCGTCGCCGTTCACCCCGACCGGTGCCCGGCCGGAGGGGCCCGCCTGGTACGCGACGCCGACGGTCGCGTACGCGGTGGAGCTCGGCTGGTCCGTGCAGCCGCTGGAGGGCTACCTGCGCGCCGAGACCGGCCGCTACCTCGACGCCTGGTACGGGCGGCTGCGGGACGCGTACGTCGCCACGATGGCCGACCTCGGCGTCACCACCGGCATGGAGCCTCAGGCGTTCCTCGACGCGATGGCCCGGCACCGGGAGGCCGACCCGGAGCTGGCGCTGGTCCTGACCGCGATCAAGGCGACCGTCAAGGGCGGCATCGGCAAGCTCCGCGAACGCCCCCGGGGCGGCGGCTGGCGGCCCGGCCAGCCCTGGCCCGCGCTGCAGCGCCCGACGTGGCGCCCCGACATCCGGGCGGCGGTCATCTCCCGCACCCGCGTCAACATGCACCGCAAGATGCGCAACCTCGCCGCCGCGACGGGCCGCTTCCCGGTCGCCGTCCTGTCGGACTGCGCTGTGTACGCTTCCGACGGGCCGAGCCCGCTGGACTTCCTCCCCTACGAGGACGGCAAGCCCCTCAAGGGCGGCTTCCAGCTCGGGGTCTCCCCCGGCATGGTCAAGCACGAGGGCACCCAGACGGTGCTGTGGGCCGAAGGCGTGCGCGAGGAGCACGGGGACTGCCTGAACCTGGCCCGCTACATCAAGGACGGCCGGATCACCGCCCAGGACGACGGAGAGTAGGGAGCGCCCGATGGACACGGTCGGGGAAGGCCTGGAAGGGGCCCTGCAGGCGGCGTTCACCCGTCCCGTCCCGAAGAGCGCGGGCGCGCAGATGCGCTACCTGGTGCGGCAGTACAAGGGCCGCACCGGGGAGGTGGCGCGGCTCCTCGGCATCAGCCGGCGCACCGTCGAGCGGTACGTGCGCGACCAGCTGAAGCGGCCCCGGCCCGAACTCGCCGCCCGCCTGGAGCGCGAGGTGCTCAGGCGGTGGCAGCCGCAGGTCCGGGCGCGGGCCCGGAAGGCCGCGGCCACCACCGGCGGCATCATGATCGACACGCGGGCGCGGTTCGGCTACACCGCCGCGCCCGGCACCACCGACGACGCCCGGCTGCGCCACCTCACGGTGGCCCTGCCGCCGGAGTTCGCCGGCCGCCTCTTCGACGCGCAGGAGGCCGGTGCCACCGAGCAGCAGCTCCGGCAGATCGCCGCGGAGGGGCTGCAGGAGATCTACTTCAAGGACCAGGGGCGGCGCGCGCAGGGCCTGCTGGTGGAGTACACCGACCTGGAACACGTCGAGTTCGAGCTGTAGGCCCCGCTGCGGGGCTCTGGGCACGGCCGGGAGCGGTGGCGCGCTCGGGGCCTGCCTCAGACTGCCCGGGGCGGCTTCGGGCGGCTCTGGCAGCCTGCCGGGCGCTCGGCGTTGCGGGTGGCTGCCCCTTTGAGGCGCCTCGTGCCCCTGGAGGGCTCTGAGCGGCCCTGAGGATCCCTGAGGGGCCCTGCCGTGTCTTCCGTGTCCTCCCAGGCGCCTGGGCAATCCCTGGGAGCGCTCTGAGGGCGGTTCCCAGTGGCGTTGGTACGGGGGCCGGTTGGGGCCACGGCTGGGCCGGGGGACGGAATCAGTACGGACCGCGCGGCGGTGTCGGCCGGGGCTGGGCCGGGGAGGGGCCATGCTCGGAGCCCCGGCCCCTTCCCGCTGGGCACCACTCCCCTGCGGCCGCAGCCGGCCCGCTCTGCTCCCCGTTGCGTGCCTGCCGGTCGGCGGCAGGGACTGAAGCCTGCGGCGGGGTTCCGGAGGGCCCCTCCCCCTGTACTCCCTCCCCCGAACCGGGGGGACTGAACGCCGGTGAGCACGCTTCGGTCCCTGTCCCTTCAGTCACTGCACAAACCTGCAGGTCAGCGGCCTCCCTCTCGTTTTCCAGGGACCGAAGGGACTGAAATCGCTAGTTATGAGCTACCCAGAGACATGCAGTCATACTTACGCCCGCGCATACACGCACGCACATAAAGAGTGGAAGTAGTGATTCCGAGTCCCTTCAGTCCCTGTCCCGTCCCTCTCAAGGCTCTGACCTGCACTTTTACAAAGGGACCAAACACGGAGGGACTGAACGAGGGTCCAGCCCCTTCAGTACCTCGACCCCTCTGACGGACACCTCGGAGACGGATCGCGCGCCTGAGGCCGAGAGGGACCGAACGCCGCGGGCCGGGTTCGGTCCAGCAGTCGGTCCCGCGGACCACCGGCGTTCGGTCCCTGCCGACGGAGACCTCCTCCGAGGGAGGGACGGTCGAGTGCGGCTCCAGGAGGAGTCCAGGGGCGATCCACGAGGCGGCCGCGACACGCCCGGACGTACACCCGGCTCCAGAAGGGGCCATTCAGGACGAACCAGGTGAGAAAGTCAGGGTCTGAGGGACTGAAGGGACTGAATTCCGGATAGTGCGGCCGCTACATCCCGGGCCTGCGCGGACTCTGGGGTAACCTCCGGCATAGTGAATCTTGAGTCCCTCTGGTCCCTGAGGCGCAGGCCGGCGCACATCTCGGGGAGCAGTCCAGGGATGGGAACGACCGTCGCCGACACCGCGTCAAGGAAGAGCCAGTGCCCGTCTATTCCGAGAGCCTGCCACATGCGGTGAGCGGCGGGTCGGCACTGGACGTGGCCACCTGGCTGGCCCGACGAGGCTACCCCGTCCACCCGCTGGCCCCGGGGGCCAAGACGCCCGCAGCCAACTGCCCCGACTGCCGCGGCGCCCGCCACTCCCCCGCCGGCTGCCCCTGCCACTCCGAGGGCCGCTGGTGCCATGGCTTCCACGCCGCCACCACCGACCTCCGCACCCTGCAGCGCTGGTGGCGCGCCGAGCCGGCGTTCGGCATCGGGGTCTCCTGCGGCCCTGCCCGGCTCGTCGTCATCGACGTGGACGCCCACGCCGCGCCCCTTCCCGACCGCCGCAAGCTGCTGCCCGGCATCCCCGTCGACGACCGGGTCGACCTCACCGGCCTGCGGAACGGCTACCACACCCTGGCGCTGCTGGCCGCGTACCGCTCCCGGCCCCACCCCTGCGAGGACGCCTCGACGCTGCGCGTCCGCACGCCCTCCGGCGGGATGCACATCTGGTACCGGGTGCCCCAGGACGGCCCCGCCTTCCGCAGCTCCAGCGGCTCCGGCTCGCGGGCGGCCCTCGCCTGGCAGGTCGACGTCCGCGCAGGGGGCGGGTACATCGTCGCCCCTACCACCCGTACGACCGCCGGACTGTACGAGGCGCTGCCCGGCGCCCGTGTGCCCGCGGCGCTGCCGCTGTGGCTGACGGCCGAGCTCGTCCGCACCGGACATGCCCCGGACGAGGCCCCGGCCGCGCCTGAGGCTCCCTCAGAGGCTTCCGGAGGCCCCCTGGCGGCCCCGCGGAGCCCCGCACGGCCCGCGCCCCGCGCCAGGGCCGGCCGACGCCTCCTCGGCCCGCTCCTCGACGACGTACGCGCCTGCGGCACAGCCCCCGCCGGCACGGCCTTCAGCGAGAAGCTCAACCGGGCCGCGTTCACCGCCGGAGGGCTCGCCGCCGCGGGCCACCTCGACCACGGAGAGGGCCGCCTCCTGCTCCTCGAAGCCGCCGACCACGCACGACCACACCAGCAGCGCCGGAACCGCCTCATCGTCGAAGCAGGGCTGCGCGCCGGAAGCGACCGACCCATCCACCCCAAGGAATGCCCATGAGCAGCGCCGAAAGCACCGGGTTCAACGCCCAGGCCGCGGCGGAACAGCTCGCTGCGTTCACTCCGGACCCCGGACCGGCCGCACCGGCCGCGGCAGCCGCGACCGGCCGCCGCCTGCCCGCCCAGCAGGGCGGCGCCCAGGCGCCGGGCCCCGTCAACGACTTCATCGCGGGCGGTCTGCTGCGCAACCTCACCGACCGCGGCAACGCCAAGCTCTTCGCCCACCTCCACCACCACCGGTTCCGGCACGTGGAGGGACTGGGCTGGTACGTGTGGGACGAGTACCGGTGGAAGCGGACCGGCGGGGAGAAGGCCGCCATCTGGGCCGCCGGCGAGATGGCCGAGGAACTGCCCACCCACGACCCGCGGGGCGTCTTCACCGACCGCGAGCTGGCCCAGCACCGCAAGCGCGCCATGTCCACCTCCGGCGTGAAGGCCATGCTCACCCAGGCCAAGGCCTCCCCCGAACTCGCCCTCGACCCCGACACCCTGGACGGCGACAAGTACGCGCTGTGCACCCCCGCCGGCGTCGTGGACCTGCGCACCGGCGACCTGCGCAAGCCGGACCCCACCCGCGACCTGCACTCCCGCGCCACCTACCTGGCGCCCGAGGCCATGCCGACGCCCCGGTTCCACGACTTCCTCCACCAGACGTTCGGGGACGACGACAAGGGCAAGGAGATGATCAACTTCTTGCACCTGCTGCTCGGCTACTCCGTCACCGGCGACGTCGGCGGCCAGGTCCTGCCCTTCCTCTACGGCGTCGGCGCGAACGGCAAGTCCGCGCTCCTCGACGTCGTCATCAAGATCCTCGGTGACTACGCGGACGTCGCCCCGCCGGGCTTCCTGATGGAGCGCGGCAAGTTCAACGAGCACTCCACCGAGTTGACGGAACTGCACGGCCGCCGCCTGTTCGTCTGCAGCGAGCTCAAGCCGCACGACAAGTTCGACGAAGCCCGGGTCAAGCTCCTCACCGGCGGCGACCGGCTCAAGGCCCGCCGGATGCGGCAGGACTTCTTCAGCTTCGAGCCCACGCACAAGCTGTGGCTGCTCGGCAACCACCGCCCCGAGGTCGGCACCGGCGGACACGCGTTCTGGCGGCGCATCCGGCTCATCCCCTTCGAGCGGGTCGTGCCCGACCACCGGAAGATCGACAACCTGGCGGACATCCTGGTGACGGAGGAGGGCCCCGGCATCCTCAACTGGATGATCCAGGGAGCGAAGGCCTACCTCGCGACGAAACCGGCCCTGACCGGCCCCAGCGTCGTCCGCACCGCCACCCAGGCCTACGCGACGACCGAAGACCACATCGGGCGGTTCCTCGCCGAATGCTGCACCACCGGGGCGGACCTGGCAGAACCCCGTGATCTGAAGGTGGAGCAGGGAGCCCTCTACCGGGCGTACAGTGCATGGTGCCTCGACGGCGAGGGACTGCGCCCCGCCACGACCCGCGCGTTCGCCACACGCATCCGGGCCGAGGTCGGCGTCGCGTCACCGAGCGAGATGCTCCGCTCGAACGGCCAGAAGTTCTATCCAGGTCTGGCCCTCCTCACCGACGAGGAACAGCCGCCCCGTGAGGCGAACAGGGCAGGTTCCAGGTGACCGGCCGGACGTGTGCAGCCTCCCCGGGGCGGGCACGCCTACGATGGACAAGGAAGATGAACAGACCCACCGGGCGGCGGCGGCCCGCAGCGCACTGCCGCATATCGGTTTCGGCGCCGCCCGCGGCGTGGACGAACAAGGGGCCCGGAAGGGCCGACGTGAACGAGGAAGGACCCAGGCCATGAGCTCGCTACTGACGGCAAGCGATCTCGCCCACGAGGACAAAGTGGTGTGGCTGGAGGACCCCGAACAGCTCGATTACGTACGCCAGGCCCTGGACAAGACCCCTCGTCGGCGCGGGAAGCCGCGCTACCACCGCGACGGCCGCATGATCGGCTTCACGGAGCTCGGCGACACCGCGGAGGCGGACCCGGACAGCGGCCTGCAGAAGCGGCGCGTCTTCTACCTGCTGCCGCACGACCGGGACGCCGAGCCCGACGGCCTGTACCGGGAGGGCGCGCCGGGCGAAGCCGTCGACCCGCGGACGATTGAGCCGCGGCAGGTCGGCAGGAAGACCGCGCGGTCGCAGCGCGGGCTGTCCGCGCCTACCGTCGCCTGAACCTGTCTGCCCCGAGGGCCGCGATCCGGTCCCTTTCAGGTGTGTTTCAGGTCGTTGTCCTTGACGCGGCGGGCGCCGCCGCGGCTGAAGTGGCGGCTGAAGCGATGGCTGAAAAGTGGCTGAAGCTTATGGCGAATTTCAGTCCCTTCAGTCCCTACGGTCCCTTCCCTGGTCCCTCCCCCGCTGTGGGTGGCGGGGCCGTTGAGGCGTTAACGCCGTTAACGGCGTTAACGCCGGCGGCCGCCGCGCAGCCTCAGATGCGGGTGATGAGCAGCTCCGTGACGGCCTTCAGGTCGTCGGGCGTGAGGTGCGCGGTCAGGGCGTCCGCGATGGTCTCGGGCGAGTCCGTCGCGATCATGATGCGCGGGTGTCCCGTCGGCGACGGTCCCTGACCGAACGCCTGCACCGAGCCCGTTGCCGCGCCTGCTGCCGTGCCTCCTGCCGTGCCTCCTGCCGTGCCCGTCGGGGCGACCGGAGTCGGACGGGCCGCAGGTGCGGCCGCCACCGGCGCGGCGGGGGGCGGCGCAAGGGCCGTAGCCGGCGAGGGCGGCGGGGGCGGCGGGGTGTGGGTGCGCTGGCGCGGGGTGACCGTCGCCGCCTCTGCGGCCGCTGCCTCCTGCTGCTCCTGCGGCAGCCGGCCGATGCGGCGGGCCGGCTCCACCTTCAGCTCTCCCGTGTCCACCTTCTCCTGGAGCTCAGGCGTCAGGTTCAGCAGCGCCAGCCGCTGCGACACCCACGCCGGCGTCTTCCCGAGCCGCTTGGCCACCTGGGCCTGCGAGCCGTGGACCTCCACGAGCTCCTGGAGGGCGCGCGCCTGGTCCATGGGCGCCACGTCGACCCGGTGGACGTTCGCGATGAGCGCCGACTCGAGGATGTCCGCGGCCGAGGCGGCGAGAGAGTCGTTCACGTGGATGTGCATCGACTTCAGGCCCGCCAGCTGGGCCGCCGCCAGGCGCCGGTTGCCGTCGATCACCACGTACGGGGCCCGGCCCAGGCCGTCGGTCTGCCCCGGGTGCGCTTCCATGAAGGCCATGCGCGTGGCGACCGCGAGGGGCTGGAGCTGGCCGCGCGAGAGCAGGGACTGGGCCAGCTCGTCCAGCTCGGTCAGGTCCTCGCGGAGGTTGAACGGGTTGTGCGCGAGGGCCTCGATCGGCACCTCCGACGGCGGCTGGACCCCGGAGGTCGGGGCCCCCGTCGCCTCCGCGATGGCGGCGCGGCGGGAGCTGACGCCCACCGGCTGGGCCCGGGCGAAGGACGCCGAGACCCCGAGCTTGTCGGCCTTGCTCATGAGATCTCCCTGGCGAGGGCGCGCATTGCGACCGCCTGGTCGCCCTTCGGCGCGTAGACGAAGAGGGGCTGCTTCACACGGACGGCCTCGCGCTGTTCCTTCAGGTCGGGAACGACCGCGACGACACGGGGATCCTTTATGTCCATCCACGCCTGGAGCGAGGACGTCGCGATGAAGCCGCGGCGGCCGTCGTAGAGGTTGACGACCAGCCCGAGGTAGTCGATGTCGAGGCTCAGGTCGTCCCGCAGGTCGTTGATCTGGGAGGTGAGGAGGTCGTAGGCGTCGGCCGACGAGTCCTCCGCCTGGACGACGATCAGCGCACCCGAGGCGCCCGGCTGCTCGTTCTCCCGGCGGCGCCCGTAGTAGATCGCGGCATCCATGCTGAGGCCGAGGCTCGGCGGGCAGTCGATGATGACGATGTCGTAGTCCGACTCCAGCGGGGTCAGGGCCCGTTCGAGGGAGGCCTCGCGGGCGCGGACCGTGGAGAGGCGGACGTCGAGGAGGAAGGCGTCCGTGCAGGCGGGCAGCAGGTGCAGGCGGTCGCCGAAGCGGGCGTCCGGGATCGGGACGACCAGGTCGGCGAGGGGGCCCTTGGCCTCCCCCGCCATGTGGCAGGTGAGGCTGTCGCCGCCGATGGGCAGCGGCTGCTGGCCGAGCTGCTTGGTGAGGTGGCCCTGCGGGTCGAAGTCGACGAGCAGGACGCGCATCCCGAGGCCCGGCAGGTCCTCCAGGTCCAGCGAGCTGCCGGAGCCGGCTGCCGGCGGGGCCGCCAACTGGCGGGCCACACGCACAGGGTGGAGGGAGTCGGGGTCCTCGGCGAGCGCCTCGCCGGTGCCGGCGGTGATGGCCGTCTTGCCGACGCCGCCCTTCTGGTTGCACACGACGATGCGGCGGACCACCGAAGGGCGCTGCACCGTCGGAGCCGGGTTCATCTCCAGCCAGAGGCTGACCGCTTGGGCCAGGCCCTGGATGAGCGAGACGCCGCGGTCCCTGGCATCGGCGCGGAACGACTCCCACTGGCCGGCGGGCAGCCAGGTGGAGAACGACTCGGCGCCGGAGGTGTCCACGGAGGACGGCGCGGACGCGAGCGCGCTCCACTGGGCGATGCCCTGGTGGACGGCGTCCTGGATGTCCACCCGGAGTTGGGCGGTGCGGATCTTCAACTCCTGGCGGAGCCAGGGCGGCAGCTTGGAGACGACCTTCTCTCGGTCGCTCGGGGTGGGAGAAGTCATGAGAGGGACTTTACTAACGTTCTGGAGTATGTGTGGGCGGCGCGCTTGGGTTTTGCTAACGAATTGGTTCGAGATGCGGATACGCGCGGCTACGGGCGCCCGTGACGGAGGGTCCGGAAAGCCGACAGGGCGGCCTCGCACACGCCGTAGCGAGCACCCCCGTGGTTCACCACGGCGCATGCGAGGCCGCCCTGGGCGGCACGTTCGGGCGGGGCCGACCGGGCGGGGCCGACGGGGTCAGCCGACCCCGACCGCCGCCGAGTCCGCTGACACGAGTCCGAGTTCGGCTCGGAGGTCGGGCGACCCGGCGGCCGCGAAGAGCGGTATGCGGTCCGCGGGAACGATCCCGGGGAGCAGGAACGTCCACAGGTCGGCGACCCGGTCGTGGAGGTCCCTGCGCCCGGTGCGGACGTGTGAGGTGACCTGGATGCCGGTGAACGAGCCGACGAGGCACGTCGCGAGGTTGTTCACGTCCAGCCCCGGCAGGAGGTCCCCCCGCTCCCGGGCCGGCGCCAGGCACACGCGGACCGTCTCGATCCATGCGTCGTAGGGCGCCGGGTCGGGGTTCGTGAAGGAGCCGAACTCGATGACGAGCCGGATGCCGGCGCGGATGCGGACGTTTGTGCGCAGTCCGTGCGCCATCTGGTGCGACAGGTCGATGACCGTCTGGAGGCCCGGGTCCTCTATGGCCGGGACGTCCGCGGAGACCTGGAACTGCTCGTCCATCAGCGTGCGGGCGAGGGCTTCCTTGGAGCGGAAGTGGAAGTACAGGGCGCCCTTGGTCACTCCGGCGTGGCGGACGACGTCGCTGAGGCTGGTCCCGCCGAAGCCGCTGCGGTCGAAGGCCTTCGCGGCGCCGTCGAGGATCGCCTGCCGGGTGATCTCGGCACGTTCCTGCCGGGCCCTCGCCACGTACGCCACTCCTGCTGCTCTCGGCCGAGCGGCTGCGCCGCTGCGGCGGTTCTCGTGCGGGCCCGGGGACGCGGCCTGCACCGGAGCCAATGTACTGGGAGGACGCCAAAAAATACCAGTCGACAGGTACTTTTTGGAGCGTGGGGAGGGGCGCTGACGGCGTTAACGGCGTTAACGCCCCTCCCCGTCGGGTGGCCTGGTCGCGTCGGCGGCGGGCCGAGCGTTAACGCCGTTAACGCCTCTCCCCCAGCGGGCGGCCGGGGCGGCCGGGGCCTGCCGAGCGTTAACGCCGTTAATGCCCGGCCGCCATGTGCCAGCCGTCAGGCGCCAGGGACGAGGGCGTTAACGGCGTTAATGGTCCCGACCCTGTGGGGCGTTCACGGTGCCAAGCTACGGGGCGGGCGGTGCGTCCAGGGCGTTCAGGGCCGTCTGCCAGGGGAAGTGCGGCGGGGCGTCCTGGCCCGCGGGGCCCGGGACGAAGCCGTTCTCCCCGAAGAGCACCGTCACTCCGGCGGTGCGCAAGGTCGCCAGCGACGGCTCGAACTGCGGGTGCGCTGCCAGGGCGGCATTCGTACACGGCATGGTGACGACCGTGGCGCCCTTGCCGAGCGCCTCGGCGGCGATACCGATCGCGAAGCGGTCGGTCAGACCCAGCGCCCAGGCGTTCACGGAGTTGAAGGTCGCCGGGGCGAAGAGCACCGCGTCGGCCGCGGGCCAGACATCGGGCTCGCCGGGAAGCTTGTACTGCCAGCGCACCGGATGCCCGGTGAGGGCGGCCAGCCCGTCGGTGCTGCCGGAGAGCCAGTGTGCGGCCGTCGGGGTGAGCCCCAGGCAGACGTCCCACCCTCGGGACTGGGCGTCCTCGATCACGTGGGCCACGTCGAACACGGGCGGTGCGGCGGAGCAGAGCAGATAGAGCGTTTTCGTGCTGGTCATAGCGACATGTGATCACATTCCTTGACCTCGACCACAGTTGAGGGCAGAGCATCGGAGCCATGAGCGAAGAAGACACGGCCCTGAAGGCCATTGAGCAGGTTGTCGCCGACGTGCAGCGCACCCAGCGTGAGAAGGATGCGGAGGGCTTCCTCGCCCTCTTCCACCCCGACGCCCTGTGGACGACCGCACACGGCAAGGTCCTCATCGGCTTCGATGCGATAGCCGACTTCACCCGGTCCGTGCTGCCCGGCGCGAGCTGGGACGGCGAGGTGACCTACGACGTGGTGCACACCCAGTTCCTGCGGCCCGATGTCGCCGCCGTGAAGGTGCGCCAGCTGTACACCGACGCGGAGGGGCGCCCGGAGAGCGAAGGAGCGCCGCTGTACGTGATGACGCGCGGCGGCGACGGCCGCTGGCTGCTGACGGCCTGCCAGAACACGCAGGTCCGCGCCGCCTAGACGCACGCGTATGCGGGCGAGCCTCTCGGCCATGGCCCGTCTCGCGGCGACCGGCTTCACTGGGGCCATGACGCAGACAGAGATGCAGACGCAGACGCAGGCGCAGACAGCGGCCGGGACGACCCTCGTCATCGGGGGACGCGGCAAGACCGGGCGGCGCGTCGTCGCCAGGCTCCAGGACAAGGGCCGTCCCGTGCGGGTGGGGTCGCGAAGCGGGCAGCCCGCCTTCGACTGGCACGAGCCGGCCGGCTGGGCGGCCGCCCTCGACGGGGTCGACCGGGTGTACGTGACGTACCACCCCGACCTGTCCTTCCCTGGCGCCACCGAGCAGGTCGGCGCGCTCGCGGAGGCGGCCGTCGCCGCCGGGGCGCGCCGCCTGGTGCTGCTCTCCGGGCGCGGGGAGCAGGCCGCACAGCGGGCCGAGGAGGCAGTGAAAGCGACGGGCGCCGACTGGACGGTCGTCCGGGCCAGCTGGTTCAACCAGAACTTCGACGAGGACTTCTTCCTGGAATCCGTGCGCGCCGGGGAGTTCGCCCTGCCGACCGCGGACGCCGTCGAGGCGTTCGTCGACGCCGACGACATCGCCGACGTCGTCGTGGCGGCGCTGGAGGACGACCGGCACATCGGCCGCACCTACGAGCTGTCCGGGCCGCGGCTGCTGTCCTTCGGCGACGTGGCGGCCGAGCTGTCCAAGGCGACCGGGCGGCAGATCACGTACGTGCCCGTCTCCGATGCGGACTTCCGGGCGGTCCTTCGAGAGCAGGGGCAGCACGAGGACTTCGCCGACCTGTTCGGGCTGCTGCTGGACGGGCGCAACGCCCACGTTGTGCACGGCATCGAGGACGTGCTCGGCAGGCCGCCGCGGGACTTCTCCGCGTACGTGCGCGAGGCGGCGGCCACCGGCGTCTGGGACGTGTGAGCAGGACAGCATGGACATGATGAGCGGGCTGCTCGAAGGGCCCAAGGCGCGGGGTGCCGTCGTGCTGAAGTCCGTCTTCGATCCGCCCTGGGCGGTCCGCATCGAGGACCGGGCGCCGCTGACGGTCATGACGATGGTCCGGGGGGAGGGCTGGCTCCTTCCGGACGGGGGCGCACCCGTGCGGATCCGCCCGGGGGACGTCGCCGTCGTACGCGGTCCGGACCCGTACACGCTGGCGGACGAGCAGGGGACGCCGGTGCAGATCACCGTGGACGCCGAGCAGAACTGCAGCCTTCCGGACGGCACCGACGTCAACGGGGCGATGGATCTCGGAGTCCGGACCTGGGGCACGACGGTGCAGGATGCCGGGTCCGTCGTCATGCTCAGCGGCACCTACACCGAGCCGAGCGAGGTCGGGCGGCGGCTGCTGGGAGCCCTGCCGACCGTCCTCGTACGGCCGGCGGCCGAGGTCGACGCCACGCTGATCGGGCTGCTCGCATCCGAGGTCTCCCGCGACGAACCGGGCCAGGAAATCGTCCTCGACCGGCTGCTCGACCTGCTGCTGATCGGAGTGCTGCGCGCATGGCTCGCCGACCCGGGTTCGGGGGCACCGGGCTGGTACCGCGCTCAGTCCGACCCGGTCGTCGGACGGGCGGTGCGGCTGCTGCACGAGAACCCGGCCCACGGCTGGACGGTCGCAGAGCTCGCGCAGAAGACCGGGGTATCCCGGGCAGCACTGGCGCGACGGTTCGCGGAGGTCGTGGGGGAGCCTCCGATCGCGTACCTGACGGGGCTGCGGCTGGCGCTGGCCGCGGACCTCCTCCGCGAACCGGACGCCACTGTGGCGACCGTCGCCCGGCGGGTGGGCTACGGCTCGGCGTTCGCCCTGTCGACGGCGTTCAAACGAGTCCGCGGCCTCAGCCCGCAACAGTCCCGCACCCAGCCCGCCACATCGGCCCCGCCGACACCGCCCGGCCCGGGGGAGCGTTAACGCCGTTAATGATCGCGGAGTGTTCCGCCCCGCCCATGGGCGTTAACGGCGTTAACGGCCCCGGGCGCGTGGGGGGCGGCAGAGGGCCGCTGGGTGTGGGGGCATTAACGGCGTTAACGGTTGCCGGGGGTGAGGGGTGGGGAGGGGGCGACGCTCCGAGCGTTAACGGCGTTAACGGTCAGGCCTGGCGGTGGCAGGTGCCCAGCGTTAACGGCGTTAATGCCGGCCGGCCATCGGGGGTGGGGGAGGGGGTGGCGTTAACGGCGTTAATGGTTGAGGCGTGGGGCTCTCGGGGGAGGGGCGGCGTTAACGGCGTTAATGATCGTTCCGGTCCGGGGGCGGATGGTGTGTGTCAGGCGGAGACGGGGGTGCGGGTGAAAGCCGTGCGCAGGGCGAAGATGCCGAGGAGGCCGCCTGCCGCATACCGCTGGGCCGTCATGACGCGGGGGCGGGTGGCCAGGAATCCCGAGACACGTGCTGCGCCCAGCATGACCAGGGCGTTCACCGCGAGCCCCACGGTGATCTGCACGGCACCGAGCTGCAGCAGTTGCGCCCAGGCCGGGCCCGCCTGCGGGTCCATGAACTGGGGGAGGAGCGCGGCGTACATGAGAGCGATCTTGGGGTTGAGGAGGTTGGTGAGGAGCCCCATGGAGAACAGGCGGGCGTCGGAGACGGGAGGCAGGTCGTTGGACGGGGCGAAGGGCGAGCGGCCGCCGGGCTTGAGCATGTCCCACGCCAGGTAGGCCAGGTAGGCGGCTCCGGCGAGCTTGACCACCGTGAACGCCAGGGGGACGGCGGCGAACAGTGCGGACAGCCCGGCGGCCGCGGCCAGCAGGTAGCACAGGAATCCCACGGCGGTCCCGCTCAGACTGACCAGCCCTGCCCTGCGGCCCTGGGTGATCGCGCGTGAGGCGAGGTGGATCATGTTCGGTCCGGGGGTGAGGGCCATGCCCAGTTCGACCAGGGCGACTCCCCCCACTGCGGCCAGACTGATCACTGGACGACTCCTGTGGCAGGCGCGAGGGGGAGGACGCCCACCGCTTGGCCGCCTGAGGTTTCGCCTGTGAGGTGGAAGCCCAGATTCAGGTAGAACGGCTCCGGGGTGCCAGGGCCGGGTTCCCACGTCACGTAGGCGTGGGTCGCGCCGCGGCGGGCCAGTTCCGCCGTGACCGCCTCGACCGCGAAGCGGCCGTAGCCCCTGCCCTGGTGGGCGGCGGATATGTTCAGGCGCCAGATGCCGGAGCGGATGTCCGCGGGGTCCTTCTCGGGATTCCACGCCACGTCCAGGAACGCCATCACGAAGCCGACGACCTCGGTGCCGTCGGCGATGGCACGCGGCCAGGCGGCCGGCCCATGGACGTATGCCTCGGCAAGCGACTTGACCACGGGGGAGACCAGGTGAGACTGGTCGGGGCGGACCTCGACGGCGCAGACGGCGTCGAAGTTGGCTGCGGTCACCGGTTCCAGGCGCAGTTGTGCGGCAGTGCTCATGGGCGCACCCTATCCGGGGCCCCGGCACGCGTCTCCGTGCTCGACAGGCCGTCATGGCGGCTGGATGTGCCGGGGGTTGCTCCCGTGCGGGGACTTCGTCAGCGGACTGCCAGGGTCCCGGCCAGGCAGGCCAGGGCGATCGTGCAGAGTGCCGTGCGCCAGCGGTTCGCGGGGACCCAGCGGGACTCGAACGCCTGCCGGACTGCCGCCGGGTCGGGGACGCGGTCCGCCGGACCCGCCTGCTCCAGGGCGTTGTTCAGCGGGATGTTGATCCGTCCCGTGACGGCGAGGGCGAGGACGTACGCGCACAGCGCGGCTGTCAGCAGGACGGCCGCCCGGCCCCCGCCGCCTGCGAGGTGCAGCGCGAGGGCGAGGCCGGTGAAGAGGAGGGCGCCCAGGAAGCCAGTGAGGAACCAGCCGTTCACCTGATTTCTTCCAGGATGCCCCGGCCTTCAGGCTGGGGAGGAATGCGTCCTTGGCGTGGAGGCGCGGAGCGCCGGAGTTCTCTTCGCATCTGTTCTGGCCTGCACTCTCTTTCGTTGTCAGTGGCGGGTGTTACGTTGCGGATCATGGCGACGGCAGTGATGTCCGAGACGGTGGCCGGGCACGCCCGGTACACCTTCCGGCTGCGTCTGTCGTCCACGGCCCGTACCGCTCTGGAAGCGGAGTGGGGGCGGTGCCGGTGGGTGTGGAACGAGTGCGTGGCGATGTCCTGCAAGGTCCACAAGCACAACAAGGCGACCGGCGAGAAGACGACGTGCGGCCCGGCGCAGCTCGACAAGATGCTGACCGAGGCCCGCCGGTCGATGAGCTGGCTGCGTGAGGGTGCTTCGGTTCCTCAGCAGCAGATCATCCGGGACTTCGCCAAGTCCCGGGCGAAGGCGCTGGGGGACATCAAGGCGAAGCTGCCGATGCGGCAGCGGGCCGGGATGCCGCGCCCGAAGAAGAAGCGCGAGGCCGCGCCGTCGCTGAACTACACGACTCGTGGTTTCCGCCTCAAGGACGGCCGTCTGGATCTGGCGGGCGGGATCGTGCTGACGGTGGTGTGGTCGCGTGACCTGCCCAAGTCTCCGTCCTCGGTGCGGGTGTACCGGGACAGCCTCGGGCATTGGTATGCGTCGTTCGTCGTCCGGGCGGTGACCGAGGCCCTGCCGGAGACCGGTCGTGTGATCGGCGTGGACTGGGGCGTGGAGGAGACCGCCACCACCACCTCCGATGCCCACGACCTGCCGCACGCCCAGCACGGCAGGACGGCCGCGGCCAGGCTCGCGCACTACCAGCGGATGATGGCCCGGCGCCGGACTGCGAAGAACCGGCCCGACACCAAGGGCTACAAGAAGGCCCGCCGGGCAGCGGCGAAGGTGTCCAAGAAGATCGCCCGGCAGCGGCAGGACACCGGCCGCAAGTGGGCCAAGGCCGTCGTCCGCGACTTCGACCACCTCGCCGTGGAGGACTTCCGCCCGAAGTTCCTCGCCAAGTCCACCATGGCCCGCAAGGCGGCAGACGCCGCGATCGGAGCCACCAAGACCGCGCTGGTCGAGATGGCCCGCAAGCACGGGCGCACCGTGCACCTGGTCCACCCCGCGCACACCACCATGGACTGCGCGCACTGCGGAGCGAGAGCCAAGCACCGCCTGCCTCTTTCCGAGAGAACGTATACGTGCACCGCGTGCGCAGCAGTGTCCCCCAGGGACAAGAACTCCGCCCGCGTGATGCTCGTCCGGGCTGGTCTCGTACCCGGCCAGTGCTGATCTTGTAAGACCTGCACCCCCGCCGGGGGCCAGGCGAAGTGAGCTGGGAATCCCCTCCCTTCAGGGAGGGGAGGAGTCAAGATCGCCGTGTTGATGCGCTGCATCACCTCGATGAGCGTGCGGTCGTCGCAGCGCTTCAGAGCCGGCATCACCGACACGTCGAAGGCGAAGAACAGGCCCGCCATGAGGCCCGTCGTGAGGGTGGCGGCGATGAGCGAGGCGAGTGCTGCGAGTTCCACGTCCGGGGCTCCCTGGTGTCGGTCGCGGTGCGGTGGTGGTGCCGGGTGCCGATCGTACGGGCGGGGACGGGTGCTGTCGCGGGTCTTGGTGAGGGCCCGGCGCGCGGTCGGTCGGCGCCGCGTAGGCCGTAGCCTGGCCGTGGAGCGCCGGGTGAGGGCATCCGGCATCGACCGGCAGGAGGCTGAGCGTGCTGACCGCACTGGACGGGGCGTACGGGGACCGCGCGGACGCGGTAAGTGTTGCCGGGCGGACCGCCTCGTACGAGGAGCTGCTGGCCGCGGCGCGCGCGGTCGCGGCCGACGTGGCCGGGGCACCGGCGTTCGCCGTGACCGCGACGGCGTCCCTGGAGACGGTGGCCGCGGCGGTCGGCGGGCTGCTGGCGGGGGTGCCGTTCGTTCCGCTGCCGCCCGACGCCGGCCCGGCGGAGCGGGAGCACATCCTGCGGGACTCCGGGGCCGTCACCGTGGAGGTGGACTTCGCACGCAGGGCAGCGGGAGCCCCGGCCGGTGCGGGCGGGGCGCCGGAGGATCCCGCGCTCGTGCTGTACACCTCCGGGACGACCGGTGCGCCCAAGGGGGTCGTCCTCACCCGTGCGGCCATCGCCGCCGACCTCGACGCCCTCGCCGAAGCCTGGCAGTGGAGCGCCGACGACACTCTCGTGCACGGGCTGCCGCTGTTCCACGTGCACGGTCTGGTGCTCGGTGTCCTCGGGGCGCTGCGCACCGGCAGCCGGCTTGTCCACACCGGCAGGCCGACCCCCGAGGCGTACGCGCGGGCCGGCGGCAGCCTCTTCTTCGGGGTGCCGACCGTGTGGTCCCGGATCGCCGCCGACGCGCAGGCCGCCCGCGCCCTGTCCGGGGCGCGGCTGCTGGTCTCCGGGAGCGCGGCCCTGCCCGCGCCGGTCTTCCGGGACCTGGAGCGGCTGACCGGGCTGCGGCCCGTGGAGCGGTACGGGATGACGGAGACCCTGATCACGGTGAGCGGGCGGGCCGGCGGGGAGGTGCGCCCCGGCACGGTCGGCACACCGCTGCCGGGGATCCGCACCCGGATCGCCGCCGAGCCCGGTGCGGAGATCGGGGAGCTCCAGCTCACCGGGCCGACGCTGTTCTCCGGGTACCTGGGGCGGCCGGAGGCCACCGCGGCCGCGTACACCGAGGACGGGTGGTTCCGTACGGGCGACATCGCCGCCGTCGACGAGGACCAGGTGCACCGGATCGTGGGGCGGGCCTCCATCGACATGATCAAGTCGGGTGGGTACCGGATCGGCGCCGGGGAGATCGAGAACGCCCTGCTGGACCACCCGAAGGTGCAGGAGGCGGCGGTTGTGGGTGTGCCCGACGCGGATCTGGGGCAGCGGATCGTGGCCTTCGTCGTCGCCGAGGGAGTGACCGGCGCCGAACTCACCGACTTCGTCGCCGCGCACCTGTCCGTGCACAAGCGGCCGCGGGAGGTCCGCTTCGTTGCGTCGCTGCCGCGGAACGCGATGGGCAAGCCGCAGAAGAAGCTGCTGCTCGCCGACGAGGCCGGGCCCGCGCCGAGGTAGTTTCGCTTCCCCTATCGGAATTTTGAGTCGCTTCAGTCGCTGACGGCGCGGGGGCAGGGGGTTGACCTGCAGTTCCGTGCAGGGACCGAAAGCGGGAGGGACTGAGAGCGGGAGGGACCGAGAGCGGCGGCGCCGGTGGCGCCCCGGTCCCTCGGGTGCCGGCCGGCTGCTGCTCGTCGGCCCGTTCCTCCACGTCGGCGAACTCCGTTCCGGAGGCGCTTCACGATGCCGTGTGGTGCGTCGTATGCCCGCGGGAGGCCGACCGGCCTTCCGCGGGCCGGCCGTTCGCCTTCCGTGCCGGAAGGCTCAACGACCTCGCAACTCGCCTGTGCTACAAGGCAGTTACACCTACTTCAGGCCGTTACGAAAGAACCGGCCATCCGGTATGGTTCCCGCGTCGTGCGGGGGACGCCGGCCGGCAGGCGCCCGTGCACCGATCGGGCACGGCTTCAGTCGAAGGCGAGCAGGGGGCGCATCGGATATGCAGACGCATGTGGTGATCATCGGCGGGGGGCCGGTCGGGCTGCTCATCGCCGCCGAACTGGCCGGGTACGGGGTCGACACCGTGGTGCTGGAGGCACAGGACGCGGTGTCCGAGCGGCCCAAGGCGACGACGCTCCACGCCCGGGCCGTGCAGTGCCTGGCCCGGCGCGGGCACCTCCCGGAGCACGTGCCGCTGTCGGCGGGCGGCGACGGCTGCGGCTGCCCGTTCCACTTCGCCGGGCTGCCCGGCCTGGTGATCACGGCGCCGGAAGGCGAGCCGGAGCCCATCCTCAAATGGCCGCAGGCCGAGCTGGAGCGGCTCTTCGAGGCCCGTGCCCGCAAGGCCGGCGCGCGGATCCTCCGCGGCCACCGGGTCGCGGCGATCAGCCAGGAACAGGAGCCGGAGCACAACCCGGAGGACGGCGCCGGCGCCGGGGCCGGGGGAGCGGTGACCGTCAGAGCCGAGGGGCCGCACGGCCCCCTGACCCTGACCGCCCGCTACGCGGTCGGCGCGGACGGCGCCCGCAGTACGGTCCGCGAGCAGGCGGGCATCACCTCCGAGACGCACCCCGCGACCGTCTCCGCGCTGACCGGCACCGTCCGGCTGCGCGACGGCGCCCTCGCCGACGGCTGGCACCGCACCCCGCACGGCTGGATCGTCGCCAAGAGCGATCCGCACACCGGGGACACACACATCCGCACCCTCAACTGCGCGGGCGCCCACAGCGAGCGGCACCTGCCGCCCACCCTCGACGAGTTGCGGCGTGAGGTCGCCTGGATCGCGGGCCGCCACATCGCGATGGACGAGCCGCGCTGGCTCGGCCGGTTCAGCGACTTCGCCCGCCTGGCCGGAACGTTCCGCCGGGGCCGCGTCTTCCTGGCCGGGGACGCCGCGCACGTGCACTTCCCGATCGGCGGCCAGGGCCTGAGCACCGGAGTGCTGGACGCCCTCAACCTCGGCTGGAAGCTCGCCCTCGCCGTCCGCGGCCAGGCGGGCCCCCGCCTCCTCGACAGCTACGACCGCGAACGCCGGCCCGCCGCCCGCAGGGTCCTCGACAACACCCGTGCCCAGCTCGCCCTGATGCGGCCCGGCCCCGAACTCGACGCCCTCCGTGCCCTCTTCGCCGCCCTGCTGTCGGCGGACCGGGACGCCGGACACCTGCGGAACATGATCAGCGCCCAGGACACGGTCCTCCCCGGCTGCACCGGGCGCACGCCCTCCGGAGGCGGGACGTTCCTGCCGAACGTCGCGCTCCGCACCCCGCAGGGGGAGACCGACGTCATCGGGCTGCTCCAGGAGGGCCGGCCCCTGCTGCTGTCCTTCGGGGACGGGGCCTGCGTACACCGGGAGACGGCCCGCGACTGGGAGGGCGTCCTGCGCGTGGTCCGCGCGCGCCCCGTGCCCGAGATCCCGTACGAGGCGCTGCTGGTGCGGCCTGACGGGTATGTGGCCTGGGCGCCGGGCGGGGAGGGGCTGGAGGCGGCGCTGTCCGAGCACTTCGCCGCGCCCGCGCCGGCGGTGCTGCCCTGACCGGTCCCGCACCCCCCGTACGGAAACGGAATCGGAAACGGAACCGGAGGTAGAGCTTCCGGCGAGTGTGCCGACGGGGGCCCGCCGCGCGGTGGCGGCGGGCCCCCGTCGGGTTGCCGGCGGCCGGTCCGGCCTGCCCGGCCCGGTCAGACCGGGGAGGGCACCCCGACCGGTTCCGTCACCTCCGAGGCGTGCCGCTCGGCCCAGTTCTCCAGTGCCGTCCGGCAGGCGTGGTCGAGGTGGCGCAGGCCGCCGAGGTGTAGTTCGACGGGCCTGTCGTGCGGCAGCGACTCCAGGGTGTCGAGGATCTTCGGCAGCCGCAGGAAGGTGGCGTTGCCCGTCAGGTGGGCCTGGACGGGGCCGGCGCCCTTGTCGACGACCTCGACCCGGACGTGCGAGGTCTCCCACGCCGTCTTGGCCACGGCCAGGGCGAGTCCGACGAGCACCCCCTCGAACATGCCCACCGCCACGATTGCGAGGGCCGTGGCCACCAGGACGACGGCCTCTCCCCGGTGCTCCCGCCACAGCGACCCGATCTCCCGTACGGGGATCAGCTTGCAGCCGGCGTGTACCAGGACGCCCGCCAGCGCGGCCACGGGGATGACGCCGAGCGCGGCCGGCAGCAGCGCCGCGAACAGCAGCAGCCACACGCCGTGCAGCACGCGGGACGCCTTGGTCCGCGCGCCCGCCTGCACGTTCGCGGCGCTGCGGACGATGACAGCGGTCATCGGCAGGGCCCCGAGCAGTCCGCACACGGTGTTGCCGGCGCCCTGGGCCATGAGCTCCTTGTCGTACTCGGTGCGCGGCCCGTCGTGGAGCCGGTCGACGGCGGCGGCGCAGAACAGGCTCTCAGCCGAGGCGATCAGGGCGAACGCGAGGACGGTGCCGACGGCGCCGATGCCGGCGAGCTGCGCGAAGTCGCCCGCGCCCGGCGGGTTCACCGCGTCCAGCAGCCCCTGCACCTCGACCTTCGCCACCGGCAGCCCCAGCAGGTACACGGCGGCCGTGGCCAGTCCGACCGCGGCGAGCGGTCCCGGCACCGTCTGCACGGCCTTCGGGAGCCGCTTCCACAGCACCAGCACGGCGATGGTCCCGGCGCCGACGGCGAGGGCGGCCGGCGAGGCGGTGGAGCCGAGGGCTCCGGCCAGGGTGCCCGGCAGCTGAAGGATCTTGTCCAGTCCGCTGGAGGGCGCCTTGACCTCGGCCATCGCGTACAGCTGGCCCGCGATGAGGACCAGCCCGATGCCGGCGAGCATGCCCTCGACGACCGCGAGGGAGATGGCGCGGAAGAACCGGCCGAGCCGCAGCGCGGCCATCAGCATCTGGAGCAGTCCGGCCGACAGGACGAGCACGCCCAGCGCGGCCACCCCGAACTCCTGGACGGCTTCGAAGACGAGCACGGTCAGGCCCGCGGCGGGCCCCGACACCTGGAGGCTGCTGCCCCGCATCGCGCCGGCGACGATCCCGCCGACGATCCCGGTCACCAGGCCGAGTTCGGCGGGCACCCCGGAGGCGACGGCGACGCCCACGCACAGCGGGAGGGCGACGAGGAAGACGACGACCGAGGCCCCGAAGTCGCGGGCCAGGCTCGACGGGTCGGGCAGCCGCCGTCCGGCGGTCTTGTCGTGCGCGCTCACAGGGCGAGGAAGGCGTCGGCGTCCGGCTGGTGGGCCAGTACGGAACCTGTGTGGACCTCGTAGAACCAGCCGTGCAGCCGCAGCCGGCCGTCGGCCAGCCGCGCTGCCGCGCTCGGGTAGGCGCGCAGCCGGTCGAGCTGGTCCAGGACGTGGGCCTGGACCGGGCGGGAGAGGTCGGGCGGCGCGGTGCCGGCGCCGGCCGGGAGGGGGGTGGCCTGCTCCAGCCATTCGCGGACCGCGGGCACGGCGGTGAGGTCGTCCCCGCGGGCCATGGCGCCGACGGCGCCGCAGTGGGAGTGTCCGCACACGATGATGTCGGAGACCTCTAACACCTCGATGGCGTACTCGATGGTGGCGGATTCGCCGGCCGGGTGGGGCTGGTCGTGCCGGGGGACGATGTTGCCCGCGGTGCGCAGCTCGAACAGCTCGCCGGGGCGGGCCCCGGTGATCAGGGCCGGGACGACCCGGGAGTCGGAACAGGTGATGAACAGGGCCTGCGGGGACTGGCCGGAGGCGAGCCGGCTCAGTTCCTCCGGCTGCACGTTGAGCTCCGGGAAGGCGCGGGCGTGCTCGATGAGGTGTTGCATGTCATGCCTCCTGATGCGTCTGAGGGCGCGTCGGTGTGACGTGTGCTGTGACGTGTGCTGTGACGTGAGTAAGGAGTGACTCAAGGGGTGCTAGAGGATGGAATGAGTCCGAAAAACGTCGGTACGTGTGGCAGGTAGGCTGCGTTCCGAGCGCGTCGGAGTGCCGGCGTGCGGAGGCAGCGCGGGACGGTGGGCGGCCGCATGCGTTCCGGCGTACGGGGCTCCACGGCGCGGGGTGCGGGCGTACGGTGGCACGCGCGGCGGCGGCAGGTACGGCGGACCGGGGTGGGGTCGGCCGCCGGAGGCGGGCGTTGTGGCGCGGTGTGCGGCGCTGTTCAGCAGCGGAACGCCTGGATCGCTGCGAGGCGTCTCGACCCCGACATGCCGGCCGGCACGCAGGGGCCGGAGGTGTCGGCGGCGGTCGCGGGCCTGGCTCCGTCCGCTGGGCGGGCGCCGCTCCGGCCGGGCCGGTCCACGCCGGTGGACCCGGAGCGGACGGCGTTGCGGCAGTGGCCCGGGGCGGATTTCGCCGCGGGCGCGGCCTCGTCGCACAGCGGGCTCTCCGTGCCGACGGCGAGCGCCGGCACGGGGCGGCTCTCGGGTACCCCGTCACCGCGGGCCAACAGCAGGGCCAGAAGGGTGGCGGCCAGCGTCGCCAGGAGGAACCGGCCGGTTCGGGATCGTGTCACGGTTCGGCTCCTCCCACGGCAAGAATCGGTGCACGTAACAGCGGACCGGGGGCACGGCGGCCGCCCCCTGACGGTGACGCTAGCACCTCAACCTTGAGTGGAACGTTAACCGGACGTGACCAAAGCCCCTCGGGAGTGGCCGGATTCCGAGGGGTCGGGGCTGTCGCACGCCGCCCCGAAGAAGGTTCACGGGAGCGGCAGTTGGGAGGCGGCGGCCGGAGCGGCCGCGCCTGCCGCGTCGGCGCCGGGCCGGGCGGCGGGCGTGCCCCGGGCCCGGCGGCGGCGGTCGTCAGGCGGCGCCGGCGGGCGCGGCCTCACGGGCGGCGGCGAGGTTCTCCATGGCCTCCGCGTACACGGCGGCGCCCCGGTGCTCGGACAGGTCCAGCGCGGCCAGCACGGAGGGGATGACCACGCTCGGCAGGACGTGGCGCATCAGCGCCGACACCCGGCCCACCAGGTCCTGGTACTCGCAGATCGCCTGCGACATCGACTGGATGCCCGCGAAGGACCCGACGATGACGTCGGCGGTCTCGGAGGGCACGACGTGCGGCAGCAGCTCGCCTTGCGCCTGCGCCCGCTGGAGCAGCTCCAGGCCGACCTCGCCCCACCGCAGGAACGGGCCGCTGCGGTCCAGGCCCTGGGCCAGCTGGTCCATCGACAGGCGGACCCCGGCGCGCACCATCGGGTCGGTCTGGAGGCGGTGCGCGTGCAGCATCACCACATCCACGATCTCCTGCATCTTGGATGCCCGCGGCGGGACGGAGAGCTGCTGGTCCTGTTCGGCGAGGACTCCCTGCGCGAGGTCTTCCTTCGACTGGAAGTGGAAGTACAGTGCCCCCTTCGTCACCCCTGCGGTGGTGAGGATCTCGGAGATCGTCGCCGCCTGGTAGCCGCGCTCTTCGAAGATCTTGGCCGCTGCGGAGAGGATCGTCTTGCGTGTGCGGATGGCACGGACCTGCTCAGCCACGTGACACCTTCCTCCTCGGGTTGGGCGAACCGATGAAGGCTCAGAAAAAACCGTCCAGTTCGTATTTTACAAAGCGTAACGGCTCCGAGGACCCTGCACCACTAACAGGTGTAACTTTCAGTCAAGTTGGGACGCCCATGATCCTTGTGACCGGCGGCAGCGGCACGATCGGCCGCGAAGTGCTCCGCCTCCTCCCCTCCGACGTGCGCGTTCGCGTGATGGCCCGGGTGCCGGAACGCGTCGTGGGAGCGCCCGCGGCCGCCGAGGTCGTCCACGGCGACTTCGGCGATCCGCGCTCCGTGGCGGCCGCCTTGGAGGGCGCGGACGCGGTCTTCCTCGTCACCAGCCGTGTGGAGGAGGACGACGGCCGGTTCCTGCAGGCCGCGCGGTCCGCCGGGGTGGGGCACATCGTCAAGCTCTCCGCCGCCGCGGTCGAGGACCCCCTCGCCGACGACGCCGTCACCCGCTGGCAGCGGCGCAACGAGGAACTGCTGCGCACCTGCGGGACGGCTTGGACCCTGCTGCGCCCCCGCTCCTTCATGTCGAACGCGCTCTCCTGGGCCGGGTCCGTCCGCGAGCAGGGGGTGGTGCGGGCCCTCCACGGCCGCTCGCCCAACTCCTGCGTCGACCCCCGGGACGTCGCCGAGGTGGCCGTACGGGCGCTCACCGGGCTGATACCGCCGGGCGGGGCGCACACGCTGACCGGTCCCGAAGCGCTCACCGCCGCCGGGCAGACGGCCGTGCTCGCCGGGCTGCTGGGGCGGCCGCTGCGGTTTGAGGAACTGGGTGCGGAGCAGGCACGCGCCGTGCTCGCCGCCCGCTACCCCGCGGAGGTCGTCGAGGCGCTGCTGAAGAGCGCGGAGCGGCAGCGGGCCGGGGCGAAGGCCGCCGTGGGCGCTGCGGTTCCATGCCTGCTGGGGCGGCCTGCAGGCTCATTCCGCCGGTGGGCGGCCGACCACCTGGCGGCCTTCGCCGGCGGGTGACGGCCCGGCGCCGGGCCGGCCGGGCGGCGGCGGGTGGCCGGGCGAGCGGGGGGTGGCGGCGGGCGTGGGGGGTGGTGGCGTACGCGGCGCCGCTCCGGGGCCCGGCCTGGCCGTCACGACCCGTGGCGGCCCGCCCTGACCGTGGAGGTGAAGACGGCCTCGCCCGCCTGGCGGGCCGTCACCACCACGGTCTCCTCGCCGTCGGGGCCGGTGTGCGGGGCGCGCACCGCCTCGATCATGCAGGGGGTGTCCAGCTCCGCGTACTTCGTGAACTCGCTGGCCAGGCCGAGGGGCAGGTAGGAGGAGCGGCCGAGCGCGGCGGCCGTGGCCTGGCGGGCGGCCTCCAGCAGGACCATGCCCGGCACGTGGTCCACCGCGTGCTCGAACAGCACGGGGTGGCTCGTGTCCACGCGCAGCCGCCAGAGGTCCTGCTCGCCGGTGGGGGAGAGCACGACGTCCATGGGCGACATGCGGCCCACGCTCTGCGGGGCCGCCGGGCTGATCAGCGGCAGCCGGTACCAGTCGCCGTCGAGGGTGTGGCCGCTGCGGATCCGGCGGTAGACGGCGGGCGCCATGCAGGAGAAGGAGCCGCCGCCGGTGGCGACGACGTGGCCGTCCCGGTGCAGGACCGCCTCGAAGCGCAGACCTGACAGAGCGGTTCCGCGCCGGTTGACCTCGGTGCAGGTGACGTCGATCGTCAGTGCAGCGGGTTCGAGGCCGACCCGCAGGTGCCGGGGCTCGACGTCGATGTGGATGTCCCGGATGGCGAAGTGGTGGCCGAACGGCACGCCGAACTCGGCGTGCCCCAGCAGGATCCCGATCTGGCGGACGGTCTCGCAGGCGATCAGCGGGTCGTGGTGGCCGCCGGCGACGGGGGTGAAGAAGCTGTGGCCGCGCGGCCACTGGGCCGCCATCACGAAGTGCGTGTCGTCCACTCTGGCCCAGTCGGTGAGCACCACCTCGGCGACGGCCGAGCGGTGCACCAGCTCCTTCGGGACCGTCGTCGTCAGCGGTGTGGAGAAGGAACTGCCGGGCCGGGCGGCGAAGGCCGCGAAGGCCGCCCTCATGTCTCCGTCGAACGTGGTGCGCTCAACCTGGAACGTGCTCGCAGACATCGATCCCCCCTGGGTCCGTTTGAGAGCGAGTCGGGTGCGGGTTGCCCTTGGCCGGGAAAACTACATACCAACCGGTTTAATTTCTAGTGGCTGTCGGAGCGCGATGCCGAAATTGGCGGACGCGTTGACTCCGTGTTGCCCGCCCCTTGCCCGCGAGTTGGCCCCCGTCCGGCGTTTCCGCTGGTCGCTGTGGTGTGGGGGTGGGGGAGGGGCATGAGTCGGCCCTGAGTGGCCCTTGAGGGGGCCTCGAACGAACCGTGCCGTGACGGGAGGCCGGGCGTGTCCGAACTGCGCCCCTGTGGCGGGTTGCGTGTCGACGTGCTGTAAAAACCGCTTGGGCGGTTTGTTAGAGTCGTCGTCAGTTGGGGCTGCTGGCCTGCCCCCTTCCGTGTGCGCGGCTTCCGAGCACGACTCCGGTCCGTCTTCGGCGAGCACGGCACCCCGGCACTGACGGAGCAGTCGATGACCAAGCAGGAGCGCGCCGTCCGCACGCGTGGAACGCTGATCCGGTCCGCAGCCGAGGTCTTCGGCAGAGAGGGGTACTCGGTCGCCTCGCTCGCCGCGATCAGCTCGCTGGCCGGGGTGAGCAACGGGGCCCTGCACTTCCACTTCGCGAGCAAGGCCGTCCTGGCCGACGCCGTCGAGGCCGCCGCCCTCGCGCGCCTTGCGGAGCTGGTCGGCGGGCCGCTCCCGGCACCCGGCGCGGGCCGGGTGCAGCATCTCGTCGACGTGACCCACCGCCTTGCCGGCGCCCTGCGCGCCGACCCCGTGCTCCGGGCCGGCTTCCAGTTGGCCGGAGAGTCCTCCCGCCCGCCCCGGCACGACCTGCGCGGGCACTGGCGCGCCTGGGTCGAGGAGGCCGTACGGGGCGCGGAGGCGGCCGGGGAGCTCCGTGCCGGGGTGGCGGTGCGGGACGCGGCGGCCGCCGTGGCCGCGGCCACCACGGGCCTGGAGGTCCTCGGCGCCCGCGACGCGGAATGGCTCTCGGCCGCCGCGGTCGCCGGGCTCTGGCGGCTGCTGCTTCCGGCCCTCGTGCCGGAAGCGGTCGTCAAGGGGATCGAGGTCGCGGGAGCCCGCCCGCTGTAGAGACCCTCCGGTCTGTTTCAGGCGGGACGCGACATGATTCCGGTGAGATGCGGCTGTGGTCCGCGAGGTTGCCGCCTGGTCACACACGCGTGAACTCGCCTACTGAACAGGCAAGTTGAGCGAGCCTCAAGGGTGACCGGGCATCAAAACAGCACGGTCGGTTTTGTATTGACAAACCGTCGGACCTGTTTTTTACTGAGTGCGGCTCATCCACGAACCAGGGGAGTACGGCGTGGACATCGAAGTACTGGGCACACTGGCGGTTCGGGAACAGGGCGTCTCCATTACGCCGACCGCCCCCAAGCCGCGACAGGTTCTGGCGCTGCTCGCGCTCCATGCCGACCAGGTCGTCCCGGTCTCGGCCCTCATCGAGGAGCTGTGGGCGGGCACCCCGCCGCGCAGCGCCCGCACCACCCTCCAGACATACGTCCTCCAGCTGCGGGCCCTCATCGCCGCAGCCCTCGACGAGGCCGCCGCCCGGTCCGCCGGGACCGGCCCGGACGGGCACCCCGCGGAGGGCGCGGCGGCCGCAGGCCGGCGCACCGCCAAGGACGTCCTCGTCACCCTGCCCGGCGGCTACCTGCTCAACAGCGGCGGCGGCACCAGCGACGTCCGCGAGTTCGACCGCCTCGCCGGCATGGGCTACCGCGCCATGGACGCGGACGACTTCCCCGGCGCGGCCCGGCTGCTCCGCGAGGCGCTGTCCCTGTGGTCCGGCCCGGCCTTCGCCGACGTCCAGGGCGGCGTCCAGCTCGACATGGAGACGCGGCGGCTGGAGGAGACCCGGCTCTGCGCCCTCGACCAGCGCATCGAGGCCGACATGCGCCTCGGCCGGCACCGCGAGCTGCTCGCCGAGCTCACCGTCCTCGTCAGCCGCTACCGCACCCACGAGAACCTGCACGGCCAGTTCATGCTGGCTCTGCACCGCTCCGGCCGCCGCGGCGAAGCCCTCGACGTCTACCAGCGGCTGCGCGCCACCCTCGTGCGGGAGCTGGGCATCGAACCCTCCGCGGCCCTGCGCAGACTGCAGCGCTCCATCCTGATGGCGGCCCCGGAGAACCAGCTCGACAGCGCCGCCAAGGCGGCCAGCGAGCGGCTCGTGCGCGTCGGCTGACATGGCCGGCGCGCGCAGGACCACAGCCGGGGCCGCGGGCGCCGCGGCCGGGACCGCAGGCAGGACCGCGGCCGGGACCGCAGGCAGGGCCGGGGCCGCGGGCAGCGCGGGCAGGGCCGGCGGCAGGGCCGCAGGCCGGGGAGGCGGAGCCGTGCAGGAGAGGTCGGAGCGCACCCGCCGGCGGCTCGTCCGGGCCGGCGCCGAGATGTTCCACCGCAACGGCTACGCGCAGTCCACGCTCGGCGACATCGCCCGCACCGCCGGCGTCACCAAGGGCGCCCTGTACTTCCACTTCGGCTCCAAGGACGAACTCGCCGAAGCCGTCCAGCAGCGCGGTGCAGCCCTCCTCGGCGAGACCGTGCACGAGCTGCGCGCCGCCGGGGCCTCCCCGCTGCAGGCGCTGGTCACCACCACGCACTGGCTGGCCCGCGCCCTGCACGACGACCCCGCCGTCCCGGCGAGCTTCCGCATCACCAAGGAGTGCACCGGCCGGCCCGCCGGGACCGCGGACTTCCACCGGGCATGGCTCGGCGCCGTCCGCACGCTGCTGCGGCAGGCCCGCGATGCGGGCGAACTGCGGCCGGGGCTCGGCTGGGAGAGCGCGGAGTCGCTCGTCGCCGCGGCCGCCTGCGGTATCGAGGCCCTCGCCGCCGCCGGCATGCCGAACGACGAACTGCGCAGCAGGGTCGCCGCCATGTGGGAGCTGCTGCTGCCCGGCCTCGTCCCCGGCACTGCCGCCGCCGCGTACGCCCTCCGCCCGCCCGGGGAGGAGCCGGCCGGGCCGCCCGCGCCCGTGGCGGCGCAGCGCCGCCCCGGTACCGCCGAACCCCTGGAGTGCCGCCGATGACGACCGGTGAACACCCGCTCCCCGAAGCCGCACCCGCACCCCCGCCCGCCGAGGTCCTGGCCGACGTCGTCGGCGTCCTCGGCGACGTCCTGCGAATCGACGCCGCCCGGATCGACCCGCGGCAGACCTTCCGGTCCCTCGGCATGGACTCCCTGCTGACCGTCGAACTCGTCGCGGTCGTCAACGCCCGCCACGGCACGGCCATCCTCCCGACCGACCTCTACGACCACCCCACCCCGGAGTCGTTCGCCGCGCAGGTGGCCGCGGAACTGCACCGGACCGCCGCCCCCCGCCCCCGCCCCGGCCGCCGCCCGGCGCAGGCGCCGCCCGCCGCCGCGGAAGCAGGCCCGCCGGCATCCCCGCCCGCCGGAGAGATCGCCGAGGTGCTGCGCGAACAGCTCGCCGCCGTCCTCGGCTGCGACGTGTGGGAGATCGGCCCCGCCGCCGACTTCACCGGCCTCAACGTGGACTCCGTCCTCGGCGCCGAGTTCGTCGCCACCCTCAACCGCACCTTCGGCCTGCGGGAACGCGCGGTCGTCCTCTACGACCACCCCGACCTGGCCGCCCTGTCCGAGCACGTCGCCGGACTCCTGCGGACCGCGCCGCGCCCACCCGCTGCCCTCGGCGCGCGCGAGCTCGACGTCCTGCTCGACGCCGTGCGCGACGACCGGCTCACCGTGGACGAAGCCCTCGTCCTGCTGTCGCGGCACGGCTAGCAGAAGTCGCGTCCGGATGGACGAGAGGGAGATCCTGACCCGGTTCCGCGACGGGACACTGGACCGCGGACAGGCCATGGCCCTGCTCGCCGGAGCCGTCCCGGCGCCCGCGCCGGTCGCCCCTCCTGCCGCTTCTGCCGCCCCGGCCGCCCTGGCCGCCCCGGCCGCCCCGGTTGTCCCGGCCTGCCCGGCCGCCCCGGCTGGCCCGGTCGCGCCGCCGCCCGGTGCGGCCCCCGTGCCGCGCCGCGAGGAGGCCGCTGCCGCCGCGCCGGTCGCCGTCGTCGGCATGGCCCTCCGCCAGCCGCAGGCCCCCGACACCGCCGCCGTGTGGCGGCAGCTGCGCCGCGGGCACTCCACCGCCTCCGCCCCGCCGCCCGGCCGGGCAGCCACCGGCACCGGCCACTACCTGGACGCCGTACAGGACTTCGACGCCGAGTTCTTCGGCATCGACCCCGCCGACGCCGCGCTCGCCGACCCGCAGGAACGGCTCTTCCTCGAGACCGCCTGGGAGGCGCTGGAAGACGCCGGCTGCACCGGAAGCCGCCTCGACGCCCTGCGCACCGACGACGGCACACCCCGCAGCGTCGGCGTGTACGCGGGCGCCGGCAGCGGTGAATACGCCCTGCTCGCCGCCGCCGCTGCCGCCGCCGCGGACGGCGAGCCGGGCGGCGGCGGCCCGCTGCCCCGCCCCGACACCTGGAACCTCGCCAACCGCGTGTCCGCACTGCTGCACCTGACCGGCCCCAGCCTCACCCTCGACACCGCAGAGTCCTCCGTCCTGGTCGCCCTCCACCATGCGCTGGCCGCGCTGCGCCGCGGGGAGTGCCGGGCGGCCCTCGTCGGCGGCGTACGGCTGCTGCTGCACCCCTCCGGCCGGCCTTCCGGAGCGGGCGAGGCCGTCGGCGCCGTCGTGCTGAAACCCCTCGAACGGGCCCTCGCCGACGGGGACACCGTGCACTGCCTCGTCCGCGGCAGCGCCGTCGGGTACGTCCCCGCCGGACCGGACGCGGCCGGGGCGCCCGCGGAGCGGCTCGTCCGGGCCGCCCTCCGCGAGAGCGGCCCCGGTGCGGCCGCGCCGCCGCCTGTGGAGGACGCCGCCTCGGTGGCCGCCGCCGTCGGCGACGCCGGGGCCGCCACCGGCGTGGCCGTGCTCGCCCGCGCCGTGCTCCGACTGCGCCACGGCACACCGCTGCCCCGGCCCGGCCGGCCCCCGGCCGAGGACGCGGATCCGGCCGGCACGGTCGATCCGGCCCGCACGGCGGGCCCGGAGCGCGCCGCGGTCCGCGTACGGGGTGCGGGCGGCGTGGAGGCGTACGCGGTCCTGGAGGCGTACGCCCCCGGGCGGGCCGCACCGCCGCCGCAAGCCGCCGCGACCGTACGGGTCCGGGCCGGGGAGCGGGCCGGCGAGCGGGCCGGGGAACCGGGCGCGGAGGAGGCCGAACTGGTGCTGCTCTCCGGGCCCACCCCGGCCCATCTGGCCGCCACGGCACACCGGTTGGCCGGCTTCCTCGCCGCCCCGGGCCCCGCGCCCGGGCTGGCGGCCGTCGCCCGCAGCCTCCGCACCGGCCGTGCGCCCATGCCCTGCCGGTACGCCGTGCTCGCCACCGACACCGAGCGGCTGGCCCGACAGCTCGCCGGCCTCGCCCCGCAGGACGCGACCGACCTCCGCCACGGCGGCGCCGACCCGCTGCGCCTGGGCGCCGTGCCCGAGACCGGCCCCTACCTCGCCGCCCTGTGGGCGGGCCGCCGCCTGGACCAGCTGCGCGACCTGTGGCTGGCCGGCGTCGA
The DNA here is from genome assembly GCF_030167965.1 of Streptomyces sp. 2P-4. Classification (NCBI taxonomy): domain Bacteria; kingdom Bacillati; phylum Actinomycetota; class Actinomycetes; order Kitasatosporales; family Streptomycetaceae; genus Streptomyces; species Streptomyces sp. 2P-4. The sequence goes on from NZ_CP095012.1 coordinate 212,250, forward strand.
CGTGGACTGGGCCGTGCTGGAGCAGGGCCGGTCCGGGGCCGGGGCGGCGGTCGTCCCGCTGCCGCCGTCGGCGTTCCTGCGCAGCACCCACTGGCTCGGCGGCGGCCCCGCCCGGTAGCGCACGCGGGCATGGGCCGTGCCGCACGCCCGCCGCGGGGCGGCAGACCGGCCCGGCCGCGCCCTGCTTTTCCCGTAACTTCTCTGCGAACCGTCCTCGAGTCGCCTTCCGCGGGCCTTCCGGGCATCGTCCGGTCTTTTTCCGGCGGCCGAACCGGAAAACGCTCCGGAGGACCGCGGCCCACTCGCCGGGCAGCCTCCCGGTCGAGAATCGGACGGAAAATACCGCACGGTTATCCGAAGGGCGCCGGAGCCCTGTCGGAATTGACCGCCGGGGAAAGCCCCCACGTCGGATCGGCAAGCGCCTCCGAGGCCCGCGGGCCGTCATCCGGAACCAGCCGTGGCAGGCTCGGGCGGGCCGTCGCACCGGACAGCTCCTGGAGCCGCCGCAACAGGACCTGCTGCTGCCGGCCCAGTACGGCGATCCGGTCGCCCAGCAGTGCGATCTCCCGCCGCAGCGCCGGCAGCTCCGCCTCCGCGTCCGCCGCCTGGTCCGCCGCCTGGCCCGGGCCCGCGTACGCCGCCGCGGCCGGCCCCGGGGCCGCCAGGGAGGGGGCGTGCCGCAGGATCTCCTCCATCCGGCCGTGCAGCGCCGGCCCCGGCTCCACGCCGAGCCCGTCCACCAGCCGACGGCGGGCGCGCTCGTACACGCCGAGCGCCTCGCCCTGCCGGCCGCACCGGTACAGGGCCAGCATCAGCAGGTCGTAGAACCGCTCCCGCAGCGGGTGGCGGGCCGTCAGCCGCTCCAGCTCCCGCACCGAGTCGGCGTGCCGGCCGCAGCGCAGCCGCGCCTCGTACAGCGTCTCCAGCGTCGTCAGCCGCAGCTCTTCCAGCCGGTCCGCCTCGCCCGCGCAGATCGGCCCGCGCGCCCCGCCGTCCAGAGCCGGACCCCGCCACAGCGCGAGCGCCGACCGCAGCAGGCCCGCCGCCCGGTCCGGTTCCCCGGCGAGGAGCGCGCGGCCCTCCGCGGACAGCAGTTGGAAGCGCTGCGCGTCGCTCGACGCGCCGCCCGGCTGCAGCAGGTAGCCCAGCGGGTGCGTGCTGATCCACTCCGCCTCGCCGCCGTCCGGGCCGGCCGGGCCCTGCGGCAGCAGCCGGCGCAGCCGCGCCACGTGCGCCTGCAGGGCGTTCGCGGCGGACGCCGGAGGGTGGTCGCCCCACAGCTCGTCGATGAGCCGGTCCGCGGCCAGCACCTCCCCGGCCCGTACGACCAGCGCGGCGAGCAGGGTCCGCTGCTTCGGGCCCGACGGCACGACCCGCGTCCCGGTCCGGCCGTCGTGGACCTCCACCGGGCCCAGGATGCGGAACTCCACCCCGCTGCCGCTGTACGCGCCGAATTCCATGCTGCCTCCTCCCGGAGATCCGGTGGGATGCGCGCAAAAACCGACCCCGGTTCGAAATCTAGCAGCTCGAACAGGCGCTGCAAGCGCCGCCGTCGGAGGCCCGCTCGACGCCCGCTCAAGAATTCCGGGACATTGTCCGGGGCCGGGCTACCGTTCCCGTTCGGAGTCTGAAAATCGATGGGACTCGACAAACAGGCGGAGGAATCCATGAAGATTCAGGTTCTGGGTCCGTTGAGTGCCGAAGTCAACGGGGCGTCGATTGTTCCGACGGCCGGCAAGCCGCGGCAGATCCTGGCGCTGCTCGCCCTGTACCCGGGCCGCGTGATGCCCGTACCCACCCTGATGGAGGAGATCTGGGGAACGAACCTGCCCCAGAGCGCGCTCACGACCCTCCAGACGTACATCCTCCAGCTGCGCAGGCGGCTGGGCACCGCCATGGGCCCCGGCACGCCCGGCAGCGCCAAGGACGTCCTCGCGACCCGGCACGGCGGGTACCTGCTCCAGGTGCAGCCGCAGTCCGTGGACGTCCACGAGTACGAGACGCTCGTCTCGGGCGGCCAGAGCGCCTTCGAGGCGGGCGACGACGAGCAGGCCGCCGACATGCTGCGCAAGGCCCTCGCCATATGGCAGGGCCCGGCCCTCGTCGACGTGCGGGTCGGCCCGATCCTGGAGATCGAGGTCATGCGGCTGGAGGAGAGCCGCCTCGTCACCGTCGAGCGGCGCATCGACGCCGACCTGCGGCTCGGCCGGCACACCGAACTCCTCGCCGAGCTCGCCGAGCTGATCGCCCGGCACCCGCAGCACGAGGGCCTGCACTCGCAGGCGATGGTCGCGCTGTACCGCTCGGGCCGCCAGGCCACCGGGCTCGACGTCTACCGCAGGCTGCGCGCCCGGCTGATCGACGAGCTGGGTGTGGAGCCGTCGCCGCAGCTGCAGCGGCTGCACCAGGCGATGCTGACCGTCGACCCGGCCCTCGACGTGGTCGCGGGACCGCGCCGGGTGTCCACGTTCGACCTGTACGCCGCCTAGCGGCCCGGCGCCCGCTGCCGCTGCCGAAAGCCGCTGCCGCCCCGCTCCTGCCGTTCCTGCCGTGCCCGCCGCGCCGGGCCGCGCGCGGTGGCGGTCCAGCAGGCGCGCAGCGGGGTTCGAGCAGGTCTCCAGCGGCTTCCGCGAGGGTCGGGACGACATCGCGGAACGGGGAGGGTGGAGATGGCGGTACGACTGCACTGCTTCGCGCACGCAGGGGCCGGGGACTCCGCGTTCCGGCGCTGGAGCCGGAGCACGGGCAGCGGCGTCGACACCGTCGCCTGGCCGCTGCCCGGCCGCGACCGGCGCCGCCGCGAGCCGCGCGTCACCACCCGCGAGGCGCTCCTCGCCGACCTGGGACCGCTGTTCGAGCACATCGCCGACGAGCCCGGTGTCCCGTACGTCCTGTACGGGCACAGCCTCGGCGCGACCATCGCCTACACCGTCGCCCGCGCCCTCCGGCAGACCGGGCTGCCGCAGCCCGCGCTGCTCGCCGTCGGCGCCTGCCCGCCGCCCGGCACGCCCGCCGTGCTCGCGGCCGCCGCCGAACTGCCCGACGCCGAACTCCTCGCCGTCCTCGACCGGTACGGTGCCGCGCCGCCCGACACCCGGCCCGGCGACGTGTGGCACCGGCACGTCATGCCCGTCCTCCGCGACGACCTGCGCCTCGCCCTGGCCCTGCGCGCCGCCGCCGACGGCCCCGTCGACGTACCGCTGCTCGCCGTGGGCGGCGCCGACGACCGCCTCGCCGACGCCGGCGCGCTCGCCGCGTGGGGGGACTGGACCACCGGCCGCTTCGTGCAGCGGACCCTGCCCGGCGGCCACTTCTTCGTCCGCGACCGCGAGCTGCCGCGGCTCCTCGGCCGGGCCGCCCGCATCGTCCGGCGCAGCCGCGCACAGCAGCTGCAACAGCAACAGCAACAGCAACAGCAGCAGGAAGCGCAGCGACAGCAGCAGGATCGGGAACAGGGAGGGGCGCGATGAGGCGCGTCGTCATCACCGGCATCGGAGTCGTCGCCCCCGGCCGGCCCGGCACCCGGGAGTTCTGGTCCCTGCTCACCGAGGGCCGCACCGCCACCCGCGCGATCAGCCTCTTCGACGCCTCCTCCTTCCGCTCCCGCGTCGCCGCCGAGGCCGACTTCGACCCCGTCGCCCACGGCTTCACCGCCGAGGAGCGCACCCGCCTCGACCGCGCCGCCCAGTTCGCCCTCACCGCCGCCCGCGAGGCCCTCGCCGACGCGGGCGCCGCCGCCGACCCCGTCCGCACCGGCGTCACCCTCGGCAGCGCCCTCGGCTGCACCACCGGGCTCGACGCCGAGTACGGCGTCGTCAGCGAGCGCGGCACGCGCCGCCTCGTCGACCACACCAAGGCCGTCGCCCACCTGCACGACTACCTCGTGCCCAGCTCCATGGCCGCCGAAGTGGCCCGCGCCGCCGGCGCCCAGGGGCCCGTCGCGCTCGTCTCCACCGGATGCACCTCCGGCCTCGACGCGATCGGGCACGCCGTCGACCTCGTCCGCGAGGGCAGCGCCGACGTCATGCTCGCCGGCGCGACCGAAGCGCCCATCACGCCGATCACCGCGGCCTGCTTCGACGCGATCCGCGCCACCTCCACCCGCAACGACGACCCGGCGACCGCCTCCCGCCCCTTCGACGCCACCCGCAACGGCTTCGTCCTCGGCGAAGGCTGCGCCGTCCTCGTCCTGGAGGAGTACGGGCACGCCCGCCGCCGCGGCGCACACATCTACGCCGAGATCGCCGGTTTCGCCTCGCGCAGCAACGCGTACCACATGACCGGGCTGCGCCCCGACGGCGTCGAGATGGCTGCCGCCATCACCGCCGCCCTCGACGAGGCGCGCCTCGCGCCCGACCGGATCGACTACGTCAACGCGCACGGCTCCGGCACCAAGCAGAACGACAAGCACGAGACCGAGGCCTTCAAACGGGCCCTCGGACAGCACGCGTACGAGGTGCCCGTCAGCTCCATCAAGTCGATGATCGGCCACTCCCTCGGCGCCATCGGCGCGCTGGAGGTCGCCGCCTGCGCCCTCGCCATCGAGCACGACACCGTCCCGCCGACCGCGAACCTGCACGAGCCGGACCCCGCCTGCGACCTCGACTACACCCCGCTCACCGCCCGCTCGCGGCGCACCGACGCCGTCCTGACCGTCGGCAGCGGCTTCGGCGGCTTCCAGAGCGCGATGATCCTGACCGACCCCGGACTCACCCCGAAGGCCGAGGACTGACCGATGAGCACCGCAGCCACCGCCACCGCCCCCGCCGTCACCGGGATCGGCGTCGCCGCCCCCAACGGCCTCGGCCTGAAGGCCTGGTGGGCCGCCGTACTCCGCGGCGAGAGCGGCATCCGCCCGCTGACCCGCTTCGACGCCTCCCCCTACCCGGTGCGGCTTGCGGGCGAGGTCCCCGGGTTCGTCGACGAGGAGCACGTCCCGAGCCGGCTCCTCCAGCAGACCGACCGGGTCACCCGCCTGTCGCTCGCCGCCGCCAAGGAGGCCCTCGACGACGCCGGCGCCGACCCCGCCGACCTGCCCGACTACGCGGCCGGCGTCGTCACCGCCAACTCCGCCGGCGGGTTCGAGTTCGGGCAGCGCGAGCTGGAGGCGCTGTGGAGCCGCGGCGGCCGGCACGTCAGCGCCTACCAGTCCTTCGCCTGGTTCTACGCCGTCAACAGCGGCCAGATCTCCATCCGGCACGGGCTGCGCGGCGCCAGCGGCGTCATCGTCACCGAGCAGGCCGGAGGCCTGGACGCGACCGCGCACGCCCGGCGGCAGATCCGCAAGGGCGCCCACCTCGTCATCACCGGCGGCATCGACTCCTCGCTGTGCCCGTGGGGGTGGGCCGCGCACCTCGCGGGCGGCGGGCTGAGCACCGAGCCCGACCCGGCGCGCGCCTACCTGCCGTTCGACCCGGACGCGAGCGGGTACGTGGTCGGCGAGGGCGGGGCGCACCTGGTCCTGGAGGACGCCGCGCGGGCGCGGGAGCGCGGGGCGCGCGCCTACGGGGTGATCGCCGGGCACGGGGCCGCGTTCGACGGGCCTGGCAGCGGGTCCGCCGGCGGGCCTGCCGGCGGCGCCTCGGGCGGTGCCGTGAGCAGCGGCTGCCGGCTGGGCGCCGCGGCCGAGGCCGCACTCGCCGACGCCGGCATCGGACCCGGCGACGTGGACGTCGTCTTCGCCGACGCCGCCGGCGAACGCACCGCCGACCGCCGCGAAGCCGAGGCCCTCGCGGAGCTGTTCGGGCCGCGGGCCGTGCCCGTCACCGCCCCGAAATCGATGACGGGGCGGCTCGCCGCCGGCGGATCCGCCCTCGACCTTGCCGCCGCGCTGATGGCGCTGCACGAGCAGGTCGTCCCGCCGACCACCGGAACCTCCGCCCCCGCCGACGACTGCCCCGTCGACCTCGTCACGGGCGCCCCCCGCACCGGGCTGCGGCTGCGCACGGCGCTGGTCCTGGCCCGCGGGCGCGGCGGCTTCAACTCGGCCGTCGTCGTCCGCGCCCCGGCGGCCTGAACCCCCCGGCCGCCCCTTCGTACGTCGTCAAGCCCGTCCCCACACCCCCTCGCCCACTGAACAGAGGTGTTGCATGAACCGCCTGGAGCTCAGCAGTCTGACCCGCATCCTGCGGGAGTGCGCCGGAGAGGAGGAGGGCGTCGACCTCGACGGCGACGTCCTCGACCAGTACTGGTTCGAGCTCGGCTACGACTCCCTCGCCGTGCTCCAGACCACCGGCTACATCGAGCGGGAGTTCGGCATCGTCCTCGACGGCGAGGACTTCGACGAGGCCGACACGCCCCGCCGCTACCTGGACATGGTCAACCGGGTCCTCTCGGAGCGGGCCCCCGTCTGACCGCCGGCGCCGCCTCCGGCGCCCCCGTACCGAGACGACGACGGGCGCGAGAGCCGCCGCCGGACCGCCGGGTGCCCACCCGGCCCGGTCCGGCGGCGGCTCTTCACCGTACGACGGCCGCCCGCCGGGCATCCGCCCCGCCCGGTCAGCGGAGGTCGTCGCGGGTCACCAGGCGGCGGGAGACCTGCCAGCCCGAATCCGCGCGGACCAGGGTGTCCTCCATCACGCACATCCGGTACAACCGCGGCTCCCCGCCCCGCGGCGTCAGGTGGACCTGGGCGTACGCGCGGGTGCGGAGCGTGCCGTCCGGGGCGGGGCGGACGTCCAGCATGCCGATCCAGTGCCGCAGCCGGTCCCCGGTCGCCTCCTCCGCCTGCCGGTTGCGCCGTACGTTCGCCACCAGGCCGGCCCGGCCCCGTACGGGCTCCGGCAGCGTCGGCACGTCGAAGACCGCGTCCGCGGTGAACGTCGCCGCCCAGCCCTCCGCCTCGAACGAGTCGAACAGCTGCATCTGGCGGGCGTAGAACTGCTGGACCTGCGCGTACAGCGGGCCGAATTCGGCCGCAGGCAGCGCTGATTCGGCACGAATGCCGGATTCGGTGCGGGTGCTCATGGGATTCCCTCCGTCGGGTCACCACAGTCTTTGCGGCCCAGGTCGAGCACCCTTCGAAGCCTCCTCAAGCACTCCTCCCCAGGGTGGTGAGCGTGCCGCAGCCGCGACCGCCCCATCGGGAGCCAGCAGGAGGACGCACCATGCCGACACTCGTGTACCCGCAACTCCCCTTGGACGGCCTGCTGCGCCGCGCAGCCGTCCGGGACCCCGCCGGCTGGGCGATCCGCGCGGGCCGCGGCCGCGGGCGCGCCGGCGGGGCCGGGACCGCCACGTTCGCCGAACTCGACGCCCGCACCGACCGGATCGCCGCCTGGCTGGAGGAGGCCTGCGGCCGCCGCGGCGCCCGCATCGGCGTCGCCAACACCCTCGACGCCGGCTTCGCCGCCGCCTACTACGGGGCCGTGCGCAGCGGCAACACGGCCGTGCTGGTCAACCCGCTGCTCAAGGAGGCGGGCCTGCTGCACGTGTGCACCGCCGCCGCCGTCGAGATCGCCTTCGTGCCCACCGCGACCGCCGAGACGCTGCTGAAACTCGCCGACCGGCTGCCCGCGCTGCGCACCGTCGTCGTGACCGACGCGCCGGACGGGGTCGTCCCCGGCGACGCCCTGCCGCTGGCCGCCGTCCTGGACTCGGCCGCCGAGCGGGCCTGCCTGCCGCCGGGGCGGGCCGACCTCGACGCCGACGCATGCATCCAGTTCACCACCGGCACCACCGGCCGCCCCAAGGGCGTCCGCCTCAGCCACCGCAACCTTGTCGCGAACGCCGCACAGATCGCCGCCGCGCACCGGCTCGGCAGCGACTCCGTCACCCTCAACCACCTCCCCCTGTACCACGTGATGCACCTCAACTCGGCGGTCTTCGCCGGCTCCTTCCAGGTGCTGTGCCCCGACCCCGACCCGGTCGCCTCGCTCGCGCTGGCCGCCGAGGTGTCCGCCACGCACTACTACGGGCTCCCCGCCCGCCTGCACGCCCTCGCCGCCGACGACCGGCTCGCCGGCCCCTTCCCGGCAGGGACGAGCCTGACCGCCGTCCTGTCCGGGGGGAGCGCGCTCGCGCCGAGCGCCGCCCGCGCCCTGGAGGAGCGGCTCGGCGTGCCCGTCGTCCAGGGATACGGGATGGCCGAGCTGTCGCCGCTCTCGCACTGCCAGGACCCGCACGACCCGAAGCCGGGCTCCGTGGGGAAGGCCGTACCGGGCACCGAGTTCCGCATCGTCCACCTGGAGACGCGGACCCCGCTCGACGTGTACGCCACCGGCGAGGTGCAGGTCCGCGGGCCGCAGGTGACGGCCGGCTACCTGGACCGGCCCTGCCCCGCCCTCGCCCCCGACGGGTGGTTCTCCACCGGAGACGTCGGCTACCGCACCGAGGACGGCTCGCTGTTCCTCGTCGACCGCCTCGGCGACGTCTTCAAGTACGACAACGAACTCGTCTCGCCGACCGCCGTCGAGCGGATCGTCGCCGCCGACCCGCGCGTCGCCGACTGCGTCGCCGCAGGCTGGCCCGACCCCGTCCACGGGGCCGTCGTCTGGCTCGGGCTCGTCCTGCGCGACGCGGCCGCACCCGCCGCCCGCCGCCTCGACCTCGCCGACGCGGTCGTGGAGGGCGCCAACGAGCGCCTCGCCGGCTTCGAGCAGATCCGCCGCGTCGACATCCTCGACGCCGTCCCCCGCAACCACGCCGGCAAGCCCGAGCGCGCCGCCCTCCGCAAGGACATCCGGGCCCGCGCCGCCGCCGAAGCGGCCGCCGGGGCGCCCGGGGCCGCCGGGGCCGCCGCCGTTGCCGCCCCGGACGCCGCCGAGGCCGTCCTGTGACCCGCCCGAACCGCCAGACACAAGGAGCCACCGCCATGCGGACCCGGACCACCACGCCCCCGCCGCACACCACCGCCCCGCGGCACACCACCGCCCTGCGGGCCGCCACCGGCACGCCCGCCGAGCCGCCCGCCGGCCGGGCCGCCCGCGTCCTCGTCGTCGGCGCGGGCCCCGTCGGCCTCACCGCCGCCCACGAACTCGCCCGCCGCGGCCTGCCCGTACGGCTCGTCGACGCCGCGCCCGGCCCCGCCGCCACCAGCCGCGCCGTCGCCGTCCACCCCCGCACCCTGGAGACGTTCGACCAGATGGGCCTGGCCGACGCCTTCCTCGCCGCCGGCCGCCGCAACCAGGCCTTCACCATGTACGCCTCCGGCCGGCGCCTCGTCCGCCTCGAAGCCGACTACGAGACGATGCCGACCCGGCACCCGTACAGCCTCGTCATCGAGCAGACCCGCACCGAGGAACTGCTGCGCGAGGCCGTCGCCCGGCTCGGCGTCACCGTCGAATGGGGCGTCCGCCTCACCGCCCTCGACCAGGACGACACCGCCGTCCGCGCCACCCTCGAACACGCCGACGGCACCCGCGAGGAGTACGAGGTCCCCTGGCTCGTCGGCTGCGACGGCGGCCACAGCACCGTCCGCAAACAGCTCGGCCTCCCCCTGATCGGCGAATCCCGCGACACCTGGGAGCTCGCCGACGCCGCCGTCGAGACCGACCTCCCGCCCGACACCATCTACTGGGCGCACACCGGCGGCCAGGCCCTGATGATGGTCCCCTACCAGGAGGCCGGGCGGTGGCGGCTGCTCGACACCGCACCCGTACGCCGCCCCGGCGACGCCTACGACCCGGCGGACGTCGCCGCACGCTTCTCCCGCAAGCTCAGCGCCGGCCTCGGCCGCCCCGTCACCGTCGGCGAACCCGCCTGGAGCTCCGTCTTCACCTTCCAGCAGCGCATGGTCCCCCGTATGCGGGAAGGCCGCTGCTTCGTCGCCGGCGACGCCGCCCACGTCCACAGCCCCGCCTCCGGGCAGGGCATGAACACCGGCATCCAGGAGGCGTACAACCTCGGCTGGAAGCTCGCCATGGCCGACCGCGGGCAGGCCGGACCCGAGCTGCTGGCCACGTACGGCATGGAGCGCGTCCCCGTCGGGCGGGCGCTGCTCGGCTCCACCCGCAAGGCCACCTTCCTCGTCCAGTTCAAGAACCGGCTCGCCGGCGTCGCCCTGCCCGTCGTCTTCACCTTCGTCCGCAACATCACCCCACTGCGCCGGGCCATCCAGCGCAAGGTCCTCGGCGGCATGTCCGGGCTCCGCCTCGCCTACCCCGACAGCCCCCTGTCCACCCCCGTCACCGGGCCCGGCCTGCCCGCCGGGACCCGCGCCGCGGCCGCCGCCGCCCGGCACCCCGACGCCCCCGGCGCCCAGGCCCTCACCGCCGAACTCCGCGACCCCCGCTGGACCCTGCTGTGGGCCGCCGCCGGACCCGGCGAAGCCCTCCGCGTCGCCCGCGCCACCGCCGCCGAACACGCCGACTGGCTCTCCGTACGCACCGTCGGCGACACCGCCGGCCGCGGCCCCGACCCGCTGCCCGACCCCGACGGCCTGCTGCGCCGCACCCTCGCCCTCGCACCGGGCGGCTGGCTCCTCATCCGGCCCGACGGGTACGTCGCCGCCGGCGGGCCCGTCCTCGGCTGGCAGGCCCTGGAGCGGGCGCTCGCCCCGCTGGGCCGGCTCGCCGAGGTCCACGAGCTGCGCCCGTACGCCGAGGCGCGGGCGGAGGCACGGGCCGAGGCGCAGGCGGAGCAGCAGCGCCGGCAGGCCCTCCAGCAGGTGTCCGGCGGATCTCCAGCGGTCCGCGACACGGTCGAGTCCACACCACGAGTCCTGGAGGGACAGCGATGACAGCACCGACACCGGCATCGGCACCGGCACCGGCACCGGCGCGGGAGTCCCGCCGGCCGGTCGCCCTGGTCACCGGCGGCACGAGCGGCATCGGCCTCGCCGTGGCCCGCGACCTCGGCCGGCGCGGCCACCGCGTCTTCCTGTGCGCCCGTACCGCCGAGGCCGTCGAGCAGACCGTCGCCGAACTGCGAGCCGAAGGACTCGACGTCGACGGCACCGCCGCCGACGTCCGCTCCGGCGAGTCGGTCGCCGCGCTCGTCGCGGCCTGCGTCGCGCGGTTCGGACCGATCGGCGTCCTCGTCAACAACGCGGGACGCAGCGGCGGCGGGCCGACCGCCGGGATCAGCGACGAGCTCTGGTACGACGTCATCGACACCAACCTGAACGGCGTCTTCCTGCTGACGCGGGAGGTGCTGCGCAACGGCGGCCTCGCGGACGCCGCGAACGGCCGGATCATCAACATCGCCTCCACGGCCGGCAAGCAGGGCGTCCTGCTCGGCGCGCCCTACTCGGCCTCCAAGCACGCCGTCGTCGGCTTCACCAAGGCCCTCGGCAAGGAGCTCGCGCCGACGGGGGTCACCGTGAACGCCGTCTGCCCCGGGTACGTCGAGACGCCCATGGCGGAGCGGGTGCGCGCCGGGTACGCGGCGGCGTGGGGGACGACCGTCGAGGACGTGCAGGAGCAGTTCGAGGCGAAGATCCCGCTCGGCCGGTACGCGACACCCGACGAGGTCGCGGCGATGGTCGGCTACCTGACCACGGACCTGGCGGCATCGGTGACGGCGCAGGCGCTCAACGTCTGCGGCGGACTGGGGAACTTCTGATGGCGGAAAGAGGGGCGGCAGGGACCGTGACGAAGATCGCCGGCGCAGTGGGGGAGATGCACCGCACGGTGCACGACATCGAGGTCGACGCGCCGGCAGGCGTCGTCTACGGGCTCATTGCCGACCCCGTGCAGTGGCCGCTGCTCTTCCCGCCCAACGTGCACGTGGACCGCCTCGCCCACGACGGGACGCACGAGCACCTGCGGATGTGGGCCACCGCCAACGGCCAGGTCAAGACGTGGACCTCGCGCCGCGTCCTCGACGCCGGGAACCGCCGCATCGAGTTCCGGCAGGAAGCCGCCGCGCCGCCGCTGAGCGAGATGACCGGCACGTGGGAGGTGGAGCCGCTGGGCGGCGACCGGTGCCGGCTGACGCTGCTGCACGACTTCCGGGTCAGCGGCGACAGCCCCGAGGACATCGCCTGGGTCGAGCGCGCCACCGACGCCAACAGCCGCGCCGAACTCGACAGCCTCGCCCGCATCGCCGGCGGGTGGGCGCTGATGGACCAGCTCGTGATGACCTTCGAGGACACCGTCCGCGTGGAGGCCCCGCCGGAGCGGGTGTACGCCTTCCTGGAGCGGGCCGACCGGTGGCCCGTACTGCTGCCGCACGTCGCGCGCCTCGACCTCACCGAGGACCCGGCCCTCCCCGGGGTGCAGCTGCTCGCGATGGACACGCTGACCGCGGACGGGTCGTCGCACACCACCGAGTCGGTGCGGGTGTGCTTCCCCGAGGAGGGCCGCATCGTCTACAAGCAGACCCGGCCGCCGGCCCTCATGTCCGCGCACACCGGCGCCTGGACGGTCGCCGGCGACGCCCGCGGCTCGACGGTGACCTCCCGCCACGGCGTCGTCCTGCGGCCGGACGCCGTGACACGGGTCCTGGGCCCGACCGCCGACCTGGCGGCGGCCCGGCGCTACGTACGCGACGCGCTGGGCCGCAACAGCACGGTGACGATGACGCACGCGAAACGGGACGCGGAGGCCGCGGCGCGCGCGGCGGCGGCCCGCGCGGCGGAGCCGGCCGTGCGGGCGGCCTAACCGCGCAACGGCCGGGCGGCGTAGCCGCGCAGGGCCTGGCGGCCGGCGGCCTGCGGCTCCAAGACGGCTCCACGGGGGCTCCAGCGGATGCCGACAGACTCTGCATCAAGCGTGAGAGAGGTGTGTGATGGCTGTCCAGCGAGTGCACCGCGCGTCCTACACCATGGACGTCGCCGCGCCGGCCGGCGTGGTCTACGGGCTGGTGGCGGACACGACCCAGTGGCCGTTGTTCGTCCCCGCGAGCATTCACGTGGAGCGCCTGGACTTCGACGGCGTCCACGACCGGTTCCACATGTGGGCCACGGCGAACGGAACCGTCCGGTCCTGGCTCTCCCGCCGAACCCTCGACGCCACCCGGCACCGCATCGACTTCCGGCACGAGCTGCCCGCGGCCCCCACCACGGCCATGGGCGGCAGCTGGACGGTCGAGCCACGCGGGCCGGGCCGCTGCCGCCTGCTCCTCGAACACGACTTCACCGTCGACGGGGACCGGGCCGCGGACGCCGCATGGGTCCGGCGGGCCACCGACACCAACAGCCGCGCGGAGCTCGCGCAGCTGAAGGAGACCGCCGAGCAGTGGAGCCGCCTGGACGACCTGCTCCTCACCTTCGAGGACTCCGTCCGCGTCGACGGCCCCGCGGACCTCGTCTACGCCTTCCTGTACGACGTCGCCGACTGGCCGCGGCTGCTGCCGCACGTCTCCCGGCTCGACGTCAGGGAGGACGAGCCGGGGGTGCAGCTGATGGCGATGGACACCCTGACCGCGGACGGCTCGGTGCACACCACGGAGTCGGTACGGGTCTGCTTCCCGCACGCCGGCCGCATCGTCTACAAGCAGACGGCCACGCCCGCGCTGATGGCCGCGCACACGGGGGAGTGGTCGGTCATCCCGGACGAGACGGGCGTCACCGCGGTCTCGCAGCACAGCGTCCTGCTGCGCGAGGACGCGGTGGAGCGCGTACTGGGCACCGGCACGACGCCGGCACAGGCACGCGCGTACGTCCGCGAGGCGCTGGGCCGCAACAGCACGGCGACGCTGGCCCTGGCGAAGCAGCACGCGGAGACGGCGGTGCGGATGCTGTAGCGGAGGGCCAGGGCGCCCCCCCTCGGCCGCTGCCGCCACTGTCACGGCCCCGCTGCCACCGCTGCCACCGCTGCCACCGCTGCCACCGCCGCCCCCGCCGCCCCCGCTGCCCCCGCCGCCCCCGCTGCCACAGACCCGCCCGCCGCTGGTCGGCTGCCTGCCGGAACCGGCCGCAACCCCCGGCCCGCCGCTCCCTGCGGGCCGGCCCCGGACCCGCGGTACCTGCGGCCGCGGCACGGCAGGGCCCCGCCGGAACCCTTCCACCCACGCCCCCTCCGGCGGGGCTCCGCCGTCACCCCGGCGGCGCGTCAGGCCGTGTCAGCGATACGTGGCAGAGGCATGCATCATGGTCCCCTTTGCAGGCCCACGCCGAGGAGGGGTACCGATGGCAGCCGCCCTGACCGTGGTCATCGCCCCAGGTCCCGCACCGGCCCTGGACCTGCGCGGCCCACTTGACCCGGACGCCCTGGAGGCCGCGCTCGCGGCACTCCCGCCGAGCGCCCACACCCTGCACCGGCACTCCGCGACCCACCACACCCTGCGCCTGGAGTCGGGCGACTGCCCGGCAGGCGCCCTCGCCGACCTGCTGACCGCCCCGCCGCCGCAGACCCCAGCTGCTGCGGACGCGGCAGTGCCGGCCGCCGCCGCACGGGACGACGCGGCAGGGCTGCCGGCGGAGCACCCCCTGCCCGCGCACGGCACCGCGTCGCGGGGGGCGGGCGCAGGGGCGGGGACAGCGGCGGTAGGCGCGGCAGGCGCGGCAGGCGCGTTTGGTGTCGCTGGTGTGGCCAGTGCGGGCACTGCGACGGCTGGGGCCGGTGCCGCGGCCGCGCGGGCCGGGCGCGGCCGGGCCGCGGCCGTACCCCCTGCCGGACTGCCCGCAGCCCCCCGGCAGCGGGAAGTGCTGCTCGACGCGCTCACCGCGCGGTCCGGTGCCGCGCCGCTGCACGTCGAGCAGCTGCACTGGCGCTGGTACGGGCCCCTGGACACCCGCCGCTTCCGCGACGCCTGGCGGGCGGTGGCCGCGCAGGAGCCCGTGCTGCGGGCCGCGTTCGCCGAGCACGCCGCCGACTCGGCCGCCGCCGGGCCGTGCGTCGTCGTACACCCGGAGGCCGCCCCCGACCCCGTACGCCACCCGTACGGCTCCGCCGACTGGCACTCGCTGCTCGTCGGCGAACGCCTCCGCCCCTTCGACCTGCACCGCCCCGGCCCGCTGCGCATCGCGCTGCTCGACGAGCAGGCCGGCCCCGCCGGCCCCACCCGCGTCATCCTCACCTTCCACCACGCCCTGCTCGACGGGTGGAGCGTCCGGCTGCTGCTGCGCTCCTTCTACCGCGCCTATCTCGCCGCCGGCCGCACCCACGGCGGCGAACGCCGCCCCGACGTCCGCGACCACCTCGACTGGCTCGCCCGCCAGGACGACACCGCCCCCCGCGCCTACTGGGCCCGCGCCGTCCCCCCGGCCGACTCCCGCACCCTGCCCCCCACCGCGGCCGCCGCCGTCGCGGCTCGCGGCGACCGGCCCGCCCGCACCGGGCCCGCCCGCACCGGACACGGCCGCGCCCGTATCCGGCTGACCCCCGGCGAAGCAGTCCGGCTGCGCGAATGGGCCGCACGGCACGGCGCCGCCGAGTCCACCGCGCTCGGCGCCGCCTGGGCGCTGCTGCTGCACCGCGGGACGGGCTCCGGGTTCCGGCCGTCGCCGGTCGCGTTCGCCGTCGCCGCGTCCGGGCGCGGCATCACCCTGCGCGGCGCCGCCGGCCTGCCCGCCCCGCTCCAGGGGCCGCTGCCGCTGCACGTCCGCGTCGACCCGTCGGCGCCTGTCGTTCGGCTGCTGGCGGACCTGGCCGGGGCGACGCTCGGGGCTTCCTCGTACGAATGGGTGTCGCACGGGCAGATCCACACCTGGAGCGGCCGCGGCGCCGACAGCGAACTCACCGCCTCGCTGCTCGCGTTCGACCCCCCGGCGGGCCCGCCCTTCCATCCCGGGCCGCCGGCCGCGGTGGAGGCCGAGCTCGCCGAGGAGGGCGTACAGCTGGGGCGGCCGCAGGCCGTCGACGCGTACACGGCGCTGCCGATCAGCATCCGCGCGCACCACGACTGCGAGGGCGGGCTGGTGCTGACCGCCGTGAACGACCGCACCCGCATCCCCGACGCGGAGGCCGAGGCGGCGCTCGCGCAGACCGCGCTGCTGCTGCGCGAGCTCCCGGCCGACACCGACGGCACCACGCCCGCCAGGCAGTTCCTGCGCCTTCTCGCGGAGGCGGCCGGGCCGGCCACGCCGGCAGCCCCGCCCGCGGCCCGCGGCACCGGCCTGGTCGAGCTGCGGTCGGCCGCGCACCCCGGCGCCGGAACGGTCCTGCTCGTCCCGCCGCCCGGCGCGACCGCCGACTGCTACGCCGGCGTCGCCGACGCCTACCGCGGCCCGCAGGCCCTCGCCACCGTCCCGCCGCCCGCGGACGCCGCCGCCTGCCTGCGCGCCCTGCGGCCCGCACTCGCCGCCGGGGAACCGCTGCTCCTCGGCGGCCACTCCGGCGGCGGGCAGCTCGCGTACGAGATCGCACGGCGCATCGGCGCGCACGGCTGGCGCCCGCCGCCCGTGGCCGTCGCCGCTTCGGCCCGCGGCCTCGCCCGCACCCTGCGCACGGCGGCACCGCCCACCGACGGCGACTGACGACCACTCAGACAGCGGCGGGCAGCAACTGCTTCCGAACAAGCCCCACCACATCGTCAACGTGGTCGTTGAGGTAGAAGTGCCCGCCGTCGAACCAGTGGAACTCGGTCTCCGCGTCCGTGTGCCCGCGCCAGGCCGCCGCCTCGCGCAGCGACACCTTCGTGTCGCGCTGCCCGACCAACGCCACGATCGGGCAGCGCAGCGGCGGCCCGGGCCGGTACCGGTAGGACCGCGCGGCCTCGTAGTCGGCCCGCAGCACGGGCAGGCTCATCCGCAGCAGCCGGTCGTCCGTCAGCAGCTCGTCCGGAGTGCCGCCCAGGTCCTTCACGGTGGACAGCACCCACTCGTCGTCGCCGATGTTGTCGTACTCGCCCTCCCGGTGCGTCGACGGCGCCCGGCGGCTCGACGCGAACAGCACGAGCGGCTCGATGCCCGCCGCCTCCAGCCGCAGCGCCACCTCGAAGCCGACGGTCGCGCCGATGCTGTGCCCGAAGAACGCGAGCGGCCGGTCCGACCAGGACAGCAGCTCGGCGTACACCCGGTCCGCCATCTCCTGCACGTCCGTCACGAACGGCTCCGCCCGCCGGTCGCCCCGCCCCGGGTACTGGACGGTGAGCACCTCCAGGGCGGGGGAGAGCGCCCGCGAGAACGGGAAGAAGTAGCTGGCCGACCCCCCGGAGTGAGGCAGGCACACCAACCGCACCGCCGCCTCCGGCGCCGGATGGAACCGGCGCACCCACGCCCCGCCCGCGCTCCTCGCGCTCATCGCACCTCCCGTACGCATCCACTGGCACGGGCCAATCTCCCCACCCCGCATCGTGCCCCCTTCGAACCTCCCTTGAGCGGGGATGGCGTCGGCACAACCGGCTGCACGTTGCAGCCTGACCGTGCGGGGGTTCGACGCGAGTGGAGGGGATTGGACGGGGGTTCGAGTGAACGTCGAGCGGGCGTCGCGACGCTGGTCGTCCGTACGGACCAGCTACGGACCGGCCACGGAACAGCCCGGCCCCGCGGCTCCGTGAGGCCGAGCCCCCCGAGCCCTGTGACGAAGGAGCTGATCCACGCCGCCATGGCCACGACGACCGAGACCACCGCCGGTACCGCTGCCGCCGTCCCCGGCCCCGCCGGCACGGCGCCGGGCCGGGTCGCCGCGGTCCCCGCCGGGGCGCCCGCCGTTGCTCCCGAGGAGGCCGCCGCCCTTGCCCGCGCCGCGCGGCTCGACGCGCTGCTCGGCGACCCGCTCGACCCCGCCAACCCGCACGGCCTGGCCGAGCTCCTCGCTGCCGACACTCGCGGCGAACCCCCCGCAGCCACCGAGCAGTTGCTTACCGACGCACGCCTCGGCGCCGAGTTCGTGCCCGCCGAGTTCGGCGGCCGCCTCACCCGCGCCGACCTGCTCGCCAAAGTGCTCCGCCCCGTCTTCCGCCGCGACGTCGCCCTCGGCTTCGGCTACGGCATCACCTCGCTCTTCGGCACCGCCGCCGTCTGGGCCGCCGGCACCGAACGGCAGCGCGCCGACACCGCCGGGCTGCTCCTGCGCGGCGGCCGCGCCTCGATCGTCCACCACGAGGTCGCCCACGCCAACGCCATCCTCCGCGACGAGTTCACCGCCACCCCCGGCCGCTCCGGCTACACCCTCAGCGGGCGCAAGGACGTCATCATGAACGCGTCCCGCTCCGCCGCCTGGGTCGTCTGGGCCCGCACCGCGCCCGAACGCGGCCCCCGCAGCCACTCCGTGCTCCTCCTCGACCCCGCCGACCTCCCCGCCGGCACCGTCACCCGGCTGCCCCGCGTCCCCACCCCCGGCATGCGCGGCGGGCTGTTCTCCGGCCTGGAGTTCACCGGCGCGCCCGTCCCGTCGTCCGCCCTCGTCGGCCGGCCCGGCGAAGGCGTCGCCCTCGCGCTGCGCACCTTCCAGGTCAACCGCTGCCTGATCCCCGCCCTGGCCGTCGCCGCCGCCGACACCGTCCTGCACTCCGCCGTCCGCGCCGTCACCCCCGGCCGCGGCGGGCGCACCGTACGCCGCTGGTACAAGCCGCTCACCGGCGTCTTCGCCGACCTGCTGGCCTGCGACAGCATGGCGACGACCGCGCTGCGCGCGCTCAGCCTGCTGCCCGAGCGCAGCCACGTCCTGGCCGCCGCCGTCAAGTACGTCGTGCCGGACCTGCTGCGCGAGGACCTCGAAGCCCTCGCGTCCGTCCTCGGCTCGCACGGGTACGAGCACCGCAGCCCCCAGTACGGCTCCCTCGACAAGCTGGTGCGCGACCTGCCCGTCGCCGGCCTCGGCCACACCGGGACGGCCGCCTGCCAGGCCGTCATCGTCCCGCAGCTGCGCAGCCTCGCCGAGCGGTCCTGGTTCAGCGCCGAGGAGCCGCCGCCCGCGCTGTTCCGCGCCGGCGCGCCCCTGCCCGTACTGGACTACCGGCTGCTCGGCATCGCCAGCGGCGACGACTTCCTCTCCGCCACCCTCGCCGGCACCGCCGAACGCCTCGCACCGCACCGGGCCGACGGCGGCCCCGCGAGTGACCTCGCCGCGCTCGCGGAACTCGCCGAGACCTTCGTCAACGAGCTGCGCGGGCTCCGCGCCCGCTGCCTGCGCATCCCCGAGACGCGGGAGTCGCTGACCGACCCGGCCGTCGTCACCCTCTCCGACCGGTACGCCCTCGTCCTCGCCGCGGCAAGCGTCCTCGGCGTGTGGGAGTCCCGTTCCCAGGACGGCCGCGACCCGTTCCTCGCCGACCCGGCCTGGGCCGTACTCGCCCTGACGCGGATCGGCCGCCGCATGGGCATCCCCGTGCCGGAACTCCCCGACGGCGTCCTCGACCGGATGCTCGCCGAACTGTCCGCGCGCTACCGCGACGGCCGCAGCTGCGACCTCGACGGGCTCCCGCTCGCACGGTGACGCCCGGCGAAGCATCCGCCCGCCCGCACCGGCCCCAGAACCGCCCACAGGAGGAGCCCGCCCATGCCGGACCACCCCGCACCGGACGCGCCGCGCACCGCGACGCGCATCGCGCCGCCCGTCCACGTCCCCGGCCCGCACGGGCCGTGGGACGAGGTCCACCGCGGACTGGACCGGTACGGCAGCGCCGTCGTGTACGCGACCTGGGGAGAATGGCTGCCCGCGGCCCTCGCCGAGCCGGGCCTGCGCCCGCTGCTCGGCCGTGACTGGCAGCGCTACCGCGGCACCGCGGACGCGGCGATCCGGTACCGCTTCCTGACCTCCCGCATGATCATCAAGTACACGGCGGCTGCCGCGCTGTGCACCGGCCCCGCCGCGTTCGACCTCGCGTACAAGCTGGGCGGGCGCCCGTTCATCCGCGGGCTCGACCAGATCGACATCAGCCTGAGCCACACCGACGACCTCATCGCGGTCGGCGTCTGCCGCACCGGCCGCATCGGGGTCGACGTCGAGCCGGCCGACCGCCGCATGTCCTTCGAGCTGCTCCGCAGCCACATGTGCACCCCCGCCGAACACGCCGAGCTCGCCCGCATGTCGGGGGAGCGGCAGACCGCGGAGCTGCTGCGGCTGTGGACGCTGAAGGAGGCGTACACCAAGGCCCTCGGGCAGGGCCTCCAGCTCGGCTTCACCGAGTTCGGCTTCGGCCTGACCGGCGGCGGCCTGATCGCCCCGGACGGCACCCCGGCCGCGGGCGGGGAATGGGCGTTCGCGACGCACCCGGTCCTGGCCGACCGCTACCTGCTGAGCACGGCATGCCACGACACGGGCCTGGACACGGCCCGCGACACGGCGGTCGACACGATGCTGGACCCGGCGTTCATGGCGGCGGTGGAGGACGCCCTGGCGACGGGGTGACAGCCGTTGCATTCCGGCGCGTACGAAGGCGGCCGCTCCCCCGATGCCGGGGGAGCGGCCGCTGTGGTGCGGTGGTGCGTCGGCTACCAGGCGGGTACCGGCAGCGGGGCGGTGCCCAGTGCGGGCACCGTCCACCGCTGTGCGGCGCTGGGGTTGCAGTCGAACAGCCAGAGCCGGGTGCCCGGGGTGGTGTTCATGCTGCCGAGGTCCAGGCAGCGGCCGGAGGCCGGGTGGTAGACGTTGCCGTCCGCCCGGGGCAGGAACTGCTGGCTCGGGGCTCCGCTGTCGCAGGTGCGGAGCTCGATGGGTGTCGTGTTGGCGGTGCCCGCGTTCACGGCGTTGAGGCACCACGTGTCCTGGGTCCGGATCGTTCCGTCACCCCGGACCTGGAACTTCTGTGCGTCGGTGCCGTTGCAGGCCGCTATCTGGATCCTGTTGCCGTCCTCGGTCCGGTTGTGGTCGTTGTCGACGCAGTTCGACGGGGCGCCGGTCAGGGAGATGGGGCTCACGGCGTCAGGCGCGGTCGGAGCGGCGGCATGGGAGTAGACGGCGAAGTTGCTGATGCCGCCCGCCTGGAGGTGGTCCAGGCTTGCTCCGTCGGCCTTGAAGCGCCCGAGTACGAGCGGGCCGCTCGGCGCGGGGCTCGTCGACGCCCGGTGGTGGCCGCTGCCGGCCAGGACGCCGTTGACGTAGAGGCTCATGCGTCCGGTGCCGGCGTCGTAGACGGCGGTCAGGCGGGTCCAGGCGCCGGGCGTGAACCGGGCGGCTTCGTTGGTGGTGGAGGTGAAGTCGAACGGCCAGCCGTCGGCGTCCGCCCATGCCAGGGCGAAGTACCAGCGCCCGGAGTTCCGGTCGGGGTAGAGGATGAAGGTGCTGGTGCGGTTGCCGTCCTGGCTGGCGATGATTCCGCCGCTCGCATCGGCCTTGGCCCACGTGCTGAGCGTGAAGCTCTTGCGCGTGTCGACCGCCGGCCGGGCCGTGGTGAGCGTCGCCGGTGACTGCCTGCCGTCGAAAGCCGTGTACGGGACGGAGCGGCCGCCGATGGCCTCGGACGCGGCGACCGTGACGCTGCCGGACGCCGTGGCGTGGTTGGTGCCGACGGCGTCCGGGGCGGTGGTGCCGTTCTGCTCGCTCAGCTTCCACTGCGCGGAGGGCCGGTGCAGGTTGCCGAGGAAGGTGGGTGTCGTGTCGATGCCGGTCGCCGTGGGATGCGGGACGGAGCTCCCGTTCGGGGCTTGGCCGAGTCCCTTGAAGCCGACGACCTGGTGGCTCTCGTCGACCGCCCACAGGTCGGGGATCCCGTCTCCGGTGAGGTCGCCGTCGGAGCCGACCCGCGGGTAGCGGGACGGGTCGACCTTCCCGCCGAGGACGCCACCGGCCGGGTCGCCGAAGCCGGTGAGGTCGGGCGCCTGTGCCGTGCCCTTGACGGAGAAGGCGTGCAGGGAGCCGTCGGCCTTCGAACGGGCCCACAGGGTCGGCAGGTCGGTGCCCTGGGCACGCCCCGGGGTGATCAGCTCGTAGCCGTCCCAGCGGTTGTCGTTGGGGGAGAGCAGCATCGCTTGGCCGGCCAGCTGGTTGGCCGTACCTGCAGTGGCCAGCCAGAGCCGTCCGTTCTCGACGAACAGCAGGGAGGTGCGCTTCAGCGCGCCGTCCTTGGCCGTGTCACCGGAGAGGGAGCCGAAAGCCGCGATCTGTGTCGTCTTCGACCAGTCGGCACCGTATCCGTGGGCGGCGCAGTCGAGGGCCGCCCCGCCCGGTGTGGCACAGCCGGCCGGCTTGGGGACGTCTACGGGTGCCGTGCCGTCCAGGAGGCCGCCGGTCCCGCTGTTGCGGTAGACGTAGAGGTCGGGCTGGCCGGGCTGGTGGGCGAAGAGGTCGTCGACGTTCTTGAAGCCAAGGCTGCCGCGGTGGGTGGTCCGGATGCCGTTCCAGCCGTTCCACCCGGGCGCGAGCTGCGGGCGGGCGCTCGGGGATGCGGCCGGGTCGGTTCCGGCGCCGATGACGCGCAGGGCGCCCGAGCTGTCCGGCAGGAGGACGTCGGGCTTGCGGTCGCCCGTCACGTCCCCGAAGACCGGGGCAGGGCTGTCGGGGGAGGAGGGGACGTAGAAGCCGTAGGCGACGGGCTGGGAGAGGTTGCCCGCGTTGTCCTGGGTCTGGACGTACAGGTGGTTGGTGCCCCACTGGCGGGGGGTCAGCTTGACGGCGGCCTTGCCGTCGGTGAGCCGGACGGTGTCGGTGTCGGTGCACTTCCAGTTGACGGCCGCCGCTCTGGCGGGGTCGGTAGTCCAGCGGGCGCACGCCAGGCCCGAGGTGCGGCTGCCGGCGGCGGGGGCCGGGTCGGTGCCCGTGATGGTGAAGGTGCCTTCTTCGCCCACCCGCTTGGGGTGGGCGTCGAGCGAGCCAGAGGCAGGGAAGTCAGCGGAGGAGACGACTGCGGTCGGCGGCGTCCGGTCGACGCGGAAGAAACACATCTCGGTGGCGCTGCTGGTGAGGGTGCCGTCAGTGGTGCGGGCGACCCAGCCGTACTGGTGTCCGTCGGTCAGGGCGCCGATGTTGACCGTGACTTCTCCGTAGCTGCTGTTCCAGCCGGAGTCGGCCCACGAGCTCTTGCCACCGTCATCGTCATCCCAGTACTGGAAGCCGGTGTAGAGCTGCCGTCCGGTCGCGGAGTACGTCGACGTGGTGAGGGTGACGTTGTTGTTGGCTCCCACCCAGCCCGGGTTGTCCCAGGGGTTCGCGGTGCCGGGCGTGCGGCAGTCGGCGTACGAGCCGGAGCCGGCGAAACCGGGGGTGGGCCGGGTGCGGGGCCACCACACGGTCGGCGTGATGTCGTACTCGACCGTGATGTGCGGGGTGTTCTCGTAGCGCTGCCGGTAGTACTTGTTGTACTCGTCATCGGGGGCCAGGCCGACGGTGATGGTGGGCCACTTGCCGCGGACGGCGCCCTTCACCAGGTCGGTGACGTTGAAGTCGATCTGGCCGGTGCCCGACATGTTGGTGTGCCCCACCTTGGTGCAGCCCTGCATCCTGGAGGCGGTGCCGCAGGGCTGCCGGTTCCAACTGGTCGGGTTCCCGATGGCGTTGGTGGAGTACAGGCCCATCGGGGTGGATGTGCTGGGGCTGGACGAGGAGATGACGGTCGCGGAGAACGTCGCGGCGATGACCTCGGTGTTGTGTAGGCGGGAGTCGACGCCGATCTGGAAGTAGGCGCGGGTGCGGCCGATGCCGGTGCAGGGCGGGTTGCCGACGTTGTAGCCGCAGTAGCCGGTGGCCGGCTTGTCCTGGCCGTGCTCGGTGCCGTTGAACTCGTTGGTGTCCGGATAGGCCTCCTGGACCTGGGCCCAGGCCTGGTTGGGGTTGTCGAGCGTGGGATTCCAGCCGGGGTCGATGAACCAGGGGCCGGTGCCCTTGCTCAGCAGCTCCGCATCGGGGACCAGTTCGATGCCCTTGGCGTCGACGCTCGTCCGCACCTGCTTCACGGAGGCTCCCGCGCCGGGACCGTCTGCGGTGGACGGCGACGGCGGCTGGTCCGCGGGCGGCGCCGACTGCGGCGCGTCGGCGCCGGCCGACTTGCCCGGGCGCTGGGCGGCCCCGGCAGCCGCAGACGGCGCCGAGGCCGCCGAGTCCCACATGAAGGAGGTGGGGCTGGTGAAACGGGTCCTGCCCTGGTCGTCCTTGACTTCCAGGTTGCCTGCCGAGTCGCTGCTGACGGCGAGGCCGTCCGCCTCGACGCCGAGGCGCATGGTTCGGACCGCCGGATTCGCGGCGGCCTGCGCGGTGCGGACGATCAGGACCTGGCTCCAGCCGCCCTGCCGGTCGGCGCTCAGCCGCAGGTCGACGTCGGGCAGCACGTTGCGGTAGTAGGCGCTGTCCCCGACGAGGGTCGGTTTGGGCAGCGCGAAGGGGGCCTTGAAGGACAGCGTCTTACCGTCGCCGGTGGCCATCGAGACCATGGGGCCGCTGCCCCCGCCGGAGAAACCCAGCTTCGAGGAGACGGCGGTCGGGACGACCGTTCCGTCCGGGGTGGTGCGGAGGGTCGCGTCGAGGGCGCGCCACTGCCCGTCCGGGCCTTTGAGCCGCTCCGGTACGGCGCTGGTGTCGGTGGTGAGCGTGCCGCTCGGGTTGGCGAACGTCTGACTGCTCGCGGTCGTCAGCTCGGTGACCGCCACCCGCTTTCCGCTGCTCCTGGCCCCGGCGAGGGCCTTGCCGACGGCAGCCTCAAGCGCACTCGGCGCACGCTTGGGTGGAGGCGCCGGCCAGCTGGTGTGTCCCGGGCCGTGGCCGCGGGCGCCGCCGTCGGCCGCCGCTTGCGGAGCGGCGGCAAGGCCTGCTCCGAGCGACAGGACGACCGCTCCGGCGACGGGCAGCAGTGCGGAGCGCACGGCACTCCGTCTGCGGCCGCCTGGCCGTGGTGTGCGCGGTGTGAGAGAAGACGGCCTCACGTGCATTGCCCCCTGAGCTGTGAGACGGACAGAAGTCAACCGCACGATTTCTTCACGACTGCAACTCTGTCAACGAGTTTTCGTGGTCCGGGTGATCGGTTTGGGAGATAACGCCCTGGTGCGCCCCGTGGGTGATATGAGTCACGTGAGGGGAATGTAGGGCTCCGCTGCTAAATCGAACGCCCTCTCCGTAAGGTGCGTTCTCTCTGGGTGGCGTCTGCCCCGGAGTTCGCGTTCTTCGGTGTCCTGTGGGGGGATTCGGTTGTCTCGTAGACGGGCTTTCTTCGCGCGCTCGCGTCCGCGGCGTGCCCGCGTCGCGACGGTGGCGGCATTCGCCGTTGTCGTCTCCGGTCTGGGTTTGCCTGCCGTCCAGGCGGCCGAAAAGCCTCCACGCGTGTGGGTTCCACCCCAAACGGCGCTGCCGGATGTGAAACCGGTCAAGGGGGTCGACGCAAAGCGCTCCGCGAAGCAGGCGCCGTCTGGCCGAAAATGGACGCCCGATTCGAACAAGAAGATTCCTTCGGGTGTAGTTGATGTCAAGCTGGCGCCGAAGGGTTCGCCTCAGGGGGCGTCGGGGAACGGGTCGATTCAGGCCGGAAAGCTGCCTGTCTGGATCGCACCTGTAAATGGCGCGAACAGTTCGGCTGGATTCTCGTCCCGGGTTCTCGGAGCAGCCGGGGCCGGATTTCGTCAGGACTCCGCCCTCCGCGTCGAACTCAAGGACGCCGCCAAGACCCGTACCGCCGGAGTCAACGGCGCACTCGTCGGCCTCAGCGCCGCGCCCGGCGCCGGGCCGACCGGCAAGGTCGAAGTCGCCCTCGACATCTCGGCATGGGCCGCGGCCACCGGCGCGAACTGGGCCGACCGGGCCCGCGTGGTGCAGATGCCCGCCTGCGCCCTGACCACCCCGGGCGCCGCCGGCTGCACTTCGCGGACGCCGCTGGACTCCCGCCGCGACGCTTCGGGGCGCCTCGTCGCACAGATCGACGCGCCGAAGCCGTCCACACCTTCCGCGGGCAAGGACGGCAAGGCCGGAGCCGCTGCGTCGGCCCCGCAGGTACTCGCCGCCCTGGACACGGCGATCGCCGTGGAGGCGGGCCCGCGGGGCGCGAGCGGCGACTACACGGCGACGCCGCTGCAGCCGTCCGCGTCCTGGCAGGCCGGGGCCAACGCCGCGAACTTCACCTACGGCTACACCGTCGAGGTGCCCAACGGCATCGCCGGCGCCGGGCCGAGCATCTCGCTCGGCTACGACTCCTCCTCCGTGGACGGCCGTACGGCGTCGACGAACGCGCAGGCCGGCCCGATCGGCGAGGGCTGGGACTGGAGCCCCGGCTCGATCTCCCGCTCGTACAAGAGCTGCAAGGACGCGGGCATCAAGGACTCGGGCGACGAGTGCTGGGCCGGCGACATCCTCTCCCTGAACCTGGCGGGCCACTCCGGCCAGATCGTCCGCGACGACACCACCTGCGTCTACCGGCTGCAGAACGACGACGGCACCAAGATCGAGAGGCTGACCGGCCAGCGCAACTCGGCCTGGCAGGGCGAGGCCTTCAAGGTCACCATCCCCGACGGCACCCAGTACTACTTCGGGGCGAACCGCCTGCCCGGCGGCGACGGAACCGACCCGGAGGCCAAGTCCGTCTCCACGGTCCCGGTCTACTTCAACAGCGGCCAGGACAAGTGCCTCGGCGCCGCGACTCCGGCCAACGGCACCTGGAAGCAGCTGGGCTGGCAGTGGAACCTCGACTACGCCGTCGACCCGCACCAGAACCTGACCAGCTACCGCTACCACCAGGAGGACAACTACTACGGGCGCGGGGGCGGCCAGAACAACGGCACCGGCACCTCCACGAAGTACCAGCGCGCCAGCATCCCGACGTGGATCGGCTACGGCCAGCGCCTGCCCGAGCAGATCGCGGCCAAGGGCACGCTCAAGCCGGCCGCGCAGATCCGCCTGGCCTCGGCGGAGCGCTGCTTCCCCAAGGACGGCATCACCTGCGACCCGGCGCAGCGCACGTCGGCGAACGCGAAATCCTGGCCCGACACCCCCGTCGACCAGGAGTGCAAGTCCACCGGCCAGTGCCTGAACCTCTCGCCCACGTACTTCAGCACCAAGCGCATCACGAAGATCTTCACTGAGGTCCTGGCCGGCACGAGCCACCGACTGGTCGACACCTACCTCCTCAACCAGTCGTTCCAGG
This sequence comes from Streptomyces sp. 2P-4, assembly GCF_030167965.1. Taxonomy (NCBI): domain Bacteria; kingdom Bacillati; phylum Actinomycetota; class Actinomycetes; order Kitasatosporales; family Streptomycetaceae; genus Streptomyces; species Streptomyces sp. 2P-4. The sequence continues at coordinate 239,013 of NZ_CP095012.1, forward strand.
ACCCCGGCGACGGTTCCTCGCCCACCCTCTGGCTCAACTCGATCGAGCGCAGGGCGTCCAACGGGCAGCCGGAGCAGAAACTGCCCCTGGTGTCCTTCGCGCCGCTGCAGATCGCCAACCGCGTCGACGGCGTGGTGAAGCGCCCGGACGGCACGGAAGCCTCCGCGCCCCGCTACAACCGGCCCCGCATCCAGACGATCACCACCGAGACCGGTGGCGAGATCAACGTCGTCTACAAGGCGCCGGAGTGCTCCCGGACCAAGGGCACGATGCCTTTCGCGGAAGACCGCAACACCATGGCGTGCATGCCGGTCAAGTGGTACCTGCCCGGCCAGTCCTACGCGGACCCGGTGAACGACTGGTTCCACAAGGTCGTCGTCCAGTCGGTCACCCAGCAGGACAAGGTCGCCGGCCAGGTCACCACCGTGACGGACTACGAGTACGGCGGCGGCATCGCCTGGCACCGCAACGACTCCGAGTTCGCCGACCCCAAGACCCGCACTTGGGACCAGTTCCGCGGCTTCGCCACGGTCACCACCCGAACCGGCAACGGCAACGCGGCCGAGGCCCCGCGCACGAAGACGGTGGCCACGTACCTGCGCGGCATGGACGGCGACACCCTCGCCGACGGCACCAAGCGCAGCGTCACCCTCGCGGACGCCCACGGCGGCTCCACCAAGGACCAGGAGGCCTTCGCCGGCCGGGTGCTCCAGACGGAGACGTACGACCGTGACGGCGGCAAGGTCGTCGCCGACGAGGTCACCACCCCCTGGCTCGCCGAGAAGGCCACCGCCACCCGCGCCCAGTCCGGCGGCATGCCCGCCATCACCGCCCGCGCCCAGAACACGGCCAAGGTGACGAGCCGGGCCAAGCTGGCGGACGGCACCTGGCGCACGAGCGAGCGCACGTCGAAGTACGACGACACGCTGTTCACCCGCCCGATCGAGGTCGACGACAAGCAGGACCTGGCCCGCCCCGAGCAGCGCCTGTGCACCACCTTCGACTACGCCGCCGGCCCCGGCGGCGCCGTCACCGAGCTGGTCTCCCGCACGCTCGTCCTCTCGGGCGCCTGCGGCCAGACCCCGACCGCCGCCAACACGGTCGGCGACACCCTCGCCTACTTCGACAACCTGCCGGCCAAGCAGACCGGCGCTACCGGCGACCAGACCGGCACCGCGGTCCTGGAGCGGTACGACGACGCGGGCAAGCCGGTCTACCGGCTGAACTCCACCTCGACGTACGACGCGTACGGCCGCGTCACCAGCAACACCAACAAGGTCCGCAAGGACGCCGCCCACCCCGACGGCGCGGTCACCACGACGGAATACAAGCCGGCCACCGGCGCCGTCCCCACGGAGGTCACCCACACCAACCCGCTCGGCTGGAAGACGACCACCACCCTCGACCCGGGGCGCTCGCTCCCGCTGAAGACCACCGACGAGAACGGCCGCGTCGCCGAACGCGCCTACGACCCCTTCGGCCGCGTCACGTCCATCTGGCAGCCCGGCCAGGAGCGCGCGAAGGGCGCGCTGCCCGTGCGCAAGTACGCGTACGCGATGAACGGCACTGCGGCGCCGTCCAGCGTTCTGAGCCAGGCGCTCATGAGCAACAAGACGTACACCTCCAGCTACACCATCTACGACGGCCTGGGCCGCATCCGCCAGACGCAGGCCAACCCGGTGTCCGGCACGGCCGGTCGCCTGATCACCGACGCACTGTTCGACTCCCACGGCCGGCAGGTGAAGACCAGCGCCGCCTACTACAACAACGAGGCGCGCCCGTCGGGGGCGCTGTTCCTCCCCAACGGCGGCGTCAACCCCGACAGCAAGCTCCCCTCGCAGACCGTCACCGTCTTCGACGGCCTCGGCCGGCCCACGGCGTCGATCCTCCAGTCGTACGGCGTGGAGCAGTGGCGCACCAGGATGGAGTACCCAGGTGCCGACGAGACCCGCACGATCCCGCCGAACGGCGGCTTCGCGACGGCGACCATCAGCAACGGCACCACCTCGCTCCTGCGCCAGTACAAGTCGAACACGCCGACCGGCCCGTACGACGAGACGACGTACGAGACCAACGCGCAGGGCAAGGAGCTGCGGCGGAAGGACGCCGCGGGCAACGAGTGGACGTTCGCCTACGACCTCCTCGGCCGGGTGGTGAAGACCACCGACCCCGACTCCGGCACCGGCACCACCCTCTACGACGACAGCAGGAACCTCACCACCGTCACCGACGGCCGGGGCAAGAGCGCCACGACCCTCACCGACATCCTGGGCCGCACCGTCGCCACGTACGAGGGCACGGCCGTCGACCCGGCCAAGCAGGTGGGCGGCTTCACCTACGACACCAAGGCCCTGGGCAAGCCGGCGACGACCACCCGCTACGTCGGTGGGGCCGGGGGCAGCGCCTACGTCTCCGAGGTCACCGGGTACGACGCCGGCTACCGCCCGCTCGGGACGAAGACCACGATCCCGGCAGTGGAGAAGGGACTGGCCGGCACTTACGAGTCCAAGAACACCTACAGCTCCTTCGGGCAGCTCGCGACGACGGTGCTGCCGTCCATCCCGCAGGCAGGACTTGCCGCCGAGACCCTGACGTTCTCCACCGACACCGCGGGCAACCTCGTCGCGTTCGATGGCACGATTGATGGGACGCTGTCGCCGTACCTCGTCGACCTGTGGCGCGACCCGTACGGCAACGACGTCCGCACGACGCTCGGCACGACCGGCAAGCAGGTCGTCTCCACGGTTGACCACGACATCGCGACCGGCCGCACCATCCGCTCGACTCTCGACAAGCAGACGGACGCGACCGCCAGTGTCGACGCCGTCGACTACACCTACAACCAGGCCGGCCGACTGACGTCGATCGGCAATACGCAGGACGGGGCCCAGCGCGACCTGCAGTGCTTCACGTACGACCACCTGGGTCGGCTGACCCAGGCCTGGACCGACAGCGGCACCCAGACCACCGCCCCGCAGCCGAGCGTCCCGGGCATCGGCGGCTGCACCAACCGCGACGGCCCCGCGGTCGACGGCACGGGCAAGCCCAGCGTCAGCGGCCCGGCCCCGTACTGGCAGCAGTACGAGTACGACCTGATCGGCAACCGCAAGAAGCTGGTCCGCAAGGACGTCACCGGCAACACCGCCAAGGACACGACGGTCACCCAGACCTTCGGCGGCCGTCAGAACACCGGCACCGGCACGGGCGGCCCGCACGCCCTCATGGCCTCCACCGAGACCGGGCCGTCCGGCACGAAGGTCACGTCGTACACGTACGACGCGGGCGGCAACACCGCCTCCATCACCAGCACGCCCGGCACGAAGACGCTGACCTGGAACGAGCAGGGCAAGCTCGACAAGATCGTGGGCACCGGCGAGAGCGCCGGCACGAGCTACCTGTACGACACGAGCGGCAACCAGCTCATCCGCCGCGACCCGGGCAGCACCACCCTCAACCTCGGCTCCGACCAGATCACCCTCGACTCCGCCACCGGCAAGGTCACCAACGTCCGCACCTACGCGGCTCCCGGCGGCCTGTCCATCACCCGCACCACCGCCGACGGCACGTCGAACCTCACCTACCAGAGCTCCGACCACCACGGCACGGGCGGCGTCCAGCTCAACGCCACCGACCTCAGCCACGTCCGCCGCGCCTCGGACCCCTTCGGCAACGACCGCGGCACTCCGCCGGCACCCGGGGCCTGGGCGGGGGACAAGGGCTTCGTCGGCGGGACGAAGGAGAAGTCGACCGGCTTCACCCTCCTGGGGGCCCGCGAGTACGACCCGACAACGGGCCGCTTCATCAGCCCGGACCCGATCATCGACGCGGGCGACCCCCAGCAGTGGAACGCGTACGCGTACTCGAACAACGACCCGATCAACAAGTCGGACCCGAGCGGCCTCAAGAACGGCTGCGACAACCCAGTTGAGTGCAAGAACAACAAGGACAGCGGCTTGGACAAGCCGTTCACCCGGAGCACCGGCAGCACCACGCCCGATGACGGCGAGACGGCGCTTCGGAACGCGAACAACAAGCTCTACAAGGCCAAGCAGCGGCGGGACCACCTCGTCCGCGAGGTCGTCAACCTCATCGGCGACCTGATCGGCTACAACGACGCCCGCGACTGCTTCACCAAGGGCGACGTCATGGCCTGCATCAACACGGCCCTCAACTTCGTCCCCTGGGGAAAGATCGCCAAGGCCATCAAGGTCGGCATCAAGGCCTTCAAGATCTACAAGGAGCTGAACAAGGCCTACGACGCCGTCCACGAGGCGGAACGCGGGGTCTCCAGCGCGGCAGAGTCCATGGCCCGTGCCAAGACTGCTGCGAAGGAGGCGAGGGACGCCGAGGCGAAGGCAGCGCAGGCGGCATCAGAGAAAGCCGGCAAGGAGACGGCAACCGACAGCGCAGGCACGCAGAGCAAAACAACACGAGAGGCGGCCGACAGCGAGGCGAGCACCAGCAGCTCCTCTTCCCGCAGCGACGCGGAGACCTCCGGGCCGAGCTGCAAGACCAACAGCTTCCCCACCGGCACCCGTGTGCAGATGGCCGACGGAACGACGAAGGAGATCCAGGACGTCCGCGTCGGCGACACCGTCCTCGCCACAGACCCGCAGACCGGCGAGACCCGCCCCCAGCGGGTGACGGCCACCATCACCACCCCCGACGACAAGGACTTCACGGACCTCACCCTCACCGACGACAGCAACCCCCGCGCCCCGCCCGTCCAGCTCACCTCCACCCTCCACCACCCGCACTGGAACGAGACCCGCCGACAGTGGGTCGACGCGGGCGACTTCAACCCCGGCGAACAACTCCGCCGCCCGGACGGCACGACCCTCACGGTCCAGACGAAGCGCAACTACCCCTACGCAGTAACCACCCACAACCTCACGGTCAACGACTTCCACACGTACTATGTGCTCGCAGGCGCCGCCCCCGTCCTCGTCCACAATTGTCCTGTAGCTGGAGATGACGGCCCCGAGATCATCAGGGGCCGTGGCCGGGCCTCGCAAGACCCGGCCGAGCTGCCGGATATCGTCGATCCTGCTAACGGCGGGTATAGCTCACCTCGCGGGACGCGATCCCACTCGGAACCGGGCACTACCCGTCGCGCGAGTCAAGCGGTGGGTGACGAGGCACAGACCCGAGCCTCTACTGTGTCCCGCGCCCCGACTTATGCAGAGAAAATGGCGGATCTGGCAGACTCTAGTGGTGGTTCCGGCGGCATCGTAGAAGCGGCTGCTGCGGCTGGCATGGTCGGTTGGCGTGCTTGGCAAATTCTGAGGGGGTGGTGGAATGGGCGTCGTGGACAGTGAAGCACGTGCCATCTTGGAAGAGTTCACCCGTGATGGTCACCTGTCACCGAGTTCATCAGAGAGAGCCAAATGGGGTGACTGGCAGCAGGTGACTCCGGGATGGGTTCTCCTTCTCAGCCTCAAGGCTTTGCTTCTCTTGCGCTGGGAGGGAGGCCGAACGGGTCCCGAACTGCTTCCTCGGCTGCCTCCAGGGCTGTCTCGTGACGAGGGCGATCGTCTGGTAGACGCGCTGCGTGGCAACCTCTCGGCAGCCCGTGTAGCGCGGCAGAGCGGAGCATTTACCCTCGAGCGAGTGCTTGAACTCTTGGTTCTTCTCATTGCCGAGGAAGCGATGACGGATGAAGAGGTCACCGTCCTCATGGAGTCGGCGCGAGCGATGAACGAGGAGGCGTTGCAAGCAGGAGACCTGCTTGCAACCCCGTGCCGCGGAGTCGATGTCGGTCCGTGGGACGTGAGTGAGACGGGATGGCAGACCCTCGACCTGCTGGACCTCGGGGGGCTGAGGATTCCGCGTGGGGCTGCACGAAAGGTAGAGCTCAACCGTCTGCGGTCCGGCCCGGAATACGGGGAGGTGGTCCTCCTCCGTGACACCACCGCAAGCCTGCAACTTCAGGCATTTCGGATACTCGGGGAGCCGGAGTGGGAGAGGGTCCGCGTCCGGCTTGAGGAGGACGTGCGAGCACGTGGAGGCGAGGCTGAGCAATGGTCTGGGCGGGCTGGTGTCGAGCTCAGAGCGACGATCCCCGTTGTCAGTGATGTTCACGGGCGAGACTCCATGACGGTGCGGTTCATCGGATGTGACGGTCCGGGCTGGCTGCTGAGGGGAGTGATAAACGGCGAACTGGCCCTCCCTGAAAGTCGTGACGATTGGGCATATTCCTGCTTCGAAAGTGTGGTGGTTGTGCCCTCCTTCGCGATGCGTACCACAGGTATTTCCGCCTCGCCCACCGATTACGGCCTGGCGCCGCCGGAGCATACTCGGGCGATTCCGCTGAGAATGCCTGTGTGAATGTCGTTGGGTATGGTCGGGAAATGGCAGGCTGATCCATCCCTTGAACCATGCTGACCCTCTCAGGGCCTATCCTGCTGGGGTCGACCGCTCGCAACGGTTCGGGCGGGCCACTCAAGGGCTCGCGCGTGTTCGTGAGCGAGTAGATGTGAGACTCTTTAGAAAATTTGGGGCCCTGCCGATTATCGACAGGGCCCCAAATCGTCTGACGGCAACGTCGGTGAAGCTAGTTACCTGGTTGAAGAGTATTGGCGTGGCTGCCCTTCGAAATGTATTTAATCGCCCGCGGTGCCGGCATCCCGTTCCAGTCTGCGGATCGTGTTAATCGACATGGAAAGGATTCAAATAGCTGACCCTGCAGAACGAGGAATCCTGGCGGGGAGATGAACCGGGAGATCGCTACTGTGTTGCGGGTCAGCGAGCGATCGGTGGAGCGGTGGCGCCGCCAGTGGCGCGGTCGTGGCGAGGCCGGAGTCCTGTCGAAGGGCTCGCGGGGGCGACCGCGGCTCGCGAGAAGCAGATCGCCAGACTTGAGCGGGAGTCGGACCGTGGTCCGCTGGTCCATGGTTGGGCCGACCAGAGGTGGACGCTAACGCGGGTGAAGATACTGATCGGCCGTTTGTTCCATGTGAGCTACACGGTGGAGGGCACATGACGGCTGCTGAAGCGGCACGGCTGGTCGTGGCAACAGCCGATCCGCCGAGCCATCGAACGCGACGACGCGGCCGTGGAGCTGTGGAAGAGGGACGTCTGGCCGCGGGTAAGAGCACCGCGGCGGCATGCAACGGCTGGATCGTGTTTGAGGACGAAGCCGGCCAGTCGATGACGCCGCCGCGTGCCTGAACTTGGGGCCGGATCGGACGGACCCCGGTCGTCCGAGTTCGTGGACGGGGCGCCGGACGAGTGTCGATGGTGGGCATGACCTGCTACCCACCCGCGATTACACGATTGCCGAGCGGTCGAAGAACTACCGACACTCCACGAACCATCAGGTCGTCATCGACGCCGACACCCGACTGGTCGTCTTGGTCGGCCGGCCGCTTGCCGGGAACCGCAACGACTGCAAAGCGTGGGAGGAGTCCGGCGCCAAGGCATCCGTCGGCAAGACCCTCACGATCGCCGCCGGCGGCTACCCAGGCACCGGACTCGTCATTCGCACCGTCGGCAGCGCGGCCAGGCTGCGCTGCCGGACTGGAAAGAGGACCACAACCGGTCCCACAAGCAGGTCCGTGCCCGCGTCGAGCATGGCCTCGCCCGCATGAAGACCTGGAAGATCCTCCGCGACTGCCGCCTCAGAGGCGATGGCGTCCACCACGCCATGCTCGGCATCGCCCGGATGCACGACGTCGCTCTCGCCGGATAGACCAGGGGGCCACACCGCAGCCAACCATGCCCGAGTCGACTCGGAGATCTTTTACGGGACAGCTCTTAGCGGCGGGGCTGTGTGGTGCGGGTGAAGCGGGTGAAGCGGGTGAGGGTGGTGCCGGTGGGGAAGGTGGTGCGTTCCGTGACCGTGAAGGCGGTGGGGTCGAAGGGGCCGTCGAAGGCGGGGATGCCGGCTCCGGCGACCACCGGGTAGCTCTTGACGATCAGTTCGTCGATCTCGGGGAGCAGGGCGCCTGCCAGTTTGCCGCCGCCGCAGAGCCAGATGTCCAGGCCGCCGCCCGTGTCCTCCTTTTTCAGGTCGCGGACGAGGGGGAGGGGGTCGCCCGGGACGACCGTGACCGCAGGGTCCGGGTTCGGGGTGAGGGTGCTCGAGATGACGTACTGGCGCAGGTGGGCGTACGGGCTCGTGATGCCCGCGTCGTAGGCCGGGCGGTAGGTGCCGAGGCCCATGAGGACGGTGTCGAAGCGGCGGTTCGGGGTGTCGGCGACGCCGGAGGCGGTGCGGAAGGCCGTCGGGACGGTCTCCGGGTAGAGGGTGTTCGTCCATGCGGTGTACGCGGCGGTCTGCTGTTCGTCGCCGGTCGGGAAGAAGTCGTACTCGCCGCCCGGGCCGGCGATGCGGCCGTCGATGGAGACGCCTACGTAGTACACGAGCTTGCGCAAGATGGGACTCCGTTTGTAGTACTGTGTTTGTAGTGGTTTGACTGTAGTACTACGGATGGAGTGGTGGCAATGGCGAGGCGGAACGAGGAGCGGCGTAGGGCCTTGGTGGACGCTGCGATCGAGGTGCTGGCGAGGGAAGGCGCGCGAGGGCTCACCTTTCGCGCGGTGGATGGCGAGGCCGCCGTGCCGGCGGGTACCGCGTCGAACTACTTCGCCAACCGCGACGACCTCCTCACCCAGGCCGGCGCGCGCGTGTACGAGCGGCTGCAGCCGGACGAGGAGACGATCGAGCGGCAGCGGACGGCCGGACGGGATCGCGAGACGTACGTCGAGCTGATGCGGGAACTCGTCGGGCGGGTCGCGTCCTTCCGGACCGGGTACCTGGCGCTGCTCGAACTGCGGCTCGAGGCGACGCGTCGGCCTGAGCTCCGGAAGGTCCTGACCGAGCGGGTCCGGACCGATGTCGATGCGAACGTCGCCTACCACGAGGCCTCTGGGCTGCCTGGTGATGCGACTGCCGTCAAGTTGCTGATGCTGGCGCTGAACTGGCTGATCGTTGAGCAGCTCACCTTGCCCGAGGTTTTCGGGGAGGAGGAGCGGGATGCGCTGGTCGCTGCTGCGGTCGAGCGCATCGTGGGGGCGGCGGCGTCGTCGTCGTCCGCGTAGGCGGCCCCGTCCGCCCCGACGGGGCTGTCTGCCCTGTCTGCCTCGTCTGCCTCGTCTGCCCCGTTGGCCCCTCGGCCCCTCGGAGCATTGGCCGGTTGTACTGGGGCGCCCGGTGCGGCCGGCTGGTGGGTGGGGGTTGGCGTTCAAACCAACCTGCAGGAGAGGGGGAGCGGGGGCCGGGGTGTGATCTCGGCCGGCCCTTGTGAGGGGCCGGGCGTTCGAGATGCGGGTGCTTCTCGCCGTTTCGGCGTGGCGGCGCCGCGGTCACGGGGTGGTTGCCGCCGGCTCCGTCAGGCGGGCCGTTGCGATGCGGAGGAGGAGGTTGGCTGCGGCCGTGCGGCAGAAGGGGGTGTCCGGGGTGGGCGGGTTGGCCCAGTAGAGCGGGCGGGCCGGGGTCGGGTGGTGGTGGGTGGGGTGCGGGACGCCGAGTCGGGTGTCGGCGCCGAGGCATTCGGCGCGGCGCTGGTGGGTGCGGTTCCAGCGGGTTCGCGTGCCGGGGGCGACCAGGAGGTAGTAGTTGCCGCCGCGGGGGTCGTGGATGATCGGGCCCTCCAGAGCGTCCGCGAAGGCCAGGTTCACGACCGTGGTCGTGGTGCAGCCGACTGCTGCGGCTGCGAGAGCCTGCGGGAAGCGGATCGCCTCGAAGCGCTCCCCGAGCGGGAGCACCGCCACCCCGCACGTCCGCCATGCCGCGTACGCCTCCGCCGGGTCGCGCAGTGCTCCGGCGTACCAGTCCGTGGGTGATGTGTTGTGGTGCAAGGGGCCTTCCCTACCGTCGTCGGCTCGGTGTGGCGACGACGGTAGGGGCCCCGGGTGGGGGGAAGGGGCCCGGTTTCGGCCCCTGTGCGTCAGGCGGCCAGGAGGCCGAGGTCGACCGCCAGGCGGCTTGCCAGGCGGCGGCGTTCCGGAGCCCGGCTGGTCGTCTCTTCCAGGACGATGACGCGGGCGAAGCCGTTGTAGCGGGTGGTGTCCGGGGCTGCTGCGTGCGCCTGTTGGAGGGTCGTCAGCGCGGCTTCGGCTTGGCCGTCCAGGTGGTACGCACGAGCCTGCTCGACACGGTGGCGGGCGCGTCGCGGGCGCGACGGGATGGTGGCGGCCTCTGCCCGGGCGGCCTGGCGGGCGGCCTCGCCGCCGGAGTGCAGCTCCACGGCCACGCTCACGCCGTGCGCGCCCATCAGCGCGCGCCCGAAGGACGTGATGGGGTGGAAGTAGTCGGCGGGCAGGCGCTGTGCGATCTGGTCGGCGCGTTCCCACCAGCCCCACGCCGCGCCCGTCTCGCGCCGCTTCGCGGCGGTGAGGCCGGCCTCCGCACGCAGTGCGCCGACGAGCGCCTGGACGTGCTGGGGTGCCCGGTCCAGGTTCGGTTCGAGTAGGTGCAGGGCCTGACGGACGACTTCGTCCGCCTCGTCGTAGCGGCCGGGGCCGGAGTCGCGGTGGGCCTGGGCGGACAGCCATGCGGCCACGCCGATGGCGTGCGGGTCCTCGGATTCGTGGGCCGCGGCCGTCCCGCGCTCGGCGACCCGCCACAGCAGCGACGGGTCCGGCTGGTAGGCGACGAAGAACTGCGCCAGGTGGAACGCCTCCGCCTGGAGGGCAAGGGCGGCGCGCCGCTCGGCTGCGGTGTCGGCCTGGCGGACCGCCAGCTGCGTGTCGCGGATCAGTCCGGGCAGGAGGGAGCCGATCACCTCGCGGTGGTCGGGTGCCCCGTGGCGGGCGCGCCACGCGGAGTCGAGGGCGGCGCGCAGGAACTCCGGCGACGGGGCTTCGCGCGTCCCGGGCGGAGGGTAGGAGGCGAGGGCCGTGCGGACGGCCGCCAGTCTGTCGTGGTCGGGGCCGAGGAAGAGGTCGGTGTGCGGCTCGGCGCCCATGTCGCCGACGAGGTCGTCCAGGCGGCGGATCCGCAAGGCCTGCGCGATGCGCAGGATCTCCGGCAGCCGCGGCATGCGCATGCTGCCCGTCTCGATCTTCTTCACCCAGGACGGGTGGTGGCCGAGGAGTCCGGCCAGTTGCTCGCGGGTCATGCCGCGGCGGGTGCGGTGGATCTGGACACGTTGCCCGAACGCGATGGGATTGTCGTGCGGGCCGGGGGGAGCATCGAATGACACGGCCTTGCCCCTTCTCTGTGCAGCTCGACACAGGACAGCGTAGGACGCGGGGTCGGCCTCGGGTGCCCAATCCTTTTGCCGGTACGCGACGTTCGGGACCGGCTGGAGCGGACGAGTCGGCCTCAGGTCACCGGGTACGCGGACTGGAAGGACAGGCGGGACTCGGCCGTGTCGGCCAGGGTGGTCAGGGTGTCGTCCAGGGGCAGGAAGGCCTCCCAGGGCTCCGTGCCTGCGGCCCTGGCCAGGTGGGCGGTCAGGAGGTCCTCCAGGTCGGGGACGCGCTTGCCCTTCCAGACCTTGTCCGCCGTGCTGACCAGGAGGTCCTCCACCGTGGCGGCCGGGTCCGTCCAGCGGGCGTGGGTGTACGCGAAGCGGGCCAGGCGGGGTGGGAAGCCGTGGGCGAGGAGGAGGGCGCGGCCGGCCGGTTCGTGGGCGGAGCCGGGGCCGGTGAGTTCGGCGGGGTGCAGGACCTTGCCGATGTCGTGGGTCGCCGCGCCGAACAGCACCGCCTCGCGGTCGATCTCCAGGGTGGTGAAGTGGTTCGCGACCCAGGTCGTCAGCTCGTACGCCACGTCGTGGACGGCGCGCAGGTGTGCGGCGAGGCGGGGGGCTGCTCCCAGGGTCGCGAGGAGGTCCGGTACGGGGTCCGGGAGGGGGCGCAGGGGCGGGTCGAGGGGTGTCGTCAGGGCGTGGGCGAGGAGGGTGGAAGGCATCTGCCGAGCCTAGGGGGAGTTTCCAGCGGGCTGAAGCAGAGCCGGACCGGGCGGAGGGTTCGAAGCCACGGCCTCGGGAGGTGATCGGGGAAGAAGCCCCCCCGTGCGATGGTTCGGCGGCCTTTTGGCCCGGCTCGACGAACAGGCCGGGTGACGCGCAGCCGACCGGGGGACGCCAGAAACCCGTGGTCCGGTACCGCCACCAGTAAAGAACCGTTGGATCGACCGGCCACGCGGCCAGCTGAACGCCCTGGGGTTCGAAGTGGTCGCGCTCGGGATCGACAGGCCGCCAACTCCGGTCCTGCGGCTCGTCGTCCCGAGGTGGGCGGACGTGTTCCACGGACCGCTCATCACAGGCCCCGAAAGCCTGGTAGTTCTGTTGCGCCTCGACCAGTGAGGTCCGGTTGGCGCCCACTTCCCAGTCGGGCCAGCGCAGCTGCAGGGCGTCGTCCTCCCAGAAGCACACCGGGCAGATCTCGTACGAGCCGGGTGGCTCGCCCATTGTCAGACGGCCGCAGCACACGCAGGGGTACTTGATGATCACGCCTGTCATCCTGTCCTACCGCGCAGTCAACCCCGATCCGGACCTGCTGCTGCCGGCGCCTTGTCCAGGTCGAGTTCGATCGCGGGGATTCGCAGCCGGAAGCCGCCCGATCAGGTGGCTGCCGAAGGCCGCACACGTGGGGGTGTCCGTTGGGGTCGGTACGCGTGTGCGGGTGGGGGTGGGGAGGTGCCCTCGGGGGTGCCCTTCTGGGCCTCGGCGGTGTGGGGGAGCGTCGCTAGCGTCGGGGTTTTCGGTGGAGGGAGGGGTGCGGGGTGCGTGAGGTGAAGGAGGCCGGGGGTGCCCGGGCGGGTCGGGAGGGTGGGCGGCGTGCGGAGGCGGCGCCGCTGCACGGGATTGCCGCCTTGCAGCGGGCCGCGGGGAATGCGGCCGTCACCCGGTGGATCCAGCGTGCTGCCGAGCCGCCGGAGGCGGGGCGGGAGCGGGAGTACGCGATGGCGCCTACCGCGCACGCGGAGTGGAGCGACTTCTGCTCGATGATGAGGGAAGCCGGAGTCGCCGATGACGTGGTCGATGACGCTTGGCAGTTGGTGTTGGGCGGCCTCGCCGAGCAGGGGCAGGTCAACGCGGAGGCCGCGCAGATCCAGGACGTGCAGGAGCGGCGCGGCCACGCCATGTCGAACACGTGGTTCTCGGATCTGGTGAAGCTCGTGGGGAACCACCTGGAGATCGACACGCCCACGCTGGCCCTGTGGTCCGGCGGCGAGGCGGTCAGTCGGTATGCCGCGGTGAGGGGGCACACGCCGTTGGAGGAAACCCGGTTCGGGCGGGTGCTCGACAGGCTGGTGATCACGCCGGACTGGGACCTGAAGTTGCCGATGTGGCGCGTGGTGTCCCAGGCGTTCGTGAGCCGGGCCACCGTGCCCGTGCATGTCTTCATGCGGGCCTACGAACCGGAGAGCGTGCTCTTGTTGCAGGAGGTGCCGCAGTTGCGGGCGATTCAGACGATGAATCCCAACGTGACATTGCACTGGCATCCGCTGTACACGCAGCCCGACGGGACGCTGCGGGAGGTGAATTCCGACCTGGAGTTGGTGGACGACGCGGCCTATACGAGTCGGGACCATTGTGTCGCTGCCCTCTACCAGTACTTGCTGCGGGTGCACGACCGCGGGAACGCGCAGGGGGAGCACGCCTATCGGGCCATGAGCGCCATGCTCGGCGCCAACGGCAATCCGCAGGACTGACGCCTCCGCGGCGTCAGTGCAGGGGGCCCGCGATGGCTCGTAGGGCCGTCAGGTGGCGGGTGTAGGCTGCGCGGCCGGCGTCGGTCAGGTACAGCCATGTGCGGGGGCGGCGGCCTGCCTGGCCCTTTTCGATGCCCAGCCAGCCCGCCTCCTCCAGGCGTGTCGCCTGCTTCGAGAGGGCCGAGTCGGTGATTTCCACCAGGTCGCGGATGTAGGCGAACTCGGCCTTGTCGATGCCGGCGAGCGCTGCGACGACCGACAGGCGGACCGCCGAGTTCAGGAGGGGTTCGAGGGCGTGGCGGGGGTGCCCCGTCGGCGGGGCCGGCTTGGTCGTCATGCCGGGCGGGATTCGCGGAGGGCGGCGACCGCCGCCGGGGCGGCGCAGGCCAGGGCTGCCGCGGCCGCGAAGGGGACGCTGCCGGTGAACGCGGTCAGACCCAGCGCGAGGCTCGCGCAGTAGGCCGCGGCCCAGGTGCCGATTACCGTCAGGTGCCTGCGGCCCATGCCGCGCGGCACCACCGGCCGGCGTACGGCGAACACGGAGAGGGCCGTGACCGCCAGGGCGTTGGCCGGCATGGTGACGGCCAGTGCTGCCGGGCCGCGCCACAGCAGGACGGCGGGGACGAGGACGAGCTGCCATGCGGCGAACAGCCACAGGTAGCGGCCGTACCAGCCCCTGCCTGCCTGGGATGCTGCCTCGATCCGCGCGATGCCCTGCAGGGTCGCGCTCGCGCTTGTCTGGTCTGCCACCTGTTGCCCCCGTGCGTCGTTGCGCGCCGGACGGGTTTGTTTGCCGTCCGGCATCTACTTTCCACCTTAGCAAGTAGATGCCTGAAGGGAAGGGCGGCGGGCGGCGGACGCGGCAGGGCCCGGTCGGTTCAACCGACCGGGCCCGCGGGGTGGGTGGCGGGGCGTCAGGCCGTTGCCGTCGCCGTCGCCTTCGCCGGCTGGGGGGCTGTCTCGTCCGGCGTCGGCTCGTCCGCCGCCGGGCGGGCGGCGGGGGTGCGGGGGATGGCCAGGGCGGCCGCGGCGCCCACGAGGACCACCGCCACGCCGACCCAGATCGCCGGCTTCATGCCGTCCACGAACTGCTGGGCGTTCTCCGCGGAGCCGTTGCGGACGAACACCGTGGCCAGGACGGCGATGCCGAGGGCGCCGCCGACCTCGCGGGCCGTGGTGTTCGCGCCCGACGCCGTGCCGTACAGCTTCTGCGAGACCGACGCGAGGACGACCGCCGCGGTCGGGGCGAAGGCGAAGCCCATGCCCGTACCGCCGATGATCATGCCGCCGACGAGGTGCGAGTACGGGGTGTTGTCCGTCGCCGCCAGGGCGATCCAGCCGAGGCCGACCGCCTGGAGGAAGAGGCCGAGCGCCATCAGGCGGCCGCCGCCGACGCGGTCGGTCAGGATGCCGGCCACCGGCGCGATGAACATCGGCATCAGGGTCCACGCCAGGGTCAGCACGCCCGCCTCCAGCGGGGTGCGCACCGGGGCGATCTGGAGGTACTGGGAGAGCAGGAAGATCGACCCGAAGACGCCGAAGTACATCGCCCCCGAGACCGCGTTGCAGAGGACGAACGAGCGGATCCGGTACAGCGACAGCGGCAGCATCGGCTCCGCGGCCCGCGCCTCCCAGGCGACGAACCCGGCGAGCAGGACCACGCCGGCGGCGAACGCGCCGATGATGGTGCCGTCGGTCCAGCCGTCCTCGGAGCCGTTGACGATGCCCCAGACCAGGGCGACGAGCCCGCCCGTGGCCAGGACCATGCCGAACAGGTCGAGGCGGGTGCCGGCCAGCCGGCTCTCGTCCAGGACCTTCAGCACCAGCGGGACCGCGATCAGGCAGACGGGCACGTTGATCCAGAAGATCCAGTGCCAGTCGATGCCGTCGACGACGGCGCCGCCGACCAGCGGGCCGAAGGCCACGGCCAGGCCGCTGAACGCCGACCACAGGCCGAGGGCCAGGTTGCGCCGGTTGGCGGGTACGGCCTGCGCCAGCAGGGTCATCGACAGCGGCATCACGGCCGCCGCGCCCACGCCCTGCGCGGTGCGGCCGGCGATCAGCTCGGCGGTGGTGTCGCACAGGCCGCAGTAGACCGAGGCGGCGGTGAAGAGGCCGATGCCCAGGAGGAAGACCCTGCGCCGGCCGAACCGGTCGCCGAGGGCCGCGCCCGTCAGGAGCAGGCAGGCGAACGCCAGGACGTACGCGTTGACGAACCACTGGAGGTCCTGCGTGTCCGCGCTCAGGTCCCTGGCCAGGGTCGGCAGGGCCGTGGAGACGACGAGGTTGTTCAGGGCGACCATGAACATCGGGACGCTCGTCGCGGTGATCAGCAGCCACAGGGCCGGGCGGCGGCGCCCCGCGCCGTCGTCCGCTCCTAAGGCGCCCGGGCCGCCGGGGCCCGTGCTCGGGGTCTTGGTCTGGTTCGTGCTCATCCGGGGGTCTCCAGTACGAAGGCGGGGACGGAAGACGGTCGTGCAGAGGAGGGGCCCGACCCGGGGCGGGGGTGTCCCGGGTCGGGAGAAGAGGGGTCCGGGCGGAGTGCGGCGCGCCCGGAGGGCGCCGTCAGGAGGCGTTCTCGGCGTCCGCGCGCAGTTGCGCGGCGAGGCGGGCGCGCGCGTCGTCCCAGTCCAGCGGGAGTTCGCCGACGGGCAGCTCCCAGAAGGTGAAGACGGCCGTGCGCATCGTGGGCCGCAGTTCGCGCATGATGCCGCGGTGCGGTTCGGTCCTCGCGTAGCCGTGGATCGCCTCGCGGCTCTCCCAGGCGGACAGCGTCCAGAACGTGCGCTTGAGGGGTTGGGCGATCAGGGAGGCCTCGACGGCTCCGCGCGACGTCTTCAGCTGGGCCCAGGCCGCGAGGGCGCGGACGAAGAAGCGGGGGACGTCGGCGAACGACCTGACCTCGAAGCGGGAGGCCATGATGTGGGTCCGGGTGTCAGCGGGGACCTGCTTGCTGCTCTGCCAGGTGAGTTTGGGCACCGTGGGTCTCGCCTTCAGTATTGGTGAGTGGCAGTATCCATGATAGATAGTGGAACTGTCCACTAGCTAATCAAGTGCAAAAATGAGCCGGGAGAAGGAAGAGCGATGCGTATCTCGGAGCTGAGCCGCCGCAGCGGGGTGCCGATCACCACCATCAAGTACTACCTCCGCGAGGGACTGCTGCATCCCGGACGCGCGACCGCCCCGAACCAGGCCGAGTACGACGATTCGCACGTACGGCGGCTCCGGCTGGTCCGGGCCCTGGTCGGGGTGCGCGGGCTGAGCGTGGGCGCCGCCAAGGAGGTCCTCGGCGGCGTGTACGAGCGGGAGGGCGACCCCCACCGCGTCCTCGGCCTCGTCCTCGGAGCCACCGCCGACGCGGCGGACACCGGGGACGCGGCCGGGGGCGCGGCGAGCCCCCGCATGTCCGAGGTCGACGCCCTGCTGGACGCCCTCGGCTGGCAGGTGTCCGAGGACGCCTCCGGCAAGGCGGTCGTCGCCCGGACCCTCGACACCCTCGCCGAGCTCGGCACGGACTACGACTGGAAGCGGCTCGTCCCCTACGGCGAGCTCGCCGCGCGGATCGCCGCCGTCGACCTCGACGGGATCGAGGGGATCCAGGACCCGCTCGAAATGGCCGAGCAGGCCCTGGTGCTGACGGTCCTGCTGGAGCCGGCCCTCATGGCGCTGCGCCGGCTCGCCCAGGAGCACCAGTCCGCGGTCCGCCGGGGCGCCGGGCCCGAGGGCCCGGACGCTCCCGGCGCGCCCGCGGGCGGCGTCAGCCCTCCGCCTGCTCCCTGAGCTCCTTCAGGAGCTGGGCCGCGGCCTCGGCGCCCGAGGAGAAGCCCGCCTCGTGCGAGCCGATCTGGTCCCAGCCCAGCTTCCGGGAGTGGAAGTAGGAGCCGGCCAGCTTCAGCCGCGTCCCCTCGTTGACGTTGTATATGTCCGCCTGGAGGTTGCGGACGTTGATGTCGATGATCGGGTGCGTGTACGGGAACTCCGCGATCACCGACTCCGGGTCCACCTCCAGCGGGTAGTCCAGCGTCACGAAGTAGTCCTTCTCCGCGGTGAAGCCGTGCAGCTTGTTCATGTAGTACGCCACGTACTGCTTCGCCTCGCCGCCCGCCACGACCTGCCCGTAGTTCCAGGCCTCCCAGCGCTCCCTCGTCGCCGGCATCACCGACGCGTCCGTGTGCAGCACCACCCGCGAGGAGCTGTAGCGCACCGGTCCCAGCACCTCCTTCTGGCGGGCCGTCGGGTTCTCCAGCAGCGCCAGCGCCTCGTCCGCGTGCGTGCCCACGACGACGTAGTCGAACGTCTCGCTGCCCCGGGCCGTCGTCACCGTGACGCCGTCCGCCTCCTGCCGGATCGACGTCGCCGGCTCCGCCACCCGCAGGTCGCCGCCGATCGCGGCGACCGCCTTGCGCACGTACGAGATCGAGCCGCCGCCGACCGTCCGCCAGTCGACCTTGCGGCCGCCGAGCCCGCCCTCGTCGTGCCCCAGGTAGAAGGCGATCACCGTCGAGGCCGGGATCTCCCAGATCAGCTCCGCCGGCACCGACCACACCGCCGAGCACAGCAGGATCACGTACGAGTAGCGGAACGCCTCGCTGTAGCCGCCCCGGTCGAGGTACTCGCCCAGCGGGATGTCCGCCTTCTTGCGCAGGAAGTCGCGGCGGCCCTCCTCGTGGAAGCGGCGCGCCTCCCGCCAGATCGTGACGAACTCCTCCGAGTAGCGGCCGACGACCTCCTCCTCCGACAGGTCCAGCTCGCGCGTGCCGTACTCCAGCCCGCTGTCCAGGTCGAAGAAGTTGAAGCCGCCCAGGTGCTCCACCGCCTCCACGCCCAGCTCCTCGAAGAAGCCGAACAGGTTCGGGTAGGCCGGCCGGTTGAAGACCACGAAAGCGGTGTCGATGCCGAGGATGCGGCCGTCGTCCTCCACCTCCACGGTGTTGGCGTGCCCGCCGAGCCGGTCCTCCCGCTCGAACACGGTGATCTGCGCGTGCCCGCGCAGGTGGTAGGCAGCGGAGATCCCGGCGACGCCGGCGCCGACGATCGCGACGCGGGGAGTGGGATTCTGCGACATGGAAACGTCCTTCACAGTCGTTGCGGCGATGTCAGATGCGGGCGGCGGAGGAGTCGGAGGTCCGCTTGGCGAGCGGGAACTGCCAGAGCGAGAACAGCCGGTCCTCCCGGTGCAGATGCCGCAGCACCTGCATCACGTCGTCGACCACGGACTGGTCCGTGACCGCTTCGTGCGGGTACAACTCCCTGCGTACGCGCTCCAACTGGAGCAGCAGTAGAGCGGGATTGGGGAGCGGGGCCTCGAATACCCCCTGCGAGTGAACGTACGACAGCACGACCGCCGCCGCCGCGTGCACCAGGCAGTACTCCTTGGCCAGGTCGAACAGCTCCGGCGACTGCGCGTACGCCCGGCCCAGCCGCGCCTTCAGGTCCCGCGCCCGCCCGTGCAGCGCGCCCGCGCGCCCCACCAGCTCCTCCGCGGTGTCCGCCGCGGCCAGCAGCCGCTCCCGGTCCGTGCCCGCGGCCCGCTCAGCGAGCTCCCGCAGCCGGCGGATCCCGTCCGGCGCGGCCAGCACCGCGTCGTCCAGGCCGCCGCGGCTGAACAGCTCCTGCTTCCACGGCGCGTACGGCGGCAGCTCCGCGTCCATCCCGAACAGCGTCGCGGCGCGCTCCTCGGCCACCGCCACGGCCGCCGGGTCCGGGTCGGCCGCCGACGCCAGCAGGCTGCCCAGCTGGTGGCCCAGGTTGCGCAGGTTCACCACCGTGTTGCCGTCGGCGATGTCGGTGATCAGGATGTCGCGGACCATCTTCTGGTGCATGCCGTAGTGCGGGTGGTCGCGGACGAACGTCCGCGCGCCCAGCACCACCGTCAGCTGCGACAGCGTCCGCTGCAGTTTCGTCGGCACCAGGTACTTCACCACCGACGACCACACGCTGACCTGCTCCGGGGCCGCCTGCAGGCTGCGCGTCGCCCCCAGGAACACCGCGTCCGCCAGCATCAGGTCCGCGAACGCCTCCGCCAGCTGGCGCCGCGTGTACGGGACGTCCGCGACGGTGTCGCCCAGCAGCACCCGGTTCTCCGCGAAGTCCACCGCCAGGCGCAGGCTCGTGTCCACCGCGGCCAGCGCCAGGTGCATCAGCACCACGCGGGCCGTCTGGCTCGCCTTCAGGGCGATCTCCAGACCCTCCCCGCGGCGCCCCAGCATCGCCGAGTCCGGGACGAACGTCCCGTCGAAGCGGACCCCGCTGAGGTCCAGCGCCCGCACCCCGTACAGGTTCTCGAACGGCGTGTCCTCGACCGTGCCCGGCTCCGCCAGCCACTTGTCCACCACGAACAGCGAGTACGCGGCCGGGCCCGGCCGCTCCCCGGTCCGCGCGAAGACGACCATCTTGTCGGCGACCGTCGCATTGCCGATCGGCCACTTCTCGCCGTACAGCCGCCAGCCGCCCTCGACCCGCTCGGCCCGCACCTCGTTCGCCACCAGGTCGCTGCCGTGCACCCGCTCCGACAGGCCCCAGGACATCGAGCTGCCCCGCCGCATGTCCGCGATCAGCGAGCGCTTCTGCTCCTCCGTGCCGGTGATCCACGCCGGCATGAAGCTGAGGTTGTTCAGCGCCGTGCCGACCGCGGTCGACGGGTCGCGGCGCGCCACCAGGCGCATCAGGTTGACACCGGTCTCCACGTTGCCCGCGAGGCCGCCCTGCTCGGCCGGCAGGCCCCGCAGGTGCGCGCCCCACCGGCGCAGCAGGTTCACGTAGTGCACCGGATAGGCGCCGCTCTCGTCGAACTCCAGCACCCCGGCGAACGGCATCCGGCTGTCCGGGTCGTGCGGGTCGCCGAGGTACTCCTCGAGCTCCGCGGCCAGCGCGGTCAGATCGGACTTGGACATCAGGACTCTTCCCGTCGGTTCGAGGCCAGCCGCACCGGCAGCGCGGTGAACAGCAGGCCGGACTCCCGCATGGCCAGCGCCGCGTCGAGCGCCGGCTCCAGCACCGCGCCCCGCCGCCGCGGGTCGCTGCCGTCGGCGCGGGCCAGCAGATAGCCGACGACCGCGCCCAGCCAGCCGGCCGAGCCGGGCTCCGTCCCGTACAGGGAGCGGTCCCGGTTGGCCCGCCACAGGTGGACGGCGCAGCCCGCCGCGTGCAGCCACGCGTACCGCTCGGCCGCGTCCACCAGCGCGTTCGGGTCGGCGCCCGGCCCGCGGGCCGCGCGGGTCAGCCCGCCCAGCCCCGCCACCGCGCCCGCCAGCTCCTCCACCAGCGCCGCGACGGGCGCGGCGGACGCGTCCGCCGCCAGGGCCGCCGCCACCTCCGCGGCTGCCTCGGGCAGGGCCGCCAGGACCGGGTCGGCGCCGCGCGCGAACATGTCGAGCCGGCCCGGCTCGTACGCCGGCAGCGCGGCATCCAGGGCGAACACCGCGGACAGCGCCCCCGGATCGGCCGCCGCGGCCCCGCCCTCGGTGAGGGTGGGCACCTGGCCGGCGTACGACTTCAGGTTCGCCAGGGTGCTCGCGTCGATCACCCGGACCACCGCCGTGTCCCGCTGGAGCTTCTGGAACAGCCCCGCGCCGCCCTCGCCCTCCCGCAGCACCGAGCGGGTGGCGAGCACCGCGCCCGCCCGCCGCACCAGCTCCTCGCAGGACTCCGCCACCACGTGCTTGGCCGCCGGAGCCCACACCGAGAACGCCTCCGGCACCACGTGCACGCCGCGGGCCGCGGTCAGCGCCGACACGTCCGCCGCGAGCAGCGCCGCCGCGGCGACCGACAGTTCGCGCCGCGGCCACGGCGACGCCGCCAGCACCGCCCTGCCGACCTTCCGCACGGCCGCGAAGTCCAGGGCGATGCGGACGGCGCTGTCCGCGATGCCCAGGCTGCCGGCCATGCTCATCAGGCGGACCGCCTGCTGCGCCTTGACGGCCGCCTCCAGGCCCTCGCCCTCCCGGCCGACGCGCGCCCCGTCCGGCACCCGCAGGCCCGTGAACCGCAGCCGCGCCAGGTCGATGCCGCGCATCCCGTTCGTCGCGGCCGCCGGCAGCCGCTCCAGCTGCCCCGCCGGCACGTCCCGCAGGTCCAGCAGGACCGCCGAGAACGCGCCGGGACCGCGGGCCCCGGTGCGGGCGACCACGTACACCGCCTCGCACCGCAGGCCCAGCCCGACCATCCACTTCTCGCCGTCCAGCACGCCGTCCGCGCTCAGCGCGACCTCGTTGGCCAGCAGGTCGCTGCCGTGCGCCGACTCGGTGAGCGCGAAGCCCACCGCGCCGCCGCCGCGCAGGACCTCCGCGGCGAGCTGCTGCTGCTCCACGCTGCCGTGCAGCTGCAGGCAGGTCGCCGCGATGATGCTGAACATCGTGCCGGGCATGATGTTCACGTCCCGGCGGGCCGCCGACCGCACCAGCGTCAGGCTGCGGTCGAAGGCCTCGAACGTGCCGCCCCACTCCTTGGGCAGGTAGTTCAGGTGGAACCCGGCCCGCGCCAGCTCCGCGCAGAACTCCGCCGGGAACGCGTCCCGCTCGTCGCGGCCGACGGCCGCCGCGAACCCGTACGGGTTCGCGTCGTCCGCCGGGTCGCCCAGCAGCGCCTCCAGCTCCTCCGCGTCGCGCACGCTCACGGCATCCCCGCCGAGGTCTCCAGCGGCACCGGCCGGTAGTCCGCGGCGGACGCCGGGACGTGCACGCCCGCGTTGCGCAGCTGGTTCAGCCGGGTGTGGAAGGCGGCGCCCCGCATCAGGTGGTGGGCCACCTCGGCGACCCGGCGGTTGCCGGGCGTCTTGAGGTAGCTGCCGGTCACCCAGTCGTTGAAGCTGCCCATGGCCGGCCCGCACCACACCTGGTAGTCCATGGCGCGGTCCGCGTCGCCGACGACCGCCCACCGCGAGGCCATGCCCAGGTACCAGCGGAACACCAGGGCCATCTTCCGCTTCGGGCTGTCGGCCGCGCGGGCCAGCTGCTCGGGGTCGCGGCGGCTGAAGTACTTCACGCACTCCTGCCAGACGTCCTCCAGCGGCCGCCGGAACACCTGCGACTCCAGCTTCGCCCGGTCGGCGGCCGGGATGTCCTCCAGGCCGTCGTACGCCTGGTACAGCTCGTACAGGCGGCGGGCGCGCATCGGGAAGAACGTGCCCTTCTTCAGGACCTGGAGGTCCACGCCCATCTCGAACATGTCGGCCGCCGGGGCCATCTCGCAGTCCGCGATGCCCGCCTCGGCGAGCATCGCCTTGGCGGCGGTGGAGGCGCCCGACTCCAGGCAGGACTGGTTCACCGAGCCGGTCACCGCGTACGCGGCGCCCATCGCGAAGGCGGCCGCCACCGCGACGGGCGTGCCCAGGCCGCCGCCGGCGCCGACCCGGATCGGGACGGCGTACCGGTACTCGCGCTGGACGTGGTCGCGCAGCCGCAGGATCGTCGGCAGCAGTGCGGGCAGCGGCCGGCGGTCGGTGTGGCCGCCGGAGTCGGCCTCGACGGTGATGTCGTCGGCCAGCGGCAGATGGCGGGCCAGCTCGGCCTGCTCCGCCGTCACCAGCCCCTGCTCCAGCAGGGCCGCGACCAGCGCGGCCGGCGCCGGGCGCATGAACCGCTCGGCGGTCTCCGGCCGGCTGATCTTGGCGATCAGCCGGTTGTCGGCGGCGATGCGGCCGTCCTCGTCCCGGCGCAGCCCTGCCAGCCGGTAGCGCACCACGTGCGGGGTGAGGTCCATGTACGCCGACGCCTCGACGCAGCGCACCCCGTGCCGCAGGAACAGCTCGACGGCCTCCCGCTCCAGCCGGTCCTCGCTCGGGCTGTGGATCAGGTTCACCGCGAACGGCAGGCCGGGGATCTCCGCGGCGAACCGGGCCAGCGCCGCCTCGATGTGCTCGGGCAGCAGGCCGGCCGCGCCGAAGGAGGCGAGGAACCCCTCCCGGGCGAGGGCGACCACCATGTCGGCGGAGGCGATCCCGCCCGCCATGGCGCCCGCCATGTACGCGTACCTCACCCCGTGAGCGGCGCGGAAGGCGGCCGAGCCCAGCCGCTCCGGCGGGAGCGGCTGCGCGGCGGCCAGCAGGGGCAGGCCGTCGCCGTCGGCGGTCGCGAAACCGCCGGCCGCGGCGCCGATGCCCTCACGGGTGACGGTGATGAAACACGGGTGGTCCAGATCGGCCAGCACCTGGTAGATCCCGGCGGGGTCGATGCTCGGGTTGCGCTCTCCGTACCACCGGAGAGGGGTCTCGAGAGTGTCCATGGGGAAACGAAGCTCCTTGGGCTCAGCTGTCGGGCCGTCAGGCCTCGGTGGAACGGACCTCGATGGCCACGTCGGTGAGTTCGTAGATGCGCAGTCCCGGCTTCGACAGCTCGGCGTCGGCGATGACCAGCAGGCGCCCCTCCTCGCGGCGCACCTCCTTGACGTGCACGTCGAAGGAGAGCTCCTTGTCGTGGCGCAGGATCTGGCCGCGGTACTTCCAGGACATCTCCACCCCGGTCGCCATCGCGAAGCGCGGCCGCTCGAAGCCCTCGGCGAGGTTCTCCTCGATCACGTACAGGCGCATCGCCTGGAGGATCGCCTCGACGCCGAGCGAGCCGGGCATCACGGGGTCGCGGTGGAAGTGGCAGTCGAAGTACCACTCGTCGGGGCGGATCGCCCGGTGGCCGTGCAGGTAGCCGCGGCCGTGCCGGCCGCCGCCCTCGACCAGGTCCACCCGGTCGACGAGCGCGAACCGGCCGCCGGGCAGGTGCAGGTGGCCGCCTGACGGGTCGGTGAAGGCGGGCGCGCCCTCGGGGAGCTCGATGCGGCGGACCTTCGCCGGGTCGACCTCGTTCGTCTCGATCCAGGGGGCCACGTACGTGCCGTTGTCCAGGCCCACCTGGTTGGCCAGGGCGGCGTCGCTGAAGTAGCCGAACAGCGACTCGCCCGTGTAGAAGACCTCGCCGTCGGCCGACAGCTCGTAGGAGAAGTTCTGCAGGACGGCGCCCGTGACGGCGCTGGTCATCAGGAGCCTGGAGTGGTGGCGGATGGTCTTGCCCCGCAGGTCGATGTCCTTGACCAGGGTGGCGCGGCCGTCCAGGTTGCGGATGGCGTACTGCTCGTCGGTGTTCTTCAGGGTGGCGCCGAGGTAGTAGCCGAGGAAGATCGCCGCCTGGAGCGAGCTCTCCATGTAGACGGCGTTCGGCATGTGCGGGTAGGAGTTCTCCTCGTAGTACCAGGCGTCGGCGGGGGAGTCGTACTCGGTCACCATCTCCGAGCCGGGGCCCAGGTCGCCGCGGGTGCCCTTGAGGGACATGACGCGGTCGACGAACTGGAACGCGCCGTTCGGGATGTACGGGGCCCGGCTCGTGCGGTAGACCTCGAACTCCGGGCCCATCGCGATGTCCAGGTCGCCCTTCGCGGCGTGCGCCAGGTGCATCTCGTTGATCATGGCGGCCTCGCCGCTGCGGTTGCGGCGGCCCAGGAACTGCGGGATGCCGCCGGCCTCCGGGCGGTAGGGGGTGCCCGGCTTCTCGCGGACCTGGAGGCCGAGGTTCTTCATCCGGATGACCGGCAGGTCCCCTATGTAGATCAGCACGTCCGCGATGACCGTGGCGCGCGGCAGGAGCGTCAGCTCCATGACCTCGACCTCGTAGCGGATCTGCGTGTGCTTCTGCGTGATCTGGCCGCGGACCTGGACCTCGATCGGGGTGTCCGTGACGCACTGGAAGGCGGCGTCCGGGAGGGTCAGGTGCATGCCCTGGTGCAGGAGGTAGATCTGCAGGAGCTGGACGGCGCCCTCGGCGACGAGGGAGCCGGCGAGCACCGGGTCGTCCGGGAAGTGGCACTCGAAGTACCAGGCGTCGGGCTGCAGGTTCTTCACCGCGCTGAGCGTGCCGAGGCCGCGGGGGCCGCCCTTGCGGTCGATGGTGACCTCGTCGACCATGCGGAGCTTCTCGACGGGCAGCCGCAGGGCCGGGTTGATGCCCGGGTCCTGGGCGTGGTCGGGGCCGAACACGTCGCCGGGGCGTCCCTGGGCGAGCAGTTCCAGGTCCTCGGCGGTGAGGTGGTTCTTGTCGGTGTAGGCGAGCGGCTTGAAGTACCCCTTGGGCAGGGCGGCCCGCTCGGCCTTCTCCTTGTCGGTCATGACCACGCCGATCGGGGTCTCCAGCTCGGCGGCGCTGAAGAAGCCGGCGCAGGCGTTGTGCAGCTCCAGGATGAGCTCGCCGTCGGCGTAGCACTTGTAGCTGAAGAAGAAGAGCGTGGTGTCGCCGTTGTGCACGAACCGGTCGATGGAGATGTCGTACTTGAGGGTCTGGCCGACGCGCGGCAGGTTCCCGCGGAAGACCAGCGTGCTGTCGAGGAGCCGGTAGACCCGCTCGCCCTTGTTGCGGAAGTCGATGCCGAGGTAGCTGACCAGCAGCAGGTCGCACTGGCCGGCCTCGACGGTGACGGCCGGCGGCACGCCCCCGTCGACGGCGTACCAGGCGTCCTCGGGGACGTCGTACTCCGTGGTGATCTTCGCGGGCTTGAACTCGTGCGTGGTGCCGGACAGGGCGGTGACCCGGCTGACGAAGTGGTACGGCTCGGCGGGCAGCCGGACGCGCTGGGCGTAGCCGTCGATGACGCCGAACTCCGGGCCGAACACCTTGGCGACGCTGCCGACGGCGAACTCCATCAGGTCCGCTTCGTCCCAGATCACCCCGTCGGGCTTGGTGGCGGGGGCGGCCGGCGGCAGGACGGCGCTCGCCTCGATGACGCGCGGCGCGGACGGCTGCGGCGGGGCGGCCGGCGCGGCGGGCAGCGCCGCCCGGGCGGGCGCGGCGGGTACGGCGGGCGCGGCGCTCACCGGGGGGACGCCCCCGGCGGTGGCCGGACCGCCCTCCAGCAGGGATTCCGCGCGGCTGAGCGCGGACTCCTGCAGGATGCGCTGGGTCTCCATCACCACCCCGTGGGTGGAGACCATCTGGCGGCGGATGTCGCGGACCAGGTCGGCGGCGGCCGCGGCCGCGTCGCCGGAGGCGGCGGAGGCCGGGGCCGCCTGGGCGGACCGGGACGGCGCGCGGCGGGCGCCCGCCCGGGCGGGCTCCGGCGCCGGCAGGAGGGAGCCCTGCCCGGCCGGGGCGCCCGGGGCCGCGGGTGCGGCGGGGGCGGCCGGCTCGGCGGCGGCGGGCTGCACGGCCGCGGGCACCGGGGGCGCCCACGGGAGGAAGGAGATCGGCTCGCCGTCGAAGGCGATGACCTCCGGATCGGCCAGGGTCGGGTCGGCAGGCATGAGGCGTGGGTCCTCCGGCGGTACGGACGGGACGGGTGCGGGTGTTGCCGCGGCCGACGCCGCGGCCGGAGCAGGGGCGCCCGGACGGGCAGGTCTGCCGGCGGCCGGGGCGGCCGTACCGGTGGAACGCGGCCCGGCGGCCGGGGCGGGCCCCGACCCGGCGGGCGCGGAGCCGGTGCCTGCGGCACCGGTGCCGGCGGCGGACGGGGCCGAGGCGGACGATGCGGGGCTCGCGGCCGCCGGACCGGTGGGACCGTCGGCGGCAGCCGGGACGGAACGCCCGCCGCCGGTCGAGCCGGTCGGCGCAGACCCGCGCGCCGCAGGAGCCGTGGTGGCCCCGGCGGGCCCGGGGGCCGCGGTCCCCGGCGTGGCCGGTGCGGACCCGGCGAGCGGCCCGGCCGCGCCGGCCGCGGTGACGCCCGCGGCGACCCGCGACGGCACCGGGACGCCGCCGCCCACCCGGAAGCGGGAGTTGCGGGCCGCCAGCACCGGCGCCGGCTCGGCGGCGGGAGCCAGCAGCGGCTCCAGGTCGACGGCGAGGCCGTGCCCCACCAGCCGGGCGGCCAGCTGCGCCACCGACCGGGCGGCCGGCACGCCGCGCCGGTCCACCGGCACGGCGACGTGCGCCGCCCCGCCCAGGGTGTCCTTGACCCATCGCGAGCAGGTCGAGCTCGGCCCGACTTCCAGGAAGTAGCGGAACCCCCGGTCGTAGGCCCCGCGCACCAGCCGCGGGAAGTCGATCGTCGAGCGCAGCGTGTGCGCGATCCGGCGGCTGACCTCCGTGCGGTCCAGGTCCCGGATCGCCTCGTAGTCGTACGCGCTGAACAGCTCCAGGCCGCCCGTCGAGCCGGTCGGGTAGTCGTTCAGGCCGGCCAGCCCGTCCAGTTCGGCGTCGACCGCCGGGCAGTGCATCACCGCGTTGACGGGCGACCGGGCCGCCGGGCAGCCCAGCTCCGCGATCAGCGCCCGGCACTGCGCCGGATCACCCGCGACCACCAGCTCCTTCGGGGTGTTGACGTGCGTCAGGTACACGCGGTCGTAGCCGCGGGCCAGCGCCGCCCGGACGGTGTCCGCGTCGGTGAGCAGCACATGGCTCGCCCACACGTCCGCGTCCGGGGTGTCCTCGGGCAGGCCCCACAGCTCGCGCACGGTGCGCCGCGGCCCGCACAGCCGGTCGTGGAAGAGCGGCGTGTTGCTGATCAGGTCGTCGCGGCGGCCCTCCGGCAGCCAGCACTCCGTCGCGAACAGCATGCTCGACTCGCCGAGGCTGTAACCGAAGCCGCCGTGCGCGGTGATCCCGAGGACGCCGCGGACCAGGTCCGTGTACAGCATCGCGAAGCTGGTGCCGGTCGCCAGCATGAACGGGATGTCCTCGCCCAGCGAGGCCTCCAGCTCCATCAGCTCCCGC
Source organism: Streptomyces sp. 2P-4 (assembly GCF_030167965.1). NCBI lineage: Bacteria > Bacillati > Actinomycetota > Actinomycetes > Kitasatosporales > Streptomycetaceae > Streptomyces > Streptomyces sp. 2P-4. The sequence goes on from NZ_CP095012.1 coordinate 267,246, forward strand.
CGGCCCGGGGCCGCCTGCGTCCGCGGGTACAGGGCCGCGGCCCGCATCAGCCGGGCCGGCTCGTCCGCCTGCCCCTCGAACCGGTCCAGCAGCCCCGGGAACGCCCGGAAGAAGTCCTGGCCCAGGCCCGGGTAGGAGTTGAACGCCCCCGGGTAGACCAGCGCGACCCTGCCGTCGGGGCCGATCGGCGCGGCCGTCGAGAAGCTCCCCGCCGGCGTCGCCCACTCCCCGCCACCGGCGTGCACGCCCGGCAGGTCCCGTACGGCGAGCTCCAGTTGGGCCAGCAGCTCCTCCCGGTCCCGCCCGACGAGCACCGCGCGCACCGGCTTGCCGGCGAGCGTGCCGGCAGCCGCGCGGGCGAGCTCGTACGGGTCGCGGCCCTCGGCCAGCAGGTCCCGGTGCAGGGCGGCCAGCGTGAGCAGGTCGTCCGCCGAGTCCGCGGCCAGCGGCAGCAGCACCGGCCCGTCCGCGCGCCGCCAGTCCGCGGCGCTGACCGCGCCGCGGGTGGTGTCGGAGGACAGCACCATGTGGCCGTGGGCGCCGCTGCCGCCGAGGAAGCTGACCGCCGCGTACCGGCGGCTGTCCTTGCGGGTACGCAGCCACGGTTGGGAAGCGGTCGGCACATACAGCCCGGACGCCGCGAAGTCCTCCGCGAGATCGCCGGCCGGGCGCTGCCAGCCGCGCGTGCCGGGCACGTAGCCGTGGTGCAGGCCCAGCACGGAGCGGATCAGCCCCGCCATGCCCGCCGCGCAGCCGGCGTCGCCGACCTGCGCCTTGGCGCTGCCCAGCGCGGCGCTCGCCGTGCCCGCCGGGTACACCGCGGCCAGTGCCGCGATCTCCGCCCGGTCCTGGGCGGCGGTGCCGCCCGCGTGCGCCTCGACGCAGCCGATGTCGGCGGCCGTGACGCCCGCCTCCTCCAGCGCGGCGGAGGCCGCCGCCGCGAACGCGTCCGCGTCCGCCTCCGGCAGCTCCCCGTCGACGGGGTCCGCGTACCGGATGGCGAGGGACTCCAGCCGCGCGTACACCCGCGCGCCCGGAGCGGCCCCGCCGGGACGGGTGACGACGACGGCGCCGGCGCCCTCGCCGATGCGGCGGCCCCGCCCGCCCTCGCCGAAGGTCAGGCCGGCCTCGGCCACCGCCTCCGGCGTCAGCAGCAGGTTCTCCGCCGAGCCCGCCAGGTCGACCGCACCGACCAGGACGGCCTCGATGCTGGGGTCGAGCAGCAGCAGCCGCGCCACCTCCAGCGCCTCGGCGGTGCCCGAGCCGTCCGCGGAGACCGTGAACGACGGGCCCGTCAGGTTCCACAGCGAGGAGATGCGGCTCGCCATCACGTTGCCGATGTAGCTGAGGACCTCGTTCGCGACGATCGGGTCGACGACCGCGTCCCGGCCGACCGCCGTCAGCGCGGACAGCACCTCCTCGTCGACGGGCACCCCGGCCCGCTCGAACTCGGCGCGCAGGAACTGCCCGAGCCGGTAGCGGGTCAGCCGCAGGTGGGTGGCCGGCTCCATCTCCATCGCGACGACCACCGCGACCCGGCGCGGCTCGGGCGCGGTCCGCCCGGCCGGCACCGCCCGGCTGTAGCCGGCGTCCAGCAGCGCCTCGTCGGCGACCTTCGTCGCCAGCGCGTGCTGGAGGTTGTACGTGCGCAGGTCCGTCGGCGGGATCTTCTGGTCGATCGGGTCGATGCCGACGCCGTCGACGAACGCGCCGTGCGGCAGGGCGTCCGGCGACACCCCGGCCGCGGTCTCCAGGGAGCCGCCCCGGGTGCCGTCCAGGCCGCGCCAGCGCCGCTCGGGCAGCGGGACCAGGGCGTCCTCGCCGCCGTACACGGCCCGCTCGAAGGAGCCGACGCCGTCCAGCGCCCCGAAGTGCGCGCCCAGGCCCACCACGTCGAGGGCGGGCAGCGCGGCCGCCGGCTCCTCCGCCGGGGCCTCGCCGCCGGTGTGTTGCGACAGCACCACGTGCGCGTTCGTGCCGCCGAAGCCGAAAGCGGACACCGCGCCGCGGCGCGGCCCCGGACCGGACGGCCAGTCGCGGCCGGCGCGCACCAGGTTCGCGGAGCCGACCCGGCCGTCCCTGGAGGACACCGGCTGCTCGACGCCGATCGTCGGCGGGATGTGCCCGTTGCCCATCGCCAGGACGACCTTCAGCATGCTGCTCAGGCCGGCGACGGTGAGGAGGTGCCCGATGTTGCCCTTGACCGAGCCGATCAGCGGGGTCCGGCCGGCCGCACCGAAGAACTCGGCGACCGAGCCGGCCTCGGTGGCGTCGCCGATCGGCGTCCCCGTCGCGTGGCACTCCAGGTAGTCGATCGCCGCCGGGTCCACGCCCGCCTGCGCGTACGCCAGTTCGTACGACTGGAGCTGGCCGCCGGACTGGGGGACGAGCAGGTGGCGGCCCGCGCCGTCGTTGGTCAGGCCGATCCCGTCGACCACCGCGTGGATGGTGTCGCCGTCGCGGAGCGCGTCCGCGAGCCGCTTCACGGCGACCATGCCCGCGCCCTGACCGGTCAGGATGCCGCCCGAGCGGTCGTCGAACGGCTGGCTGAACCCGTCCCGCGGGTAGGCCTGCAGGTCGGAGAACGACAGGTGGATGAGGGTGGGGTCGGGGGCGCACACGCCGCCCGCCAGCACCAGGTCGGCCTGCCCGGCCGCCAGGTGGTCGCAGGCCAGCTTGAGCGCGTACAGGGCGGAGGAGCAGGCCGCGTCGAGGGCGTAGCGGGGACCGCCCAGGCCCAGCGCGGCCGCGGCCACCCCGACGGGGGAGCCGCTGACCCGCAGGTCCTGCGGGTTCAGGGACGCCGCGTCGATCTGCAGGGCCTTGTCGGCGAGTGCGCCGAGCGCCGGGTGCCCGGCGTCGCGCAGGCCCTGGAGGACGGCCTCCTGCACCAGCGGCACGCTGACCTCGGCAGAGGCGAGGGTCGGGAAGGAGTAGTTGCCCAGGATCAGACCGGTGCGGGCGAGGACCTCCGGCCGGTCGGCGTGCCCGCTGTCCCGCAGCGCCTCCCGCGCCACGTGCAGCGACCAGTGGAAGATCCGGTCGAGGCCGGCGAGCTGCCCGGCGTCGAGGCGGTAGCCGGTCGGGTCGAAGGCGAAGTCGGTGATGAAGCCGCCCCGGCGGCAGTAGATCTCGTGCTGGGGGTCGGTGTCCCGGGGGTCGAGGGCGGGGCCGAAGACCTCCTCCCCGCCCTCCCTGCGGCTGTCCGTGCCGGAGCTGAGGTTCTGCCAGAACTCGGCAGGCGTCCCCGCTCCGGGGAACAGGCAGGAGAGGCCGACGATCGCGTACTTGCTCATGAGAGCTGTGGGGTCCCTTCTGAGGGGCGGCCGGCCCGGACGGGCGCACGGTGCGGGTACCGTCCGGGCCGACACGACCGCTTGCGTCGGATACGGAGCGGAATCAGCCGCTGGTGCCGTTCCGGGTGGCGAACTTCGCCGCCAGCTGCGGGGCGGAGACCACCGACACGTTGTCGAAGCGGGTCAGGACGCGTCCGTCGGGCGCGCAGGCCGTGATGGTGAGCGAGGAGCTGGTGCCGTTGCTCGCCGCGGTCGGCTCCACCACGATCAGGAACGGCTCGCCGTCCGGCAGCGGGTGGTGCAGGTCGGCGCGGCCCACCGAGAGCGGCAGCCCCGACGTCCCGCGGAAGAGCTTCACCCACACCAGGCCCGCCTGGAGCAGCAGGTCGGCCGTGCCGGGCGCGTAGCGGGAGCCGCCGTAGGCGCCGCCGTCGGGCCGGTGCTCGGCCAGCGAGGCCTCCAGCACCAGCCGGGACTCCGCCTCGGCCAGGATCCGGCGCACCCCGCGCAGGGACGGGCCGTGGAAGAGCGTGCCGTCGGCGTACAGGAACCCGGCGTCCCGGCCGGTGCCCGTCGCCGGCAGCCCGGCCACAGCCGGAGCGTCGGCCGCCGCGCCCGTCTCGACCACCGCGCCGTAGTGCGGCCGCGGGCCGCCGTCGGCGCCGGTCGAGCGGATCGCCGCGCCCAGCGTGCCACCGGACGGGGTGAGGGTCAGGGAGATCCGGGCCGGCTCGGTGCCGTCGAAGACGATGCCCTTCTGGACGGTGAAGTCCCGGACCCGGTGCACCTCCTGGCCCGTCGTCCGCTCGGCCGCGCCGATCGCCCAGCCGAGGGCGACCGCCGCCGGCAGCACCGCCGCGTCACCGATCACGTGGTCCCCGATGACCGGGTCCCCGGCCAGCGCCTCCAGCGACCGCTCCACCGTCACCGGCGCACCGCTCGCGGGCCGCTCCGGCTCGGACAGCGGCGTCGTCGGCCCGAGGACGGTGACGACGTCGTCCGCACGGCCCGCCGAGAACTGCTCGGCGAACATCTTCGCCCCGGTCTCCACGGGGATCAGGACGATGCCCCGCTCCTCGAAGATCGCCTTGACCTGCGGGGAGACCATGCCGCTCTCCCACGCCCCCCAGTTCAGGGAGGTGATGTGGGCCTGCGGGTTGCGCTGCTTGAACGAAGACGCCCAGGTGTTCAGCACCTCGTTCGCCATCGCGTAGTCCGACTGGCCCTGGTTGCCGAAGAACCCGGCGACCGAGGAGAACAGCACCGCGTGGCGCAGTGCACCGGCGGGCAGGGCCGCGGCCACCGAGCGCAGCCCGGCCAGCTTCGGCGCGAAGACCCGCTCGATCTCCGATGCCTTCTTGTTCGCGATCAGCTGGTCGGCCAGGACGCCCGCACCGTGCACCAGGCCGGTGACGCGCTCCCGGTACGGGGCGAGCGCGGCGGCCGTCGCGGCCGCGTCGGTGATGTCCGCGGCGAGGTACTCGACCTCGCTGCCCGCGGCCCGCACCTCCTCCAGCGTTGCCCGGATCTCGCGGGCGCCGACGACCGCACCGCTGAGCTGCTCCACCCGCTTCGGGGTCGGCTTCTCACCGGTCGCCTTCAGGTGCGCGGCCGCCGCGCCCTTCAGCGCGGACCCGGCCACGCCGCGCGCCCACTCCGGCTCGTCGGCCAGCGGGGTGCGGCCCAGCAGGAGCAGTCCGGGCCGGTACTGGCGGGCCAGTTCGACGACGCAGGCGGCGGTGATGCCGCGGCCGCCACCGGTGACGACCAGCAGGTCGTCGGGGCCGAGCTGCGGGACGTCCGTGGCGGCGGCCCGCAGGGGCTGCTCGGCGACGGTGAGGCCGACACGGCGGGTGCCGTCGTGGCCGACCTGCACGGTGTCGGCGACGGCGTCGGACGCCTCGTCCACGACGAGGGCGGCGGCCGCCTGCGCGTCGAGCGCCGGCGCCAGGTCCACGGCCCGGCAGAACACCGCCGGCGCCTCCACCGCGAGGGTCTTCACCAGGCCGGCGACACCGCCCGCCGGGACCTTCTCCTCGGGCACCCCGCCGAGGCCGAAGCGGCCGTCGAGCCGGGTGGCCGTGACGAACGCGGCGCGCCCGGAGGCGGCTGCGGTGCCGAGCGGCTCGACCGCGTGCTTGGCGACGAGGAGGGTGTGCGCCAGCCGCCGCACCCCGTCCGACCAGTCGCCGCCGTCGGCGGCGGACACGTCGACGACCAGGCTGACCCGGTCGGCCAGCACCGGCTCGATCCGCTCGGCGAGCTCGGTGACGCCCCAGCCGGACAGGGCGTGGTCGGTCACGCCGGTGATCCGCTCGGCGACCCCGGGAAGCCGCAGTACGTGCACGCGGCGGCCGGACCCGGCGAGCCGGGCGGCGACGGCCGAGGCCAGCTCGGAGCCGTCGTCGACGACGAGGGCGGCGCTGCCGTCCTCGTACGCGCCCACCAGCAGGTCCGGGGTGGGCAGGGCCGTCAGCGCGGCCTGCGCCCGGCCGATGCCCGCCTTGGGCTGCGGGGCAGTGCCCGCGGCGGTGGGTGCGGACGGGGCGGGGGCTCCGGTGGGGGCGGAGCTTCCGGCGATCAGCTGGACGATGTCGCGGAGGGTGCGGAGTTCGGCGAGCTGCTCGGGTCCGGCGGTGACGGTGGCGTCGGCGCGTTCCTGGAGGACGCCCATGATTTCGACGCGCTTGATGGAGTCGATGCCGAGGTCGGCTTCGATGTCCATGTCGAGGTCGAGCATGTCCGCCGGGTAGCCCGTCTTCTCCGAGACGACGGAGAGCAGGACGGCCTGCACGGCGCCCGCGTCGGGTCCGGAGGCCACCGGGGCGGCGGGGGCCGGGGCGGCGGGAGCGGCGGAACCGGCGATCAGCTGGACGATGTCGCGGAGGGTGCGGAGTTCGGCGAGCTGCTCGGGTCCTGCGGTGACGGTGGCTCCGGCGCGCTCTTGGAGGACGCCCATGATCTCGACGCGCTTGATGGAGTCGATGCCGAGGTCGGCTTCGATGTCCATGTCGAGGTCGAGCATGTCGGCCGGGTAGCCCGTCTTCTCCGAGACGACGGAGAGCAGGACGGCCTGCACGGCGCCCGCGTCGGGTCCGGAGGCCACGGGGGCGGCAGCCGGAGCGGCGGGAGCGGCGGGGGCGGCGGCCGCGGTGGGGGTCGCGGAACCGGCGATGATGCCCACGATGTCGCGGAGGGTGCGGAGTTCGGCGAGCTGCTCGGGTCCTGCGGTGACGGTGGCTCCGGCGCGTTCCTGGAGGACGCCCATGATCTCGACGCGCTTGATGGAGTCGATGCCGAGGTCGGCTTCGATGTCCATGTCGAGGTCGAGCATGTCGGCCGGGTAGCCCGTCTTCTCCGAGACGACGGAGAGCAGGACCGCCTGGACGGCACCGGCGTCCGGGCCGGAGGCCGCTGCCGGAGCGGGGGCCGCTGCCGGAGCCGCCGCGGTCGAGCCGGCCATGATGCCGATGATGTCGCGGAGGGTGCGGAGTTCGGCGAGCTGCTCGGGTCCTGCGGTGACGGTGGCTCCGGCGCGCTCTTGGAGGACGCCCATGATCTCGACGCGCTTGATGGAGTCGATGCCGAGGTCGGCTTCGATGTCCATGTCCAGGTCGAGCATGTCCGCCGGGTAGCCCGTCTTCTCCGAGACCACCTCCAGCAGCACCGCCTCCACCGCGCCCGACGTGGGAGCGGCCGCAGGGGCAGGGGCCGCCGGGGCGGGGGCCGTCGCGGTCGAGCCGGCCATGATGCCGATGATGTCGCGGAGGGTGCGGAGTTCGGCGAGCTGCTCGGGTCCGGCGGTGACGGTGGCTCCGGCGCGTTCCTGGAGGACGCCCATGATCTCGACGCGCTTGATGGAGTCGATGCCGAGGTCGGCTTCGATGTCCATGTCGAGGTCGAGCATGTCGGCCGGGTAGCCGGTCTTCTCCGAGACGACTTCCAGCAGGACGTCCGCCACACCGGCACCGGCCGGGGCCTGCGGCGCGGACACCGGGGCCGGGGCAGGCGCCGGGGCCGGGGCGGCCTTCGGCGCGGCGGGCTGCGGGGCGGCCGCGGGGGCAGTCGGCGCGGTCGGTGCGGCCACGGCCGCGGAGACCAGGACCGGGGCCGCGGCCGGGGCCTGCGGCGCGGGCGCCGCCGGGGCGGCGGGCGCGGGGCCGGGGCGAGGGCGGCCGGGGCCGGGGCGGGTGCCACGGCGGGCCGGGCGGCCGGCGCGGACACCGGCGCCGGGGCGGCGCTGCGGACCGGGGCGCCGGCGGCGGCGCCGAGCTCCAGTCCGGCGAGGTCGCGCAGGATCTCGTTGGCCCGCAGGTGGCTGCGTCCGATGTCGAGCCCGTGCTCCTTGACGGCGTTGACCGCGTCGAGGACCTCGCTCAGCCGGCCCTGCTCGGCGGCGCGCTCCAGGAGCCCGGTCAGGCGCTCGGCGCTCTGCAGCTGGCCCGTCAGGTAGTCGTCGTGCAGGGAAAGGTGGTCGGCCACTAGATCGGCCAGGCGGTCGTTGTCCACGTGGGCTGTCTCCATGACGGCGGGTTCCGGGGCCGGCGTCGGCGTCGGCGCCGGGGCGGGTGCGGAGGCCGCGACCGGGGCGGGTGCGGGCCGGACGGCCACGGCCGTCGCGGTGGCGGCCGGTGCGGCGGCGGCGAGGGCGGCCGCGGCCGGGACCGGTGCCGGGGCGGACGCCGGCGCCTTCGCCGGGGCGGCCTGCGGCGCCGTGGCGGGGGCGGTCGGGGCGGTCGGGGCCTTCGCGGCGGCCGGCGCCGGGGCCGCGGGCGCCGGGGCCGCGGGCGCCGGGGCGGCGGCCTTCGGCAGGGTCGGGACCGCGATGCGGTACCCGTTCTCGAGCGCGTCGCGGTAGGCGGCCTTGCGCTCCGGCGAGACGTAGTTGATGCCGTTGAGGAGGATGGACATCCCCTTCTTCGGCGCCTGCTCCGCCTCCGCGGCGGGCCCGTACCGGTCCGCGGTCTCCAGCGGCAGGCCGAGTACCGCGAGCTGGGCCACGCCCTGCTTCAGCGCGGTGTCCGCGTCCTTGCCGGGACCGGCGTCGAGCGCGACGACGGTGTGCTCGCGCCCGCCGAGGATCCGGCCGACCAGCTTCGCCAGCACGTCCTTCGGGCCGAACTCGACGAACACCCGGAACCCGGCCTCGTACATCTCCTCCACGCGGGCGGCGAAGTCGACGGGGTTCAGCAGCTGCTCGGTCAGGATGCGCCGGTTCGCGACGGTGTCCGCGCCGTACACGGCACCCCGCGTGTTCGCGAACACGGGTGCGGCGGGCGCGGCGACCTCGACCGCGTCGACGCTGCCGCGGAACGCCTCCACGGCGTGCCCGACGAACGGCGTGTGGAACGCCGCCGACACCGGCAGGCGGGAGGCCCGTACGCCGGCCTCCTTGGCGGCCGCGATCAGCTTCTCCACCTGGGCGGTCGCCCCGCCCACGACGATCTGGTCGGGCGCGTTGCGGTTGCAGACGACGACCCCGTCGACGGCGGCGAGCAGCTCGGCCACCCGCTCCTCCGGGGCGGACACCGCGGCCATGGCACCGGCCTCGAAGTTCTCCTCGGCCGGCGGGGACATCGCGTTGCCGCGGGCCCGGGCGAGCGTGAAGAACGCGTCGTCGCCGAAGGAGCCCGCCGCCCACAGGGCGGTCAGCTCGCCGAAGCTGTGGCCGAGGAACCCGTCCGCGGCGAAGCCCAGCTCGGACAGGTAGCGGTACTGGCCCGCGGACAGGGCGCCGATCGCCGGCTGCGCGTACGCGGTCGCCCGCAGAGCGGCCTCCTGCTCCTTGCGCGCGGCGTCGTCGAACGCGGGCGGCGGGAACGCGACCGCCGACAACGGTGCGGCCGCGCCCTCGAACTGCCGGTTCGCGGCGTCGAACGCGGCGCGCAGCGGCGGCAGCGCCATCACCGCGGTCCTGCCCGGGTTGACGTACTGGCTGCCCTGCCCGGAGAACAGGGCGCCGACCTTGCCGGCGGCGGCCGCGCGGCGGCGGAACCAGATGCCCTTCGGGTGCGACCAGGCCTCCTCCGCGGGCCGGGCGCGCAGCTGCCCGAGCGCGGTGTCGCGCAGCGCGGCGAGCTCGCCGGCGGTGCGGGCGACGAGCGCGATGCGGGCGCTGCCCTCGGGGACGGGCCCCGCGGTGGCGGGGGCGCCGCCGGCCAGCAGCTCGGTCAGCGCGGCCGTGTCGGGGGCGTGCCAGAGGTGGACGGCGGCCACCTGGTGGCCGGCGCGCAGGTCGTCGCCCTCGCCGTGCTCCTCCAGCACCATGTGGAAGTTGGTGCCGCCGAAGCCGAACGAGGAGATGGCCGCGCGGCGCTTGGGCCGTTCGGGGTGGCGGATCCAGGGTCGGGCCTCGGAGTTGACGTACAGCGGGCCGGCCCCCGGCTGCAGGGAGCTGCCCGGCTCCTGGACGTTGATCGTCGGGGGGAGCACCTTGTGGTGCAGGGCCATGGCCAGCTTGATCATTCCGGCGGCGCCGGCGGCGGCCTTGGTGTGGCCGATCTGCGACTTCACGCTGCCGACGGCCGCGTACGCCTTGGCGTCGGTGGCCTCGGCGAGGACGGAGGTGAGCGCCTTCAGCTCGGTGGCGTCGCCGACGGCGGTGCCGGTGCCGTGTGCCTCGAACAGCTCGACGCTGGCGGGGGAGCAGTCGGCGTCCTCGTACGCGCGGCGCAGCGCGACCATCTGGCCCTCTGCGCGCGGGGCGTAGATGGACTTGAAGCGGCCGTCGCTGGAGGTGCCCATGCCGCGCAGCACCGCGTAGATGCGGTTGCCGTCGCGTTCGGCGTCGGAGAGGCGGCGCAGGGCCAGCATGCCGATGCCCTCGCCGATCAGGGTGCCGTCGGCGTCCTTGTCGAAGGGGCGGATGTTCCCCGACTTCGACAGGGCCGGCGTCTTGCTGAAGCACAGGTACATGAAGATCGTGTTCTCGGCGTCGCAGCCGCCGACGAGCATGGTGTCGGAGCGGCGCTCCAGCAGCTCGCTGACGGCCGCGCGGACCGCGCCGAGCGAGCTGGCGCACGCGGCGTCGACGGTCATGTTGATGCCGCCGAGGTCGAGCCGGTTGGCGACCCGGCCGGCGACGACGTTGCCGAGCATGCCGGGGAAGGAGTTCTCCTCCCACGGGGCGTACGCGAGGCGGAACTTGGCGGCGATCTCCTCGGCGTCCCGGTCGGTGAGGCCGCAGCTGCGGACGACCTCCTTGATGACCGGGGTCTGGAGGCGGGCGGTCAGCGGCTGGGTGAGCTGGTTGGCGCCGGTGATGCCGAGGACGACGCCGGTGCGGGAGGCGTCGTACCAGGGCTGGTCGGCCCCGGCGTCCTTGAGCAGGTCGCGGGCGACGACGAGGCTGAGGAGCTGGAGGACGTCGGTGACCTCCAGGGTGTTCGGGGGCAGGCCGAACTCCAGCGGGTTGAACGGCACGTCCGGTATGAAGCCGCCGCGCCGGGAGTAGGTCTTGTCGGGTGCCGACGGGTCCGGGTCGTAGTGCTCGGAGAGGTCCCAGTGGGTGCCGGGCACGTCCTCGATGCAGTCGGCCGCCGCGACCACGTTGGACCAGAACTCGCGCAGGTCGGGCGACTTCGGGTACAGGGCGGAGAGGCCGACGATGGCGATCGGGTCTCGGGCCAGCCGGCGGTCCAGCTGGCTGTCCGACGGCGGAGTGACGGGCTGCGGAGAATTCACGACAGAGCTCTCAGGGTCTCGGGGCGATCGGCCGTGGGCCGGGGTCCGCCGGTCATCGTGGAGAAGGGCCTGCCAGGAGCGGGCGGCGGTCAGGCGGCGTGCACCAGCTGCGCGATCAGGGCGGCGGCGTCCGGGCGGCTGAGCATGGTGTAGTGGTCGCCGGGGCTGCGGTGCAGGGTGAGCCCGCGGGGGGCCAGCGGCTCCCAGCCGAGCGTCGGGTCGTCGGGGATCAGGCTGCCCTCGGCCGTGACGAGGACCAGCGGCACGCTCGACGGCACGGCCTCGTACGGGGTGGTGAGCCGGTTGTTGCGCAGCAGCCCGTCCACATACGTGTCGTACAGCTTGCGGAGCCCGAACACCGGGGTGCCGGCCTTCAGGGCGCCGGCGGCGACGGCGGCGTCCAGGACGGCCTCCAGGCCGCGGTCGACGTCCGCGCCGGCGAGCCGCTCCGGGTCCGGGGCCACCGGCAGGCCGCGCTTCGCCCCGAGGTACAGGGCGAACCAGCCGAGGAGCAGGGTGGGGTCCAGCTCCTCGTCGGACGGCTTGTACGCATCGGTGGGGGCGATGCTGTCCAGCAGGACGAGCCGGCGGGGCCGCTGCCCGGCCGGGAGCTGCTCGACGAGGGCCTGGGCGACGACGCCGCCGAAGGACCAGCCGGCCAGGGTGTACGGGCGGGCACCGCCGGCCGGGGAGCCGCCGGCGCGGGCGTCCTCGGCGCGGGCGCCGAGGAGCTCCGCGGCGAGCCGGCCGGCGAGGTCCTCGACGGTGGTCGCGGCGCGGCCGCCCGTCAGCGCGGCCTCCCAGTACTCGGGGAGCGCCGACAGGTCGAGGACGGTGAGCCCCGACCCGGCCGGCAGCGCCGCGGCGAGCGTCCGGTGCACCTCGGCGTCCAGCGCGCCGGGGTGCACCAGGTACACCGTGTCGGCCCCGGCCGCGGCGGTGCTCAGCCGGCGGACGGGCGCCGGAGTCCGGTCAGGACGCAGCCGCATGCCGTTCCTCGGCTCGGGTCTTGGACTCCTCCGCGATGAAGGCGGCCAGGTCCTTGATGGTGGGGTGGTACCACAGGGTGGTGGTGCCGAGTTCGAATCCGAGCCAGTTCTCCATTTCCCCGGCGAGGATCAGAGCCTCGGTGGAGTCGAGGTCGAGCTCGTCGAAGTAAAGCTCCGGCGACACCTCGCTCTGCTCCACACCGAGCTTGTGGGCGATCTTCTCGACAAGCCACTGCTGGGCTTCTGACGCCGTCACAACGAGCACGTTGGTTCCTCCCTGGTCCGTGAATTCCGGAAGACCCGGTCTGAAAGGGGGGCGAGGGCCGGCAATGGCCGTCGTGCGCGGTCGGCGCACGTCCGGGCCGTCCTGACGCCGCACTGCCGGCAGGTGCTGCGCGGCGGTGGGAAAAGGCGTCGGAGAAATTACGGGACCCCTGCGCCGGTGATTCCGCCGGCGGTGGGGAAGGAAATGGCGCGGTACATGGTGCACCCCCCCGGGCGGGTCCGGAAACAGAAGACGGAGAAGACGGATCCCATGAATTCCACGGGTTCTTCCCCGTGCCTTGCCCCTGTCCTTGTCCAGCACAGTAGGCAGGTGCCGGAGGGTGTGGCAAGCAATTCCCGCCGCTGTCCGGGACATGCCTGTCGGGCCTCCACCCGGCGTTGAGTTCACGTCGAGGAACCGCCCCGAATAACGGGAGTAGCCGGGCTTTTCGGGCACTCGGATGGTGTGCCGCACACGGACGAGCGCCCCTCCGGAGTGGCCGGAAGGGCGCTCATGGGACCCCGCAGGAGCAGTCGCGGGGACGGTGCGGAATCGCGGTGCGGGCAGCGCAGGGCAGGGCAGCGCGGGGCAGGGCAGGGCAGGGCAGGGCAGGGCAGGGCGGGGCAGGGCGGGGCAGCGCAGGGCAGCGCAGGGCAGGGCAGGCCCCCGCCCCGCCCCCGCCCGCCGGACGGCTACGACGCCCAGGCGCCCGGCGGCGCGAACACCGGCGGCCGGCGCCGCGGCAGCCTGAACACCACCGCCGACTCCTCCTGCTCGGCCGCGGCCTGCGCCTCGGCCGCCAGTCGCAGCCTGGCGGTCAGCAGCACCGCCACCGCCGCGACCTCCTCGGCGGTCGGGTTCCCCCGGGTGATCCGGATCGCCGCCGCCGACAGCGCGGTGCTCCCGTCGGCGCTCACAGGGGCAGGTTCCCGTGCTTCCGGCTCGGCAGCTGCTGGTGCTTGGCCCGCAGCATGTCGAGGGCGGCGATCAGCCGGGAGCGCGTCTCCGCAGGGTCGATCACGTCGTCGACCAGGCCGCGCTCGGCCGCGTAGTAGGGGTGCATCAGCTCGGTCTGGTACTCCTTGATCTTCTGCGCGCGGGTCTCCTCCGGGTTGTCGGAGGCGGCGATCTCCCGCCGGAAGATGACGTTCGCCGCGCCCTCCGCGCCCATCACCGCGATCTCGTTCGACGGCCACGCCAGCGCGATGTCGGCGCCGATCGACCGCGAGTCCATGACGATGTACGCGCCGCCGTACGCCTTGCGCAGGATCAGGCTGATCCGCGGCACCGTCGCGTTGCAGTACGCGTACAGCAGCTTCGCGCCGTGCCGGATGATGCCGTTGTGCTCCTGGTCGACGCCCGGCAGGAAGCCCGGCACGTCGATCAGCGTCACCAGCGGAATGCTGAACGCGTCGCAGAACTGCACGAACCGGGCCGCCTTCTCGGACGCCTGGATGTCCAGCACGCCCGCCAGGTGCGCCGGCTGGTTCGCCACGATCCCCACGACCTGCCCGCCGAGCCGCGCCAGCGCGCACACCACGTTCTGCGCCCACTGGCCGTGCACCTCGAAGTAGTCGCCGTGGTCGACGACCTCCTCGATCAGGTCGCGGATGTCGTAGCCCTGCGTCGGCCGCGCCGGGACCAGGTCCAGCAGGCTCTCGCAGCGCCGGTCGCACGGGTCCTCCCGGTCGCCCGCCGGCGCCAGCTCCCGGTTGTTCGACGGCAGCAGCGACAGCAGGTGCCGCACGTCCTCCAGGCAGCTCTGCTCGTCGTCGTACGCGAACGCCGCCACACCGGAGGCCGCGGCGTGGCTGTCCGCCCCGCCCAGGTGCTCCATCGTGACCGCCTCGCCGGTCACCGCCTGGACCACGTCCGGGCCGGTGATGAACATCTGCGAGGTGCCGCGCACCATGAACACGAAGTCCGTCAGCGCCGGCGAGTAGGCGGCGCCGCCCGCACACGGGCCGAGCACCACCGAGATCTGGGGCAGCACACCGGAGTTGCGGACGTTGCGCTGGAAGATGCCGCCGTACCCGGCGAGGGCCGTGACCCCCTCCTGGATGCGGGCGCCCGCCCCGTCGCACAGGCCGACGATCGGCGCCCCGGCCGCCTCGGCCAGGTCCATCAGCTTGTGGATCTTCTCGGCGTGGGCCTCGCCCAGCGCACCGCCGAAGATCCGGAAGTCGTGGGCGTAGGCGAAGACGGTCCGGCCGTGCACCTTGCCCCAGCCCGTCACCACGCCGTCCGTGTGCGGCCGCTTGTCCTCCAGGCCGAAGCCGGTGGCACGGTGCCGGCGCAGCCCCTCCACCTCGTTGAACGTGCCCTCGTCGAAGAGGATCGCGATGCGCTCGCGGGCGGTCAGCTTTCCCTTGGCGTGCTGCGCGGCGGTCGCGCGCTCGCTCGGACCGGCCTCGGCGAGCGCCCGCATGGCGCCCAGCTCGGCCGTCCGCTCGCGCAGGGAGGCGTAGCGGATGGTCTCGTTCTCCAGCGGTCTTTCGTCGACGATGCTCATGCGGGCCCTTTCGACACATCAGGCACCGGGTGCGGACCGGTGTCGCGTAGTGCTGTGACCGGGACGGTCTGCTGTCCGACAACGCGGCGAGGCGCCGTGCCGGGCGCCGTGACCCGGTGAACCTTCCCGGCCACAGCACTAGCCAGCTTGGGAGCGCGCGCTACAGCCGGGCTCGAATTCCGACCGCAGCCCGGCGCAGGACCGCCGGTATCCCGGCAGGGGCGGGTTTCCGGTCCGGGAACACCCCTCCCGCCAGGGCGTTTCGAGTGCCTGTCGAGGCCGGCGGGCCACCTTGGGCGCAACGGGGGCGCGCGGTGGCGCGGCCCCGACCGAGCGGAAGGAGGCCCGCCGTGCACGGCGCGCACCACCGGGATCCGGCCGGCGACGCCACCCTCACCGAGGTGGCCGACGGCGTCCACGCCTACGTCCAGCCGCCCGGCGGCTGGTGCCTGAACAACGCGGGCGTCATCCACGACGGCGGGCACAGCGCCCTCGTCGACACCGCCGCCACAGAGGCCCGTGCCCGCGGGCTGCGCGCGGCGGCCCTGCGGCTCGCCCCGCGGCCGCCGAGAGCCGTCGTCAGCACCCACTTCCACGGCGACCACACCTACGGCAACTGCCTCTTCCCCGAAGCGCTGGTCATCGGCCACGAACGCACCCGCAGCATGGTCCTGGCCGCCGGGAAGCACATGGCCGGCGTGTGGCCGGAAGTGTGCTGGGGCGACATCGACATCACCCCGCCGCAGCTCACCTTCCGCGACCGGACCACCCTGCACGTGGGGGACGTCCGGGCCGAGATCGTCCACATCGGGCCCGCCGCGCACACCACCGACGACACCGTCGTCTGGCTCCCCGACCAGCGCGTGCTGTTCACCGGGGACCTCGTCATGAACGGCGTCACCCCCTTCTGCGCCATGGGCTCCGTCAGCGGCTCCCTCGACGCACTGGACCGGCTGCGGGCCCTCGGCGCCGACACCGTCGTCCCCGGCCACGGCCCCGTCGGCGGCCCCGGCCTCCTCGACGCCAACCAGGCCTACTTCCGGTACGTACGGGACCTCGCCGCCGACGGCGCGGCCGCCGGCCTGGCCCCGCTGGAACTCGCCCGGACCGCCGGGCCGGGCCCGTACGCCGGACTCCTCGACCCGGAGCGGCTGCTGCCCAACCTCCACCGCGCGTACGCCGAGCAGCAGGGGCGGGAGCCGGGCGCCCCGCTCGACATCGGCGCCCTCTTCGAGGAGATGTCGCTCTACCGCGGAGGCCGCCCCGCCTGCGCCGCCTGACCCCTCCCCGGCCCCGCGCCCGGCGCTCCGGCCCCGCCGGCCGGAACCCCTCCCGAGCTGCGCTGGAGCCGCCCTGGAGAGGCCCTGGAGGGCCGCGCCACCCCGCCCGGTCCGACCGGCGCGTTCCGGCCGCGGCTCCCCTAGCATCCGGAAGGAGGGGCGGGCCGACCGCCCGCCGGAGCCCGCAGCGGGGGATCAGGAGGGACCGGGTGAGCGGGGACGTCAGCTTCGCAGTGCTGGGACCGCTGGAAGTCAGGACCGGGGACGAACGGCTGCGCCTGGGCGGCCCCATCCCCGCGCGGGTGCTCGCCACCCTGCTGCTCGAACCCGGCCGCACCGTCTCCGTCTCCCGCCTCGTCGCGGCCGCCTGGGACGACGAACCCCCCACCACCGCCGCCCACCAGGTCCGCAAGGCCGTCGCCGACCTGCGCCAGCGCATACCCGGCGGCGCCACCGCCATCGCCACCGAAGGCCCCGGCTACCGCATCGACGTCGACCCCGCCCGCCTCGACCTCACCCTCTTCACCCACCGCCTCCAGCAGGCCCGCGGCGCCCTCGACGCCCACCGCCCCGCCGAGGCCGCCGGGCACCTGCGCGACGCGCTCGCCCTGTGGCGCGGCCCCGTCCTCGCCGGCAGCAGCGGCCCCGTCATCGCCGCCGCCTCCGCCGTCCTCGAGGAACGCCGCCTGACCGCCGTCGAACAGCTCGTCGAACTACGCCTCGCCCTCGGCGAGAGCGGCGAACTCATCGGCGACCTGCGCGAACTGATCGCCGAGCACCCGCTGCGCGAAACCCTCCGCGGCCACCTGATGCTCGCCCTCTACCGCTCCGGACGCCAGGCCGAGGCCCTCGCCGAATTCGGCCGGGTCCGCGAACTGCTCGTCGAGGACCTCGGCATCGACCCCGGCCCCCAGCTCACCCGCCTCCACGAGGCGATCCTCCGCGACAGCCCCGAACTCGCCGCCCCGAACCCGCCGCCCCACCCGCCGCCCCGCCCCCGGACACCCCCCGCGCACCGGCCGGCGCCCCCTGCACCCTCCCGCCCGACCTCCCCGACTTCACCGGCCGCGAACGCGAGCTGCGCCACCTCCTCGCCCCGCCCGACCCGGGCCTGCCGGACGCCGCCGCCCGCGTCCTCGGCATCGACGGCATGGGCGGCAGCGGCAAGACCGCCCTCGCCCTGCACGCCGCGCACCGCCTCGCCCCCGGCTACCCCGACGGCCGGCTCTACGCCGACCTGCGCGGCTTCTCCTCCGCCGAGAGCCCCCGCCCGCCCGGCGCGGTCATCGGCTCCCTGCTGCGCATCCTCGGCACCCCCGGCGAACGCATCCCCGACGACCTCGACGGCCGCACCGCCCTGTGGCGGGCCACCCTCGCCGACCGCCGGGTCCTCCTCGTCCTCGACGACGCCGCGGACGCCGCACAGGTACGGCCGCTGCTCCCGGCCTCCTCCGGCTGCCTGGTCCTCGTCACCAGCCGCACCCGCATGACCGGGCTCGACGGCGCCGACTGGATCAGCGTCGCGGCGATGCCGCCGACCGACGGCCTCGCCCTGATCACCCGCGTCCTCGGCGCGGACCGCGTACGCGCCGAACCCGGCGCCGCCGCCGCACTCGGCTCCCTGTGCGGGCACCTGCCGCTCGCCCTGCGCATCGCCGGCGCCCGGCTGCGCAGCCGCCCCCGCTGGACCGTCCGCCACCTCGTCGACCGGCTCGGCGACGAGGCCCGCCGCATCGACGAGCTCCGCTCCGGCGACCAGAGCGTCAAGGCGACCCTCCAGCTGTCCTACGAGGCGATGGCCCCCGCCCACCGCGAGGCCCTGCGGCTCCTCGGCCTGCACCCGGGCCGCGACATGGGCGTCCACTCGGCGGCCGCCCTGCTGGGCACCGGCCTGCGGGAGGCCGAGGACGTCCTGGAGCACCTCCTCGACATGAACCTCGCCTGCCAGTACGAGATGGGCCGCTACGCCCTCCACGACATGGTCCGCAGCTTCACCCACAGCCTGCACGGGGCGCCGCCGCGGCCGCAGGAGCGGGCCGCCCTGCAACGGGTCCTCGACCACTTCCTCGCCGCCACCGAGGAGGCCTGCCGGATCCGCTTCCCCGGCCGCGCCCCCGCGGGACCGCCCGCGCCCGCGCCCTCGGAGGACGGCCTGCCCGGCCTCCCGGGCCCGGTCGACGCCGCGGCCGCGGAGGACTGGTTCGAGCGGGAACAGGGAGCCCTGCTCGCCGCGGCGCAGTGCGCGGAGCGGGCCGGCTTCGACCGGCACGCCGTCCACCTGGCCCGCAACCTCGCCTTCCACCTCAACGCGCGCAGCAGCCTGGAGGAGTTCGGCCGGGCCGCCGCCGTCGCGGTAGCCGCGGCCCGCCGCCTCGGCGACCCGGCCGTGCTGCGGGTCAGCCTGTCGAACCAGGCCGTCGCCCACTGCAAGCTCGGCCGGTTCCCCGAAGGCGTCACCGCGGCGACCGAGGCGCTCGGCCTGGCGGCCGGCCTGGACGACCGGTCCGGCGAGGCGGTCTGCCTCACCCTGCTCGGCCTGCTGCAGAGCCTCCTCGGCGACCTCGGCGCGGCCCGCCGCCACCTGGAGCGCGGGGCCGCCCTGCACCGGGAGCTCTCCGATCCGCGGCAGGAGGCGTACACCCTGTGCAACCTGAGCTCGGTCCTGACCTGGACCGGCCGGCCCGCGGAGGCCGCCGCGGCCGCCGCCCGCGCAGTCGCCCTGGCCGGGCGGGCCGGCACCGCCGGCGAGCAGGTGTCCGCGCTCAACGACCTGGCCGCCGCCCGCCTCGCGCTCGGCGAGGAGCAGGAGGCCCTCGCCGCGCTGGAACGGGCCATGGACCTGGCAGGCGAGTGCCGCATGCCGGAGAACCTCGGCCTCACCCTCGCCCTGGCAGCCGAGGCCTGCCAGCGCACCGGCCGCACGGTCCTCGCCGGAGACCACGCCGAACGGGCCCTGGAGCTCATCCGGGCGCACGGCACCGCGCTGCGGCAGGCGGTCGCGGAGAACGTCCTCGGCCGGGTCCACCTGCTGCGCGGCGCCCCCGAACGGGCCCGGGAGCTCCACGCCGAGGCCCTCCGCAGCGCCGACGCCGTCGGCTACCGCATCGAGTCCGCCAGAGCCCTGCGCGGCCTGGCCCTCGCCCACGAGGCGCTCGGCGACCGGGACCGGGCCCGCACCCACCGCGACCGGGCGGACGCCGCGTTCGCCGCCCTGACCGGCGCCCCGGCGCCCGCCGCCCTGGCCACCGTCCCCTGAGCGAAGGCAGAGAAGGGCGGCTCAGCCCTACGGCCGGACGAACGACGGGCCGATCTCGGTCGCACGCACGCCCCCGCCCCCGTCCCCGCCCGCCGGCCCGAGGGCGGCGCCCGCCCCGCAGACAGCCGCCGCTGCCACCGCCGCCACCAGGACGGCCACCGTCCTCCGCATCACGCAACCTCCTCCTCGCCGGGGCCGGCGCGCCCCGCGGCGCCCGGCAGGAACCATGCTGGCCGCGGCCGTTCCCGAAGGGTTCCCGCCCGGATCCCGGCCGCGGCGGCGGCGCGGGCCGCCCGTACGCCCTCAGCCGGTCAGGCGCAGCGGCAGCGTCCGCAGCCCGCCCACCACGACCGAGTCCAGCCGCTCCGGCGGGCCGTCCGGCTCCACGCCGCGGACCTGGCGGACGAACTCCCGCAGCACCGCCCGGATCTCCAGCTTCGCCAGCTGCGAGCCCACGCAGTAGTGCGGGCCCGCGCCCAGCGCCAGGTGCCGGTTCGGGGTGCGGCGGATGTCGAAGGCGTCCGGGTCGGCGAAGTGCGCGGGGTCCCGGTTCGCGGACGGCAGCCAGCACACCACGAGGTCGCCCTCGCGGACCTGCCGCCCGCCCAGCACCGCGTCCCGCGCGGCCCGCCGCACGAGGTGCGTGGCGCTGGAGGTCCACCGCAGGATCTCCTCGATCGCCGTCCCGGCCACCTCCTCGAAGCCGGTGCGCAGCAGCTCCCACTGCGCGGGCCGCTCCAGCAGCGCGAGCATGCCGCCCGACATGGCGAGCCGTACGTTCTCCGTCCCGCCGACCAGCAGGTTGTCGCAGTTGAGGACGACGTCCTCGACAGGCAGCGGCCGGCCGTCCACGTGCACCGCCGCGAGGACGCTGACCAGGTCGTCGCCGGGCTGGGCCCGCCGCCGCTCCGCCAACTCGCCGAAGTAGTCGAGGATCTGCAGGTGCGCCAGCGTCCGCTCCGTCGCGGTGCCCGCGCAGAACGCGTCCGTCGTCCACTCCACGATGTCCGGCCGGTCCCGCTCCGGAATCCCGAGGAACGTGCAGACCACCTCCACCGGCAGGACGGCCGCGATGCCGGTCACGAAGTCGGTGCGCCCGGCCGCCACCGCGTCCCGGACGATCCGCTCCGCCTGCGCGTCCAGCGCGTCCGACAGCCGGCGCAGGTTGCGGGGGGCGAACCAGCCGGCGACGGCCCCGCGCAGCACCCGGTGGCGCTCCGGCTCGGACAGGGCCAGGGTCCGGTTGCCGCCCGGGTCGTCGCCCTGGGCGCGCGGCCGCAGCAGGATCCCCGAGGCGGAGCTGTACGTCCGCGCGTCCCGCAGCACCTCGTCGATCTCGTCGTAGCGGGTCAGCGACCAGAAGCCGGGGAACTCGCCCGGCCCGTGCCACAGCACCGGCTCCTGCTCGCGCAGCCGGGCCCACAGGGCGTACGGGTCGCCGGAGCGGTGCGTCTCGCCGTCGAGGAGGCGTGCGGTGTCCTCCTGCGCCGTCGTCCGCGGCGCGTGCGCCGCCGCCGTCGCGCTCACGGCGCCGAAGGGGCCGCGGCGGCCGCCGACCGGGCCAGCTCGTCGGAGATCAGCGGGAACGGCGGCTCGGTCCGCAGGTAGAAGTGCCCGCCGGGCAGCACCAGCGGGGTGAACGTGCCGGAGGTGTGCCCGCTCCACCGGGCGAACCGCGTGCGGATCTCCGGGATGTCGTCCTCCCCGGCCACCGCGACCAGGCGGGAGGAGATCCGGGCGCCCTCGTACCCGTCGTAGCGGGAGACGAGCCGCAGGTCCGCCTTGATGTACTCCAGCAGCAGCTCCATCAGCTCGTCCTCCCGGAGCAGTTCGATGCTGAGCGGCTCGTACCGGCCGAGGTAGCGGAGGACGTCCGCGGTGTCCTCGAACGGCACCGGCGGGCGCAGCGCGGGCGCCGCCGCCGACGACACCACCAGGACGGGCACCGGCCGGCCGGCCCGCTCCAGCAGCCGGGCCGTCTCGAAGGCGACGTACGCGCCCATGCTGTGCCCGAACAGCACGGAGTACGCCTCCCCGCTCGCCAGGACCTCGTCGGCGACGGCCTGCGCCAGCCCGGTCAGCGACTCGGGATGGTCCTGCGTGATGCGGTCCTCGCGGCCCGGGTACTGCACGGCGTGGACGCGGGCCCCGGGCAGCAGGCCCTGCCAGGAGCGGAAGAAGGAGGCGCAGCCGCCCGCGTGGGGGAAGCACAGGACGGCCGGGCGCCCGTCGTGCCCGGGGGCGAACTCTCTGATGGAGCTGGTGGTCGAAGGCATGGGGAACCCATCGGTGTCGTGGCGGACGTACGGACGGACGGACGGCGTGCGGAGGCGGGCCGGGCGGGGCCCGCGGTCAAGGCTGCGACAGCAGTTCGACCTGCTCGGGGATGGTGCCGCACCGGTACACCTGCCGGACCGGCAGCGTCCGGCCCGCGATCCGGCCCAGCGCGCGGGAGAGCCGCAGCACGGACAGCGAGTTCCCGCCGAGGTCGAAGAAGGTGTCCTGCTCGGTGCCCCGCACGGGGACGCCGAGGACCTCCTCCCAGGCGCGCGCGATCTGCGCCGCGAGCCCGCCCGCCACGGGCGCCGGGGCAGCTGCGGCGGGCGCGGGCCGGCGTACCGACGCCAGCAGCGCCGCCCGGTCGATCTTGTCGTGTGCGGAGCGCGGCAGCGACGGCAGGAACACGATCCGGTCGGGCACGACCGCCGCGCTCAGCGCCTCCTCCACCACCCGCCGCACCGACGCCGCGTCCACCTCCGCGCCCGGCTCTCGCACCGCGAAGGCGTACGAGGTCGCGGACTCGGCGTCATAGGCGACGGCCGCCGCCCGCAGGCCCGGATGCGCGGCGATGGCCTCCTCGACGGCCTCGATGTGGACCCGCACCCCGCGGATCTTCACCTCGTTGTCGAGCCGGCCCACGAACTCCAGGCCGCCCTCCGGCAGCCACCGCCCCAGGTCGCCCGTCAGGTACACCCGCTCCAGCCGGCCCGGCCCGGTCTCGACGTCGGTGAACCGGGCCCGCGTCAGCGCCTCGTCACCGACGTAGCCGCGGGCGACCGTCGGGCCGCTGACCGCGATCTGCCCGGCCGCGCCCAGCGGCACGGCGCGCAGCCGCTCGTCGAGCAGGTGCACGGTCGCCCCCGGGATCGCGAAGCCGATCGTGGAGTCCGCGGGCTCGGTGTAGAAGCGGTACGTCGACCAGACGGTGCACTCCGTCGGCCCGTACTCGTTGCCCAGCACCACACCGGGCAGCAGCGCGAAGTGCCGGTCGATGACGGACCGGGCGAGGGACTCCCCGGCGCACACCACCACCCGCAGCCGCTCCAGCGCGGCCGCGACGCCCGCATCCTCCCGGGCGGTGTCCAGCAGCTCGGAGTGGAAGCTCGGCACGGTCAGCGTCTGGGTGACGCCGTACGCGGCGATCAGCCCGGCCAGCGCCTGCGGGTTGCGCCGCTCCTCCTCGTCGGCGACGACGAGCGTCCCGCCCACGGCGAGCGTGCCCCACACCCCGGCCACCGACGAGTCGAAGTGGAACGGCGACAGCAGCAGGAACACGGGCCTGCCGAACCGCTCGTACACCTCCACGCGCGCGGCGTTCGACGCCGCCAGGTTCCGCTGCGAGACCGACACGCCCTTGGGGCGGCCGCTGCTGCCCGAGGTGTACAGCACGTACGCCTCCCGCTCCGCGGGGTCCCGCACCCACTCCCGGCCCGCCGAGGCGCCTACCGGCGGCGGCTCCGCGGCGGCGTCGAACGCGCCCGTGCGCGGATCGACGACCACCCCCAGCCCCGCCGACTCCCGGATGTGCGCCAGCGCCTCCGGCGCCGCCCGCGGGTCGGCGAACACGAACGACCGGCCCGACAGCCAGGCCGCCAGGGCGTACACGACGGCCCCGGCCGTCCGGTGCGACAGGATGCCGATCCGGTCCGCGCCGGCGGACCGCGGGTCGGCGTCCAGCTCCCGGGCGGCGGCCTCCGCCGCCTCCCGCAGGGCGCCGTAGGACAGTACCGAGCCCCCGCACACCACGGCGGGGCCGTCGGGGCTGCGCAGGGCGTGCTCCATCACCGCGTCGAGGGCAAGCTGATGTCTCGTCATGGCCCGCATGCTGCGCAGCCGCCCTTCCCGGATCCTTCCCGACGCGTTCCGGGAACCCGCCGGGAAGCCGCCGGGAACGCGCCGGGAGCGGCCCCTCCCAGACTCGTCGGTGCCGGCGGCCCGCGCACACCCCTGCCGCCCGGCCCCACGGACACCACTGGAAGGGACAGCCGCGGTGTACAAGTCTTTCGCCGAGAAGCTCTCGGAGCCCGACCTCATCGACCTCGGGAACGGCATCCACGTCCTGCGGTTCGAGGTCATGAAGGTCACCTCGGTCCGCGCCGCCGTCGTGGACCTCCTCGAACGCGGCGTGATCCGCCCCGGCCAGACCCTCGTCGACAGCTCCAGCGGCATCTACGGCCACGCCCTCGCCCTCGTCTGCCGCGAACTCGGCCTCAAGGCACACGTCTTCGCCTCCGTCGCCGTCGACGCCGCGATCCGCACCCAGCTGAAGTACCTCGGCGCCACCTACACGCAGGTGCCGTCCTCCGGGGACGACGGCCTCCAGCACGACCAGGAGACCCGCGTCCGCCTCGTCCACGCCTACCTGCGCGAGCACCCCGACGCCTACTGGATGCAGCAGTACCACGACGACGTCCACTACCTCGGCTACGAGCGCGTCGCCCACACCGTCGTCAAGGAGCTCGGCTCCGACGGCGTCACCCTCGTCGGCGGCATCGGCACCGGCGCCTCCACCGGCGCGATGAGCCGCTACCTGCGCGCCGCGTCCGCGGGCGTCCGCGTCGCCGGCATCCAGCCCTTCGGCAGCCGCTCCTTCGGCTCCGAGGCCATCCCCCTCGACGGGTTCATCATCGCCGGCATCGGCAGCGGCATCCGCTTCGACAACATCGACTACAGCGCCTACGACGACATCCACTGGCTCGACTTCTCCGTCTCCGCCGCCGGATGCCGCCACCTGCTCTCCACCACCGGCGTCTTCGCGGGCCTGTCAGCCGGCGCGAGCTGGCAGGTCTCCCGCCACATCCGCGCCGCCGAACCCGACGGCAGCCCCATCGTCTTCCTCGCCGCCGACCCCGGCCACCGCTACGTCGAACGCGTCTTCCCGCCCGACGGCCCGCTCACCGAGGACCCCGCCTACCACCCGCGCACCATCGCCGACCTCTCCGAGATGGCAGGCCCCTGGTGCACCATGCGCTGGGACCGGCGGCCCTACAGCGTCACCGACGACCTCCCGCCCTACACCCCCGCCGCCGCCCGGCAGCCCGCGTACGCCTGACCCCCCCGCCACCCCGTCCGGCACCTCCTGCGAGGCCACACCATGACCCACGTCGCCGTCATCAACTACGGCCCCCGCCACGACTACGCCGCGATGCTCCCCGAACTGGCCGACCGGCTCCACGTCTTCAGCCACCACCGGCTCACCGGCACCGCCGCCCTCGCCTCGTACGAGTACGTCGAGGACTGCGAGTCCGTCCCCTACCCGGAGCTGCGCATCCGCGGACTCGCCCGCGACACCGGCCTCGCCCACGTCATCACCGACAACGAGTACGACCTGGAGCGCGCCGCCCGCATCCGCGCCGACCTCGGCCTCCCCGGCCAGAGCCCCGCCAGCGCCCTGTCCTTCCGCGACAAGGCCGTCATGAAGGAGACCGCCCGCCGCACCGTCCCCACCGCCCCCTTCCGGCGGCTCGCCGACATCACCGACCTGACCGGCTTCATCGCCGAGCAGGGCTACCCCGTCGTCGTCAAACCCGTCAAACAGGGCGGCTCCCGCGACATCAGCGTCCTGCACGACGACGACGCCCTCCTCGCCTTCAGCCGCCGCCCCTGGCGCGACGACCTCATGGCCGAGGGCTTCGTCGAAGGCCCCATGTACCACGTCGACGCCGTCGTCGCCCCCGGCTACCGCTTCGTCGCCGCCTCCCGCTACCTGCGCAGCTGCCTCGGCGTGTTCTCCGGGCACAACAACGGCTCCGTGCAGCTCCACCCCGTCCGCGACCCCTTCGCCCGACGGCTGGAGGAGTTCCTCGACCGCGTCCTGGAGGCCTTCGAGACCCCCGACACCGCCGCCTACCACCTGGAGGTCTTCCACACCCCCGACGACGAGCTCGTCCTCTGCGAGATCGCCTCCCGCGTCGGCGGCGACCGCATCCCCGCCCTCACCCGCCTCACCTACGGCGTCGACCTGCACACCGCCTGGCTGCGCCAGTCCGTCGGCCTGCCCGCCGCCCCGCCGCCCAGCGCGCCCCCCGCCGCCGTCCACGGCTCCGTGTCGATCCTCCCGCAGGGCCGGCCCGTCGCCGCGCCCGAACGGCCGCCGTTCCCCTGGGTGCGCCACTACGAAACCAACGAGAACCTCGCCGCCGGCGCAGTCGCCCAGAACAGCACCTCCTACCTGTGCTTCGCGATCGTGGAGGGCGCCGACGCCGCCCAGGTCGAACAGCGGCTCCTGGAAACCGAGGCATGGCTCATGGACCGGGTCCGGGACACGGAGGTGCCGGCCCCGTGAACACCTGGCGGCAGACCTCGCCGACCGGCCGCGCCCTCCTGGTCACCGTCCTCCTCACCGGCCTGACCACCTTCATGTTCCTCCCGCTGCTCGCCGTCCACCTCTCCTCGGAGGGCGTCCCCGCCGGCCGCACCGGCTTCCTCGTCGGCCTGCTGGCCTTCTGCAGCCAGGGCTTCTCCCTGGTGTGCGGGCTCGTCGTCGACCGCTTCGGCACCCGCGCCGTCCTCGCCTCCGGCTTCGGCCTGCGCATCGCCGGATACGCCCTCCTGGGCGCCGGGACCGCCTCCGCGACCGCCGTCGCAGGGATCGCCGCCGTCGGCATCGGCGGCTCGCTGCTGGGCCTGGCCGTCAAGACCCGGCTCGTCGCCGAGGACGGCGTCCCCGCCCGCGACATGCTCGCCCTGCGCTCCACGTTCGTGAACGTGGGCGTCATCGCCGGCCCCGCACTCGGCGCGCTCGTCTACCCGCTCGGCTTCGGCTGGATCCTCGCCGCCTGCATCCTCTCCCACCTGCTCCTCGGCATCCGGCTGACCCTCCGCCCCGCGGCCGCCGCCCCGTCGGCGGCCGCGCCGCCGCAGCCGGGCGGCGGCCCGACAGCCGCCACCGGGGCGGCGCCTGCGGCCGCGGACCCCGCCGCCCGGCGCCGGGCCGTGCGCCAGTGGGTCCCGCTCTGCCTGGTCGGCGTCGCCTTCTGGGCCCTCTACAGCCAGCTCAACGTCATCCTGCCGATCAGCGCCAAGGAGATGACCGGCAGCACCGCCGCCATCTCCGTCGTCTTCACCGTCAACGGCCTCCTCGTCGTCCTCCTCCAGTACACGCTCCTGCGCCACGTGTTCCGGCAGGCCGCCGCCCGCACCCTGCTCGTCGTCGGGTTCCTCGCCTTCGCCGCCGCGTACGCGCTCCTCATCCCGCTCGCCGGCTGGTCCGCGCTGCTGGCGTTCGTCCTGCCGGTGACGCTCGCCGAGATGCTCATCGCCCCCAGCCTCGACGAGCAGGCCGTCCAGGCCGGACCGCTCGGCCGGACCGGGCTCGCCCTCGGCGCGATGAGCGCCGCCGGCGCCGTCGGCAGCCTGCTCGGCTCCAGCCTCGGCGGCTTCCTCCTTCAGACGCTGCACACCGGCACCGGCATCTGGCTGGTGATCGTCGCGGTGTCCGTCGCCGCGGCCGCCTCCTCACTCCTCCTCCCGAAAGCGCGGATGCAGCATGCCTGACCTGCCCGACCCCACCGCCGCCGACCGGCCCGACCGGTCCGACCTTCCCGGCCTTCCCGAGCCGCGGCCCACCGCCGTCCTGCTCAACCCGCGTGACCTCGTCATCGCCGCCGCGCAGCGGCTCGGGCTGTCCGTCGTCGTCGCCGCCGACCCCTCCTCGCCGGTCCCCGTCCCCGACGGCCTGCCCTGCACCGTCCTGCGCACCCCGTGGATCACCGACCCCGCCGACCTCGTACGCCGGCTGCGCGCGCTCGCCCCGGCCGGACCCGCCTCCGTGTTCGGGTTCGGCGAGGCCGGCGCCGGCACCGCTGCCGCCGTGAACCGGGAGCTGGGCTGGCCCGGCAACCCGCCCGAGGCGCTGGAGGCCTTCCGGGACAAGGCCCGGCTGCGGGCCGCCGTCGGCGACCGGGCCGGCGTACCGGTGGCGTACGAGGTCTGCTCCGACCGCGAACAGGCCCGTGCCGCCGCCGCCCGCATCGGCTTCCCCTGCGTCATCAAGCCCGTCGCGGGCACCGGCAGCTCCGGCGTCCGCCTCCTCACCACGCCCGAGGAGGCCGAAGCGCACCTGGCGGCAGTGGCGTTCACCGCGCAGTACGTCGTCGAGGAGTTCCTGGAGGGCGCCGAGTACAGCGTCGAGGCCGTGAGCACCCCCGCCGGGCACCGCGTCCTGGCCGTCACCGAGAAGGCGACCACGGGCGCCCCCCACTTCGTCGAGACCGGCCACGTCCTGCCCGTGGTCCTGGACCCCGCCGACGAGGCCGCCGTCACCGCCGTCGTCACCGCCACCCTCGACGCGGCCGGGCTGCGCTACGGGCCCTCCCACACCGAGGTCATGCTGACCGCGGCCGGCCCCCGCCTGATCGAGTCGCACGGCCGGCCCGGCGGCGACCGGATCAGCGACATGCTGGGCCTCGCGCTCGGCGAGGACGTCTTCGCGCAGATGATGCTCGCCGTCTTCGGGCTGCCGGAGCCGGCGCGCGCCGCCCGCCGCCGCGTCGCGGGCATCCGGTACGTCACCTTCGACCGGAGCGTGCCCGTGCCGCCGCACGGGACGGGCACCGCGCTCGTCGCCTCGCTGCCCGGGGTCGCCGAGGTGGAGATCAGCGTTCCCGCCGGGGAACTGCCGCCGCCGGTGGCCGCGTCGGGCGACCGGCACGGCTTCGTGGTCGCCACCGGCGACACCCGCGAGGAGCTGGAGGCCAACCTCGCCCGCGCCGTCCGCACCCTGACCGCCGCCTGACCCGCCCGCCGCCGCCCGGCCGCCCCGCCCCGCCGCCGTCCCGTCCTTCCGAAGAAGAGGTGCCGTCCGTGCCGTACAAGATCCTCGTCCTGGTCTCCCAGGCCTCGAAGTTCGAGCTCGACAACCACTCGATCATCCCGAGCGCCCTCCACCGCGAGGGCCACGAGGTGCACGTCGGCGACATCGACACGCTGAACGTGCACGACTCCGTCGTCGTCTGCGACCGGGTGCGGCTCTCCGAGGAGTTCATCGCCGGCGGCGACTTCCCGTCGCTGAGCGAGCCCTACGCCTCCGCGGAGGACTTCGACCTGGTGTGGGTGCTCGCCGGAACCCACCCGGAGGCCGGAGACGACTCCTTCCGCCTGCTGTGGCTGCTGAACCAGCGCGTCCCGTTCGTCAACGACGCCTCCGCGCTGTTCTTCCTCAACACGAAGATCAACCTGGGGGCGGTCGTCCCCGCCGAGCACCTGCCCGCCTCGTACGTCTCCAACGACTTCGACTTCCTGAACGCGCTCGTGGAGTCCGACGCCGACCGCTCCTGGGTGGTCAAGCCGACCAGCGACGGCTGCGGCGCCGACGTCTTCGTCGTCAACAAGCTCGACCGCAACCGCTCCGCGCTGCTCGGCTCGGCCACCGGCAACGCCGCGTCCCGGAACGGCCGCTACGGCCGCGAGATCATCGGCATGGCCAAGCGGCACACCGTCGCCCAGGAGTACGTCCCCCACGTCCGCACCAACGAGAAGCGCGTCATCATCGCGGGCGACACCCCTGTCTCGGGCTTCCTGCGCTTCCACCCGGAGCACGACCACCGCTCCAACGCCACCCTCGGCGCCCGCTTCGAGGCACTGGAGCTGACCCCGCAGGAGGAGGACTTCGTCCGTCTCCTGGGCAAGCGGATGATGGACCTCGGCATCTTCTACTCGGGCATCGACATGGCGTACCCGTACGTCATCGAGGTGAACATGGTGAACCCCGGCGGACTCAGCTACCACACGCTCGCCACCGGCGAGGACACCTCGTCCGCGGCGGTCAACGCCGTGCTGGAGTCCCTCCGCTCCGCCGGCAGGCTGCGCTGACCGGGGGCGCGTACGCGCGGAAGCGGCCCGCCCCGTTCCCGGGGGCGGGCCGCTTCCCATGCGGTCCTCATACGACGGTGCTCACCGTCGTGCCGTGCGTGCGGTCGGTGCGGTCCGCGGCGGTCCGTGCCGGACCGCCGCGGACTACCAGCCGGCCGAGCCGATCTCCTTGCGGGCGCCGAGGCCGGAGCCGGTGCCCGGGTAGAGGAAGAGCTTGCCGGTGGAGTTCTGGACCGCGATCAGGTCGTCCGACGGGCTGTTGTTGAACAGGTCGCCGCCGATCAGGTCGGACATGCCGTTCCAGCCGCCCGAGCCGATCATGATGCGCGGGCTCAGGTACCCGCGGTCTCCCGGGTAGAGGAACAGCTTGCCCGTCGACTTCTCGACCGCGACGAGGTCCTGGCGGCCGCTGTTGTTCAGGTCCATGCCGGTCAGGTTCGTCATGCCGTTCCAGCCGCCGGAGCCGATCTCCTTGCGGGCGCCGAGGCCGGAGCCGGTGCCCGGGTAGAGGTACAGCTTGCCCGTCGACTTCTCGACCGCCGCGAGGTCCGCGACGCTGTCGCCGTTGAGGTTCAGCGCGGTCAGGTTCGACATGCCGTTCCAGCCGCCGGAGCCGATCAGCACGCGCTCGGAGCCGCCCGAGATCGTCGAGTTGTCCCTGCCCTTGTAGAGCCACAGCTTGCCGGTGGACTCCTCGACGGCGACCAGGTCGTCCTTGCCGTCCTTGTTGAAGTCGCCGCCCGTCAGGTTCGACATGCCGTTCCAGCCGCCGGAGCCGAGCAGCACACGGGACGAGCCGCCGGCGATCGTGCCGTTGCCGTTGCCCTTGTACATCCACAGCTTGCCCGTGGAGTTCTCCACCGCGACGATGTCGAGGACGTTGTCGCCGTTGAGGTCGGCGGACGCCAGGTCGTTCATGCCCTTGTCGGTCGGGTCGCCCGGCGGAGCCGGGATGACCGGCGGCTCCTCGGTCGTGGTGCCGCAGTTCTTGCTGGTCTGCGTCCTGTCCGGGTAGAACGCGGCGCCGTTGAACGTGGGCCGCTGGTCGGTGCGGTTCAGGCGCTGCTCGTAGTGCAGGTGGGCGCCGGTGGAGTTGCCCGTGCTGCCGACGGCGCCGATCTGCTGGCCGGCCTTGACGGAGGCGCCGTCCGAGACGCTGAAGCTGCTCAGGTGGGCGTAGACCGTGCTCCAGCCGCCGCCGTGGTCGATGACGACGTACTTGCCGTAGCTGCGGCCGCCGAGGTCGCGCACCGTCGCCTTGCCGGCGGCGCTCGCCACGACCGGGGAGCCGTACGTGGAGCCGCCCTGGGTGAAGTCGAGGGCGTAGTACGAGGGGCTGTGGCCGGAGCGGGAGCGGCCGGTCCAGGACTCGTTGCACTTGAACGGCATCTGGAAGTGCGGCCGTTCGGCCGAGGCGAAGGTGGACATCGGGCCGATGTCGTAGCCGGCCGGCAGGCCCATCTCGGAGACGGTCAGCTCGTCGAGGTCGCCGTGGAAGTGGGTGTCCTCGACGGCGTTGGCGCCGCTGACGCTGAGGGTGGTGGCGGCGATGGTCGCGCAGAGCAGACCGGTCGCGATGCGGACTCGCCTGGTCATGAACTTCTTGATCATTTCGGTGTCGTCGTCCAAACCGGCCGGGGGCCGAGAGAAGGGGAGGTCGGGGGCCGCCGCGCCGCACAGTGGCGCGGCGGCGGGCGCGCTGCGGCCGCGGTGCGGCCGGCGCGGGGGCGGTGCAGGAAGGAGGGGGCCGGGCGGATGCCGGGCCGGGTGCAGGGCCGGCGGGGGCGGTGTCGTCACCCCCGCCGGGGCCACGGGGCTGCTACCAGCCGCCGGAGCCGATCTGCTTGCGGGCGGAGAGGCCAGAGCCGGTGCCGGGGTAGAGCCAGAGCTTGCCGGTGGACTTCTCGACGGCGACCAGGTCGTCGTAGGCGTTCGAGGTGAAGTCGCCGCCGATCAGGTCGTTCATGCCGTTCCAGCCGCCCGAGCCGATCTCCTTGCGCTCGGCGAGGCCCGTGCCGGTGCTCTTGTAGAAGAAGAGCTTGCCGCTGGAGGACTCGGCGGCGACCACATCGGTCTTGCGGTCGTTGTCGACGTCCATGCCGACGAGGTCGTGCATGCCGTTCCAGCCGCCGGAGCCGATCAGGACGCGGCTGCTGCCGCCGCCGATGGCGCCGGTGCCGTTGCCCTTGTAGAGCCACAGCTTGCCGGTGGACTTCTCGACGGCCACGACGTCGGCCTTGCCGTCGCCCGAGAAGTCGCCGCCGATCAGGTCCTTCATGCCGTTCCAGCCGCCCGAGCCGATCTCCTTGCGGGCGCCCAGGCCGGAGCCGGTGCCGGGGTAGAGGTAGAGCTTGCCGGTGGACTCCTGGGTGGCGACGATGTCGTCCTTGCCGTCGCCGTTGTAGTCGGCGGCCGCCAGGTTGGACATGCCGTTCCAGCCGCCGGAGCCGATCTCGACGCGGGCGCTGCCGGCGGCGATGGTGCCGTTGCTGTTGCCCTTGTACAGCCACAGCTTGCCGGTGGAGGCCTCGACGCCCACGACGTCGTCGACGGAGTCGCCGTTGATGTTCGCGGCCACCAGGTCGGTCATGCCGGGGGCGGGCTGCGGCTTGGGGGCCTCGTCGTCCACGATGTTCTTGTAGCGGACCGGGTAGTAGGGGCCGTACCCCGGGTAGTACGGGTAGTCGTAGATGCGGTGGTGCACTCCGCTCGGGGTGAAGTCGAAGCCCCAGTACTTGGTGTGGTCGCTGTTGGCCCACCGCTCGAAGAGGACGACGTGGCCGCCTGCGCCGGGGTCGTTGTCGAGCAGGGCGTCGCCCGCCTTCAGGTCCGACTTGCCGATCTTGTAGACGGTGCCGCGCGGCTCGAAGCCGTCCGTGGTCAGCGAGGTGTCCAGGTCCCAGGCCATCGAGACGAAGCCGGAGCAGTCGGTGCGGTACCCGCCGTGGCGGCCGCCCCAGTCGTAGTCGAGGCCGATCCCGACCCAGCTCTTGGCCCGCTCGATGACCGTGTCGCGGGATATCTTCGGCGTCGTGGCGGCCGCGGCGAACGACGTGGCGCGGGCCTCGGCGTCGACGGGCGTCTCCGCGCCCTGGCCAGGGCTGCCGAAGTCCGGGTTTCCTGAGTCGGCCGATGCGGCGCCGCCGGTCACGGGGGCCACGGAGGCCGGGGCGGCGGTCGCGGGGCCGTTGACCGCGACGACGGTGCCGGCCGCTGCGGCGATGGCGAGGAGGGCCGCGATTCCGGTGCGGCGGGCGGTCTGTCCGTTGCGAGGCATGGGTGTACTCCGGTTCGTCGTGCGTGAGGTTGTGGTGGGTGCCGGGAGCAGGGGTCGTCCGTGGGCTCGACCGGCGGTTCGGTGCGCTGTCGTGGTGCGGCGGGGCCGCGGGCTGGTGCGGAGGGAAAGCCGGGTGGCGGCGGGGGAGGGGTTCCGGCGCTGGTCGGACGGCTGCCCTGCAGGTACAGCGGTCTGGTGTGGCGGAGGAGGCGCCGGTGCGTCCCCGGTGTGTCCCGGTGCGTCCCCGTCCGGTCGCCTGAGGGGACGTCAGCCGGCGAGGGCGCCGGCGGCGTCCGCGGCCGGTGCCGCCGTCCCCGGAGTGCGCTCCAGGGGGACGGCCGAGGCCATCGGGGCGACCGAGGTGAGGCCGACGGCGAGGGCGAAGACCGCGGCGGCCCTCATGACGTGGATACGCATGGCGCTGGATTCCTTTCGAACGACAGGGTCGGTGGTGTGGCGTCCCGCCCGGCCCCGTGAGCGGACCGACTCCTTCGGACACGTCCCGCGGTGACGTTTCCTCAGGCCTTCGAGGCGGTGTCCCCGAGGTCTCCCTCGCTGACAGGAATCAGCTTCGCCGCTGGTCAAAGCGCTGGGAAGAGAGATCGACTGGACCGAACCGGCCCTGGCCCAACCGGGCCAGCGGGACTGCCGCACGGTGCCGGCGCGCCGGGTGGCGGGTGGGGGAGCGAGGTCAAGGCGGACCGGGCGGTTCCGGACATCTTTTGCGCGGCTGCGCATGCAGCGGGGACCGTACGGACACCCGTTCCGTGCCCGTACGGGTGTCCGTACGGGGACGCCCGGCCCGGCACCGGCGCCCCGGGTCCGGGCCGAAAGTCCCGGACCGACAGGCGAATTGGCCCGCCGCGGTTTGGCCGATATTCGATCGGGCGGGCCCCCGGAACCGGTCAGGCGACCTGGGTAGGGAATTCCGTACGCTACGGTAACTTCGCTGTCCGTCACCAGTGACGGCCCTCAGCCATTTACCGACCGGAGCCACTGACCTTTCGAAGGCCCGGCGGATCGCCATGGAGGGCGAATATGAGTACCACCGAGCGCCGCAGCCGAATAGAGGCCCTCGGCGCCTTTCTTCCCGCGGGACGCGAGACCAACGACGAACTCCGCGCGAAGGTGCCGAACCTGGGCGACGCGGACGTCCGCCGGATCACCGGCATCGCCGAGCGCCGCGTCCACGACCCCGACCCGGCCGCAGGCGAGGACTCCTTCGGGATGGCCCTCGCCGCCGCCCGCGACTGCCTGGCCGTCTCCCGCCACCGGGCGGCCGACCTCGACGTCGTCATCAGCGCGTCCATCACCCGCGTGAAGGACGGCAGCCGCTTCCACTTCGAGCCGTCCTTCGCCGGGATGCTGGCCAAGGAGCTGGGGGCCCGGCCCGCCGTCAGCTTCGACGTCTCCAACGCCTGCGCCGGCATGATGACCGGCGTGTGGCTGCTGGACCGGATGATCCGCTCCGGCGCCGTCCGCACCGGCATGGTCGTCAGCGGCGAGCAGGCCACCCGCGTCGCCTGCACCGCCGCCCGCGAACTGCGCGACTCCTACGACCCGCAGTTCGCCTCCCTCTCGGTCGGCGACTCCGCCGCCGCGGTCGTCCTCGACGAATCCACCGGCCCCGCCGACCGCATCCACTACATCGAGCTCATGACCTGCGCCGAATACTCCCACCTCTGCATGGGAATGCCGAGCGACCGCAGCCAGGGAATCGGCCTCTACACCGACAACAAGAAGATGCACGACCGGGAACGCCTCAAACTGTGGCCGCGGTTCCACGAGGATTTCCTTGCCAAGAACGGGCGCTCCTTCGAGGACGAGGAATTCGACCACATCATTCAGCACCAGGTCGGCACCCGGTTCATCGAGTACGCCAACCGGACCGCCGAGGCGGAGTTCGGCACGCCCATGCCGCCGTCCCTCCAGACCGTGGAGCAGTACGGCAACACCGCGACCACCTCCCACTTCCTGACCCTGCGCGACCACCTCCGCCGCACCCGCGCCGCGGCCGGCGACGGCACCGGCCCGGATCGGGACCGCGCTGCCACCGCCGGCGCCAAGTACCTCCTGGTGCCCGCCGCCTCGGGACTCGTCACCGGCGCGCTGTCCGCCACCGTCACCCACGCAGGGGCGTGATCCGCCATGGGCATTGTCATCACCGCATCCGCGACCGCCACCCACACCGACCCCGGCACCCCCGCCTCCGCAGCCGACCTCGCCGGGCGCGCCGCCCGCCGCTGCCTCGCCCGCGCCCGCGTCTCCCCGTCCGCCGTAGGCGTCCTCGTCAACGTCGGCGTCTACCGCGAGAACAACACCTTCGAACCGGCCCTCGCCGCCCTGGTCCAGAAGGAAACCGGCATCAACCCCGACTACCTCGCCGACCCCCAGCCCGCCGCCGGCTTCTCCTTCGACCTCATGGACGGCGCCTGCGGCGTCCTCAGCGCCGTCCAGGCCGGCCAGTCCCTCCTCGCCACCGGCACCACCGAGCGGCTCCTCATCACCGCCGCCGACGTCCACCCCGGCGGCGACGCCTCCCGCGACCCCGACTACCCCTACGCGGACCTCGCGGGCGCGTTCCTCCTCGAACGCGACGCCGACCCCGGCACGGGCTTCGGGCCCGTACGCCACTACGGCGGCGACCGGCCCACCGACGTCGCGGGCTACCTCGACCTCGACACCATGGGCACCGGCGGACGCTCCCGCATCACCGTGCACCGCACCCCCGGCCACGAGCAGCGCACCGCCGAACTCGCCGCGGCCGCGGTCGCCGCGTACACCGCCGAGTTCGGCCTCGACACCGGCCGCACCCTCGTCATCGGCCCGGACGCCCCCGCGGGCGCCGGCGGCGATCCGGGACGCGGCCGGCCGCACACCGCGGCCCCCGTCCTCGGCTACCTGCACGCCCTGGAACACGCCCGCCCCGAAGGCGTCGACACCCTCCTGTTCGTCACCGCCGGCGCCGGACCGCGAGCGGCCTGCGCCTCCTACCGCCCGCAGGGATGGTGACCGCCATGCCGACCACGACCGCCACCCCGGCCGGAGCCCGGCCCGCAGCCGCCGACGACCTCGGCGCCCACAGCCTGGCCGGCCTCCTCGAACGCAACGCCCGCGCCTTCCCCGACAAGCCGGCCGTCATCCACCCGGTCGGCGGCCCGCGGCGCGACGGCGCCCGCCCCGCCTACCGGACCCTCACCTACGGCCGGCTCCAGCAGACCGTTGAGGAGCTCGCCGCCGGCCTGGTCCGCGCCGGCATCACCAAGGGCACCAAAACCGTCCTGATGGCGCCGCCCGGACCCGAACTGTTCGCCCTCGCCTTCGCCCTCTTCCGGGTCGGCGCCGTGCCCGTCGTCGTCGACCCCGGCATGGGCGTCCGCCGGATGCTGCACTGCTACCGCACCGTCGGAGCCGAGGCGTTCATCGGGCCGCCCCTCGCGCACGCCGCCCGCCTCCTCGGCCGCCGCACCTTCGCCGGGATCCGCGTCCCCGTCACCCTGGGACGGCACCGCCTCGGCAGGGCCCGCACCCTCACCGCCTTACGGACCCTCGGCGCCGAGGGCGGCGCGGCCGCACCCGTGGCCGCGGGCCGCGACGACCTGCTGATGATCGGCTTCACCACCGGCAGCACCGGCCCCGCCAAGGGCGTCGAGTACACCCACCGCATGGCCCTGTCCATCGCCCGCCAGATCGAGGCCGTGCACGGCCGCACCCGCGACGACACCTCCCTGGTCACCCTGCCGTTCTACGGGGTCCTCGACCTCGTCTACGGCTCCACCCTCGTCCTCGCCCCGCTGGCCCCCTCCCGCGTCGCCCAGGCCGACCCCGCGCTCGTCGTCGACGCGCTCGAACGCTTCGCCGTCACCACGATGTTCGCCTCGCCCGCCCTCCTCGGCCCCCTCGCCGCCCACCTCGGCGCCGCCGCCCCCGGCCGCCACCCGCTGCCCGACCTGCACTGCGTCGTCGGCGGCGGAGCACCCGTACCGGACACGACGGTGGCCGCGCTGCGCCGCGTACTGGACCCGCGGGCCCGCATCCACGTCACGTACGGGGCGACGGAGGCGCTGCCGGTCACGTCGATCGAGGCGGAGGAACTCCTTGGCCCGGCCGCGGACGCGGACGCGGCCCCCGGCGGTGGCGGCGGTGGCGGCGGTACGGCGGCACGCGCCGCCGAAGGCGCCGGAACCTGCGTGGGACGCCCCGTCCCCGGCATCCGCCTCGCCATCCTGCCCGTCACGGACGGCCCGCTGCCCCGCCCCGCACCCCACCTCCCGGCGGGCCGGGTCGGCGAGATCGCCGTCCGCGGCGACTGCGTCAGCCCCCGCTACCACCACTCCCCGGACGCCGACCGGCTCCACAAGGTGCCCGACGCCGCCGACCCTGCCGGCCCCGCCTGGCACCGCACCGGCGACCTCGGCTACCTCGACGACGACGGCCGCCTCTGGTTCTGCGGCCGCTCCGCGCAACGCGTCCGCACCGAGCACCGCGACCTCCACACGGTCCGCTGCGAGGGCGTCTTCAACGCCCACCCCCAGGTCCGCCGCACGGCCCTGGTCGG
The DNA here is from genome assembly GCF_030167965.1 of Streptomyces sp. 2P-4. NCBI lineage: Bacteria > Bacillati > Actinomycetota > Actinomycetes > Kitasatosporales > Streptomycetaceae > Streptomyces > Streptomyces sp. 2P-4. The sequence goes on from NZ_CP095012.1 coordinate 304,454, forward strand.
CATCCCCGCAGCCCCGGACAGCGGCTGGGGCCGCGGCGGACGCACGACGACCCGCAGCGGCACCGCACGCGGCACCGCCCAGAGGACGATTCCCGCCCGCGCCGCCGCGGGCAGCAGCGCACACACGAACACCGACACCGCCCGCCGCACCGCCGAGGGCGGCACCGCCGCTGGCAGCGCGACAGCCGCCGGCGGCTCAGCGCCCGGAGGGCCATCCGGCACCGCCCCCGGCGGTGCGCCCGCGGACCCGCGGCGGGACCGCCTCCGCCCGGTCGTCTGCGTCGAGACCGTCGACGAGCACCTCGACGACGCCGCCTGGCAGCGCCTCACCGCCGAACTGCGCGCCCTCGCCTGCGCTCACGCACCGACCACCGGCGTCGAGGAGTTCCTGCACCACCCCGGCTTCCCCGTCGACATCCGGCACAACGCCAAGATCGGCCGCGAGGAGCTCGCCCGCTGGGCCGAACGCCGCCTCACCCCTCCCACCTCCCCGACACCCCGCCGGCGCGCCGCCCGGCTCGTCCCGCTCGCCGGGTGGGCGTACCTCGTCGGCGGCGCCGTATGGGCGGCGGCCGTCGGCGTGCCCGAAGCGCGCCTGCCGCGCCTGCTGTGGTGGGCGGACGCCGTGCTCAGCACGGCCGGGCACGCCGTCCAGATCCCGCTGGCCCTGCCCCGGGCCCGCGCGGCCGGCATCCGCCGCCCCGCCGCCGTCGGCCTGACCATGCTCTACGGGGCGACCTGGTGGCGGCAGCTGTGAAAATCCTGATCACCGGAGCCACCGGCTTCCTCGGGGGCCACCTCGCCGACGCCTGCCTGCGCTCCGGCCACGGCGTACGCGCCCTCGTCCGCCCCGGCAGCGACACCGACCGGCTGCGCACCCTGCCCGGAGTCGAACTCGTCACCGGCGACCTCACCCGCCCCGACTCGCTCCGGCGCGCCGCCGACGGCTGCGAAGCCGTCCTGCACAGCGCCGCCCGCGTCGTCGACCACGGCACCCGCGCCCAGTTCACCGAGGCCAACGTCACCGGCACGCTGCGGCTGATGGACGCCGCCCGCGCCGCCGGCGCGCGCCGGTTCGTGTTCGTCTCCAGCCCCAGCGCGCTGATGCACCTGCGGGAGGGGGACCGGCTCGGCATCGACGAGACCACCCCCTACCCCACCCGCTGGTTCAACGACTACTGCGCGACCAAGGCCGTCGCCGAACAGCACGTCCTCGCCGCCGACACCGCCGGCTTCACCACCTGCGCCCTGCGGCCCCGCGGCATCTGGGGGCCGCGCGACCACGCCGGGTTCCTGCCCCGCCTCATGGGCGCCCTGCACGCGGGACGCCTCCCGGACCTGTCGGGCGGCAGACCTGTCCTGGTCTCCCTCTGCCACGTCGACAACGCGGTCGACGCCTGCCTGCGGGCCGCCGTGTCCGCCCCGGCGGAACGCATCGGCGGGCGCGCGTACTTCGTCGCGGACGAGGAGACGACCGACCTGTGGCCGTTCCTCGCCGACGTCGCCGCCCGCCTCGGCTGCCCGCCGCCCGCGCCCCGCATCCCGCTGCCCGCGGGCCGGGCGCTCGCCGCGGCGGTCGAGGCGGTGTGGCGGCTGCGCCCGGACGCCGCGGCCCGGGCCCGGACGAGCCCGCCGATCAGCCGGTACATGATGGCCCTGCTGACCCGTTCGAGCACGTACGACACGACGGCGGCCCGCCGCGACCTCGGCTACACCCCCGTCCGCACCCGGGAGGACGGCCTGGCCGGCCTGACCCGCTGGGTCGCCGCGCAGGGCGGCGTCGCGTCCTGGACGGCCCCCCGCCCCCGCCCCGCCCACACGCACACCCCGGACGCCACACCCCCGGCCCCGGCACGCGCCCCGCACCCGCCGGCAGAAACGGCACCAGGCGGCGGCACCGCCGGACCCCGTACCGCAGCCGCACACACCGCGGCCCGCCCGCGCCGGCAGCACGCCGCCCCCGCCACCCCGCGCAGCACCGCCCACCCGCACACCGGCCCCGCAGCGGACCCCGCCGAACACCCGGCCCCGCACCCTCCGGCCGACACACCGCCGGGCTCTGCACCTGCCTCCGGTACTGCACCTGCCTCCAGTCCTGCGCCGGCCTCCGGTACGAGCCCGACGTCCGCTCGCGGCCCCGCCGACATCCCGTCCGCTGCCGCGGGCCGCGGCCGCCGCGCCGCACGCGGTCCCGCGGGACAGCCCAGGCCCCCCGGCACGCCGCGCCGCGCACCGGCAGAGCCCGAGAGCGACGACTCCGGCCGCCCCGCGCACGGGACCCGCCCCACCGGCACCACACGTGCCGGAGCCGCGCGGCCCGCAGACGCCGGCGGAGGGGCGGCGCCCGGAGGGGGGACGCCGCGTCACGGATCCACCGATCCGGCCGGACCCGCCGGCCGAGAGGACACCTCACGATGACCACCAGCACACCGCACCCGCCCGGCACCTCGAACCAGCCGGAGCAGCCCCGCACACCCGCAGCCTCCGACGAGGCGGGCCCGCAGAACACTTCAGGCCCGTCGGAGGCGCCCCGGCCGTCCGCCGGGTCCGGCACACCCGCCCCGCCGGAGGAGGCCCGCACGCCCGGCGGTGTGTACCGGCGGCCCGTGTCGCCCACCGAGCGGCTCTACCTCGCCGCCGGGCAGCCGCGCGGTGCCATGGCCCTGCGGATCGTCGTCGAAGGCGACGGCCTCCCCGACCCCGACCGGCTCCGCACCGCCGTCGCACGGGCCGCGCAGACGTGCCCCGGCTCCCGGCTCGTCCGCAGCGGCCCCCTGTGGACGGCCGGGGGCCCGCCGCCGCACGTCCTCCACGCGCCCCCCGCCCGGGGCCGGTTCGACGTATCGGACCCGCACACCGCCCGCCTCCTCACCGACCGGTCCGGCCCGGCGGACCAGCCGGGCTGCGAGGTGCTCGTCGTGCCCGGTGCCGGAGGTGCCCGCACCACCCTCGTGTTCAGCGCCTCGCACGCCCTGATGGACGGGCACGGCGCCCTCACCTGGGTGCGCGAGGTCTTCCGCGCCCTCCGCGGCGAGGCCGCCCGGCCCGCCGCCGACCCGTCCACCGACCTCGGCGTGCTGCGCCGGCTCGCCGCCGACCAGGGCGGCCGACCCCGCCGGCGGCCCGCGCCGCTGCCAGGGCGGCGCTCCCCGCTCGGCCCCGCCGCGGCCGCCGGCTCCCCGTCGCAGACGCTGTGGCTGCGCCGCACCCTGCCCGGCCGGCACCCCGCGCTCACCGCCCGGCTCGCCCAGGCCGTCGCCGACACGGCACGGCTCGACACGCGCGCCATGGTCCCCGTGGACCTGCGCCGCCACCTCCCGCACCTCGCCGCCGCCACCGGCAACCTGACCCTGCCCCTCTTCCTCGACCTGCGCCCCGGCCAGGACTGGGCCGCCGCCCACACCCGCCTGCTGACCGCGCTCACCGCGGGCGGCGAACTCGCCGCCGGGTTCGAAGCCGGGCTCGTCCGCCGCCTGCCCGGCCCGGCCCTCGCCGCGCTGCTGCGCGCCGCGCAGTCCGCCGCCGTACGCACGGACCGGCACCTGGCCTCCGCCGTCGTCTCCCACCTCGGGCGGCTCGACACCGGCGGGCTCTCCGGCGGCGGGTTCACCGCCGCCACGGCCTACGCCCTGCCCGCGCACGCGCCGCTGGTGCCGCTGTCGTTCGCCGTCGCGGAGACGGCCGACACGACCGAGATCACCCTCGGCGTCCGCGCCGCCGACCCCTCCCTGCCGCGCCGCGCCCCCGCCTTCCTGGACGCCGTCCTCGACCGGCTTCTCGCAGGCGGCGCCGACACTCGTACGGGCGCCCCGGCCGCCCCGGCTGTCCCCTCCGCCCAGGCTGCCCCGGCCAGCGCGACTGTCGTCGACCTGTTCCGCGCGCAGGCCGCCCGTACCCCCGCGGCCGTGGCCCTCGACGGGCCCGCCGGACCGGTCACCTACGCGGAGCTGGACCGGCGTTCCGACGCGGTCGCCGCAGAGCTTGTGCGGCGCGGAACCGCCCGCCAGGACCTCGTCGGCCTCGTCGTGGACCGCACCCCGGAGGGCGTGGCCGCGCTGTGGGGGATCCTCAAGGCCGGCGCCGCCTACGTCCCCCTCGACCCGGCCCACCCCGGCCCGCGGGTCCGCGGCGTCCTCGCGTCCTGCGGCGCCCGTCTCACGCTGACCCGGCGCCACCTGGTCCCCGGACTCGCCGGGTTCGTCCCCGGCGAGCTCCTGGCCGTCGAGGACGTGCCGACGCCCGCGCAGCCCGCCGACCCCCCGGCTGCGGCCGGCACCGCACCGGCCCCGGGCGACCTGGCGTACGTCATGCACACCTCCGGCTCGACCGGCCGCCCCAAGGGCGTCCTGGTCGAGCACCGCGGGCTGGCCGCCTTCGTCCGCTGGATGACCGGCCTGTGCCGCGTCGGCGAAGGCACCCGCTTCGGCTTCGCCTCCTCCTACGCCTTCGACATCTCCTGCTTCCCGCTGTTCCTGCCCCTGCTGGCCGGCGGAACGGCCGTCCTCGCCCCGGAAGCGCCGTCCCCCGCCGTGCTCCGCGCGCTCGTCGCCGAACACCGGGCCGACACGCTCGCCCTGACACCGTCCCACCTGGCCCTCCTCGACGGCGACGGCGGCGGCCGCCTGCGCACCCTCCTGCTCGGCGGCGAGGAACTGACCCCGGCGGCCGTCCGCTCCGCGTACGCCGCCTTCGGCACCGGCTGCCGGCTGATCAACGGCTACGGGCCGACCGAGGCCACCGTCGCCTGCCTCGCCCACGTCGTGGACGACACCGAGACGGGCCCCTCGCTGCCGCTGGGCACACCGGGCCCGGACCTCCGCGTCGACCTGGTCGCGGAGGACGGCACGCCCATCGGGTCCGGCCCGCAGGACGCCGGCCGCGTCGGCGAGATCGTCGTCCACGGCGTGCAGGTGGCGCGCGGCTACCACCGCCCCGATCAGGCGCCCGCCGAACCGGCCGGCGCCGGCACGCCGTTCGCGACCGGGCCCGACGGGATGCGCTCGTACCGCACCGGCGACCTCGGACGCCGCCTCCCGGGCGGCGGCATCGCCTTCGCAGGGCGGGCGGACGGCCAGGTGAAGGTGGCCGGCCACCGCATCGAGCCCGCCGAGATCACCGCAGCCCTGGAGGCACACCCCGGCGTGGCCCGCGCCGCGGTCACGACCCGGCGCCGACCGGGCGCACGGGGCCCGGTCCTGTGCGCGTACGCAGTCCCCGCCCGCGGCACCACGGCCACAGCCCCGGCGGCCGCCGACCCGGCGGCCCCGGCCGAGTCCGGCCCGGCGCCCTCCGCCGGTGCGCCCTCGGCGGACGAGCTCCGCGCCCACCTGGCCGGGATCCTGCCCCGGCACCTGATCCCGGCGCACGTCCTGACCGTCGCAGCCCTGCCCGCCACCGTGAGCGGCAAGACGGACTTCGACGCCCTCCCCGACCCGTTCGCCGGAACCGCCGCCCCACCCACGGCCGAGCCTCCCGAGCCTCCCGAGCCTCCCGAGCCGGCCGGCACCGACCCCGGCGGCAGCCCCGCGGCGCTGCACGCCCGCGTGGCCCGCCACTGGGCGACCGTCCTCGGGGTCGACGCCTCCGCGCTGACCGCCGACTCCGACTTCCAGGCGCTCGGCGGCGATTCGCTCGCCCTCGTCGAGATGCTGAGCGCCGTCAGCGCCGACCTGCTCACCCCGGACCAGGCGCGCCGCCTCACCGAGGACCTCGCCGTCCTGGTCCGCGACCTGACCCTCGGCCGGGTCTGCGACCGCCTCACCGCCGTACGCGAAGGAACCACCGCATGATCTTCGTCGGAGAGGGCGCCCTGCTGCGCCGTGCCGTCTCCCACGCCGCCGCCGGAGGCCACCGCGTCGACCTGGTCTGCTCTTCGGACCCGCTCGACGCGGCGGCCGCCGGCCCCGGCACGGCGCACCTCGCCGCGGCCGACGTCAACGCGGCGGCCGCCGACCTGGCGGCGGCCTGCACCGACGGGGTCGTCTGGTCGGTCAACAACCGGCAGGTCTTCCGCGCCCCGGTGCTGTCGCTGGGGCTCCGCATCGTCAACGTCCACAACGGGCTGCTGCCGCAGCACCGGGGACTGCCGTCCGCCGCCGTGGTGTTCGCGCTGCTCCACGGGGACACCGAGTACGGGGCCACCGTGCACGAGGTCGACACCGGGATCGACACCGGCCCCGTGCTCGCCGAGCAGCGCTTCCCCATCGGGCCCGCGGACCGCTTCCACGAGGTGATGCTGCGCGGCGTCCGCGCCTGCCAGGCGCTGTTCGAGCAGACGCTGCCTGCCGTGGCCGCGGGCGAACGGCCCCCGGCCGCCCGGCCGAACCCGCCGGCCGCCGCAGGGCCGGGCGCGTACTACGGGCGGCGGGCCCTCGCCCGCCTCGGGGAGCACCGCGGCTCCCCCTCCTTCGCACGCGCCACCGACCTCGGCCCCTTCGCGGTCCACGCCCCCGAGGTCGCCGAGGCCCTGCACCGCGTAGGACCCTGAGCCGGGGCGGCCGCCCGGCCTCCCGTATGCGTACGGGAACTTCCTCCGCAGCAAACGGGGTTGGGCCGCCCCGCGACCCGATGCCATGATCGTTCCGCGGCGCGCGACCCGGCTGCCGGCCGACGGCCCGGGGCGTACCGCAGCGGACCCACAGGAGGGACCCGGCGTGCGCCGACTCGTCTACTACATCGCCACCACGCTCGACGGCTTCATCGCCGGCCCGGACGGCGCCGACCCGACCGGTCCGAACGGCTTCTGGCCGATCGCGGAGGACTACATCGAGCACCTCGTCGCCGAGTACCCGGAGACTCTGCCCGTCCATGCCCGGCAGGCGCTGTCCGTCACGGCCGAGGGCACCCGGTTCGACACCGTCCTCGAAGGGCGCCGCACGTACGAGATCGGCCTTGCGGCCGGCATCGCCGACGCCTACCCGCACCTGCGGCACCTCGTGTTCTCCCGCACCCTCACGGAGCTTCCCGACCCGGCCGTCGAGCTGGTCTCCGGCGACCCGGTGGCGACCGTGCGCGAGCTCAAGCAGCAGGACGGCAAGGACATCTGGCTGATCGGCGGCGCCGAGCTGGCCGGATCCCTGTACGCGGAGATCGACATGCTGGTCCTCAAGGTCGCCCCGCTCACCCTGGGCGACGGGATCCCGCTGTTCTCCCGCAAGGCGGTCTTCGACCCCCGCACGTGGACGCTCGCCGACCACACGGTCCTCAAGAGCGGAGCGGTGTTCCTCACCTACACCCGCACCACTGCCTGACCCCAGGGCGGCCCGGGCCCGCCCGGTGCGGGCGGGCCTACCGGCCGGAGGGAGCCGCCGGCCCCCGGGCGATCACGACGCCGGCTTCCCGGCGCCAGCCCAGCGAGGAGTAGAGGCGCCGCCCCTCCTCGCTGGCGATGAGGAGACCGGTACGGGCGCCCTGGGCCACGGCGGCCTCCGCCAGAGCGCCCATCACGGCGCGTCCCAGGCCGCGTCGCCGGTGCGCCGGGTCCGTCTCGATGCGGTCGGCGACCGCGTCGGCGCCGACCACGGCGACGGTGCCGCGCGCCGCCACCTCTCCGGAGGGGTGGCGGAGGGAGACGGCCGTGACCGGTCCGTCGGTGCGGACCTCGCGCTCGTACGGTGCGGCGGGCGCGTGCTGCGGGTGTCCGCCCAGATCGGCCGACATGAGCCACTCGGACCGGTGGAGCAGCTCCAGCCCGGCGGCGTTGACGACGGCTTCGACGGCGTCCGGGCGCTGTGTGGGCACCGTGAGCCAGGTGGTCTGCCTCGCGGCGGCCACGGCTGCCGCCAGCCGTGTCAACGATGCGGGGTCCTCGTCCGCGCGGAGCGCGAACACCTCGACCTCGCGGCCGGGTTGGTCGCATCTTGACCGCAGGCCGTCCCCGGCTGACCCGACCGACTCGGCCTCGGGCAGGGAGCGGGCCGCGGTCCAGCCGTTCAGCCAGCGCCGTATCAGCTCTGATTCGATCTTCGCCATCCGGCGATTAGAGCATGACCGCAACGGGTCGTGGGGCGAGCGGCCGTCCCCCGCCGCCGTCCGCTGACGGGTCCGGTTTGCCGCCGCGCAGGCCGCCCGCTCGGCTTCACCGACACCGACGGCACCCAGCCCGACTTCGCCGTCCACTGGGCCGACGCCCTCGAACCGGTCCACGGCCCCCTCGGCGAGCCGCTGTAGCCGCCGCCGGCCACCGCGTCGTCCCGGGCCCCGGTGCCCGGGCGCGCATCCGGCACCGGCATCCTGGTGCCCGGCGGGCCGACCGCCGGGCGGGCGGCGGAACGCCCGTACGCGCACGAACGACCGGAGAAACCAGGATGCAGGACGCAGACCGCTGGCTGAAGCGCTTCACCCCCGCAGCCGGCCGCACCCCCGGCACGGCGGCCTACGCGCCCGTCACCGGCTTCCGCTCCCGTGTCGTCTGCCTGCCCCACGCCGGCGGCGCCGCCCCCGCCTACCAGCCGTGGGCCCGCCACCTGCCGGCCGACACCGAGCTGTTGGCCGTCCAGTACCCCGGCCGCCAGGAGCGGCTCGGCGAGCCCTGCCCCGACACCCTCGGCGAGCTCGCCGACGCGGTCGCCGCCGCCCTCGCCGCGCTCCCCGCCCTGCCCACCGTCGTCTTCGGCCACAGCATGGGCTCGCTCGTCGCGTACGAGACCGTCCTGCGGCTCGCCCGGCACGCCCCGCAGGCCCTGCCCGTCCGCCTCTTCGTCTCCGGCGCACCCGCCCCCGTACGCGACCGCACCAACCTGCCCGCCCTTGACGACGACTCCCTCCTCGCCTACGTCCGCGACCAGGGCGCCGCCCAGCCCGAGGTGTACGACATCCCCGAACTCCGCGAACTCCTGATGCCCTCCCTGCACGGCGACTTCGGGCAGCTCACCCGGTACCGCCCGGCCCGCCCCCTGGCCCGCGTCCCCGTCCCGGTGACCGCGCTCGGCGGCGACTCCGACGCGGGCTGCCCGCCCGAATCCCTCGCCACCTGGGCCGAGGCCACCACCGAGGACTTCACCTCCCGCATCTTTCCCGGCGGTCACTTCTACCTCCAGGGCCGCGAGGACACCCTGGCCGGCCTGGTCACGACCGCCCTCCGCGCGGCGGCCCGCTGACGGCGCCGTCCGGCCCCGGGCGCCGGTCGCGCCGCCGCAGGCCACGGCGTACGTTCCCCCGATCGCGTGCGCCCGGAGGGGGCCGGGTCCACCGCGCCCGCCGACGCCGGATCCGGCCGCTGCCTGCGCCGCGCCGCGCCGCGGAGGCCGCGGGCGGCCGAGGCCGTGACCGATCGGAGCGGCCGCCACCGGCCGAGGAGCAGGGGACGGGGGCCCGGGGAACACCACCGGTTCCCCGGCCCGACGGGCGGCAGCCCCAGGTGAGCCCCCGGCCCGGCTACCCGGCTGCTGTGGCCGCCGTCGCCGCGTCGGCCGGGTGGCCGGCGGCCGCCTGCGGGCCGTCCGGGATGTGGAGGACCGCTGCCGCGCCCGCCAAGACCGCCGCCCCGAGAGGGAAGCAGCCCTGCTGCGGCACGGTGTCGGTGCGCGCGCGGGCCGAGTCGGCCTCGGGGGCCGGAGCCAGCCCCCACGCGGCGCCCTCCGCCCGGCGCTGCAGCAGCCCCTCGTACGTGTCGGGCTCCGGCTCGCCCAGGCCGATCGCCGCGCTGCGGCCCAGGCTGCCCGCGACGAACGCGTACTCCGCCCCCAGCAGGGCCCCCACCACCGCGCCGGCACCGGACCAGGTGAGGTCCGCGTCGCCCAGCCGCATGCTGCTCGGCGGCCGCTGGAGGTGCAGGTTGTGCGCGGACACCAGCGTCGGGCCGCGCCCGGCCTCGGCGGCGCGGATGGCGAGCAGGTTCTCCGCCATCAGCCCGTCCCGCACGGCCAGCAGCCCCCGCAACCGCTCCGGCCGGTCCATGGGCCGCGCCGCCTGCCGGTGGTAGCGCAACAGGCCGCGCCCGGCGGCGAGGTGCACGCCCGCCCGGTGCCACTCCTCCCGCGACGTGGCCGCGATCCGCTCCGGGGCACGGGAGTACAGTGCGCCCCACAGGTCGTCGGCGAGCGCCAGCAGCGCCGCGGCCGCCGGCTCGGCCCCCGGCGAGGCCGCCGCGTCCAGCACCGCCTCCGGCCGGCTCCACCGCCCGTCGTCGCCGGCCAGCTCCGCGAGGTCGACGCCGAGGTCCAGGCCCAGGTGGGCGCGGGCGTGCTCCAGGTAAGGCCGGGGGCTGGGCGCGCTCATGGACTCCGTCGGCGCGTCGAAGCCGTGGAAGGCGAGCCGCTCCCGAGGGGGCCGGCTCCGGTTGTACGCGTGCATCCAGGCGACGAGCCGCCGGTTGGCCGCCGACTCACCCCAGCCGTGGCTGAACCCCTCGCGCATCACCGCGTCGAGGGTCCCCTGCCCCTTGCGGACGTAGTCGTCGACGGCGAGCGCGGCCACCCGGTCGACCTCCAGGGCGACCGACCGGAAGCCGAGCCCGACGAGCTGCTCGAACAGGTCGTTGCGGACCCACCCGAAGGCGGGTTCGAGGTGCGTCGGCTCTCCCAGGCCCAGCAGGCCGCACGACGCAGGGACGAATTTCCGGATCTCCCGACTCATCATGTCCCGCAAGCGTATCTTTGAAAGCTCGGTGGAGGCTTTGCTCCCCATCCGCCTTGGATAGAGGGCCTCTCCGTTTCCAAAGTCTCAAACAGCAGGGAAGCGATGCGCCCAGCCGACCTGGCCCGCGGCCACGGCCTCTCCACCCAGGCCGTCCGCAACTACGAGCGCGACGGGTTCCTCCCGCCCGCCGAGCGCACCCCCAGCGGCTACCGCGTCTACACCACGCTGCACGCGGCCGCACTGCGCGCCTTCCTCGCGCTCGTCGCCGCGTACGGGCACCAGCCGGCCGGCCGCATCATGAACGCCGTCCACCGCCACGCCCTCGACGACGCCCTCGACACCGTCGACCGGGGACATGCCCGGCTGCTGCGCGACCGGGAGACCCTCGCCGCCGTACGGCAGGCCGTCGGCCACCTGGCGGCAGAGCCGCCCCCCGCCCCCGACCGGCCCGCCCCCGAGCAGCCCACCTTTGCGCGGCCCGCCCGGGCCGGCGGGCCCCTGACCGTCGGCGAACTCGCCCGCCGGCTAGGCGTCACCCCGGCCACCCTGCGCAACTGGGAGGCCGCCGGCATCCTCGACCCCGCCCGCGATACCGGCACCGGGTACCGCGTCTACCGCGAGGCCGACGGACGCGACGCCGAACTCGCCCACCTCCTGCGGCGCGGCGGCTACCCCCTGGACCGCATCGCCACCGTCGTCCGGCAGATCCGCGCGACCGCCGGCACCGGGGCCGCCACCGGCCCGGGTGCCGACGCCCTCACCAGCGCCCTCGACGACTGGCAGCGCCGACTCACCGCGCGGGGCGTCGCCATGCTCACCGCGGCCGCCCGGCTCGCCGACTACCTGGCCTTGCGCGACGGCCCCGCCCGGCTGGACCCCGCCGCCGCACAGCCGCCCGCCGGATGACCACGCCCTCTCGGCGCCCCGTCACGGGCCGTCGAACTCCGGCAGGGACGGCGCATGGCGGTACCACCGGGCGATGGCCGGGTGCGTGAACGACCACCCGTCCGGCCCGGCCCGCAGCACCTCCTGCGCGGCGGCCTCGTCGAGCAGCCGGTACACCGCGTCCGGGGGCAGCCCCCACAGGGCGAACCGGGACGAGACGACCGCCCGGATCCAGTGCCCGGTCACGGTGCTGCCCGCCAGGAGCGGCACCAGCAGCACGAAGGCGGCCGAGGCGGCGAGAACGAGCGCGGAGCACAGCAGCGTCGCCGGGAGGTCCCCGACGACCCACAGCCTCCCCGTAGGGCGCGCCGTGTGGTCCGCGAACCACGAGCTGAAGCCCAGCAGCATCGCGGCCCCCGTCAGGAACAGGACGTCCACGACCGAATCCGACACCGCCACCGCGAACAGCAGCACCAGCCCGCTCGGAACGCCCTTCAGCAACCCCTGCCAGACCCGCCCGACCGGATCGCCGCGCGGCGCCCGCGGATCCAGCCTGTGCCGCTGGTACGCGTACCAGGCGAACCCGGCAAGCACGCCCAGCAGGAACCACGCCGGCCCCTGGTCCGAGTCGGACGTGCCGTACGCAGACCCGTAGTACGAGTCGTCGGCCCGGCTCACGGAGTCGTCCAGGCTCAGCATCAACCACACCAGCACGCACATCAGCGCCGCATACGCGCCGGCCAGCCACCGGGACGGCCGCCGCCCGCAGTAGAGCACCCGCAGGTCGCCGACCGGCCCGCCCTCCTCCTTCTCCCGGAAGGCCAGCAGCCGCAGGGCCGTGTGGCGGCGCTGCTCGCGGAACGGCCCCCGGTGCTGGCGGTACGGCAGGTACGCCCCGAACAGGTGCCGCACCAGCCGGAGTTGCAGCGACTCCTCCGTCGCGTCCTCGGCGACCAGCTCCGCGGGGTCCGCGCGCCCGTCCGTGTACAGCAGCCGGGCGGCGCCGGCCAGGGTCGGGTCGGCGAGGACCGCGGCGGCCGGCAGGTCGGGCCGGGCCGCGAGCGCCTCCAGCACCCGCGCCCACTCCCGCTGCTTCGTACGGGAACGGGAGCTGCGCTGGATCCACCCGTCGAGGTCGTCGACGCCGAGGGGGCGCAGCCGGACCCCGGCGCTCCCGGCGATGACGGTGTCGGTCCGCTCCACCGTGTCGGTGAACTCCGCCCAGCCGCTGACCAGGACGAACGGGGCCTGCTCGGGCAGCCGGTTGAACAGGTGCAGCGCGCAGGCCCGCTGGCGCAGGGTGAGACTGTCGAAGTCGTCGAGGATGGGCAGCAGGAGGTGCCTGCCGAGCAGGGTGCGGACGTCCTCGGCAGTGCAGCAGGTGAGCGCGCCCGCGATCCAGGCCAGCAGGTCGTCGACCGGGCCGGGCTGGGGGCGCCAGCCGCGCAGCGACACCAGCACGGGCACCGCCCCCGCGCCCGCCGAGGTCAGCAGCCGGGTGCCGAGGTGCCGGGCGAGCTGGGTCTTGCCGGAGCCGCGGTCGCCCAGGACGAGCAGGCGCCGCCCCCGGGCGAGGGCGTGGACGTCGGCGATGTCGTCGTAGCGCCCGTCGAGGTTGGGGGCGTCGGGGCCGGCGTCGGTGAAGTCCGGGCTGACGGTGGTGTAGCGCAGGGGGATCGGCGCCGGGTGGGCGGACACGCCCCAGGGCCGCCGGTCGGGGGCGAGGGTCCGCCAGGCGTCCCGTTCCAGGGAGCCGGGGCCCGGGCCGTCCGGGCCGGCGGCCGCCTGCCGGTCGGACGGGACGGCGGCGGGGTTCGCAGGGACGGCGGGGTCCGCGGGCCCCGCCGTCCCTGCCCGGGCGGGGATCGGGATCGGGGGCGGCCCCGGCACGCCGCCGGCGGCGGCGAGGGGGCCCGTACGCGGGTCGGAGCGGAGGCCTGCGCGGGGGGCTGCGGGAGGGGCGAGGTCCCTCGGGCCGGGCGGCGGCTCGGCGGCCGGGCCCTGCTGCGGCGGGACGACCCGGGCCCACTGGTGCTCCGCCCGGGCCCGCGCGTAACGGGCCTGCCACAGGTCGAGGTTGGCCTCCGGGTCGCACGCCTGCACCCACGCCCGTACGAGCTCCCAGCGCGGCAGGCTCCGCCCCGACGCGGCGGCGCTCAGCGCCCCCTTGCTCCAGTTGACGTCCGTGGAGAGGCGGGCCAGGGTCAGCCCGGCCGCGGCACGGAGCCCGCGCAGTTCCCGCGCGAGCTCCGCCAGGGCCGGGACGCTTGTGTCGAGCGGCTGTTCGGGCCGCCCGCGCCGTCCCGTCGCCATGTCGGCCGCTACCGGCCGGCCGGCGGGACGACGGGGCCGGCACCGTCCGTGCCGCCGTCGCCGGAGATGCGGCGGGCCAGCTCCAGGCCCGTCGTGGTGACCATCACGATCACCGCGAGGGACGTTCCCGGGTCCTGGCCGAGCACGGCCAGGACGGCGGTGACCACGGCCACCACCACGACGACGACCACCTTCACGCGTACGGGGGAGGGGCGTACGCCCAGCCCCGGAACCCAGCCAACGGAAGCCACGGACATTCCCATCACGGAATCCTCCGATCGAAGCAACGGTCCGGATCGAGGTGCGAAGCGCCTGCGCGGGCCCGCAGTTGGCGCTGCGGGCAGCCGCTCGGCGGCCGGAAGCCGACGGGCGCCCACCCACCATGCCCGAACGCCGCCCTCCCCGGCATTGGCCCGAAAAATGCCCCTATAGCCCGCTGTATCCACTGATGCCGGACCCAGTGAACATGCCGCCGCCCGGGCCGTCCGTCCGTGAACTATGCGCCTGGCGATACGTCCTCCGAGGTCACGGCCACCCTGGGGGCGGGGCAGCGTTCACGAAGAAGAGACCGCACTGAACAACACCCTCTGTCGCGCATACTGCCCTCGGGGGCGCATCCGTGAAGATTCGCGCCCCCTCCCGCGGGAGCCGACGGTCCGGATCCGCGCATCGGCGGGGGCCGTTGGCGCGGCCCCCGCCCCTCCGCCCCGCACACCGAAGACCCGCCGGGGCGTACGCCGGCACCCGCTCAGGCGGGAAGGCCGGTGCCAGTGCCAGTGCCGCTGCCGGCGCCCGGCAGGCCCGGCAGGCCCGGCGCGGCCGGTGCCTCCGGCGGTGCCCCGGCCGGATCCGCGGGCCGACGCGAGGCGATGCCGCGGGCCCGCGCCATCCGGTCGATGACCAGGCAGAACACCGGCGCGCTCACCAGCTCCACGACCAGCGCCTGCCACGGCGCGTCCGCGGCCGTCCCGGCGTCCGCCAACTGCCCCAGGGCGAGCGCCAGCCCGAACGACAGGACGTTGTTCGCCGTGTGCATGGCGATCACGGCCTCCAGCCCGCCGGTCCGCAGGACGAGCCACCCCCACCACAGCGCCGAGTACAGCAGCAGGAAGAAGCCGCTCCACCCGCCGAACCCGTGCGCCAGCGCGAACAGCACGGACGCCACGCACACCCCGGGCCAGGGGGAGCGCAGGAAGCCGCCGAAGAACTGGACGAGCCAGCCGCGGAAGATGAACTCCTCGGCCGCAGCCTGGAAAGGCACCAGCGCCGCGAACAACACCAGCCCCACCAGCAGCCGCGTCATCCCGGGGACGTCGCCCTCGAAGACCTCGTCCCCGGCCGCGAGCCACTCCCACAGCACGAGGACGCCCATCTGCACGGCCATGACCGCGAACGCCACGGCCGCGCACAGCCCGAGCCAGCGCCACCGCATCCGCCCGGCCACCGACACGACCGTCCCCGGCGGCCGCCTCCCGCACCACAGCACGCCCAGCAGCACCGCCGGGATGCCGAGCGCCAGGCCGGTCAGCGCGAGCGCCTGGTCGGCGAGCGGGTCGGCCAGCAGCCGGTCGCCTCCGTCCTCGGGGGCGGGGCCGAACCCCAGCGCCTGGCCGACCGCCATGCCGATCCCGACCAGCAGCACCATCGCCACCAGGAACAGCCCGGCCACGACGGCGAACTCGCCGAGGCGGTGCCAGGCGCGCTGACGCCCGTTTCGGGCCTGCTCGTGGTACTGCGTCCCGGCCGGCGCGGCGACCCGCCGCGGCGGCTCCGGCTGCACCGGCGGCCACCCCCAGGCCGCGCCGGGATGCGCATACGGCCCGCCGTGCGGAACGGCGGCGTAGGGCTGCCCGCCCTGCGCGCCCCCGTGATACGCCTCCCCGCCCCCGAGCGGCGGGGCCCCGGGGTACGCCTGCGGCCCGCCGGGGTGGGCCTGCGGCCCGGCCGCCGGCCCGGGGGGCGCCCACGGGTCGCCCGCCGATCCGGGAGGTGCCCACGGGTCGCGGCCCTCCGGCCGCTCCCGCGCGGCATCCCCTGCCCGGCCCGGCTCCGATATCTCCGACACGGCCGAAGCCCCTTTCACTCGCCTCGCCCCAGGACACCGCGATCACCGGGCCCGGCACGGCACACGGCCGCCCCGGCACCCTAAGCGATCACCCCCGCGCCCCTCCGCCGCCGGCCCGCGGGCGGGGGAGCGCCTACCGGGGGAGCACCCACCGGGGAGCCGCAGCGCGAGGCCGTCGAGGACGACCTCCAGCCCGTACGCGGACTCCGCGTCCCGCAGCGCGGCGGGATCGGCGCCGGCGGCGGCCGCAGGGGGCCGTCCCGGGCGCCCGCACCCGCCTGCCCGGCGCCGCCCCCGCCGGTGCGGGCCGCCTGCGCGGGCACGGGACGGGGCCCGGTCCGGATTCCGGTCGGGTCCGGTAGGTTGCCTGGCATGAGCACATCCCCGCCGTCCGGACCGCCCCACCCCCTCGGCGGGCAGCAGCCTCCCCCCGGTTCCGGTTTCGGGCCGCCGCCCGGCCCGCCCCCGCAGCAGCCCTGGGCCTTCCCGCCCGCGGCCGCGTCGCCCGCGGCCGCGTCGGCCGCGCCGCCGATGCCCGCCGTGCCGCCGTTCCCGCCCGGGGCCCCGTCCCGCCGCGGCGGCGCAGGCCGCACCCTCGCGATCACGGCCGGCGTCCTCGTCCTCCTCGGTGTCCTCGCCGTCCCCGCCCAGAAGGTCCTCGGCGCCGTCTCCACCAGCGCGTTCCCGCCGGCCGAGCACATGCTGACGGTCCCGCAGCACCTCCTCGGCGGCCGGTACACGCTGACCGACGACGAATCGGCGGCGATGAAGGAGGAACTGGCCGGCGAGGCCGTCCGGCGCGACCCCACCATCCACGACCCCCGGCCCGCCGTCGGCCGCTACAGCGGCTCCGCCGGGAAGAAGACCGCGGTGCTGTCGTTCTCCGGGCTGTACGGGCAGTTCAAGCACCCGGAAGCCGTCCGCGACTCGATCCTGCGCGGCGCCCGGACCTCCGAGGGCGCGGCCGAAGCCGGTCCGCCGCAGCTCTTCCGGCCCGCCGGCTCCGAGGTCGCCGTCAGCTGCCAGGTCCTGACGCTCACCGAGGAGGGCGCCAAGTCGACCGTCCCGGTGTGCGCGTGGGGCGACGGGAACACCGCCGCGTTCGTCGGCTGGGTCCTCCCGGACACCGTCGGCCGCGCCCCCGACGCGGTCGACCTGGCCGGCTTCGCCCGCCTGACCCTCGACGTCCGCGCCGAGACCCGGCGCCCCCTCACCCGCCCCTGAGCCGACCGCTGCCGCGGCCCGCCCCCGCCACGGCCTGTATGGCGCCCCGACCCTGCTCCAGTTGATCGCCCCGCCCGGGCGCGGCATCTGACGGCCCGACCGGGGCCGGGGGCCGCCACCCGCCGGGGGTGGCGGCCCCCGCGCGTCCCCGGGCTCCCGGTCGGGCGAGCAGACCGTGCCCGCCGCAGGCGGCGTACAGAAGCGGAATCCGCGGGCGGTCCCCTCGCAGGGTTCCGGACGGCCGCCCGACCGGATTCCGGCCCCCACTTCAAGGGCGCCCTAGCCGGACCTTAAGGGACGGATAACAGGGCGCCCACATCGCTTCCGGAGCCCGGAAGCGGACGGATTCGCGCTTAGGGTCACTGGCGTTGACCGAGGCACATCCGATGCCGCCGCCGTCTCCCCGGCGGATCGCCTGTTCACCAAGAGGTTCCTGATGTCCCGTAAGCGAATTGCCCTGGCCTGCGCGGCCGTGGTCGTCGGAGCGGCCTCCGTCGCCGTCCCCGTCGCAGCGAACGCCGGAGAGGACGGCGGGCTCGGCGCCACCTGCCGCATCACGGAGCAGTCCACCGCGTGGTGGGCGTCCGCCGAAATCTCCGTCGCCAACAAGGGGGACCGGCCCGTACGGGACTGGACCGCCCGGTTCGAGCTGTCGCAGGGCCAGGCCACCATCGACAACCCGTGGGCGTACGAACTCCGCCAGGACGGCAAGCGCGTCACCGTCAAGCCCATAGCCGACCGGGCCGACGTCGCCGCCGGCGCGACCCGGGCCGTCAAGGTCGGGATCAACCCCGCCGGCAAGGCCATCCCCAAGATCAGCGGCTGCAAGGCGACCGGCCCCGACAGCGGCAGCGGCAACGGGACCGGCACCGACGCCAAGGTCCCCGCCGACAGCGGCTCCTTCGTCAAGGACCACACCGCCGTCCACCTGATGTGGAAGCCGCCGGCCGGCGCCGCAGACACCGACCGCTACGAGGTCTTCCAGAACGGCAAGCGGCTCAAGACGGTGACCGGCACGATGACCGACATCGAGAAGCTCGCGCCCGGCACCCGCTACACCTTCAAGGTCCGCACCCTCCGCGCCGACGGCAGCACCTCCGGCTTCAGCAAGGACATCGTCCTCACCACCCACGCCGCACCCGGCCAGGACGCCGCGAAACCGGTCATCCCCGCCGACCTCGAAGCCACCGCCTCCGGCCCCTACCAGGCCACCCTGCGCTGGCACCCGGCCACCGACGACGTCGCCGTCACCGGCTACCGCATCTACCGCAACGGCACGCGCGTCCAGGAAGCCGACGCCAAGGCCGACACCGCCACCGTCTCCGGCCTCACCCCGAGCACCGCCTACCGCTTCAAGGTCACCGCGGTCGACGCCTCCGGCAAGGAGTCCGAGCCGACCCGCGAGGCCGGCGTGACCACGGCACCGGCACCCGGCGGCGGCACGGGCGGCGGAGGTACGGGCGGCGGCACGGGCACGGGAGCACCCGGCGACTTCACCGCCACCACCTCCACCAAGCAGGACGGCCCCGTCACCCAGCACTACCTCAACCTCGCCTGGTCCGTCCCCCGGAACCTCGGCCAGATCACGACCTACCAGGTCTACCTGAACGGCAAGCCGGCCCAGACCTTCATGTGGGGCACCGCCACCCCCGTACTGCCCGTGCCGACCACGAAGGGCACCCGCGAAGTCCTCGTCGGCTCCCACCCCGGCACCACGTACACGGTGAAGATCCGGGCGCGGCTCGGCGACGGCACCTGGGGCGCCTTCTCCCGCGAACTGACCGTCAAGACCGGCGGCTGACCTGCGGCCCCGCGCCCCGCGCCCCGCGGCCCCGCGCCCGCCCGACCCACCCAGGCACACACCAGGAGCACCCCGCATGAGCACCGCCCCGCACCCGACGACCTCCCCCACCCCCACCGCAGCCGCCCGGGCGCCCCGCCGCCGGACCGCGGCCCTGCGCCTCACCGCCCTCGCCGTCCTCCCCCTGGCCGTCACCACCCTCGGCACCGGCCCCGCCGCGGCGCACGGCGCGACCTCCGACCCCGTCAGCCGCAGCGTGGCCTGCACGAAGAACCGCACCGCGACCGAAGCCTGCCGCCTCGCCCTCGCCGCGAGCCCCGCCATCCCCGGCGACTGGAAGTCGATCGTCCAGGGCCGCGCCATCGACCACAGCACCCCCACCTCCTCGCCGCAGCACCGCGCCCGCATCCCCGACGGCAAGCTGTGCAGCGCCGGCAACGCCCAGTTCTCCGGCCTGGACCTGCCCCGCGACGACTTCCCCTCCACGACCCTGCCCGGCGGCGCGGAGTACGACCTGCGCTACGACATCAGCGCCCTGCACAACCCGTACCGCATGGAGATGTACGTCACGAAGGACGGCTACGACCCGAAGAAGCCGCTGAAGTGGTCCGACCTGGAGGACACCCCGTTCCTCAGCGCGGACAACACGGCGGCGACGGCGGCCCCGTCCGGGTACCTCGGCTCCAAGGCGTTCACGTTCAAGGCGGTGCTCCCCCAGAAGAAGGGCAAGCACCTGATCTACACGATCTGGCACGGCCTGAAGAAGCCCGACGGCTCCTTCCAGAGCGAGGAGGCCTTCTACTCCTGCTCGGACGTCACCTTCAGGTAGCCCCCGAGACCGAGGGGGGAGGGCCGGCCACCCCACCGCCGCCCTCCCCCCTCACCTTGGCCGCCTAAGGTGTGTCCGTGAACCACCTGGACGACCAGCCGCACGTGACCCTGCTGTGCCGGGACGACACCTCCGTCGGAGTCCGCTTCGGTGACCGGTCCGCACCCGACGGATACTGCGTGCAGTACGCGGTGGACCTGTGGGCCCCGGGCATGACCGCCCGGCTCGACGGCGCCGTGGCCTGGGTCCGCGGCAGCGACCTCGCCCCCTTCCTGGCCGGGCTGGCCGAGGACTTCCGCGGCTGGGACGGCGAGCGGACCTGGCAGACCCACGACGGCGACCTGACCGTGACAGCTGTCCACCGCTCCGGCGGGCACACCGGCCTGACCTGGACGCTGCGCCCCTGGCGGCTGTCGGCGGGCGGCTGGAGCGCCTCGGCGACCACGTGGCTGGAAGCCGGAGAGGGCATGCGCTCCTTCGCCGCCGATATCGGCCACTTCCTCGCCTGGGAACCCGCACACCCGTAGGCCGGGCCCGCAGAACCCGGCCACCGCGGACAAGATCGACATCAGAGTGTAGAGCCCACTGAACGCGACATCCGGGGCATCGGGGATGCTGGTCCTCCGCACGGTCGCGAAAGGGGCGGCGTTCATGGTGACTTGGCAGGACCAGTTACGGACGGCCCGCACCTGGCGGGACTACCGCCAGGCTCTCCACACCTTCTGGATGGACGGCCTCGACGTCGACACGCTCGGCGAACTGGGCCGGACGATGGCCGAAAGGGCCGCGGCATTCGACGGGCACGCCGGCGCCAATGGCTTCGACCGGGTCCTCGACCGGACCCTCCCCGACACCCGGCCGGACTGGGCAGAGGTCGAGTTGTGCGTACGAACCCGCGCGGAGCACCGCCCGGGCGAGGACGCCGCCGGCCTCGTCGCCCGATGGGCCGAAGGCTACCGCGCATGCGGAGGCGACCCCGGGCCCCGCACACCGCAGCACCGGGCAGCGCCAGGGGGGCGGAGGCGCCGGGCGGCCAGGACCGCGGCGGTGCTGCTGCTCGCTGCCGGGGGCATCGCCGCCGGCGCGTTCCAGGTCGGGGACTGGTGGAGGGACCGGCAGGGCCCGGCCGGCAACACAGCGGGCTCCGGGGAGTCGCCCATCCCCGGGAGCACTTCCGAAGGGACCGACGGAAACCGAAGCCGCCCCTCCAGCCCGCCGAGCCCCAGCCCCGACTCCGCCCCGCCCCCGTCGGCCGACGGCGGCGGACCCCGTTCGTTCGCCGCCGTGATCAGGTGGTCCGACGACGGTGCGAACGGCACCGACCCCTCACCGAGGGTGTGGGCCTACGACTCGCCCACCGAAGGCGGCGAGGCGCACCACAACGGCTTCTACGAGCCGGACCAGCACTTCCACGTCCAGTGCCAGGTCACCAACGGCCGGGTCTTCCCCCTCGGCGACGCCTACCAGGGCCCCCGCCGCGAGGGCGTCTGGTACCGCGTCCAGCCCGGCAAGTGGGTCCCCGCTGCGTACGTCGACGCCGTCACTGCTCCCCTGCCCGCCTGCTGACCCCCACCCGCACCCCATCCACCGGCGCCACCGGCGCCACCGGCGAGAGGGAGCCGCACCGTGTCACCATCCAGCACACCCCGACGCAGGAACCGCACGTCCGCGCTGACCGCGGCGGCGGTGACAGCGGTCGCCGTCACCGCCGCCGGAGCCGGCTGCCTGGCGGGCCGCAGTGAGCCGACGGCCCCCGACCGGCCTGCCGTCGAGATGGCCGGCAAGCCGGGCACCCTGCCCCACCCGGAGATCACCCGGCTCTCGGGCGCCAGCCGCGTGAAGTCCGACAGCCCCGGCCACCCCGTCAAGATCCGCCCCTGCCCCGGCCCCGCCCCGTACGGCAGCCACGGCTGCCACGAGTCGTCCATCCGCTTCCTGCCCGACAACACCCCCGTACGCATGTGGTGCTGGACCGACACGACGGCCCCCGACGCGCGACCGCCGTCCGACAAGCGCTGGTTCTACGTCATCGAGGCCGACGGCAGCCCCCACCCCGGCGAGGCGGGGTACGTCCACTCGGCACTGATCCCGACCGCCGAACAGATCCGGGTGCCGGAGTGCACCACCCGGCGGCTCCTGGAGGCGGCCCCGCTGCCCCCGGCCCAGACCGACCCGGCCCCGGACCCGAGCCCCGACCCCGCCCCCAGCCGGCCCGCCCGTCCGACGCCCGCCCCTCCCACCGCGCCGGCCGCGTCCCCCGCACCGCCGGCCGACAGCACGCCGGCTCCGCCGCCGGCCGGGCGCACCGTCACCCAGCAGAGCGGACGCCACGGATCCCCGACGTTCACCGACCCGCACGCCGTGAGCGGCCCGGGGCAGCGGATCCCGGCCCACAGCCGGGTGGAGGTACAGTGCCGGGTCCACGCGCCCGGGATGAAGTCCGCCAACCCCGACGGCTGGTGGTACCGGATCGCCGACAGCCCGTGGAACGGCCGCTACTACGCGGTGGCCAACACCTTCATGAACGGCGACACCCCGGGCCAGACCCCACCCACCAACACGGACTGGACGGTCCCCGTCTGCTGACCGCGGTGCCGTTGCCGCCGCGCCTGCCGCCGCGGACCGCTCCTGCGAATGTGCCCCCGGCATGTCCCGGCGGGCGTAGGGTCCGACGGGCAACGACGACCGGGACCGGCCCGCGCCTCCCCATGGGCCGTTCGACGAACGGGTGGAGAAGCCGATGGAGCCACTGGTGTTCCACAGCAGCGACCTGGACGAGACCGAGGCCTTCCTCTCCGGCACCTACACGGCCGTACGGATCTCCACCGCGGACGGGGACGGCCCGACCAGCACCCGGCTGATGCGCCGGACCACGCCCGGGTTCAGCGTGAACGAGTTCGAGATCGGCTTCGCCATGCAGTACGCGGCGCAGCCCCTCGGCCGGGTCTGCGTGGCGACGGTCCGCTCCGGCACCGTGTCCGTGGACGCGGACGGCACCGGCCCCGCCGCCACCTTCGGGCCCGGCGACACCTTCCTCCACGCCGTCCCGGACCGCCCCTACCGCGGCTCCCTGGACTCCGTATGCCAGACCGCGGTGCTCTTCGACCCCGACCTCCTCCCGCGGGTCGCCGCCCGCGGTGCCCGGGACCGCGGGCCCGTCCGCCTGACCGGCCGCCGTCCGCTGAGCGCGCAGGCCGGCCGGCAGCTCGCCGGCACCCTCGCCCACCTCGCCCACCTCGCCGCGCTGCCCCGGCAGCTGCGGACCGAACTGGTGCTGCGCAGCGCCGCGCAACTCCTCGCCGCCACCGCCTTGGCCACGCTGCCCAGCACCCTTGGCCCCGACGGCCACGGGCCGGGCGGCAGCCCGGGCCCGGCGCCCGTCGACGGCCGGGACTCCGGGACGGGAACTCTCCGCCGCGCCATCGCGTTCATCGAGGACAACGCCGACCGCGACATCTCCCTCGCCGACATCTCCGCCGCCGCCCGCGTCACCCCGCGGGCCCTGCAATACGCCTTCTCCCGGCACGCAGGTACGACCCCGCTGGCGTACCTGCGTGCCGTGCGCCTGGCAGCCGCGCACGCCGACCTGGCAGCAGCCGACCCCTCGACGGGAGCCACCGTCTCGGCGGTCGCCGCGCGCTGGGGCTTCGCCCACACCGGCCGCTTCGCGGCCGCGTACCGCCGCCGCTACGGAAGCAGCCCGTCCGCCACCCTCCGCAGCTGACCCAGCGGAGCATCCCCGCGCCCGCGGGGTCGACACTTGCTGAGCTGGGGGTATGTCAGCTGCGGTAGCCGTTTTCATTCAGTTGCATGCAACTGCACTTCCTTAACATGACCGCGGTTCGACAGGGACATCCGTCATGGCTCACACGGTACAGCCCAGGCCTATCCGGCTGCTCCTCGCTTATGGCGGCGCCGCTCCCTTCGAAGCGGGTTTGCCGATGCCGATGCAGCGCACGGCCGTGCGCTGCATCGGCATGGAAGCCGGACAGCCTCGGTCTGGTGACTTGCGCTGTTCGCTCTCTGGGCAGCAGCTCCCCGTGATCCGTTCAGGGGCGCCGTCGAGTGCCTCCAGCAGCCGAGGCAAGGCCGGCATGCAGTGCCACCAGGTAGTTCAGTGGCCCGCCCGTTATTCGCCGAGGATGGTGGCGCGTGCCGCGCGTGCCCAGATCGCCTGTTGTCGTGTGGTGAACCCCATGCGGTTCCAGTGGAAGATGATGTGGCGAGAAAGGATGCTCCGTAGGCCGAGGGTGAGTCGGCCGTGGTCATGGGCGTCGGCGAGACACCGCCCGGCCTTCTCCAGCCCGGCGGCCCAGGCCGCCACGGGCATCAGCAGCTCGTCGTCGGCCGTGAGCCCGGCGGTATTGATCGTCAGGAGTCTGTGGATCGACGGTGTCATGGATGACACCTGCTCGCCGGGGATGCCGGCGGGTAGCGGGCGGCTTGCTTCCACGCGTGCCCAGACGTCGCCCTGCTCGCTCCATTCCTGGCCGGCTGCCCGCAGGAGCAGCGTGACCACGAGGAGGGACGTGACCTTCGCGTCGGGCTGACGCGAGGGGTTGGCGTCGGCGGTATGCAAGAAGGCGAGTGCTCCTTCGCTGTCTGTGTGGAAGAGGTCGTGAGCGAGCTGGATGCCGACCGCTCCACCGAAGGCTGCGGTCTCCGGCTCGTACGGGATGACCCGCCACTGCTGCACCGCCCCGCAGGCGATCGCGGCGTCGAGGTTCGCGGTGAGGCGCGCGCGTACGGCGCGACTCGATGTTGCGGGAGCGGGTAGGACGCGCAGCCGCCAGCAGGGGTGCTTGCGCACGAACCACCAGGAGGCGATGAGCCCTTCGTTGTAAGCCTGGCGGAGCGCTGGCAGCAGGTAGGCGGAGAACGCCTCGCGGGCGCGGCCGTAGTCGGAGAATTCCACGTTCACCTGCTGCCACCGCTCGGCTCCGTCGTTTGCGGAAAGCGCCGCCCTGCCGGCGGCACGGTAGAGGTCTACGGCGTCTGCCAGGAGCGGGACGGAGCAGGCGTGTCGGGCGGCGACTTGGGAGAGGGGCTGCCCGGTGAGGGCGGCCAGTACGGCGGCTTCGGGCGGTGTGTCCATGTGGGCTCCGCTCACACCAGCAGGAGGCTGGTGTCCCAGTCGCAGGCGGGCGCGGGGGTATCGGCGCTTTGGAAAGCGAGCGCTGCGCCGGCCGTCCCTTCCAGGAAACCTGAGCCTTGCGGGGGCGGTGCGGCCAGGAACCGCTGGGTGAGCCGGGGAACGTGCTCCTGGAAGCGGTGCGGGTCCAGCGCGTCCGCGGCCACGCGCTGGACTACCCGCAGGAGGCCGCCGATGCCGTGGCACAGACTGCGGCCGGTGAGCTGGTCGAGCTGGGCGGAGTCGCCGATGCAGGACAGGAGCGCCTCTTCGACGGCGCGTTGGCGGGCGGAATCGTCCAGGGCGAGGGCAGCGAGTTGCTGAGCGCGCACGATGCCGGGGGTTCCGTAGCACCAGGATGGTGCTTCCGTGTGGTGTGTGGCAGGGCCGGCCGTATGCGTCCATCGGGGCCAATGAGTGCCATGGCGGTCGGTTTGGCGTATCTGGTCGAGCCAGTGACAGATCGTCTGCATTGACGTTTCCTGGCCGGGCACGGTGATGCCGCGCAGCGTGGCGAGGGCGAGGAGGGCCAGGGGCCCGGTGATGCCGTGTGCGAGGCCTGCGTTGGCGTGTCCGGCTGGGGTGGGCTGGTGCAGGTTGGTGGGGCCGTGCCACACCCACCAGCCCGGCTGCCCGTCGGGTAGCGGCCGGGTCAGGCGGACCAGGTACTCCAGGACCCCCCTGAGGTCGTCGCCGGTCGGTGCCCGCCGCAGAAGAAGTGCGCCGATGCCGGTGAGGCCGCGCAGCAGGTCGTACTCGGCGAACGCGGCCGGGATGCCGTGGTCGATGCGGGTGTGGGCGGCCGCCAGGCGCTGCCGGGTGTGGGCCGCGATGGTGCGGTCCAGGGCGGCGAGGGCGTTGGCGTAGCGGCCGGTGTCTGCGGCAGCGAGGTGGAGGACGAAGGCCATCGCGGGAGCGCCGAGGAACAGGCCGGCCTGGTCGCCGTCTATGAGCGGTCCGATTCCCGTGAGCCGGCGCTGGACCTCATGCCAGGCAGTCGTTCCCCTGTGTGCCCGCTCGACGTCGAGGAGCACTGTGCCGAGTGAGCCGTGGGCCAAGGACTGACCGGTGGCGAGGTCTGCAGCGTGAGGAGTGGCGGTCACCGTGCTCCTTCGGCTCGGGCGGTGCTCTGCACGGCGATGGTGCGGGCCAGGCGACGGCAGTCCGCCTCCCCTTCCGGGTCCAGGCCGGCGGCTCGGTTGTGGTGCATGTGCAGCAGGGACGGCAAGACATCCAACGGATCCCGGCCCGCGGCGGAGAGGTCGTCCCGGTAGGACTCAAGAGCTGCGCGCCGCCGGGCCCATGCGTCGATGAGAACGGATCCACCGGGCACCTCGAGCAGCCCGGACCGGTCGGGGGCGGCCAGATACAGTGCGCTGGTCTGGACGGCACGCGGGGGCGCAGCGCCCTCCGCCTGTGGGAGAACGGACAGCAGCCACACCCGGGCTGCATCCGTGCTGCCGGCGAGGACGGTGGCGATGTCGTGGAAGCTGGCCGCCGTCACTGCCGGAGCGAGCTCGGCCGGTATCCGCAGCTTCATCTGCGCGCGGGCGGCCGCGGAGTCGGCGATGAAAACCTGCTCCGCAGCTGCCAACAGCCGGCCGGTGCCGTACCGGCCGGTCTCCGGCTCGTCGGTGTCCCATTGCACACGGCGCAGGAGCCCGTCCAGGCGGAGCTGTGCGGCCCATGCCCCGACGGCCTGCGCCACGTCGCCGAAGGCGGCAGCACCGGGGAGCTGGATGCGGATGCGCAGGTGCGGATCGGGGTCGCTGTAGCGAGTGAACCACCAAGCCGGCTGGGGATCCCAGGTGTCCATCAGGGTGGGCAGCGCGGCGGTCAGCAGCTCGGTGGCGCGTGCGGGGTGGCTGTAGAGCTTGAGGAACGTCCAGGGGGAGGCGCCCGGCAGGCGGCCCTCACCGCGGGGGACGACCGTCGTGGGGGTGGGGCGGCGGACGGGCCGCTGGGTGGCGACGAAGGGCATGGTGACCTCGTGCGCCCGTCCAAGCCACCCGTAGGCCGCTTCAGGAGGCGCCTCGTGCACGGTCACGCGGCGGGTGCGCTCCAGTTCCAGGCGCAGCAGCTGCTGATGGGCGAGGTCGGCCAGGTCGAGGCGCAGGCGTTGGTCGTCGGTCCCGAGGAAGACGGTGCGGGGGACGCCGTAGACGGCCCTCCAGTGCTCGAAGCGGTGCGGCCACCTCTCGGCGCCGTCACGGGCGAGCTCGTGGTGGCGCAGCCGCCAGCAGGCGGGCGACAGAATGGTGCGGCCGATGCGGACCTCGGGAAGGAACGGCAGGCTGCTAGCGGCTCCCCAGGCGAAGGGGGCGAGGACGGCGGTGTGTGAGCGGTGGACTTCCGTGACGAACCTGACCAGCGGGTGGGTGGCGTTGGTCGGCTCGACTGCGTTCATCACCGACGGCTCGATGATCCGCCCGGTGGAGAGCGAGGCCAGGTACAGGCGGCGGGAGTCGGCGCCGACGCCGAGGTCGTCCAAGTCGAGGTTGGCGACCGGGTTGTGCTCGCCCAGGCTCAGGAGGTGCGGCACGACCGCGGGCGAGCGGCTGACGTTCTGGGTACGCAGCCGCAGGGGCGGGCTGGAGACCTGTGCACGGTCCGCTGCTTCGGTGAGGGTGGGCAGGTCGGTGTAGACGCGCTGCATGCGCTCGCGGTCGTCCGGCTCCAGCAGGGGCAGGAACCGTCCGGTGGTGGTGCCGGCGGCGAGGGACAGGCCGACGATGCTCAGCTCGAACCGGCCGTCGTTGAGGGCGTGGAGGCTCGGGGCGTGAACGGAGAAGCAGAGCTCGACGTGTGCGGGTACCTGCCACAGGCTGCCCACCGTCAGGGCGTCGAGGTCCTCGCGGGTGAGCGCGATCTCACGCCGGTCGGTCTGGGCGGCGTCTTGGGCCAGGGCCAGGAGGTGCTCGTCGCGCCGGGTGGTGGCCAGTACGGGCCGCTTGAGGACCGAGCCGCGGTACCCGGCGGGGAAGCCCAGGCCGATGTTCGGGTCGGTCAGGTCTCGTACGGGGACCAGGGCGCCCATGCTGTAGCGCTCGAGGAACCGGGTGCGGTAGTCCTGCCAGGCCGGCGGGCCAGCCGGGTAGGGGGAGATCCGGGCGATGGCCGCCAGGGCCGTCTGGGCCTCGCGGGCCACCGCGGCGGGCAGTCGGACGTCGCAGTCCGGGCGCGAGGTGACCACCAGGGTGCGAGTGGCGACCCCGGTCACGGCCGTCATGCGCCGTGTGGCCTCATCCCGGATGTCGCGCTGGGCGGCAGGCGGGGACGCCAGGTGTCGGCGGAGCAGGCGGCGGATCCGCCGCAACTCCGCGACTATGGCCGCCGCCGCCGGAATCCGGTCCGCTCTGAGCAGGTCCAGCTGCTGTACGAGGTGGTCGAGGGGATCGTCGCAGGTCATGGGGGCGCGCAGGGAAGTAAGGAGGATGCGGTGGGAGATCAGTCCGCGGACGGTGTTCTCGACGATTTCGACCGGGGTCGTGGGGTAGTCGCCGTGCAGCTTGTCGATGATCTCGGCCACCGTGATCGGGGAGGCGGCCAGCGCGAGGATGGTCTCGATGGCCTTGGTGCGTCGCATGGTTTTCTCGACAGGGCCTTCCTTGCCGGGTTGGTGCGGCACGGTGACCTTCGCGCCGCGTATCACGTGCGTCGGGTCAGCGACGACCGGCAGGAGTTGCAGGATGCCGGGGATGTTCTCCAGCGAGGCGATGGCCGCGGCGAGCCACTCCGCGTCTGCCCGGACGTCGATCCGGTGGTGGGCTCCCCACCGGGCGTGGCCGGAGGCTCCGGTACGGATGGGTGCGGGGCCGGCGAACAGCCCGAACGGGGTGGCGCGGTACCGGCTGCGCAGCAGGTACCGCATCAAGGAGACCACTGCCCGTCGGACAGGCCGCGGGCGGGCGACCTTGCCGCTGATCACCCCTCGTACGGCATCCGCCAGGAGCGGGCTGGCGACCTCGACGGCGGCCGAGGCCGCCTCGTCGGACCAAACCTCCGTGATCCACGCGGTCCAGGCGGGGACGTCGTCCTGGGCCAGGTCGGGCCAGGGAGGCAGGGCATCCGTCAGGGGCCTGGCCGTGGCTCTGAGCAGTGCCGCGTCAAGGGCTTCATACATTGTCATGCCTCCTTCGTCGTCACCGGAGGGTGCGGGGCCGAGCCCGACGAGCAGGCCCGGCCCGGCCCCGCGGGAGGGGGCAGCAGCAGGGTCAGCCGCTGATGCAGGTGCTGTTGGAGCAGGCGGACTGGCAGGTGGACCCGCAGCCGTCGCCGGTGTCGTTCAGCAGGCCGGCGACGACCGGCGCGGACGCGAGCGTCTCGATGTCCAGGTCGAAGTCGGAGTCCGTGCCGGACGCGTAGTCCGTGGCCGCCTTCAGGACGGGGTTGTTCTGCCGTGCCATCTGGTTCCTCCTGTGAGGTGGTGGATGGTGCTCGGGACACCTGGTCGTAGCGGCGCCTCTACGGCCAGGAGATGATCACCCGGGTGTGCGGCCGGTCGATGACCCGGCCGCCCTCGGGAAGCTTTTCGTCCGGCGTGCCGGCCGGGTAGACGTCGATGCGCGCGCGGTCGTCGCGGAAGTCGCGGTCCCACGACTGCATCTGAACGACCAACGCCTCCGCGAGCCCGGCGCCTTCCGGCCCGTGGCCGATGGCGCCGAGTTCGAACCGGTCGGGGTCCTGGGTCCGACGCACCGTGCGGTACGCGAAGCTGCCGCCCCTGACGAGCGTCGGGACGCCGAGGGGGGAGGCGGACGCGATCAGGCCGCGCGAGCGGGCGGCCGCGGTGCCGGTGAGCAGAGGCAGGTTTTCGAGGACTGTGGTCAGGAACAAGTCGAGGTGCTCGTTCGACTCGTCTCCGGCCAGCGTCACCCCGGACCATGCTTCCACGCTTGGCATGTGCAGTGCCTCGCGCAGGGCCCCCTGGTTCGGCTCCGGGTGCCCGTCGAGGCGCAGGCCGACCTCCTCGCCCGGCACGTCGTGCAGGAGCAGCAAGCGGACGCGGTTCTCGCCGGCGCCCTGCATGGGGACAAAGCCGCACAGCTCGAAGCCGTCGCTGACGAGCCGCTCGCCGTCGCGCACGAACGCGATGGTGCGCGTCATGCCGCGCATGCGCAGCGGCACGACCAGGCGGCCGCCGTCGACCAGCTGGTCGATCCACGTAGGGGGGATGTCCGCGGCCTGCACCGTGACGATGATGCGGTCGTACGGGCCGTCGGCGGCGGCGCCGTCCTCACCGTCGGCCGTCACCAGTTTCACGCGCCGGTCGTAGCCCGTCTCCTTGAGGAAGCGTTCGGCGCGAGCGGTGACGTCGCGGTCGATGTCCATGGAGACGACCGTGCCGCCGGGGCCGACGATCTCGGCGAGGTAGGCGGCGTTCACGCCGCCGGA
This sequence comes from Streptomyces sp. 2P-4, assembly GCF_030167965.1. Taxonomy (NCBI): domain Bacteria; kingdom Bacillati; phylum Actinomycetota; class Actinomycetes; order Kitasatosporales; family Streptomycetaceae; genus Streptomyces; species Streptomyces sp. 2P-4. The sequence goes on from NZ_CP095012.1 coordinate 334,674, forward strand.
TCCGATCTCCAGCACCCGCTGGCCGGGGTGGAGGTCGGCCTGTTCAATCTGCATGGCCTGGATCCGGGGGGCGGAAACCGAGCTGAGCTGGATGCCATCGGCGTCGGTCTTGGTGATCACGGCGTCTTCCACGCCGTAGGTCTTGGTGATGTCCGTCTGGGGGGTCGCGAGGTGCCGGGGCACTTTGCGGAATGCTGCCACGGCGCCGCTGCTCCGAAGGGCGCCCATCTCGATCAGGCGGCTGACCATTTGGTCCCGCAACTCCCGGTCGGACGCCGGGGGCTTCATGTCGGTGCTCGTCATGCGGGGGACGCTATCCATGCTGGTTCTCCTTTTGGCCCACATGTGCTGGGAAGGCTGAGAGCGCGTGGTTTGGTCCGGAGGAAGGCCACACTCCTCACTGGGGTGGGCGCGAGGTGTCTTGCACACGCCGGGCGCTCCGGCAGGCAGTTCCCGGACCGCCGACCGGTCACGCAGCGCAGCACAGCTGCGTTGCCCTTCCGCTCCGGCGAGGTGTGGCAGCGCATGCTCCAGCCTCGCTGCCAAGCCGCGCACCGGTCACAGCTCCGTGAGGGGCAGGGGGAGCTCGGCGCGTAGGGTCTTGCCGGGGCACCCGACGTCGAGAGACCAGCTCACCGCCACGCCCAGCCTGCCGACCCGCCGCAGGCCCAGAAGCCGCCTCGCAGCCCGCAGGCCCGACCGGTACTCCAGGAGCATCGGCCCTCCCACGTCCAGGCACAGCTCGTCCACAACCGGGTAGTGCCGTGACCGGGCCACAAGCTCCAGTTCCTCAAACTGCGCGCCGGCCTCCCGCTCGGGCGCCTGCACGTAGCGCACGACCTTGAGCATCAGACTGTTCCGGCGGGCAAGGCTCGCAGCGGCCCGCACTCCGTCCGTGCGGAACCCCCACAGCCGTGTCAGCGGTGCTGCCTGCCGGATCGGCCTGCTGGCCAGCGGCGACCACTGCCGTTGCAGGGCGTTGTCCCGCCCCATCCCGTCACGGACCGCGGGGATCTCGGTCAAGTCCACGGCACGCCCTCCTCCTCAATTGCCGGTACAGGGCCGGGCTTACGGCGGAGGGATGGCGCCCTCCTGGCCCGACCCCACACCCGTGGGGGTGTGCACGGTAGTGAGGGGAGGCGCATGCCCTGGCCCCGCGCACACCCTTAGTCAACGCCCGGTCACAGGGTGCGGGTAGGGCGATCCGGGGCGGGCGACGCTGTCTCCCCCAGGGCGATTTGACCCGCCCTTTGCCTGCGCCTGTCCTCGCGTTCAACCTACGGTTGGCCCGTGGACCCAAGGCGAAACGACGCCTTAGTGGCGTGGATGGCTGAGAAGCGGCTTGGCTCGCGCGAGCTTGCCGACCTGGTCAATGCCGCTGTCGGCGAGATCACCGGCCGTGTCGGAGGCCTGGACGACTCCAACATCCGGGCATGGCGGTCAGGCCGGGTCCGCTGCCCCAAGGGGGCGCAGCTCCGGGCTCTGGAACTGCTCTCCGGGCTGTCAGCAGCTGACTTAGGGTTCGTGCGCCGGGCCCGCCTGCCGGCCCCCGACCCCAACCAGGAGCCGCCCGTGGAACGCCGTACCTTCCTCGCCTTCCCCGCCGCTGCCGCCGCGGCAGGGGTCCCTTCGCCGGCCTCCGCTGCATCAACAGCCCGCGTGGGCATGTCCGACGTGGCACGCCTCCACCAGCGCTTCACCGACATCATCGCCTCCGACCACCGGCACGGCGGCCAGGCCAGCATCGAGCACGAGGCCGTCCGCCTAGCCTCTGAAGCACTCCTCCTCCAGAAGTCCGGCACTGCATCGCAGCGGGTTCGAACGAACCTGTATGCGACGGCGGCTTCGTTCATGTCCTCGGCAATGTGGGCCGCCATCGACGGCCGCCGGTTCGGCGATGCTCGCAACCACCTGCGGCACGCCGCGCAGCTCGCCGAACTCTCAGGTGATCCGGCGATCAAGTTCCGGATCTGGTCGCACGCGGGAACCATGTACCGCCATCAGGGCAGTCCGGCCGAGGCAGCGGCCGCCAACAACGTCGCCCGCGGCCTGTCCCTCGCCCGCCGCGACCCCCTGTTCGCCTCGCTCGGCCTGGCCCGGCACGCTGCTATCCACGCGGCTGCCGGCGAACGCAGAGCGGTTCGGCGTGCGTTCGGACATGCCCAGGAAGCGATGGCCCGCGCCAACCGCGGCGATGTCCGCCCGGTGTGGCTTACGGCGTTCTTCGACCAGGCCGAACTTGACTCTCTCGCCTTGTCGGCATACCTCACGCTCGGGGACTGGGCGATGGCGGAGGCCCACGGACACCGCTGCCTGGCAGCTCTGCGCCCTCACATGCGCAGGTCGAAGGCGATCACCACGTCCCGCCTGGCCCTTGCGCAGCTCGAACAGGGCGACGCCGAATCAGCCCTCGCGACCGCCATGAGGGTCCCTGCCGACGCTGCCTCCCGCCACCCCCGCGTGGTCGGCATGCTCGATACCTTCGGCCGCCGCCTTAACGCGATCGCCCCGCAGAGCGCCCACGAAGCCGCCTGGCGGGAGTTCATCACCAGGAAGGATCACACCGCATGACCACGTCTGCACCCGCCATACGGCGGCACGCGACGCTCACCCCGGCCTTGAAGGCCGTGATCGGAGACCTGTACGCCCTGGTGCGCGCCGATCTCCTTGACCACCCGAACTACCGCCTGGACGTGTTCCTGGAGCGGCTGGACCGGCACGCCGCCGAACCGGGTTGGGCCGTGGTCATCGCGCACGGCTCCGACGCCGCCCCGGTCGGCTACGCCTATGCCAACAGTGTGGGGCCGGGTGACCGGTGGTGGAAGCGGCTGAACTCGCCGGCTCCAGTCCGGTACACAGGCAAGGACGCCGTGGCTGTCAAAGAGATCGGCGTCATCCCCGCCTGGCGCGGGATCGGCGTATCCCGACATATGCATGACGCGCTACTGGCCGACCGCGGCGAGCCCCACGCGACGCTGATGGTGAACCCCGTTGCCGGCGATGGGAAGGTGATGCGCCTGTACGAGGGTTGGGGATACGAGGAGATCGGTGTGGTGCAGCCTTCCCCAGATTCACCGTGGCTGGTGTGCATGGGACGCCCTCTCCGCGCCTGACGAGTGCGCCGGAGCGGGGATGCGGCGCGGGGTCGACAGCTCGACGACGCTTGGCATGCAGGGCCTCCATCGGAACATCCCAGCCGGGCGCGGGGTAACGGCCGAACCAGCCGCGGCGCCGGATCCGGTCCGCGGCAGTGGCCGACATGCCGCGGTGCGCTGCCGCAAAGCTTTGGGCAGGGCCGGGCGGCTCCGTTACCTTCGCGACCCGACGCCCCAAGCCTCCTCTGGCCGGGCGGCGTGCCGTTCCGCAAGCCGAAAGGGCCCGAGAGGCGTGGATACAACCTCAGGCGCAGGACAAGCCGAAGCACGGGAGAAGACGGGATGGAGCATGCCCTGCCTTCTCTTCGCAGGGGTTGCCGTCGTGCTCCGTCACACCACCGTGTGGTCGTGGTGGACGCTGCTGTGGGGGCCGCTGCTGTTGCTCGGCGCCGCCACGGCGGTGCACGAGTGGCGGCTGTCGGCGCACAAACGGTGGCGGATCGGCGTCATGGAATGGCTTGCCCTCGTCTGGGCGAACGTCGGCTTCGCGGTGTGCCTGGCGGGCGTCTGGGTGCGGGGCTGACCGGTTGTCAGGGCCGCGTCGCGGCGTCGTCCGCTTCGGCGGCGGGGGGCTTCGCGTAGAGGATCTCGCGGGCCTGCTCCGCGGCGCGGACAATGCTCTCGGTGACGAAGTCGACGAAGCGGGCGATGTTCTCGAGGCGGGCGGCCGCCGGGGTGTCGGGGCCGAGGATGCCGACGCCCTGGCGGGCGACCACGACGAGTTGGGCCGTGGAACGGGCGCTGGCCAGCATCGACTGGTACCAGACGTCGTTGTCGACGATGTAGCGCTCGCGGCGGCGTTCGTCCCGCTCGCGGCGTACGAGGCCCTGCTCCTCCAGGAACGCGATCGCCTTGGAGACGGACGCCGGGCTGACCTGGAGCCGCTGGACCAGCTCGGCCGCGGTGAGGCTGCCGGCGTCGGTGGTGTACAGGCACACCATGACACGGGCCATCATCTTCGGGACGCCCGATCCCACGAGGACGGTGGTGAACTCCTCTTCGTACCGGCGTACTTCCTCGGAGTCGCGGCCGTGGGGCTGCGGGGGCGTCGGCGCGTTGCGCGGGGCCGGCTTCCTGCGGCGCTGGGCGCGCTGCTCGGTGGCGCGGTGCGCCAGGTCGGCGCGGTAGGCGGTGTGGCCGCCGTTGCGCATGACTTCGCGCGTGACGGTCGAGGTCGGGCGGTCGAGGCGCCGGGCGATCTCCGCGTAGGCGAGGCCGTCGGCCAGTCCCCGTGCGATCTGCTGGCGTTCCTGCTGGGTGAGCCTGCCTCCCGGCATGGCGCCTCCTTTGCGTTGCGGGACTCCAGTATAGCGTTTGCCCGCAGTTCATTGCAACGCCCGCCGGGTGATCGTTGCGTTATCTTCTGCCTCGGTGCAACGATTGCAGGGCTCTGAGCTGCCAAAATGACCGCTTCTCGCGATGTGTTGATTGCCTGCATGGAAAACGCAACGTAGCTTTTCTCATGTTGGAAACAGCGGGCCGCAAGGGCCCGCCGACCCACTCCAGGGAGAACGCAGCATGCAGACCTTCGCCACCCCCGCCCCCGTCTCCGTCGTCCTCGACGTCCCCGCGGGCAGCATCCGCTTCATCGCCGCGGACCGGGCCGACACCACCGTCGAGGTGCTGCCCGCGGACGCCTCCAAGGAGCGCGACGTCACCGCCGCCCAGGAGACGACGGTCGCCTGCACCGACGGCGTCCTGACCATCACCACGCCGAAGAAGAAGGGGCTCCTGGCCGGCGCCGGCTGCGTCGAGGTCACCGTCCGGCTTCCGGCCGACTCGCACGTCGAGGCCAGGACCGCCTCGGCCGAGTTCCGCGGCGTCGGACGGCTGGGCGAGGTCGCCTACGACAGCGCCCACGGCACCGTCAAGCTCGACGAGGTCGCCGCCGCCCGCCTCACCCTCCAGGCCGGCGACATCACCGTCGGCCTCCTCGGCGGACCGGCCGAACTCCGCACGCAGAAGGGCGACCTGACCGTCACCGAAGCCCGCCGCGGCCCGCTCACCCTGCGCACCGAGCACGGCGACATCACCGTCGGCGCCGCCCGCGGCACCTCCGCCTCCCTTGACGCCGGCACCTCCTACGGCCGCATCCACAACGCCCTCGCCAACGCCGACGGCGACGCCCCGGCCCTGCCCATCCACGCGACCACCGCCTACGGCAACATCACCGCCCGAACCCTGTGACACCCCACCGGCCGCACGGCCACCGAGGCCGACAGCGCTCCCGGCGCCGAGGGGCGCCGGGGCGCGCCGTCACACCTGCACCCCGCCCTACGCGCCGGCCCGCCCGCGCTCCACATGGGCCGTGATGCGGGCGATCGTGGCGGCGTTGTCCACGAAGAGATGGCCCTGCATGCCCGCCGCGCGGGCCGCCTCGACGTTCACCGCCACGTCGTCGACGAAGAGACACTCCTCGGGCCGCACGCCCAACTGGGCGCAGGCCGTGCCGAAGGCGCGCGGACCAGCGACGACGTCACCCCGATGCCCCCGGCGCCGATCAGGCTCCACAGCATTCCCGTTTGCCTCGCGCTGCCAGAGCCGCGTGCTCGGTGTTGTGGCCGATCGCCGCTGATCGCCTTCGGGAGCGCCGCTCGAAAGCCGGCACCGGTCCGGCGGTCGGGTGGCCAGGCCGGGGTCGGCGGTGAGCGTCTGCAGGGTCGCGAGGATCTGGCTCATCGTGTCGTGACTCGTCGGGCGGTCATACGGCAGGGGAGGGCGAGGGCGGGGGAGCCGGCATGGGTCGGGGTGCCGTCGGCAGCGGATCCCCGAAGGCTTCGCGGGCCGTGGCGAGCACCGCCGCGGCGAGGCCGCGTGCGGCCCCCGCCGTACGGCCGCGGATGCGGGACGGCCGGGCCGCGAGGCCGTGCGTCCGGATGTCCGCGTCGTGCGGGAGGTGCACCACGGCCGCGGTGTGCGGGGCCAGCATTGTCGCGGCCGCCCGGGCCACCGCCGGGAGGCGCCCGTCCGAGGCGGCGGAGAACGCGACGACCGTGCGCTGCAGGGGCATCCCTTCGCAGTGGCGGAGGACCTCCACGGCCTGTTGCAGCCGGTGTACGCCGCCCGCGGTGGGCTGTGCGCACAGCACGGGCACGGCGTACGGGAGGGCGCACCAGCCGCGGGTCAGCCCCGGCAGGCCCGCCCAGTCGGCCGCGGTGACGTCGTGCGCGACGGGGTGGGCGGTGTCGGCGACGAGGACCTGCCAGCCGCCGGCGGCGGCCAGTTGGTACCAGGCGGCGGGGTCGGCGGGGAGGGGCAGAGGGGCGGCGCTCCACTCGCGGCCGTCGGTCAGCACCGACCACCTGCCCTCGGCCGCCGGCCGGACCGCGGCCGCGTCGCGGATCTCGGCTCGGCTCAGCGGCCGGTCCGGCGGAAGGGCCCCGAGACCGCCGCCCTGGGCGCCCGCCGTCCAGGCCGGCCAGGGGGAGCAGAGCCGCGCCGACAGGTCGGCGACGACCGTGTCGCCGAGCCGGGCCAGCGCGTCCGCGAGCAGGCAGGCCACCGTCGAGCGGCCGCTGCCGCCGCCGGCGGCCATCACGGGCACCACGAGGCGCGCCGATTCGGGGATCCTCTCCGATGCCGGTTCGCCCCGTCCCAGTCCCAGTCCCATGAATTCCCGGACCCCCGCCCGTGCACGAAGGCTGATTTGTGTGAATTACGTATCCGCGGCTATCGCATGGACGGCGGCCGCGCACCCTGTACCGCCCACCGGGGGAGCCGGTTGACGGATTCGTCGGTCCTGCTCAACGAGCGCACATGGCATAGTGTCACGATCTGCGATGCGATCGCGGTCGCGGCAACTACCGGCCAGGGTGGCCACGTTGGCTACGGCGTTCGCACATCAGTGAGGCGTCGCGAGGGAATTCAATGAGGGTGAAGCGCTGGCCGGCGCCGGCCATGGCCGGGTCGCTCGCCGGATACGACGCGGGCCGGGGCCGTGTCGAACAGTTCCGCCGGATCCCTCCGGTCGCATTTGCCCGCAGGCAGACGCACGCCTACGTCATCAGGCAAATCCCCGAAGGTGACGGCCGCCTGCCCGCCGGCAACCTCTGCCCCCGCGTCGTCCCGTACGCGAGCCGGCGGAACTCGTCGAGCCGCATGACCCGGGTGACCGGCATGCGCAGGGGGGCGGAGTGGTGAGCGAAAGCGACCTGTTCCGCCCGTGGGGCGTGGTGACCGCGGCCTTCTGGACGGGCGCGCCCGGGCCCACCCCCGAGCCGCCCGGGCCCACTCCCGAGCCGCCCGGGCCCACCCCCGAGCCGCCCGGGCCCACTCCCGAGCCGCCCGCCGCTGCACCACCGGCATCCGCCGGACCCCCGGACGTGCCTGCCCGGATCGCCGTCATCGCCGCCCTGGCCGCCGAAGGCAGCGTGGACCAGGCCGTGCTGCACGCCGAGCAGCTCGACACCGCGTACGGAGCCGCCGCCGGAACCCCCGCCACCGCCCTCGCCGACATCCGCGAGGTGCGCGGCTACCTCGCCAGCCTGGCCGGCGACACGCGGGCGGCGGTCGGCTGGTACCTGGACGCGCTGCGCCTGCGTGCCGCCCTGCAAGGCCCCGCGCACCCCGACACCGGGGCCGCGGTCCGCCGCACGTACAGCCTCTGGCGGACCGTCGCGGACCCCGCCCTCGGGCAGGCCCTCGGCGCGGAACTCCTGGCCACGGCCGTCGCCGTCCAGGGCCGGGACAGTGCGGCCGCACGCCGCATCCGTGCGGTCCTGGCCGACCCGGCCCCCGACTGGTCGCACGACACTCCGACCGAACTGACGGCGTCCTGGGAGGACGCCTTCACCCTCTGGGAACGCGACGACCCCTGATGTCCGCCCCCGCCCCCTTCCCCTGCCGGCAGGCACCGCGGCTCAGCGGTCCGACTGGCGGGCCCGGAAGTCCGCGCGCACGGCGTCCAGGATCTGCGCGGCCTCGTCCAGGCCAAGCCGGCGGCAGCGCTTGGCGGCGGCCGAGAGGCGGGCCATCGCCTCCGAGGCCCGGCCGAGGCCGTTGTACTCGATCACCGCGGCCAGCCGGACGGATTCGGCCCGGGGCACTTCGCCCTGCTCGCCGTCCCGTTCGTGCGCGGCGACGGATGCCTCCGCTTCCGCCAGGGCGTCGGCGAAGCGCTCGGCCGCGGCGAGGACACGGGCCCGCTGGTAGTGGATGGTGCCGGACTCGTACGCGTGGGAGAAGCCGTCCGTGTCCTGCGGCACCGCCGTGCACACGGCGTCGGCCTCCGCCAGGTGGGCGAGTGCCTCCGCCACCCCCGGCGGCTCCTCCGCCACCCCGGGCTGCTGCTCCGCGTCCCCGGGCTGCTGCTCCGCGTCCCCCGCCCCGGGGCGCTCGCCGAGCGGGGTCAGCCGGGCGAACTCGCACATCATCCGGATGATCACCGGCGGGTTGGCCGCCTTCGCGTGCGCCTCGACGGCACGGGCGTACGCCGCGCGGGCGGCGTCCCACCGGTCGGCCGCCGCCAGCGACACCGCCGCCTCCGACGCCACCAGCGTCAGCACCGCCGGGTCGTCCTCCCAGCCCGCGACGGTGTCCGCCAGCCGCAGGAACACCTCCGCCGCAGCCCGGTGCTCCTCCAGCATGCGCAGACCGCGCCCCAGGGTCAGCCGGACCTGGGCGTGCAGCCGCTCGTCGAGGACACCCGACTCGTCCGCGTCGACGGACTCCAGGACGGCGACGGCCTCCTCCGGGCGGCCCGCGCGCGTGAGGACGTCCGCGAGCTGGAGCCGCATGTCGGCCGCCGCGTCGTGCGCGCCGCTCCGGTCGTGCCGGGCGGCGGCCTCGGACAGGTGCCGCACCGCGGTGGCCGCGTCCCCGACGTGCGAGGCCGCGTGCCCGAGCATGGCGTGCACGGAGACCAGCGGGAAGTCGGTCGCGCCGTGCCGTACGGCGAGCGCGATCACCTGGTGGAGCGGCTCGACGGCCTCCCCGTACCTGCCCTGCGCGAACAGCGTCTGGGCGAGGATCGAGCGGGTGCGCATGCCCAGCCAGGGGCGGCCGGACGCCTCGACCTCTTCCAGCGCGGCCCGCAGGTGGCCCTCCGCCCGCTCCGGCGCGCCGCGGCGCAGCGCCAGATCCGCCGTGAACTCCAGCGCGCCCGCCCTGCGGTGCGGTACGGCAAGCCGTTCGGCCTCGGAGCGCAGCAGCGCGACGGTCTCCTCGAACCGTTCGAGGGCGGCCGCGGAGACCTCCGGAAGCTCCACCACGGCGTCGTGGTAGGCGGCGTAGGCGCGGAAGTAGACGACGGTCAGGTACTCCTCGGCGGCTTCGGCCGCGTCGGCGGCGTCGGCGTCCGCCGCCCGGTCGGACGGCCCGGCCGGCAGGCCCGGGGAGTCCGCCGACGCGGCCAGCTCCTCCGCCTCGCGCAGGACCGCGTCCAGGCCGGCCCGGATCCCCGCCCGGTCCACAGCAGCCCCGGCATCGGAACCACCATCGGCAGCGCCGTCGGAACCGGAACCGGAACCGTCCCCGGTCCTCCGTACGGACGCCCAGGCCAGGGCCCGCGCCCGGCAGACGAGCGCGTCCCACGGCAGGCCGGCCGCGCCGAACAGCCCGGCGGCCTCCGTCATCGCGGCCACGGCCTCGGTCTCCCGGTCGTCCCCGAACAGCCCGTACGCGCGCTGCTCCACGAGCTCGGCGCGCAGGCGCCCCTCCGGGCCGAGCCGGTCGTCGTGCACGTACCCGTCCGCCCCGGCCACGGCGGCGATCCGCTGCCACAGCGGCGTGTCACCGGGGTGCGCCAGCACGGCCATCCGCCGGGCCTCCCGCACCAGCTCGACGAAGTCCTCCGGAATCGCGAGGGCGGCCGGAGCACCGGGGGCGCTGTTCCCGCCGCTCCCGCTCCCGCCCCCGGAGCCGGACCCCGCGCCCGCGGCGGCCGTACGCAGCCCCAGCGGCAGCGGCTCCCCGGTCAGGGGCGCGCACGCCAGCCGCGCGCGCCGCCGGTCGCCGACCCCCGTCGTGCCGTTGCGCGCGTCGAACGCCGCGGCCAGGGACTCCCCTTCCGCCCGTACGGTCTCCAGCAGTTCCCCCGCCGTCCAGCTCCGTCCGGGCGGCCCGGCCACCGGCGTGTCCGCGTGCCCGTCCGAGACGAGCCGGGCGAGGAGCACCTCCACGCCGGTCAGGAAGCCGAGGCGGGCCAGCGGCGCGCCGACCGCCTCGAAGAGCGGCCGGTTCTCGGCGAGGATCTCCAGGCCGCGGCCCTCGTTGCGGGTGAGGGCGCAGAACTCCAGGTGCAGCCCGACCTCGTCCTGCATGCCCGTCATGCCGCGGACCCGCCGGTAGCCGCTCAGGTGGTGCGAGCGCGCCTCGTCCAGGCGGCCGGACCGCACCAGCGGCAGCAGCGCCTGCGCCTGGCTCATCTGCGGTTCGTCGGAGCAGGACGATGCGCCCTCCAGGACCGGACGCCACACCTCCAGCGCCGCCGCGTCGTCGCCGGCGCGGACGCGGTGCAGCGCATGGTGGCGCGTCTCGCAGGCCTCGCAGTCGCTGAGCCGGGTGCGGGGCCGGGTCGCCCACAGGTCGTACGCCGCATCCGTGCCCACCCCGGTGTGCGCCGCGAGGTGGTACCGCATCGCCGCCACCGGCTGCACGCCGTGGCCGTCCGCCTCGTACCGCTCCCGCATGCGCCCGATCCAGCCCTCGATCGTCGCCGGCGGCACCTCCGGCACCTGGAGCAGCGACGTCGCGACCCACTTGAAGCGCCACAGGACCTGGTGCGCCTCCCATTCGCTGAACGAGCCCGGCGCCTCCTCCCACAGCTTCAGCAGCCGCGCGAACACCACCGGCGACTTGCGGTGCTCGCCGGTGTTCTCGTACGCCGCCATCAGCTCCATCAGCGCCGTGACCAGGATGTCCGGCTTGTCGAACGGCTCGGCGGCCTCGACCAGCTCCTCCGCGGTGACGGTGCGCGGCAGGCCGTACGGGCGCTCGTTGTTCTCGCGCAGCGCTTCGAACACGGCCTCGGGGGTGTCCAGCATCTACTGCTCCTTCCGGGGCTCGTCGGAACCGGGAGCGGACTGTGCGCCGCCGGGGTGCATGGCATGGGTGAGGAGGCTGATGAACGCCCGGTTCAGCAGGGCGCTCTCGTTCGTCTTCAGGGGCCGCCGGCTCAGCAGCAGCGCCTGCCCCAGCAGCGACTCGGCCGCGGCGACGGCAAGCCCCCGCTCGGTGATCGTCACGGCCTGGCGGACCAGCGGGTTGAGGTGGTTGAGGACGAGCTGCGCGCGCGGGGTCTCGCTGCGCAGCGAGCCGAGGATGTCGGCCCACAGGCCGTCGCTGTCGGCGGCCAGCCCGGACCGCGTCCGCTCGTGGCGGGCCTCCCGGTTGTCCAGCAGCAGCCCCGGCGCGGTGACCGGCTGGAAGTCGCGCAGGACGACGTCGCAGTCGTGCGCGGCGACCGTCTCGCGGGCGACGGCGAGGAACGCGGCGGCCCGGATCTCCGCGGACGGGTCCACGGCATCGAGGTGCGCCGTGACGGTCGCCGGATCCAGGTCGGCCACGGCCGTCCCCGGCCGGATCTCCGGCAGCCGGTGCACCAGGTCGCGGTCGTACGTGTATCCGCCGTTGACGACGCCGAGGCCGGCGGCGGAGGCGATCGGGGCGACCTGGCGGAACTCCTCGACGCTGCGGGCCACGAGGACGGTGGGGTGCGTCCGCGCGAACTCCTCCAGGGTGACGTTCCCGTCGGTCGTCTCGAACGGCAGCCACGGCAGGACGATGCGCAGCAGCTCGTCGTCGTAGCGGGCGAGGGCCTTGACCGCGAGGTGGTGCACGTCGATGAAGCGGTGCAGCAGCGCCGGGTCGCTCGCGGCGAGGCCGGTCAGCCAGTCGCGGATGCGCACGCCCAGCGCGTCCCGTACGGCGGCGAGGGTGCCGTCCTCGTACAGGGCCTCGCGGGACGCCGTCGGCCGCAGGCTCGTCGTGTCGATGACGCAGCGCACGAAGAACGCCCAGTCGGGCAGGAGCTCGGGCGCCTGGTCGCTGAGCAGCATCCCCTTGAGGTGGACGCGGTGCCCGGCGCGCTGGGCCGGGCTGAGCGCGGTCGGCAGCACGTACGCGACGCCGCGCAGGCCGGCGGCCGGCAGGTCGAGCTCGATGGTGTCGAGGGGCGTGAAGTCGAAGACGGAGCGGCAGTAGGCGGTCAGCGCCTCGCGGCGCGCGAGCGGCGAGCCGTGCTGCTGCTGCCACGGCGGGGCCTCGTCGATACGGGTGCGCGCGCCGTCCTCGCCGACGACGGCCACCTCGTGCGGCAGCAGGCGCCCGTAGTGGCGGGCCAGCTCGACGACCCGGGCGTGGGCCGTCCATTCGGCGTTGTCGGCGCGGGGGGTGAGCCGCACGGTGGTGCCGGGCTCCGGCACGGCGCCGGCGGGAAGGGTGCGGATGGTGTACCGGCCGTCGGAGTGGCCGCGCCACTCGACGGCGGGCGCGGCGGGGTCGGCGGCGTGCCGGCTGACCACGGTGATCTCGTCGGCGACGACGAAGCAGGCGAGCAGGCCGATGCCGAACTGGCCGATGAAGTCCCCGCGCTCGGCGGCGAGCCCGGCCCCGTCCAGGCCGCCGTCGGCGGTCCGCTTGGAGCTGCGGCCGATGGTCGCGAGGAACCGGTGCACGTCGGCCTCGGTCAGGCCGATGCCGGTGTCGGTGATGGTGAGCGTGCCGCCGGTCCGCACGGTGATCGCGGCGGGTGCGCCGGGGTCGGCGGCCCGGCGGGCGGTGATGGCGTCCACCGAGTTCTGCAGGAGTTCCCGCAGGTAGACGCGGGGGCTGGAGTAGAGGTGGTGGGACAGCAGGTCGACCAGGCCGCGCAGGTCGACCTGGAAGGTGTGGGCGGATGCGGAGTGCGACACCTGTACGGGATCTTTCGTTCGGCGCGCCGCGCGGGGCGGCGGCAGGACGGGGGAGGAGGTCTGGGCCGGCCCGGGGTCAGGCGCCGACGGAGGAGCGGTAGTTGCGGTAGGCCGCCACGGGGTCGCCGCCGTTGACGTAGTACCAGGGGAACTCGGAGACGACGCCGCCGGTCGCGTCGAAGCAGCGGCGTGCGTACTCCTTGTCCCCGGCGAGCGCGAACGCCATGGCGAAGGAGTTGCACGCCTGCACCCGGCCGTCTCCTGCCGCGAAGCCGGCGTGGAGGACGGACCGGTCGGCGGCCTCCCGCAGCGAACGCACGACGTCGGAGCCGCGCATGTACTGCGCGCACGCCTCGCCGTCGAGGTCCAGCCAGTGCTCGATGTGCGCGAGCGCGACGAGCTGCCCCAGCAGGCTCCCCTCGGGCGCCTTCAGCATCGACGCGCGGGCGAAGGCGTGCATCTCCTCGTGCGAGCCGCCCCACTTCCGGCACACCTGCTGCAGGTGCTGCTGGTGGGCCCGCAGATGGAACGGGTCGCGCCGCACCACCGCCTCGAACCGCCGCTGCGCGACGACCGGGCCGACTTCGAGGCCGCGGCCGCTGGTCTGCAGCACCTGCCAGGGCGAGACCCAGTCGGGCTCGCGTTCGGCGGCCGCGTAGAGGAACGTTTCGGCACGGCGCAGCCGCTCGTGGAACACCTCGAACTGGGCCCGCGACACGTGCGTGGCCCGCGCGCCGGTCCGCGCCTCCCAACCCCAGCCCACATAACGCGTCCCGGCGACCAGCAGCGGCAGCGCCGAGTCCGGCTCGGCCGCGATCGCCCGGTGGATCCACTCCTCCACCCCGGCGACCTCGGAGAGCGTCCACAGCATCCCGGCCCGGTCACCGTTGTCGGGCCGCGCGGCGAGCCCGTCCCGCACCCCCGCCCAGTCACCGGCCTCCGCGGCCTCCCGCACCCGCGTGACCGCAGGGTCGCCGCAGTCCTTCTCCAACCGCACACCGCCCCTGCCGACCCACCGCCGCAGCGACAGCCCCGCCCCCCGGAGCAACGCCATACCCACCCCTTGCTTGTCCCGCTACACGTCCATGACCAGGGCCGATGCCGGACCGCCCCCGCAAACCACTGAGTATCACGCCCCAGGGACACCCGCACAAACACTTTCCCGCCCCGCGCCAGACATGTGGCCGACAACCCCCACACACCGCCCGGAAGCCTCGCCCGGCCGGTGCCTACGACCTGGGGAGGGGGACCAGGGGAGGGGGTCGGATCGGTCCGCGGAGTGAGGCGGGCGGCTCGGGCGCGGCGATAGCGTCGGAGAGGGCGGGCGCGCAGTGCCTGAGGCGCCCCCTGTGAGCGCGAACGGACGGGTGGTGCAGTGGCGGTGGGCGAGGGCGTGGGCGTCGGCGGGTGGCAGGGGGAGTTGCTGGACCTGGAGGGGTACCTCGGGCGGACCGGGTTCCGGGGGGAGCGGGCAGCGACCGAGGGCGTGCTGCGGGAGCTGGTGCGGGCGCATGTGACCGCACTGCCGTTCGAGAACTTCGACGCCGTGCTCGGGGCGGCCATTCCGCTTGACGTGCCGGCCGTGCAGGACAAGATGCTGCGGCGCCGACGGGGCGGATACTGCTACGAGCATGCCGCGCTCTTCGCCGCCGCTCTCGAAAGGCTCGGGTTCCGCTTCACCGCCCTGCACGGTCGCGTAACCCTCGGCTCGGAGAAGGTCACGCCCGCCACGCACGCGCTGCTGCTCGCCGAAATCCCCGGCGACGACCGCCGCTGGCTGTGCGACGTGGGGTACGGCGCCGGCCCGCTGGAGCCGCTCGAACTGCTCGACGGCGCCCGTTCCGAGGCCGGAGGGTGGCCGTTCCGGTTGGAGCGGCGGCCGGGGGAGTTCGGCATCGACCACTGGTGGCTGCACCACCGCGGCCCGGACGGCTGGGTCGACCGGCACACCTTCACGCTCACCCCGCAGCACCCCGTCGACTACGTCGGCGGCAGCCACTACGTCGGCACGCACCCCCGGTCGCCGTTCACCCGCCGCGCCTACGCCCAGCGGTTCGACGGCCGCCGCCACCAGATCCTCGACGGGGACGAATGGACGACCGTCCTCCCGGACGGCACCCGCAGCAGCCGCACCGTGCACCCGCGCGACCTGGGCCGGGTGCTGGGGGAGGAGTTCGCCATCGTCCTCGACGAGGACACCGCAGCCCTGCTCGCCGGCAGGACGGCCGCCAACACCCCGCCTCCCCGATGAGGCCCGACACCTCCGCGCCGCCGCCCCGCGCCTTCGCCGCATGCACACGTGGTGGCCGAGGATCCTCCCCTCCCGGAGCGCCCCTAGGGTGCCCGTCAGGAACTGTCCAGCAGGACCCGGCCGGGGCATGCTCCCGGCCGGCGCACGCTCGCCTTCGTGGCCACCCGCCCGGCCGACCGGGCGGACCTGACCGCGGCCGCCCGCCCGCACGGTGTCAGCGCCCGTACAGGCACCGCCGCTCCGCCGCGTACGTGCCGTCCGGCAGGACCGCGTCCGTGAGCTCGAACTGCTCGCCGGCGCCGGCGCCGCCTGGGCCCGGCCACGTGAGGACGGTCCCCGCGGGCCGACTGCTGGGGAGGTGGACGGGCTGGCCGTCGGCGGCGCGGACACCGATCAGGGTGTAGGTCCGCAGGACCCGCGCGCCCGGAACCGGCTGTGCCGCCGGGCGGGCGGCGGCCCGGTGCGTCCGCGCCCGGCGCAGGAGGAAGAACACCAGGGCGACGGTGAGGCCGCCGAGCACGTCCGCCGTCCAGCCGGTGAGTACGGCGTGCATCGTCATCACTCTCCTCGCCTTCCGCGCCATGCCCGGCCGCCCCGGGGCAGCGACCGTCGCTCAGGGTCCTCGGCGGACGAACGGCCGCGCCCGGTGGAGCGCTCCCCGCCGCCGAGGCGCTCGCGCAGGGCACCGTAGTGCTCGCTGAGGTAGGAGATGGCGTGCTTCGCGGCGAGAGCGACGAGCATCGTGTACGGCGCGGGCTCGGCCAGGAGGTCGCCGGCGCCCTCGGCGACGGCCTTCAAAGGCACCTCCTGCACGACCTTGTACAGCCCGAACAGGCCCGCGCCCGGCAGCACGACGAGCGCACCCTTCGCCGCGGCCTCCCGCAGGAGGGCGAGGGCGCGCTCCGCCTGGGTCTTGACCGTCGACCCCGGCCGTTCCAGCACGGTGCCGGCCGCCGCCGCAGGCACCTGGAAGGCCTTGTGGACGACGACCGCCTCCTGCTGGCTGACGGGCAGCCGGGAGAGCGCGGAGTAGAGGACCACCTTGTCGACGACCGCCTGCGCCGGATCCGCGGACGCGCTGCAGCACACCTCCTCCACGAGCGCGGACGAAGCGTGCCTGACCGTGAGGGCGTAGCCGTCCTTGGCCACGATGCGGTAGGCCGCGCACTTCTTGTGGATCCGGTTGCGGGCAGTGGTCCAGATCGCCCGCTCCGGCCGCTCCCACCGCCCGAAGTGCCGGTACGCCTCGACCATCACCTCCTGCGCGATGTCCTCGGCGACCTCCCGGTGGTCCTCGTTGTCGGGCAGGAGGCCCCTCAGCCTGTCCAGGCAGAAGGAGCGCACCCGCGGCCGGTACAGCCGGAAGAAGCGGTCCCAGTCGTCGAGGTGGTGCAGGCACCGGTCGCACCAGCGCGACGGGTCGAGGTACTCCGCGGTCTCGTCCCCGGCCCGGTCCGGCGGTTCGGGCAGGTCCAGCAGGTCAACGGGAGCGGTGCACCCCAGGCACGGTGTGGCCGCGAAGGACAGGTCCATCATCTCGGTTCTCCTCACGACCGCCCCGGGTGGGCCGGTCGCCGTGGGTGAGGCACAGGGAACCGGATTTGGACGGGGTCGGAGAGAAGAACTTCGAAAAATCTTGGAACGGCACCCCCGCGCGGGCCGCGGAGCAGCCCGGAGAGCCGGTGCCCGCCAGGGGCACCGGCTCTTCAGCGGAGCAGGAACATCACACCATCAGCAGGAGCCGGGTCTGGGGGACCAGCTTGCGGTTGACGCTCGTGCTCTGCACGAAGATGGTGAAGTCGTCGTTGTGGTCGGGCTTGACGCGGACCTCCGCGTCCGGGAGGCCCAGCAGGGCGCGGGCCTCCGGCCCCGTGTACACCTTGTCCGTCTTCTTCTCCAGCACCGCGATCTGCTTGCGCGCCTGGACTTTCTCCGACTTGCTGAGCTGGTAGAAAGCCGAGCCGTTCTTGAAGGTGTGCCCGCATTCCACGACCCATTCGCGTATGCCCGCCTCCCGCGCCACCGGAATGAGCTCATAGCCCGACGGGTCCACCGCGGTCAGGCCGGCCGCCTTGATGGTGGCCTCGTTCACCGCGTCGCCGCCCGTGGAGAAGACCGCCTTCGAGCCGCGGATTCCCTTCGTGCGGCCCACCATGAATTTCTCCGTGGCCTCCCGGATGACCTCGCCGGCCTCCTCCAGGCCCTGGGTGCTCGTGGCGTCCCAGACGGCGATGTTGTCCCTCGGGAAGCCGCACTGCATGGCCTCCCGCTTGCCCATCTGGTCGGGCACGAGGACGGCCAGCGTCCAGTTGTCGTCCTGCGTCTCGATCATCTTGGACACCGCCTGCACCAGGGCCTTCGCGCTCTTGGAGGGCGCGTCCGCGCAGCGGTGGCTCGCGTTCTCCTGGCCGTCCGTCAGGATGAACGTCAGGAAGCTGTGGTCGCCGTACAGCTGGGCCGTCTGGGCCAGTTCCCGCTGCGACTTCAGCGTGGCCGCGAGCAGCGCCGTCATCCCGCCGACCCGGTAGAGCTGCTTCAGGGACGGCATGCGCAGCACGTCCTTGTCGTAGATGATGCACTCGACTTCGTTCGAGAAGACGTAGACCGTGACACGGGTTTCCTGGTCCAGTTCCCGCGAGCGGCGGGCCAGGTATTCGATCTGGCGGTCGGCGACTTCCACGACCTTGTTGTTCAGGTGCGACATCGACGAACTGGCGTCCAGCACAAGGGCAACGTGATTGATGTAGTTCTGGTTTCCGGACACGACCGCTCCCCGTCTTTTTCTTCCGAACCGATGTCCTTACTTTGTCACCCCCCACTGACAATCGACCCCGGCTCCGGCTCCGGCTCCGGTCCGGCCCGACCGGGGCGGAACGCCCGCAGCCGCCGCCTACCGCCGCCCGAACCGGGTCCGGTACGCCGACGGGGTGATGCCCGTCTCACGGCGCATCAGCGTCCGCAGACGCGCGGCGGTCCCGAGCCCGCTGCGCCGCGCCACCACCTCCAGGCGCGCCTCGCCCCGCTCGATCAAACGGCAGGCCAGGGCGACCCGTTCCGCCGTGAGCCAGGCCAGCGGCGTCGTTCCCAACTGGGCCCGGAAACGGCGGTGCAGCGTCGCCGGGCTGACCGCCGCGCGCGCCGCGAGATCGGCCACCGACAGCGGTGCGTCCAGGCGCTCCAGCGCCCAGGCCAGGACCGGCGCGAGGGACTCGTCGGGCAGGTCGGGCACGGGGCGCTCCACGAACTGGCGCTGGCCCCCGTCGCGGTGGGCGGCGAACACCAGGCGGCGGCTCACGGCGGTCGCGACCTCAGCGCCGTGGTCGCGGCGCACGATGTGCAGCCCGAGGTCGAGCGCGGCCGCGCTGCCCGCCGCGGTGAGGATGTCGCCGTCGTCCACGAACAGCACGTCGGACTCCAGCCGGACGGACGGGAAGCGCGCCCGGAAGGAGTCCGCCCACTGCCAGTGCGCGGTGGCCCGGCGCCCGTCGAGCACACCGGCCTCCGCCAGGGTGAAGGCGCCACTGCAGAAGCCGACCAGGCGCGCACCGCGCGCATGGGCGCGGCGGACGGCGTCCAGCACGGCGGGGCGCCGAGGAACCTCCACGTCGGGGCGGTTCGGGACGATCAAGGTGTCCGCCGCCTCGGCCGCTTCCAGGCCGGCGACTCCCGTCAGGGTGAAGAACCCGTCCCGCATCAGGGTGCGGGGCTCGGGGGAGCAGAGCGCGAACTCGTACAGGTCACGCCCGATCTCCGGTCGGCGCAGCCCGAACACCTCGGTCGCGCAGCCGAGCTCGAAGGGGTTCGAGTTCGCGTCGACGACCACGACGACCCGGTGCGCGCCTGCCGGGCGCGGTGCGTGCGAGGATCCGTGCGGCATGTGTGATTCCTAGCACTCACACCGCCTGCCCGGCAATGCGGACGATGGGCCCATGAGCAACGCACCCGTCTCCCTCGCCAAGGCCCTGGCCTCCTTCGACGCCCTGTGGAGCCCCCGCATCGTCACGCAGGTCAACGACTACGACGTGCGCATCGCCAAGGTCGGGGGCGAGCACGTCTGGCACGCCCACGACGACACCGACGAGTTCTTCCTCGTCCTCGACGGAGAGCTGCACATCTCCCTGCGCGAGCCGGAGGGGGAGCGCACGGTCCTCCTCCCCCGGGGCTCGGTCTTCACCGTTCCCAAGGGCACGCACCACAGGCCGTACGCCCCGTCCGGCGCCGCGATCCTCATGTTCGAGCCCACGGGGACGCCGACCACCGGCGACCGCCACGACGAGGTACCGGCCCACGTCGACGTGACGACCGGTCACGCACTCGGCACACTCGGGGCCTGAACCGGCGGCCCGCCGCAGGCAGCGTCCT
This sequence comes from Streptomyces sp. 2P-4, assembly GCF_030167965.1. Lineage (NCBI taxonomy): Bacteria > Bacillati > Actinomycetota > Actinomycetes > Kitasatosporales > Streptomycetaceae > Streptomyces > Streptomyces sp. 2P-4. The sequence continues at coordinate 354,293 of NZ_CP095012.1, forward strand.
CCAGCGGTGGACATCGCTGCACCCGCCTGCCGCCCGGCGACCGCGTGCGCTCGCCGGGCTCGCGGACGTCTCTGCCGGGCCAGACCCCCTCGTCCGCCCCGTCCCGGCGACAGGGGCCGCGCCACGGTCGGGCCGCGCGGGGTGAGCCACGCCTTCCTCGCCGCGGCCGCCGGACACAGGGCCCCAGGTCCGGGCCCCAGGCAGCAGGCTGACCGGGCCCGCCGGCCCGTCAGAGCCAGCCCTGCTGCGCCGCCTTCAGGCCTGCCTCGAAGCGGCTCGTGGCGTGCAGGCGCTCCATCAGCGCGGCCATCTGCCGCCGGACCGTCCGCAGTGAGACCCCCAGCCGCTTCGCCGCCGCCTCATCGGTCATGCCCGACGCCAGCAGCCGCAGCAGCTCCAGCTCGGCGGCGGTCGGCTGCGTGTCGCTGGGGCGCGGGCGGTCCGCCCCGAGGGGCACCGCCGCGTTCCACGTCTGCTCGAACAGGGTGATCAGCGAGGCGACGATGCCCGGCGCGCGCGTACACAGAGCGCCCAGACGGGAGTTGGCCGGGTCGATCGGCACGACGGCGACCGTGGCCGTCCTCTCCGACCTCATCTGGGCCCATGCCCGAGCAGCCCACGGACTCGAACACGTCCGGGCCAGGCCCTGCGACGCAGGCGTCGACCTCTACCTCTTCTTCCGCGCCGCCTCCGAGGCCGCCGCCCTCGACCAGGCCCGCGCCCTCCTCTCCGGCGCCCGCGCCCCGCTCCGCGCCCACGGCTACGCCACCCCGCCGCCGGGCCGCCCACCCGCCAAGGACCAAGGAACGCAGTGACCAACACCCTCCTCCAGGCCGCCCGCAAGACCGCCGTCGCCGCCCTGTCCGGCGTGCTCGGGGCCGGGCTGCTCACCGCGGCGACCGTCGCCGCCGCCCCGGCCGCCCAGGCCGCGACGACGTGCAGCGGCACCGCCTCGATCTACGGCGTCCTCCCCGACGGCCGCCTCACCTTCAGCAGCATCACGCCCGCCACGGGCGAGCTGAAGAAGGTCGTCATCGGAGCCGACCTCGGCTTCGAGCCGAAGGCGATGGCCACCCTCAACTTCAACACCGTCCTGGTCACCTCGACCGCCGGCGCCCTCTACCGCCTGGACGTCCTCACCAACAACACGTCGCTCGTACTGGAGCGCCCGCCCGTCAAGCTCTTCGACAGCGGCTGGACGCACGACAAGCTCACCTACGACGGCCACGGCCACCTGTACGGCACCGCCGGCGGCCTCCTCCTCCAGTACCTGGTGTCGCAGCCGAAGCCGACCGGTTCGGCGCACATCGGCCAGCGCAGGGAGATCGGCAGCGGCTTCGTCCTGAAGACCCTCACCGCCGCCGGCGACGACCGCCTGCTGGCGACCACGGGGGCGGGCGCCCTGTACTCGTACAGGATCGACAGCGCGGGCGGGTGGAGCCGCGACGACCTGAAGGCCTCTGGCTGGTCCGCCTTCGACCAGCTCGTCTCGCCCGGCGGCGGCCTCTACTACGGCCGGATCGCCACCACCGGCGCCATGTACTGGTACAAGGACGCCGATCCGGCCGACGGCAGCGGCAGCGACATCGCCTACCACAACGACACGCCCGTCAACACCGGCGGCTGGACGCAGCAGCTGCTCTCCGCCCAGCCGGGCACGTTCACCTGCACCACCGCCGCGGACCCGCTCGACGGCCGCGACATCCCCGCCGTGAAGGCGGCCGGCCGCGACCTGATGAACCGCCACGACGGCGGCGTCTGGAACAACTCCACCCAGTGGAGCTGCCTGGAGCAGCTCTGGGACAGGGAGAGCGGCTGGCGCTACTGGGCCGACAACCCGAGCTCCAGCGCGTACGGCATTCCCCAGGCCCTGCCCGGCTCCAAGATGGACGCCTTCGGCGACGACTGGCGCACCAACCCGATCACGCAGATCAAGTGGGGCCTGTCGTACATCGACGGCCGGTACGGCACGCCGTGCGGCGCCTGGAACCACTTCCTGAAGAACAACTGGTACTGACGCGCGCCGCGGCCGCGGCCCCGGCCGCACCCCGCGCCTCGTACCCCCCGGCCTCACGCTCTTCCGCCCCGCCCGGCTCAGGGCTGTCCGAAACCACCGGAGAAGAACCCATGCGTCGCTCGTCGTCCCGCACGCTCCGCCTCACCGCGACCCTCGCCGCGGCCGCGACCTCCCTCGGCCTGGTCACCCTCACCACGGCGACGCCGGCCCAGGCGGCCGCCATCTGCGGCGGCAACGTCTCCGTCTACGGCACCCTGCCGGACGGGCGCCTCACGTACACGGCGATATCCCCGACCACCGGCGACCGCGTCAAGACGCTGATCGGCGCGAACCCGGGCTTCACGCCGAAGGCGATGGCCACCCTCAACTTCAACACGGTCCTCGTGACGTCCACGGCGGGCGAGCTGTACCGCGTCGACATCCAGACCAACGACAGCGCCCTGGCACTGGCCGGCGTGACCAGGATCTGGGACAGCGGCTGGACCTTCGACAAGATGGTCTACGACGGCGCCGGCCACCTCTACGGCACGGTCGCGGGCCAGCTCCACCGCTACAACGTCTCCCAGGCCAAGCCCGCCGGCCCGGCGCACATCGCCAAGCACGTCGTGATCGACGAGGGCTTCGTCCTCAAGACCCTCGCCGCGGCCGGCGACGACGTCCTCGTCGCCACCACCGCCGACGGCAGGCTGCTCTCGTACCAGATCAACGGCGTCGGCGACTGGGAGCGCTCCGAACTGAAGAGCAGCGGCTGGTCGGCGGTCGACAGCCTCGTCTCGCCCGGCGGCGGCCTCTACTACGGCCGCACGAACGGCGGCATGTACTGGTACCACGACGCCGACCCCACCGACGGCAGGGGCGGCGACATCGCCTACCACTCCGACGACCCGGTCGACGCGAGCGGCTGGACGCAGACCCTGCTCTCCGCGTACGCCAACGACTGCACCTACCAGCCGCCGGCGCCCCCGACCCCGACCCCGTCCACCCGCGGCGGCCAGATCACCCGTACCGAGATCATGAGCCGCGCCGTGAACTGGCTGAACCGCGACATCCCGTACAGCCAGAGCGCGTACGCCTCCGACCCGGACGGCGGCCACTCGTACCGCACGGACTGCTCGGGCTTCATCTCGATGGCCTGGCACGCCGGCAGCAGCTACACCACCGCCACCCTCCCGGGCGTCAGCGCCACCATCTCCAAGTCGGACCTCCAGCCGGGGGACGCGCTGAACACGTCGTCCGGGCACGTGGTGCTCTTCGAGAAGTGGGTCGACAAGGCGGCCGGCAAGTTCTCGTACATCCACCAGTCGAACCCGAACGACGACATGATGCGCGGCCAGGACTACCTCAACGGCGGCTCGGACGGCCGCATCGCCGGGCACGCGGCGTCGGGGTACGTGGCCCTCCGCTACGACAAGGTGATCAACGGCTGACACCGGCACACCCCGGGGCCCGCGGGGCCGCAGCACGCAGGCTGCGCACCGCGGGCTCCGCTGTTGCCGGGCGCGTTCAGACTCAGATCATTGCAACGGAAGCCTCTTGCGTATTGCATTACCGCTCACGCTCACCGCAACGATTGCAAGTCAACTACCTGCACAAACGTAAATATCAAGCAGTAGGCATGTTGATGCTTGCTCAAACGCAACGTAGCTTTTCTGGTGTCGGAAACAAGAGCGAACGCCCCCAAACGGAGGACGACACCATGACGACGACCCCCTCACCCTGGACCGGCACGGTCACCGTCGACGACACCGCACTCGCGGTGACCGACACCGGCGGCCCCGGCCGCCCCGTGGTCTACCTCAACGGCTGCTACGCCGACCAGTCGCACTGGCGCCGCGTCATCGCCGACCTCGGCAGCACCGACTTCCGCCACATCACGTTCGACGCGCGCGGCCGCGGCAGGTCGCAGCGCTCCGCGGACTACTCCTTCGAGGCGTGCCTCCGCGACATCGACGCGGTCCTCGCCGCGCGCGCCGTGGAACAGCCGATCGTGGTGGGCTGGTCCTACGGCGCCGCACTCGCCGTCAACTGGGCCGCCCGCAACCCCGGCCGCGCCCGGGGCGCGGTGTGCGTGGACGGAGCGCTGCCGCACGAATGGCTCGACGACGCCGCCCGCGAGAAGATCCGCAAGCTGTTCCGCCGGCTGAGCCCGCTGTTCCCGGTCGCCCGCCGACTCGGCCTGGCGGCCCGCATGAGCGCCGCGCAACACGCCGAAATCAACATCGAGGCGAACGAACTCTGCGCGCCGGCCGTCCTCGACCCCGTCCTGGACAGCCTGACCCTCCCGGTCCGCTACGTCCTCGCCACCGGCGGCAACCTGGGCGGGGAAGCACAGCTGATGGAGAAGATCCGGGCCGACCTGACCCCGGCCACCCTCCGCAACCCGCACATCCGCATCGCCGCGAAGGCCCCCAGCAACCACTCGAAGATCCTCCGCAACGACTTCCGCGCGGTAGCGGACACCGTCCGCGAACTCGCCGGCGCCCCGCGCAGCCCCCAGGCGGCCTGACCCGTGACGCCCCCACCGCACCGGAACCCGGCCGCCGCAGCGAATTCGCCCGCGGCGACCGGTGCCGCGGGGCACACCGGTCAGGGCCGGCGCGCCCCGCGGGCCGCACGTTCCCGCCACAGGCAGTAGACGCCGGCCGGATCGCTCCAGGAACTCCAGGGTCGCGCACCCACCGAGCCGTCGACGAGCCGGAACTGCGCGAGCGCCTCGTCGTACCGCTTCTGCCGGGTCAGGAAGTAGGCCAGCAGGTGCCGTACTTCCGCCGTGTTCGGGTGCCCGGCGGGTGCCGCGGCCACGTCCGCGAGTGCGGCGTCGACCGCGGCCGTCAGCTCCGGAGTCCTGAAGTCGCCCGCCTTCGCGCCGTCGTCGTGGTGCTCGTACCACGCGATCAGCGGCAGCGCCGCGAGCAGGCTCCCGCGAGGGGCCGTTGCCGCGGCCTCCCGCGCGAACGACGCGGCCAGCTCCTCCGAGCCGCGCCACTTCGCGCACCAGAACTGAAGCGCCGCGCAGTGAGCGGCGTAGTGGTACGGGTCGCGGGCCGTGATCTCCTTCCATAGCGTCTGCATGTCCGCATGGGAGCGGCCGAGGCCCACCGCCACCCAGATCTCGTTGACGTGGGGTCCGGGGTCGTCCGGATTCAGATCCGCTGCACGTGCGTTCTCGGCCGGCGCCTGGACCAGGGTGCTGTGGAACCCCGCGAACTGCTCACGGCTGGTGTCCTTCGCCCAGCCGCCGCCCCGCAGGTCCCAGGCCAGCGCGATCGTGGCCTGCGCCCGTACGAGCACTGCGTCCGGGTCGTCCGGGCCGACGGAAGCCTCCCACGCGGCCAGCCAGCTGTCCGGGCGGGCGGCCCGGTGGTCGCCGAACGCCGCGGTGTAGTGGGAGCGGCGAGCCCAGTCCCTGCGCTCCCGGCTCGATGCGAGCAGCCGTGCGGCAGGCTCCCATATGCCGCGTGCGGCGGCGGCCTGCGCCAGTTCCAGCTCGGGTTCGGGAGCCGCCCGGGACGCATTCTGCTGCGAGGCGGGAAGCAGCCCCAACTTCTGGGCCTTGGCGGACGGATCGCGGGAGGAGGAACCACCGGTGGTGCTGCGGTAGTAGACGACCGCCACGGCGATGGCGACGGCGATGGCGAGGGCACGTGCGATGTCCACCATCACGCACTGCCTCTCCGGCGGGCGCCCGCCACGGGCACGGCGGTGCACAGCGCGCGCACGGATACAGCCATGAAGCGGTTTTCCCCCGGTTCGAGAAACAGGTCGGTCGGGAGCGGGCCGGGAGCACCCCGGCGCCCCGCAAGTCCGTTCCCCGTGGAAGGTGATCATCGCATGATCTGCTGCTCCCCTGGACTGCAAGGCGGGCCGGTGAGGGGATGTACACCACCCCGCGACGCCCGCCGGGGCGAGCCCCCTTCGGTCCTCGCCCCGGCGCTCGAACGTCGCCGTCAGCTGATGACGTCACCTCGTACACCTACCTGGGCGGCGCCGCCTGGGCGAAGAGCACCGACGAGTTCACCAAGGCCGAGGACCGCGTCCACTCCGTGTCGCGCGGCTACGGCCTGGTGCAGACCCGCACCGGCGCGGCGGACGACCCGAAGACGCTGACGGAGACGCGCTACTTCCGCGGCCTCGACGGCAAGGAGGTCAAGGACTCCGCCGGGGCAGCCGTCACCGACCGGGACGTCTTCGCCGGCACCCCGCGCGAGACCGCGCTCGACAACGGCGACGACACGGCCAAGCTCCTGACGGCCATGTCCGTCACGCCGTGGGTCTCGGCCCTCAGTGCCACCCGCATGCGCGCGGGCCTGCCCGACCTGGTCGCCGTCAAGTCGGGCACGGAGAAGCAGTCCACCCGCACGACGACCGCCGGCGGCACCCGCACGGTCGAGTCCACCACCCACCACGACGACCTCGGCATGGTGGACTGGGTCTCGGAGACCGGCGACACGGCCAAGACCGGCGACGAGAAGTGCACCAGCAGAATGACGGGGGCGACGGCTACGACACCGTCTCCAGCGTCCCCTCGACCTGCGGCCCTGCGAAGAACGCGCTCTGCTACGACATCCACGGGCGCCAGCTCGCCTCGGCCGACGCCTACGGCAAGGTCACCACGACCGCGTACACGCCGGCCACGGGCGAGGCGCCCACCTCGATGACGGTCACCAACCCGCTGGGCCACACCGTCACGTCCGAGGTCGACCCGCTGCGCTCGCAGCCGGTGAAGGTCACCGACGCCAACGGCAAGGCCACCAGCACGGCCTACGATGCCCTCGGCCGTATGACGAAGGTCTGGCTGCCGAACCGGCCGATGGCCACCTACCCCGATTCCCCCAGCCGCGTCTTCGCGTACACGATCCGCAACAGCGGCCCGAACGTCACCACGTCGAAGACCCTGACCCACGACCAGAAGTACTCCGTCGTCCACTCCATCCAGGACGGCCTGCTGCGCGAGCGCCAGACGCAGACGCAGTCGCCCGACCTGGCCGGACGCCTCGTCTCGGAGACGTTCTACGACACCCGCGGCCTGGCCTGGCGCAGCTCCGGCACCTACTACGCCGACGGAGCCCCGTCGCCCGACCTGGTGACCGGTGCCGAGACCGCCTACCCGTCGTCCACCGACACCGTCTTCGACGGCGCCGGCCGGCCCACGGCGGTCATCGCCAAGAAGTTCGGCACCGAGACCCGCCGCACCACTACCAGCTACACCGGCGACACCACCACGGTCGTCCCGCCCGCGGGCGGAGTGGCCACCACCGACGTCACCGACGCCCTCGGCCGCGTCATCAAGCGCAAGCAGTACACCGACCCCGCGCGCACGGCGTCCCAGTCGACGCACTACACGTACAACAAGCTGGGGCTGCTGGCGCAGGTCACCGACCCGGGCAACGCGAAGTGGACGTACACCTACGACGTCCGCGGCCGCCAGATCGAGGCGAGCGACCCCGACAAGGGCGTCACCAAGACCGCCTACGACGCCGGTGACCGGGCGACCGACGTCACCGACGCCCGCGGCATCACCCTCCACACCGACTACGACGACCTCGGCCGTCCGGTCGCGACCAAGCAGGGCGCGACCACCCTGACGGCGCACGTCCACGACACCGTCGCCAAGGGGCACCCGGCCAAGTCCGTCCGCTACGAGGGCGGCAAGGCGTACGAGTCGGAGATCCTCTCCTACAACGACCTGTACCAGCCGCTCGCCACGACGGTGACCATCCCGGCCACCCCGGATACGGGGGCCCTGGCCGGCACCTACCAGTGGACGAACACCTACAACATCGCCGGCCAGGTCCTCACCACCAAGCACCCCGCGATCGGCGGCCTGCCGGCGGAGACGGTCGGCAGCACCTACAAGTCGGTCTCCGGCCTCCTCAACAGCATGGGCGCCGGCACCACCCGACTCGTGTCGGCCATGGCGTACGACCACTACGGCCGCACCACCCGCTCCGAGCACGGAGCCCTCGGCCAGCGCCTGTACCGCACCACCGAGTACGACGAGCACACCGGCCAGGTCACCCGCTCCTACACCGACCGCGACACCGCACCCCAGCGGATCGAGGACACCAAGTACGGCTACAACCCGGCCGGCAGCATCACGTCCATCGCCACCGCGTACGGGCAGGACGCGCTGCGCACCACGGACACCCAGTGCGTCAACCTCGACGCGCTGAACCGCATCACGCAGGCGTGGACCAACCAGGGCGAGACCTGCGCGGCGGCCCCGTCGGCGGCTGTCATCGGCGGCGAGGACCCGTACTGGACCTCGTACACCTATGACGCGGTCGGCAACCGCAAGACCGAGACCAAGCGCAAGACGGCCTCGGGCCCGGCGGCCGACACCGTCCGCACCTACCAGGCCCCGACACCGGGCAAGCACGACCTGCCCAAGGTCACGCAGACCGGAGTCGACCCGCACGAGGAGGTCTTCACCTACGACGCGGCCGGCAACACCAAGACCCGCAAGACCGGCGCGGACACCGAGACGCAGTACCTCGACTGGGACTCTGAAGGCCACCTGAAGACCCTCAACCAGGGCACCTCCAGCAACTCCTTCGTCTACGACACCGCGGGCCAGCGCCTGCTCCGCAAGGACAGCAAGGGCACCACGCTGTACCTGCCGGGCGGCAACGAACTGCGCCTGGACAAGGCCGGCGCCGTGTCGGGCACCCGCTACTACGGCGGCGTGGCGATGCGCGAGGGCGGCAAGCTGACGTACCTCTTCGCCGACCACCACGGCACGGGCACCATCCAGGTGACCGGGGACGCGGCGCAGACGGTGACCCGCCGCAAGACGGGCATCTTCGGCGAGGCCCGGGGCCCGCAGCCGGAGTCGTGGGCGGGCGACAAGGGCTTCGTCGGCGGCACGAAGGACACCGACACCGGTCTCACCCACCTGGGAGCCCGCGAGTACGACCCGCTGACGGGCCGCTTCATCTCGGTCGACCCGATCATGGACCTGTCCAGCTCGCAGCAGATGCACGGGTACGTCTACTCCAGCAACAACCCGGTCACGCTCTCCGACCCGTCGGGCCTGATCGAGACGGACTGCCTGAACGGCCACTGCGATGGCAACTACGACCCGCGCGACGACAAGAAGCCGGTATCGGACCCGACCCGCAAGAAGGCAATAACGGGCGGCTACAACAGCCACAACGACTACCGGAAGCCGACGCTGCTGGAGGACGACTACGGCCTCACGATCCGGCTGCCAAAGAAGAAGCAGCAGCTCTTCATCAAGCTGTACGCCCAGCAGTACATCAAGCAGACCACCAGGTACGGCCTGGGGTTCTCAGAACAGGACGACTGGATCAACAAGACGCAGGCGATGATCTACGCCTGCGAGGCGATCAAGTGCGCCGAGCTCCGTGACTACGTGATCCAGCACGGCCTCGCCGTCGAAGCCGTGTACGGACCCTGGGAGGGCCGAAACCTCAACGCCCGGGCAGTGCCGAAGGCGATGCCCGCGAACTACCGCAAGATATCGACGGCCAAGGTGACCGGCTGCCAGTGCTTCCTCGCTGGCACGAAGGTCGAGATGGCCGACGGCACGACCAAGAGCATCGAGGACGTGCAACTCGGCGACGAGGTCAGGGCCACCGACCCGCGCTCCGGCGAAACCGGCAAGCGCCCCGTCACCCGCCTGATCGTCACCGAGAACGACAAGCACTTCAACAAGCTGTCCATCGCGACGCAGGAAGGCATCACCGAACTCACAGCAACCTACGAGCACCCCTTCTGGTCGCCATCTGAAAACGCCTGGCTGGACGCCGCCGACCTGAGGCCCGGCATGACGCTCCAGACGAGCGACGGCACCACGGCCATCCTGACGGCGAACCACCCCTTCACCCAGCACGCAAAGACGTACAACCTCACGGTCGCAGACCTCCACACGTACTATGTGCTGGCGGGGGCCACACCAGTCCTCGTTCACAACTGCAATGTGGACCCTCAGGGTGCCCCTGGGGGAAAGAACGGCGCTGCCGTCAGCATCAAGCAGGTGAAAATGGCACTGGGTAGGGCTGGCATGGGCGTTTCCCGGTACGACATCGTGCACGTGCCAGAGATCCGCACTGCAGGAGATGGTCTGCCTGCCTATGGAAACAGTCCTCACGACGGCAATGGCATGCCGAATCTGGGCCCGCGAGGACGTCCGGTAATCCAGATCTCCAACATGGGACTGGCTGATATGGATACGGCTGTGGCCATGATCTTCCACGAGATCCATCATCACCGGATGTACGCCACCTGGCCGGGATCCATGGGTGGAACAGAGTCCGCTGCGGAAGCATTCGGGCAAGCTATGCTCGGCGTTTTCAGGCGAAGGACGGGTTCATGATTCAGCTAACGCGCTTCACTCCCTCGGAAGTCGAGGCACTCGGGCGGGATCGAAACTTCCTCCGAGACCAGTCAGAGTGGCTTTGCCCTTCGTGCGGAGAGGTTTCGGTTCGCACCTACCTCAGAAATACGAAACACGCGAATCGTCCCGCAGTGATCAGCTACACGTGGTGTGCCGCATGCCGCAAGATGTATGGCTCAACCGGTCCTCTACCACCCGGTCTGACCATCTCGGATCCATGGCGGGAGTTGGACCCGGCGGCGTGGGAACAGTTCGATACCAGCCTGCCCGGGCTCTTCGCTAAGCTCGACCGACTCTGGGAGGACGGCGTGCTGCCGCAAAGCGTCGTCTGGACGCGGTAGCAGAGTGCCGATCATGTCGTAAACACGAGCAAACAGAAGCCCCGCCAGGTGACTCCTGGCGGGGCTTCTGCATGGGGTGACGGCAGTAGTTGACGGCAACGTCAACGGACGAGAGCAGCGCCGGCTGGCGGTTCATCGCCGTCGAGCCCAATTGCCTTGGCACCGGTCGGGCTGACGAGGGCCGTGCTGAGAGTGTCGATGGCGTCGCGCTGGAGGCGGAGCCGGACGTGGGCGTAGACGGTGGCGGTGACGCCGATGTGGGCGTGGCCGAGGAGTTCCTTGATCACGATGAGTTCGATGCCCTGTTCCAGGAGCAGGGTGGCGGTGGAGTGTCGGAGGTCGTGGAAGCGGATGCGGCGGAGGCCGGCCTTGCGGAGGAGCGTGATGAAGGCGCGGGTGAGGTTGGTCGGGTCGATCGGTCGGCCCTGCCCGGTGGTGAATACGTGCCCGTCGTGCTGCCATGTAGTGCCCGCGGACTCCCGCTCGCGCTCCTGCTGTTCGTGGTGGAGCTTCAGCGACTGGACGCAGCGGGTGGGGAGGGCGATGCGGCGTTCGGAGGCCCGGGTCTTGGTGGGCAGCGTGGTGAGCCCGCCTGCGGCGGTTCGCTGAAGGGTGCGGCGGATGGCGGCGGTGCCTGCGTCGAGGTCGAGGTCTTCCCAGCGCAGTCCGAGGAGTTCGCCCTTGCGGAGTCCGGTGTGGAGGGCGAGTTCGAACAGCGCGTGCAGCCGGTGGTTCTGGGCGGCGGTGAGGAGCTGGCGGGCTTCGCTGGCGGTGAGGGGTTCGAGGCGTCGGGGTCGTGGGGTGCCGGTGCGGACGTTGCGGGCGACGTTGCGCGGGATCTCCTCTTCGCGGACGGCGTGTTCCAGGGCGGACTTGAGGACGGAGTGGATGTAGGTGAGCGTCAGCGGGGAGAGCAGCTTGTGGCAGCACTGGCCAACGGCGCAGCAGCGGGGGATCTTCACGCCGGGCGTCGAGGCGGCGCGTGCAGCACTGGCAGGAGGTGCGGAGCTGGTTGAGCCAGGTGCGGACGTCCTTGGCGGTGAGCTTGACCAGCTTCTTCTTGCCCAGGCCGGGGACGAGGTAGCGGTTGACGCAGGTGGTGTAGCGGGTGTGGGTGGTTTCGCGGAGGTGGTGGACGGCGACGTTCTCCAGCCAGTACGTCAGGTACGTGGCCACGCTGCCCTGCGTGGAGGGGATGGGGAGGCCGCGGTTGCTGGTGGCGATCTTCTCGGTGAGCTTGGCCAGGGCGTCTTTGCGGGTGGTGCCGTAGACGCGGATGCGTTTGCGGGTGTTGCCGGGGGCGAGGACGTATCCGGCGGCTTCCCAGCGGCCGTCCTTGCGCTGGTAGACGGTTCCGTCGCCGTTGGCGCGCACGCGGCGGGAGGCGGGGGTGTCGCGGGGCGTGGTCATCAGGCAGCGTCCTGGTCGAGGCGGGTGCGAATGAAGTCGGTCAGGGCGTGGGTGGGGATGCGGCGGGCGCGGCCGAGGGTGATGGAGGCGAGCTGGCGGGTGCGGAGCAGGTCGTAGACGGCGGAGCGGCCGAGCTGGAGGCGGGCCATGACCTGGGGGACGGTGAGGAGTTCCGTGTCGGCGGTCACTCGGTGACCCCCTGCCGGTCTGCGCTGGTCAACCGGCAACCGGAGTGACGGACCGGGTGGCCGGCGCGGTCGCCGGAGCGCTTCGAGCGTCGGGTTCGGGTCGGTTGCTCGGGTCGGGTCTGCCGTTTCGCGGCCAGGAGGTCGGCGAGGTGTTCGAGTTCGGGCAGGAGGCCGGTTCCGGCGTACTGCCAGTGGGAGATGACCAGCGTCGTGTCCGAACCGTCGGGCCGTGCAGTGATATCGCGGTGACCGGGACGGTGACCTGTGGAATTACCGTGACTGGGTCGGTGACCGGCTGCGAGGTCAGTGGGGTGTCCGGCGCGGTCACTGACCGGAGTGCTGTCCGTCTGGCCGGCCTGCGTCTCAGCCGATGTTGGGGCCGGGGTCTGGGGGTCGGGTCGGCTGGTTCGCCAGGCGGTGCGTTCGGCTCGGAGGTGGGCGAGGGTGGTGGAGTAGTGGCGGGTGCGGGTGGAGAAGTGGCCTCGGAAGCCGAGCATGTGGGCCCATTGGCGCAGGCGCAGGTGGGCGTGCCGTCGTTTGGTGGCGAGGTGCCAGGCTGTGTGGATCATGCGGCGGGCATGGTCGGTGATGTCGTACTTATCCAGTTCGGCGAGGAGGCGAAGTCGGCGGTCGAGGGTGCCGGTGGTGGTCTCGGCTCCCTTGGTGGCGTACTTGGCGATGTAGGCGGCGACGTGCCGGTCGGTGACCGGGCCACCGCCGCTGAAGTCGGTGCCGCGGATCGCCCGGACGTCGATCTGCCGCCCGAACCGGAACACCAACCGCCCGGCCCGATGTGAGTTTTGGGGCTGGGGCGCGGGGATGTCCCCGGCGGGCTGCGGTTGCTTCGGCGGTTCGCCCCCGTGGCGGACGCGGGTGCGTGTGGCGGCGGCGCGGACGGCGTGGTCGAGGAGTTGGGTGGTGGCCCAGGCGGGCGGTGTGCTGCCAGGGCCCGTGGGTCCGTCGAGGCGGACGACGGCGTGGAAGTGGACCTGGCCCCGTTTCTGGTACTCGGCGACCTTCGCGTACGAGAGCGTGGCGTGGTCCCGCAGGACCCGCTGCGTCAGCCCTGCCGCTTTCGCGATCTCCCGCCGCAGGTGGGTGGTGAAGCGTGCCCACAGGGCCGGGGCGTGCGCGTTCCACAGGACCGCGCCCGCGTAGTCGTAGCGGTCGGGATCGAGTGGGGTGCCGAGGAGCGGGTCGTTGTCGGAGTGGGTGTGGCCGCAGTGGCAGCGGCCGGTGTCGGGCTGGTTGTGGACGGGCCCGAAGCCGGGTGCGGTGAGGGTGGCGAAGACGCGGGGGTGGGCGGCGACGCTGGTGGGGACGGTCTTGCCGCCGCGAAGTCCCGCGGCGATGAGTTGGTAGGTGTCGTAGCGGTAGATGGCGGAACAGGCGGGGCAGCGGGTGACGCGACGGTTGCCGCAGCGGACCAGCAGCTCGCCCGCCGGGAGCCGGCCGGAGTCGAAGTGGTCGAGGATCTCGCCGGTCGCGCTGTTCAGACGGGTTCGGTGCCCGGTCAGGCGGATCGGGTGCGCGCACCCGCCGAGCGTGCTGATCTGTCGTGCGAGGGGTGCGAGGTGGCCGGTGGCGGCGAGCTTCGCCAGCTTGGCGGTGAGCCTGGCGCGGCGCTCCAGGGTCGAACGTCCTGCCGCCGATGCGGTGACGTCCGCCGGGCAGGAAGGTGTCGTGAACGCCGACGACGGATGCGAGGCGGCTGGAACGGTTGCGGGGTACGGAAGTTGGAGCTGTGAGGGCATGCGGAACAGGGCCTTTCGGCGGGAGTGCGGAAGCGGTATGCGCGGGGTGGCGTGGGCAGGCCGAAGTGATCGGCTCACAGGGGAACGGGGCGCCTCGAAGTCGGGCGCGAGGGCCGGACCAGTGGGAGCCTGGTCGGCGGGGCGCGGTGGTGATCACCGGCGGGTGCGTGACGTTAACATCGCCCCACGGGCGCATTCAAGTGCATCCCTCCTCATTCCTTTCTGTGGGGTCGGGACGCGGGTAGTGTGGGGCCGGTTTCCCGGCTTGGACGGGCCGGATTTCGCTGGTAGAGGGCGTGGAAAGCGGGGTGGCAGGCGTGGTGACGACGCGGCGCGGGCGCAGGCCGGCGGGCAGCGGGGTACCGCTGACGTTCGAGGTCATCGCCGAGACCCTGCGCGAGCGCATCCGCTCCGGCGGGCTGCAGCCGGGTGATGCGCTGCCGACGCAGGCCGTGTTGATGCGGGAGTTCGGAGCGTCGAGCCTGACCGTGCAGAAGGCCATGGCCCTGCTGAAGCAGGAGGGGTGGGCGGTCTCCCGCCCCGGCAAGGGAGCCTTCGTCGCCCACCACGACCACGCAGATGGCGACGCTGATGACCTCGACGGCCCCGAGGCGACCGCGCCCGCCACCGGGACGGCGGCCCGCGTCGAAGCGCTGGAACGAGCGCTGGCCGAGGCCGCTCAGCAGATCGCCGACCTTCGTGGCCGCATCAAGGCCCTGGAATCAGGCAGCGGCGAGCGGGGCCACTGACCCACCGTGCCGCGTGGCCCAGGACCGGACAAGCGTGGCCGGGGGTGGCCCGGGGCGTGCGTTCAGATTTTCTCTACGAGGTTCAAGGCGGGCACCGCCCGCCTGAGCGGGCCGCCGTCGTCTGCAAACCCCGCCGTCTACTCCCGCGATCAGGCGCTACTGGAGGCACCGAGCCGAAGCGGTAGTGGGGCTGCGGGAGCGGCAACCGGCCAGATTGCCGGATGACCGGAGCCGGGCACCTGGCGGAGCAAGCTATCGCCTACGACCGTCCTACGGCCGGATCGCAGGCACAGGGCCGGCCAGGGGGCCGACCCTTCACGCGCGTCGCGCAGGCTCACCGAGGGCGGTGGCCGGCACCGCCTCCAGCGGGGGAGCGATGCCCCGGCGGCCCACCCTCGCGGCGGCCCCTCCCGCCCCGGCTCCGCGCCGCCAAACTGGGCGACGCATCAGCCCGGCCCATATATCATCGGCGCTATGGACAGCGGGCGGTACTCGATCGAGATCGAGCCGGAGGTACGGCTGTGGCTGGAGAGCATTCCGGCCCATCACTACAAGCAGGCCGAACGCGTTGCTGACCTGCTCGCGGAGCAGCCCACCACGCTCGACGAACCGCACTCCCGCCATCTGGGCGGCAAGCTCCGCGAGCTGCGCTTCCGCCTCGGCGATGCTCACCAGCGCATTACCTACTGGCTCGCACCCGACCGACGTGTCGTGCTGCTCACCGTGTTCCGCAAGACCAAGATGCGCGAGCAGGCTGAAGTGGACCGCGCCCACGCCGCACAGCGATTGTGCGAGGCAGAGCATGAAGCCGCAGCCGAGCACGACCTCTACAGCCGCAACCTCAAGGAGAACCGGTGAACCACAGCGAATGGAGGACCCGTCGCCACCGCCAGCTGCTGGGCGAACACCTGGACGCTGACCCCGAGTACGATCGGGTCTACGAAGAGGCCGGCCTCGCCATGACGTTGGGCAAGGCCGTCTACGACCGGCGTAAGCAGCTGGGCCTGAGCGAGGCCGACCTCGCCGAGCGCATGCACGTCGGCGTCGATGACATTGAAGGCATCGAGACGGCCACCGAGCTGCCGCCTATCGCGGTCATCATGCGCCTGGCCCGCGCATTGGACCTCACGGTGGACGTGCACCTCGCCGGCGGAGACGAGCCCACCGTCACCATCGTCGCCCCAGCGGCCTGAGGCGGGGAGGAACCATGCAGGACCCGCCTTCCGCGCTCGCCCGTGAGCTCGGGCAACTCGTCCACGACCGGCGCATCGAGCTCGGGCTGTCCCAGGCCGAGCTGGCCGAGCGGTGCGGGATGAAGCAGCCGCAGATCTCCCGCTTCGAAGGCGGCGGGACCGTGCCCACACTTCCCCTCCTGCGCCGCCTGGCTCAGGCTCTCGGCGCCGACCTGAGCATCAGCCTCACCCCGCACGACGAAGCCGCTTGACACGCATTCGGAATTCCTGGAATTCCCCAGGCGGTGTAGACCGCTGACGGCAGTAGTGACGGCAACAAGCGCGGACGCCAGGGCACAGCCACGGACGCCAGCGGAGCACGAAACCCCCGATGACCTGCGATAACGCAGGTGAGGGTGGGGTGCGTAGCACACGTACTATGTGCTCGCGGGCGATACGCCGGTACTGGTACACAACAGCGACTGCGGTACGCCTCGGGGTTTTCCGAACAGGGAGCTCCCGAGGGACCCCCGGACCGGTGAGCCAGCTCCTGACTCGGCGGCCGCCGGTTATCCACACACGCAGCTTGGGGTGAAGGTCAGCAAGCGGAATCCCCCGTACGCTCAGGCTCGGGAGTTTGATGCAGATGGCAAGCCTGTGAGGGACATCGAATTCACTGACCACGGACGGCCGCAGAACCATGACAATCCGCATCAGCATCGCTGGAATGAAAATGCGACTGGCGGCACCCGTAGTCGTGGTATTCCGGAGCCGCTGGATTGAGGGGTGATCGATGAATGGAATTCTGGAATTCCAGATGCAGGACGCTGAAGGCGGGATGATCGGTTTCGATAGTGTGCTTGCCTGGGTCCCTGACAATGGCTGGGTATGGTCTGTGCTCGAATTCGACGGGATTTTGCAGGCAATGGCGGGTTTGGGATATAGGGAATTTCTGCAGCGGGTGGCCTCCTCGCCGCAAGGGTGCGTCATGTCGTGGGATCAGCTCCAAGACTTCGCGGCCAGCGTGCAGCAGTGCTTCGATCTGCTACTCGTAGCGGTAAAGGATCGCTGTCTGCTCGATCCGGGGAAGTTCGCTGCAGGGGATTTCGCAGAATGCCTTCTGGTTCTAACTGCCAGTGACAGCACCTGGTGGACGGTAAGAATCGACCCCGCGGTGGAAGAAGTATCTGCTCTCGCAGTCCGTCTCCAGTCGGAGTACGGAGGTAAGGCGGGATAGGGGGAGGTCTCATAATGAGTCGCTGAGGCCAATTTGAAGCCCCGCCAAGTGCGCTTGGCGGGGCTTCTGCATGAGGTGGCGGCTGTACGATAGTCGACGGCAGTGTCATTGGACGGCGGCCTCGTTGGCGGCGCCGAGGCCACGGGGGCATTCCGGGGCTGCGGCCACCGCCGAAGAGATGCGAAGAGGCGGCTAAGGGCTTGCAGGGAACACGTTGATTTCCCGCGATCCCTTAGCCCTGCCAGTAGAGGAGTGTGTGGATGTCCATCGGCTGGCGGGAGCCGAAGTAGTAGACGTTCAGGCCTGTTACGTGCGTGGCGCCCGTTGCTGCGTCTATCCAGTGGAAGCCCGCGGATTCCAGGGCCGCTCGGGCCCGGGGGTCGCCCTCGAAGTCGCCTGCCCAGGGGCCCAGGGTGCTGATCGAGACCTCGCGGCCGTCCGCGTACTCGATCACGTGGTACGTGCCGTCGCCCTGCTGGTGTGCTTCGCCGCAGTGGACCGGGGGTTTCGGGGCGAGGCCCGCCGCCGTCAGGGCCGCCGACGCGCGGTGGAGTTGGGCCTCCTGGTCGGGGCGGGCGGGCGGGTCCGTGCAGATCGCCTCCAGGCGCCAGCGCGGGTCCGTGCCGTTCCCGCAGTACGGGACGTACTCGTGCACGATCGCCCGCCGGACGTCCTCGTCCAGCCCCTCCACCTCGACCCGCGGCCGGCCCAGCGCCTCGTACGCGGCCCGGGCCGGGGCAGGGTCCTCGGTCAGGCGGTACAGGGCGTACGCAGCCCAGAGCGCGGCGTCGACCGTAGGGGCTTCGGCGAGGTACGCGCGCAGTCGGTCCGTGTCGGCCATAAGGTCCTGGGCGGCGTACGCGACTTCGGGGTCCGGGTCGGTCAGCGCGTCGGTGATGTCCTCGCCGCGGAGGTCGCGCAGGCGAATGCGCAGGGCGCGGACGGCGGGCTCGGACTCGTCGAGGCCGTCGAGTGCGTCGGCCACGGCCGCGGCGCCGTGACGGTCCACCAGGGTCTCCAGGCACTCCCCGCCGGCCATCCGGTCGCGCCAGCCGGGGCGGAAGGCGAGGTCCGCCACCGCCGTGAGGGCCGTGAGGTCGCCGAGCCGGGTACGGGCCCGGAGGACGGGCTGCTCGATCCGGTAGCCGCGCTCTGCCCGGCGGTCCTCGTGGCGCAGCCACGGCAGCAGTTCCTCGCGGTCCGAGAGGAGGCCCAGGAGTTGCACGCGCACCTCGTGCGCGTCGTGCGGGTCGCGGACGCACGCCAGCAGCGCCTCCAGGTGCGTCTGCGGGACCCGGCCGTGCAGCGCCTCGGCGCAGGCCCGCCGCCGCCACGACGGCTCGGCCTGGTCCAGGGCGCAGTCGGCCAGTTCCTCGGCGGCGTACGCCCGGAGGCCGTCGCCGTTGATGCGGCCCGCTTCCGGAGAGAGTGCGCGGATATCGCGCCGGGGGCCGCTGCTCATGCGCCGTGCCGACTGGCCAGCAGCTGCACCATGCTGCTGTCCGCGGAGACGCTTTGCAGATCCGCTCCGGGGATGCGGCTGACGACCATGCGCCAGTCGGACTTCCGGTAGGACAGGAAGTCGGCCGCTGTCCGCTCGCCGTCCTGCTTCCAGCCGGCACGCTCCAGCGCCGCCCCGATCTTCGGCAACGCCTTCTCGGCGTCCGCGGACTTCGCCGTGCCGTACCAGTTGACCCTGTCCGGGTCCTTCACACCGCCCCGCTCGGAGGTGGTCATCGCCTGTGCGTGGTCCAGTCCGGCGGCGGCGAGGGCCTTGCGGAGGTCACCGTCGACGGCGACCTGGTCAATCGGCGAGCCACTCGTCGCGCCCGACGAGGACATGGACGCGGCTCCGCCGCACCCGCCCGACAGCAGCACCGCCGCAGCGGCTACGGCCACCACCACCGGCCTGTTACGCACGTACACCCTGACCCCCCGTTTCGATGAGGACGGGAGTCTCGCACGACCGCACCCGTGCACACGAACGAAATCCGTGCTGCACCTGCGGTTTCGCGCCGGGGTGTCCGACGTGCCGTGCGCCGCGAAAGGCTTAGTCTCAGCCTAACGTTGACAGTCCGATCATCCGACTCGCGCAGTGGCGTCGGATCCGCTCCTGCCGAGCCGGGTGCACCGAAAGGCCCGTAACACCCCGTGCTTTCCCATCCCCCGCTCCGTCTCCGGCGCTGGGCGCGGTTCGTCCTGCTGCCCGCCGTCGCCTCCGCAGTCCTGGCGGCCGCCGCCACCGGGTGCGGGCCGAAGCCGGCTGCCGAGTCGAAGAGCAGCCCGACGCCCCGGCCGCCGTTCGCGCCCCCGAAGCTCGCGCCCGCCTGGATGTCGCCCACCGCGACCGGGAAGCCCTTCCACACCACCCTCCACGCGACGTGGCACACCGCGTCGGCCCTGTACGTGGGCCGCGGCAGCGGTGTCGAGATCCTCGACGCGGCCACCGGGCAGTCCAAGGGGAGCGTCCAACCCCCCGAGCCCGGCGCGACCCTCTGTGCCATGACGCCGACCCTGTCCGCGGACGGGCTGGGGGCGGTCGCCTGGATCAAGGGCGACCCGGAAGGGCGTGGCGCCTCGTGTGAACACGTGTCGCTGGTCGACACCGGCAGGGACGGCGCCGTCGTCTGGACGACGTCGGTCACCGGCTCCGCGGTGGCCGGGCAGCCGTTCACGAGCGAGACCGCGGCTCTCGGTTGGGCCGGCGACGTGCTCGCCGTCATGACGCCCAACACCGTGGTCGGCCTGCAGAAGGACCACAGCCGGGCGTGGGCGTGGTCCAACCCGGGCGTCGCCCGGCAGGAATTCGTCTACAACGACGACATGGCCGTCCGCGGGGACCGCATCACCGTCATGCTCAGTGAGAAGGGCGCACCGGCCAGGCCGAACTACTCCTTCGTGACCCTCGACGGCAAGGGCCGCCAGACCAAGCCCGCGGCAGAGCGTGTTCCGCTCGGCGACGGCATGTACCTGCACCTGGTGTCCGACCACCCCGAGGCACTCCTCGTCACGCCCCCCTCCGAGGCGGCGCCCGAGCTGCTGCTCCTGGCGGCCGACGGGGCCATCACGCGCCGCATCGCGCTCACCACCCCCGTCGGTCACGCCGAGTTGCGCGGCATCGGCACCTACTGGCGGCCGGACAGCATGTTCGACATCCGGTTCACCGACACCACCGTCTTCGTCACGGCGGGAAGCACCATCAGCGACACCCCTGCCCACGTGGCGGCGTTCGACCTGAAGACCGGGGCGATGCGGTGGAGCCGGCCCGTGGAGGCGGTGACCGTGCCCCGCCTTGTCGGTGCCGAAGCGGACGCGGTGTACGTCCTCGCCGGGAGGACCACCTCCGACATGACCATGTACGCCTTCACCTCCGGCGACGGTACCCGGACGCCGATCAGCAGTGTGACCGCCCCGCGCACGCTGCTGCCGGTCACAGGTCTCGCGATCGACTACAGGGCGGGCAACCTCGCCATGACCGAGACCCGTGCGGGGATGTTCGGCACCCTGATGTTCCGCGCCCCCTGACGAAACCGGCAGGTGGCGGGGGTTCTCGGCCAGTTTTCGGAACGTGTGCCGGTACGGCCGGATCCGGCCCTGCCGTCGACAGGATCAACAGGTAAGTCGGTCGGCGCCGTTGCGGAGGAACGTTGTGAGGACTCTCGCAGAGGACATGGTCTTGCTCGCCTTCGACGACGAGGGCGGCCGGCTTCCCGTGCGGCAGTCCCTCGCTCCGGCGGTGCGCGGGGCGCTGCTCGCCGAGTTGCTCGACGGCGGCGCCCTCGCCGACCGTGCGGGCACGGCCCGCGCCGCCGGGCAGGCGCCGCAGGACGCCGTGCTGCGGCGGCTGTGGGAGCAGGTCGGGGCCGAGCCGGACCGGAAGTGGCTGCACTGGGTCCGCAAGGACGGCCGGGAGTCGATCCGCGAGGTGCTGCGCGGCCTGGAGAAGGACGGGCTCGTGGAGCAGAGTACCGACCGGGTTTTCGGGGTGTTCCCGCTGAACAAGGCCGCGCTCACCGCGGACGGCGTCGCCGCCGCCCGCGGCGTACGGGCGGCAGTGGCCGCAGCCGCCGAGGCGGCGGGCGGCGCGGACGCCGGCCGGGTCGCCCTGCTGGCCGGGATCGCCCACGCGGGCGGCCAGTTGGCCGCCGCCCTGCCCGCCGACCGGCGCCGCGCCCTCAAGGACAGGCTGGCCGCCCTGTCCGCGGACGCCGCACCCGTGTCGGCGGCCGTGCAGCGGGCGGTGCAGGACCTCCAGGGCGCGGCCGCCTCCGCGTAGCCAAGGGGCCGGGCGTCAGATGCAGCCGCGTTCCCGTGCCAGCAGCGCGGCGGTTGGGCGGCTCGACGCGCCGAGGGTCCGCAGCCGGTCGGCGACGTGGCGCGGGTACGTCCGCGCCGACATGCCCAGCTGCCGCGCCCCGACCTCGTCCTTCCGACAACTCCGCCACCAGGTACCGCGCACGGGTGCGGCCCGCTCGTGGCGAAAGACCACCGCGCCACCCGCCGCGCGCCCGAGCACCCCCCGACCCGCCCTCCACCGGCCCGCAGGGCACGCACAGGACGGAGCCGGCCGCCCGCCGACCGAGAGGGTCGACGAACGGCCGGCACCGCAGACCGGGGCAGGGCTTCGCTACGGGTGCACCTGCTCGACGAGACGGATCCGGCAGGAGGCGGCGCCCCGCTCCCCGCCGCTGTCGGGCAGCACCCAGAACGAGCCGTCGAAGTCGCGCCCGACCACCCGTACCTTGCTCTTCCAGGAGGGCGGCACGTACGTCCGGGCCGCCCTCAGCAGTTCGCCCAGCGCCTCCTCCCGCGTCCTGTTCCCGCTCACTGTCCTGATGACGGTGACGCGCCGCTGCGCGCCCGACTCCTCTTCGGCGATGACCAGCCAAGCCGGCATGGCCCAACCCCCTTCGTCTTGACGGCGTACGAACCCACGACCGGATCGGGTCAGGGCGAGGGCGAGGGACGGCGGCGCGTCAGCCCCGCCCGTCACACGCCTTGCAGTCCCCGCTCCCCTTGCAGCTGTCGCACTTCGCCCCGCTCCAGCCCCGGAACCCGGAGCCCCCGCAGGTCGTGCACTTCCCGTCGCCCTTGCAGCGCTGGCACATACCGGACCTCACTTCCGGCCCTTGGCGGGCGTGTAGACGCGGGCCTTCTCCCACCCGGGCGCCTTGTTCAGGACGGCGCCGAAGTACCGGTTCGGCGGGGTGGCCTGACCGTCGGGCAGGCGGCCGGCGCCCAGGGAGGGGCTGTACTTGCGGAAGATCGCAATGGCCTTGGTCAGGCAGTTGTTGTGGGTGACCTGGTAGCCGTTGGCCTTCATGTTCTGGTAGGTGCGCTGCGCCGCCCGCAGGTCGCCGCCGGGGGTGTTCGTGCACCGGTAGTGGTCGTAGAAGCCCTTGCGGTGCCCGCTGTCCGGCTTCAGGCTCGTGCGCAGCTTCTCCCACGTGCCGCCGGCGATCCAGCTGCCGTTCGGCTTGCCGGGCGCGGTGTACGAGTCGCCCTCGGCGTTCTCGGTCGCGCCCCAGATCCAGTGCTGGGAGTTCCCCGGGTCGCGGACGGCCCAGGCGATGTGCCCTGCGCCGCGCGCCCCCTCCGCGTCCTGGAAGAAGCAGACCCGCCCGCCCGCCGCGGCCTGCGCCTGCCCCGCGGGCAGCACGGCGGGGGAGGCGGCGCCGCACAGGACGGCGGTGAGCAGGGGCACCGCGAAGGCGGCGCGGCGGCGGCCTGCCCGGGTGAGTGATCGGATCACGTCGTTCTTCTCCTCTCCGGGGTGAACCCCGGCCTGAGCGGTGCGTCCGTCGCACCGCCGGGAACGACAATGGCCGCGGGTCCGGGGCCGGAGGAGGGGTGGCGGCCGGTGTAATGCTGCACCCCCGGTTACACCGCTCCGACCTGCGCTTTCAGTGAGTCGGTGCAACATGTTCAGGGGTGTGGTCGCGTTGGGGAGTGCCGGGAGCACCGGGAGTGCCGGTCCGCCGTTCACCGAGTTGGCCGGGGCGTTCGGCGGGGCACTGGACGACTGGTCGGCGGCGGTCAAGGACGCCCTCGCCGCCGAGGGCCGGTACCAGAACTGGCTGGCGCGCAGGCTGGGCACGCCCGCGCCGAAGGTGTCGTTGTGGCTGCGGGGGCGGGAACAGGTCTGGCTGAGCGGCGCGGGCCTGCCCGGCGCGGCCACCACCCGGGCCATCGTCCGCGAACTCGGCCTGGAGGGCCCGCCGGCGGACCGCCTGGCCGCCCTCGCCGCCCGCATCGACGACCTCCAACGCCAACTGGAGGCCCTCCACCCCCGCGACTGGCGCAAACGCGCGGTGGAACACCTCCGCGGCACCGCCCCCGATCCCGCGGCCCCGGACGCCCCGCCCGCGCCCCCATCCGCGAGCACCCGCCCCGCACCGCCACGCAGGCGGCGCCGCACGGCATCCCGCCTGGCGGCAGCGGCCGCGACGGGCGTGGCGGCAGCAGTCCTCGTCGCCTACCTGGCCTCCGCCCGCACGACCCCGGACACCGCAATGCCCGCCACCGCCCCGCAGCCGGCGACGACCCCGCGGGCGGCAGCCCTCGAACAACCGGGCCTGGAGAAGAACACCCTCGGCGCCGACAGCCGCTGCGGAGAGCCCGTCCCCGGACCGGAGTCGGTGGTCTGGCGGGTGTGCGCCCGGGTGGACGCGGACCGCGTCGCGTTCGCCGTAAAACTCACGAACCAGGCCGACCGCGCGGCAACGGCCCGCGTCCGGGTCAAGGTGCAGTACGCACGGCAGAAGGCCTTCCACGCGTGCCCGGAGGCACCGAACCCGCAGCCCGTCGACGTCCCCCCGGGCCGCACGGTCATCACCGACCCGGCCCGCTGCTCGATCCCGCGCGAGCCGGTTCCGTACGCCTACCAGGGCGTCGGCTGGGTGGTCCCGCCGAACGCCGACGCCGGCTCGTACGAACTCTCCCCCACAGCCCACGTCCACCCGGACCGCACGATCTGGAAGCCCGACCTTCTGTGATGTACGGGCGCGGGGTGCGGGGCCGCCACGTCAGAAGGAGTGGCAGGCCGGGCGCTCCCGGGGCCGGCCTGCCGGGTCGACGTCGTCGCGGAGCTCGCGGAACTCGCGCTCGGGGGCTCGGGTGAAGGTGCGCAGGGCATCGTCGGAGACCTGCGGGGGCAGCCGCTCGGTCACGTGGCCGCGTCCAGGCAGCCGCGCCGCAGACGGCCGCCGGTGGTCCCACTCGTCATGACCGCAAGCCCGGAAGCCCCGTCCCGCGCTGCCCGCACACGCGCCCCGGCACTCCCGGCCCGATTCACCCGCTCGGCCCCGCGCGGGGACCTGTGGGGCCCCGTCCCCGGCGGCGGCCGGATTGTGCGGGGGGTTGTTGCCGGGGTCTGGGGGGTGTGCCAGCATGCGAGGGCGTGATCGTGATCTTGGAGTCGGCTGTGGTGCCCCCGTGAGCGGGCCGCGGCGATCTGCTGACGAGAGGTGCGACGTTGAATTCGTCTGCCGACACGGCACCATCAGCTGGAACGAATCCGTATGGCCAGGTCGGACGTCCTGAGTCGGCCCGCGTGCCCGGACAGGGCTCCCCGCCGGGCGGTCCCGGTCCGGACGGCGCCGCCGTCGATCCGGTCGCCGAGCGGTTCCACTTCCTCGTGAACGCCCCCGCCCTCTTCAACGCCGTCGTCACCGCGCTCGAATGGGATGTCTTCGGCCATCTCTCCGCCCACCCCGGCGCCTCCTTCGAGGAGCTGCACGCCGCCGTCGGCGTGCCGGCGCACTCCCTGCGGGTGCTGCTGCACGCCGTGTGCACCACCGGCCTGCTGGAGCGGGGCCCCGACGGCGGCTACCGCAACGCGCCCGCCGCCGCCGAGCTCCTCGCCCCCGACGGCCCGGACAGCTGGCGCCACATCCTCACCGGCTGGCGGGAGATCTACTACCCCGCCTTCTCCCGTATGAGCGAGGCCCTCGCTGCCGGCACCAACCTCGCGCTCGACGCGCACCCCGGCGACGAGCCGACGCTCTACCGCCGCCTCGCACACGACCCGGAGCGGGAGGCGGTCTTCCACCGCAGCATGAGCGCCTTCACCCTCAAGAGCCTCGACGCGCTCGTCGAGACGGGGGAGTTCGCCACCGTGCGGCACCTGCTCGACATCGGCGGCGGCGACGGCACCACCAGCGCCCGGCTGCTCGCCCGCCACCCGGGCATGCGCTCCACCGTCTTCGACATCCCGTCCGTCGCCCAACTGGCAGCCGACGCCAAGGCCGAGGCCCGGGACCGCATCCGGCTGCACCCCGGCGACCTCTTCGCCGACCCCTTCCCGCCCGGCGCGGACGCCGTCCTCTTCAGCCACGTCCTGGAGATCTTCTCCGCCGGGCAGATCACGGAGCTGCTGGCCAAGGCGCACGCCGTCCTCCCCTCCGGCGGACGCGTGTTCGTCTACGGCTACAACGCCTCCGACGACGAGACCCGCGGCTGGTACTCCGCGCGCCTCTCCCTCTACCTCAACGTGCTCGCCAGCGGCCAGGGCATGGCCTACCCGGCCCGCGACTACGAGGAGTGGATGCGCCGGGCCGGCTTCGACGCCGTGCGCACCCGCACCGGCTACCCCTACGAGCACGGTCTGACCATCGGCACCAAGCCGTGAGCCGCCGGTTGCCCTCCGCCGGCCGCAGCCGGTTCCCCGCCGCCGACCCGGGGGCGCCCGCCACCGGCTCCCCGGTCCGCTTCCTGCTGTGGCTGGCGACCCGCCACCGCGCCGGCCTCGTCCTGGCCACGCTGTTCGGCGTGCTGTGCACTCTTGCGCAGGCGCTGGTCCCGGCGGCCGTCGCCCTCGGCATCGACCGCGGGCTCCTCCAGCGCGACCGCGACGCACTGCTGCTGTGGGGCGGGGCGGTCCTCGCCCTCGGGGTCTTCCAGGCCGTCGTCGGCATGCTGCGCGACCGGGCGTCGATCACGAACCGGTTCGGCGCCGTGTACGGGACCACCCAGCTCGTCGTCCGCCACGCCGCCCACCTCGGCGCCGACCTGCCGCGGCGGGCCTCCACTGGCTCCGTCGTCAGCGTCAGCGCCTCGGACGTCGGCCACCTCGGCACCGCCCTGGAGGGCACGGCGCGCGGCAGCGGCGCGATCGTCTCGATCCTCTTCGCCGCCGTGTTCATGCTGGTCACGTCCTGGCAGCTGGGCCTGGTCGTGCTGGTCGGCGTCCCGCTGATCGCCGCCGCCGTCACCCGGCTGATGCGCGTCCTGCACGGCCGCCAGCAGCGGCTGCGCGAACAGCAGGGCGCCCTCACCGACCTGTCCGTCGACATCATCGACGGGCTGCGCGTGCTGCGCGGCTTCGGCGGCGAGAAGACGTACGGCCGCCGCTACCGCGAGGGCTCCCAGGCGGTGCGCGCCGAGGGCACCCGCGTCGCGGCCACCGTCGCAGACATCGCCTTCCTGCGCGTCCTGCTGCCCGGCGCGCTGCTCGTCGCCATCGTCTGGCTCGGCGCGCACCAGGTGAGCACCGGCCGCCTCGAACCGGGCCTGCTCGTCGCCTTCTACGGGTACGCCGTCTTCCTCACCGACCAGCTCGGGCAGGTCACCGCCATGCTCGACCAGCTGACCCGCGCCAACGTCGCCGCCGGCCGCGTCCTGGACTTCCTGCGCCTGCAACGGGAACGGCCGGGCGGCACCCGCCCCCTCGACGCCGCCGCGGCCGGCCTCCCGCTGCACGACCCGGACTCCGGGCTGACCGTCCCGCCCGGCCGGCTCCTCGCCGTCGTCTGCGGCACCGAAGGGGACGCCCGTACGCTCGCGGAACGGCTCTGCGGCCACACCGACTCCGCGCTGCTGCTCGGCGACACCCCCCTCTCCGCCCACCGCACCGACGACGTACGCCGCCACGCCCTCCTCGCCGACAACGACGCCACCCTCTTCGCCGGGCGCCTCGGCACCGAACTCGACCCCCGCGACGGCGACCCCCGCGACGGCGACCCCCGCGACGGCGGCCCCCGCGACGGCGGCCCCCGCGACGGCGGCCTCCGCACCGAAGCCCTCCTGCGCGCCCTCGACGCCGCCTCCGCCCGCGACGTCGTCGACGCCCTCCCCGACGGCCTCGCCCACGAGACCACCGGCGGCCGCGAGTTCTCCGGCGGGCAGCAGCAGCGGCTGCGCCTGGCCCGCGCCCTGCTCGCCGACCCGCGGCTGCTCGTCCTCGTCGAGCCGACGAACGCCCTCGACGCCCCCACCGAGGGCCGCGTCGCCCGGAACCTCGGCCCCCACCGCGCCGGCCGGACCACCGTCGTCTTCACCACCAGCCCGATCGTCCTGGAACACGCCGAGTCGGTGGTGTTCGTCAAGGACGGCAAGGCCGTCGCCGAAGGGCGCCACCGGACCCTGCTCGCCGACCCCGACTACCGCGCCGTCGTCACCCGTGAGGTCCTGGCATGACCGCACCCGCCGCCACCGACCCGGACCCCGCCGCCGGCCTCGGCCCCGGCGCGGCCCCGCCCGCCGACCGGCTGCCCGTCGCCTCCCCCCGGGAGGTCCGCGCGCACGCCCGGCGGACCATGCTCCGGCACCGCGGCCCCCTGGCCGCGTCCCTCGCCCTGCACGCGCTGGCCTGCATCGCCGCGCTGGCCGCACCCCAGCTCCTCGGCCGGATCGTCGAGGCCGCCGCGCACGGCACCCTCGCCGTCACCCCGGTCGCCCTCGCCATCTGCGCCGCGGTCGTCCTCCAGGCGGTCCTCACCCGCTTCGCCCGGCTGGCCTCCCTCCGCCTCGGCGAGACCGTACTGGCAGAGCTGCGCGAGGAGTTCGTCGAGCGGGTGCTGTCCCTGCCCACCCCCGTCGTGGAGCGGGCCGGCACCGGCGAGCTGGTCACCCGTACCACCAGGGACGTCGACGTCCTCGCGCTCACCGTGCAGCGGGCCGTCCCCGACACCCTCGTGGCGGGCACCACCATCGCCCTGACCGTCGGCGCCGTGTTCCTCACCGACCCGCTGCTGGTGCTGCCCTGCCTGGTCGCCGTGCCGGTGCTGTGGCTGTCCACACGCTGGTACCTGCGGCGGGCCCGCGCCGGCTACCTGCGCTCCAACTCCGCGTACGCCCGCCTCACCGACACCCTCGGCGAGACCGTCGCCGGCGCCCCCACGGTGGAGGCGCTCCGACTCCAGGGGCGCCGCCGGCGCCGCACCGACGCGGACATCGCCGCCTCGTACGCTGCCGAACGGCACACCCTGAACCTGCGCAGCACCTACCTGCCGATCGCCGACACCGGCTACATCCTGCCCGTGGCCGCCACCCTCGTCATCGGCGGGCTGATGTACATCGAGGGGATGGTCGGCCTGGCCGCCGTCACCGCCGCCACCCTGTACGTCCAGCAGGTGATCGGGCCCGTCGACACCATGCTGTACTGGATGGACGAACTCCAGGTCGGCGGCGCTTCCATGGCCCGCATCCTTGGCGTCCGCGACGCCGCCGCCCCGGCGGCGGCAGCCCCGGCCACCGCCGCCCCGGACGAGGCCCCGCGGCCCGGCGGCCCCCGCGACGCCGCGATCGACGTCCAGGGCGTCCACTTCGCCTACCGGCAGCGGCAGGAGAGCCTCCGCGGTGTCGACCTGCACGTACGGCCCGGCGAGCGGCTGGCCGTCGTGGGACCCTCCGGCGCCGGCAAATCCACCCTCGGCCGCCTCCTCGCCGGGATCGACACCCCCGGCCGGGGCACCGTCCGCCTGGGCGGCGTGCCCCTGACACAGCTGCCGCCGGACGAACTGCGCCGCAGCGTCATCCTCGTCACCCAGGAGTACCACGTCTTCCGCGGCACCCTGGCCGACAACCTGCTCGTCGCCCGCCCCGACGCGGCCCCCGCCGACCTGGAGCGCGCCCTGCGGGCCGTCGCCGCCTGGGAGTGGGCGTCGGCGCTCGGCCTGGACCACGAGGTCGGCTCCGGCGCGGCCGAACTGCCCCCGGCCCGCGCCCAGCAGCTGGCCCTCGCCCGGCTGCTGCTCCTCGACCCGCCGGTCGTCGTCTTCGACGAGGCGACCGCCCTCCTCGACCCGCACACCGCGCGCACGGTGGAACGCGCCCTTGCCGCGCTCCTCGCCGGGACGGTCGTCTCCATCGCCCACCGCCTGCACACCGCCCACGACGCCGACCGCGTCGTCGTCCTGGAGGACGGCCGCATCACCGAGACCGGCACCCACGACGACCTGGTGGCCCGCGGCGGCGTGTACGCCCGGCTGTGGAAGTCCTGGCACGGCTGACGCGGCACAGGGCCGGCAGGGCCTCCGTCCCTCACCACGCCACGGGCAGCCGGTGCACCCCGTAGAAGCCCATGTCCTCGCCCAGCGGCACCTCCGACGGCGGCACGGCCAGCTTCAGCCCGGGGAAGCGCGCGAACAGCGCCGGGAACGCGATCCGCATCTCCGTGCGGGCCAGGTGCTGCCCGATGCACTGGTGCGCCCCGTGGCCGAAGGCGAGGTGCCCGGAGGCGGGGCGGGCGAGGTCGAGGCGGTCGGGGTCGGTGAAGCGCGCCGGGTCCCGGTTCGCGGCGGACAGCGACACCGTGACGGACTCCCCGGCGCGCAGCGTGCACCCCTCCACGACGACGTCCTCCAGCGGGGAGCGGGGCACCCCGAAGTGGAAGATGGTCAGGTACCGCAGCAGCTCCTCCACCGCGTTCCCGGCGAGCGACGGATCGTCCGCGAGCCGGGCCGCCTCGCCCGGGTGGGACAGCAGCGCGAACGTGCCGAGCCCGAGGGAGCCGGCGGTCGTCTCGTGCCCCGCCGACAGCAGGAGGGCGCCCACGCCGGCGACCTCCGCGGTGGACAGCTCGCCCCCTGCCGCGAGTGCGCTCAGCAGGTCGTCGCCGGGCGCCCGGCGCCGGTGCCGGGCCAGCTCCGTGAGGAACGCGTCCAGTTCGGCCATGGCTGCCTCGGCCTCGGCGGCGGTCGCACCGATCCGGAACAGGGTGGCGCTGTTGCGCTGGAAGGAGGCGCGCTCGCCGTACGGCACGCCGAGCAGCTCGCAGATCACCAGGGAGGGGACGGGCAGCGCGAACGCCTCGACGAGGTCGGCCCGGCCGCCGAGGGCGGCCATCGCCTCCAGGCGGTCCCCGACGATCTGCCCGATGCGGGGCGCCAGGGCCCGCGTACGGCGGGCGGTGAACCAGCCCATCAGGTGCCGGCGCAGCCGCGTGTGCTGCGGCGCGTCCATGTCGACGAGCCAGCCCGGCAGGGCGGGGCTGCCGTAGAACGGGTCTGTCCCCGGCCGGGCCACCGGCACCCGCTTCAGCTCCGAGCGGGCGCTGAACCGGGGGTCGGCGAGCACCCGGCGGGCCGCCTCGTGGCCGGTGACGAGCCATCCGAGGTGGCCGTCGGGGTAGCGCAGGCGGCTGACCGGGCCGCGGGTGCGCAGCGCCGTGAGCTCCGGCGGCGGGTCGAACGGGCGGTCCCGGTCGCGGGCGGTGGGGTGGACGGGAACGCGGCCGCTGTTCACGAGGAACCCCCCGGCCGCGCACCCGCTCCGGACCGCGGCCGGGCGTGCTCCCGGAGAAAGGCCCCGAGCCGCCGCACGCCCTCGTCGATCTCCTCCGGCTCCAGGTAGCTGCACGACAGCCGCAGCGTACGGGTGCCCCCGCCGCCCGGGTGGAAGGGCGCCATCGGCGTCCACAGCACCCCGTACCCGGCCGCGGACACCTCCAGCAGCCCGGCGTCCGCCGGCACGGGCAGCCGCATCCGGACGAAGAACCCGCCGCCGGGCCGGTTCCACTCCACCCCCTCCGGCAGCCCGGCCGCGCCCTCGCGGTCCAGCGCCCGCAGCAGGCGGGCGAGGTTGCGCCGGTACAGCGCGGACCTGGCCCGGCTCAGCTCGGCGAGCGAGCCGCCGTGCTCCAGCAGCATCCCGGCGATCAGCGCCTGGCACACCGGCGAGGTGTTGACGGTGACCGCGGTCTTCAGCCGCGCCAGCTCCGCCGCGAGCGGGACGGCCGCGGCCCCTGCGGTGGACACGGACTGGTCGGCGACGACGTAGCCGACGCGCGCCCCGGGGAAGCACACCTTCGCGAACGTCCCGATGTGCACGACCCGCCGCCCGCCGTCCAGGGCCTTCAGGGCGGGCAGTTCGGCGCCCGGGGGAGCGGTGAACCCGTACGCGTTGTCCTCCAGGACGAGGAAGTCCTCCTGCGCGGCCAGCTCCAGCAGCCGCGGCCGCCGCCCGGCCGCCATGCGGGTGCCGCCGGGGTTGGCGTAGTCGGGGGCGACGTAGCAGGCGCGGATGCGGCGCCCGGAGCGGCGGGCCGCCCGGCACGCCTCGGCCAGTGCGCCGACGTCGAGGCCGTCGGCGTCCTCGGGGACGGGCACCACCGCGGCGCCGAGCAGGCTGGCGGCGCTGGTGATGCCCACGAAGCACGGGTCGGAGACGGCCAGCACGTCCCCCGGGGAGGCGATCAGGGCGCGCAGCACGAGGAACATCGCCTCCTGCGCCCCGACGGTGATCACCAGCGCGTCCGGGTCGGCGTCGATGCCCTGGTCGCGGCGGAGGGCGTCGGCGACGATCCCGTTGATCAGCCCGCGGGCCGGCCCGTACTCGTACAGCAGCCGGGCCGCCCGCTCCGGCCCGAGACCCGACGCGGCCGCGTGCGCGGTGAAGCGGTCCAGGTAGCGGGCGGTGTCCAGGCCCTCGTACGGGGCCGGGTGGGGGGCGCCGGGGGCGAAGGAGAGGGCGTCGGGGTAGCGGCCCATGATCTCGTTGAGGAAGCCGATCGACTCCAGGACCGGGTCCTGGAGCGAGGCGTGCAGCACGTCGCGGGGGAGGACGGTCATGCCGGGGCCCGTCCCGAACGCGCCCGGTACCGCCCGGTCTTGGCCAGCACGTCGGGGCTGTGGATGCGGCGGGCCTGGACGACCGCGAACTCCGCCAGGTAGCCGCGCAGCAGCTCCAGGGGCTCCTCGGCGAGCGTCAGCATGGCCCGGTTGGCGGCCACGGCCGGCCCGGCCAGCTCGCGAACGGCCCGCTCGGCGGCCGCGTCGAGGGCGGCGGCCGGCAGCACCTCGTCGACCAGCAGGGCGGCCGCCGGGTCGGAGGTGTGGATGCGGCGCCCCGAGAGGATGACCTGCCGGGCCGTGCGGGCTCCGGTGAGGCGGGTGAGCCGCAGGTTGCCCAGGCCCGGGACGATGCCCTCGTCGGCGGCGGGCAGGCTCAGGAAGGCGCCCTCCTCGGCGATGACGCGGTCCAGGACGAGGAGGAGCTGCATGCCGCCGCCGATGGCGAACCCGTCGACGACGCCCACCCACGGCTTGCCGGCCGCGGCTCCGCCGGCGGCGGCCGGCCCCTCGCGCAGCAGGCCGCGGGCCAGCTTGTTGACGTAGCCGAGCTCCCGGCCGAGAAGGAACTCCACGAAGGAGATCCGGCCCGCGTGCAGCTCCTTGAGGTTGATGCCCGCGCTGAAGATCCGCCTCCCGGCGTGGCGCGGGTGGGTGACGGGCCCGCCGCGCAGCACGCCGACGCGGATCCGGTCGTCGAGGAGGGCCACGTCGACGGCGGTTTCGAGGTCGGCGATGAGCCGGTCGTCCTCCGCGTTGAGGCAGTGGCCGTTGCGGAAGGTGACGTACGCCCCCTCGCCGCGGCGTTCGAGCAGCACCGCGGGCAGCTCCAGCCGGTCCGTGCGCCGGAACTCCGCGAGGCGGGCCGCCGAGCCCGGCGCGGGCCGCAGCATGCTCTCGATCAGGTGCGTGCCCGCGGTCGGGGAGCGCAGCAGGGCGCCGAAGAAGATGCCCTGGTCGATCTCGCGGCCCTCCTTGTGCGCCTGGAGGCCTGCGCGTTCCGCGCCGAGTCGGGCGGCGTCCGGTACGAGCCCGGGGAAGCGTACGGCGGCTTCCGCGGCCAGTTCGGGCAGCCGGGGGCGGCGCGTCCGCCCCGCGGTGAGCTCGTCGTAGACGGCGTCGGCGTGGCGGGCGAGGAAGGCGTGCCGGACCGCACGGCAGTCCTCGTGGAGGTTCTCGGCCC
Organism: Streptomyces sp. 2P-4; assembly: GCF_030167965.1. Taxonomy (NCBI): domain Bacteria; kingdom Bacillati; phylum Actinomycetota; class Actinomycetes; order Kitasatosporales; family Streptomycetaceae; genus Streptomyces; species Streptomyces sp. 2P-4. The sequence goes on from NZ_CP095012.1 coordinate 387,492, forward strand.
GCTCGGCCTCGGCGGCGGTCCGGTCGGGGCGGGCCGGCAGGAGGGCGAGCCTCCGCTCGGTCTCGGCGGCGTACCCGGCGAGCAGCTTGGCGTCGGCGGCGGGGTCCCCGCAGAAGCCCGGGTCTCCCGGGACGGCGTCGGGGTCGGGGGCGTCGGGGCCGCCGACGCGGGAAGCGCGGGAGCCGGGGGAGTCGGGGCCGGCCGCCGGGAGGTCCGCCTCCCGGCGCGCCGTCCCGTCACTCACCCGGCCCTCCCGCCGTGCCGCCCGGCTCCGCCGCAGCGTCCGCGGCCGCGGCCAGGCGGCGCAGTTCGCGGTCGCAGGCGGCCAGGTGGGGGCCCAGCGCCTCGTCGAACTCCAGGCTCTGCGCCTCCAGCAGCAGCTGCCGGCGGATCGCGAGCTCCCGGTCGGAGATCCGGCCCATCAGCACGGCCGCGGTGTGCGCGGCCTCCTCCGTGTCGTCCGCGAGCTGGTCGACCAGGCCCAGGTCGCGGGCCCGCACGGCGTCGATGTCGTCGCCCCACAGCACGATCTGCCGGGCGCGGGCCGCCCCGAGCTGCCGGGATATCCGGTGCACGGCCATCCCGGGCCAGAAGTGCCCGTCGTTGACCGGCGCGAGGAGCCGCAGGTCCGGCGACCCGATCCGGTAGTCGCTGACCAGCAGCAGGTCGAGGGCGGCCCCGCCGCACGCCCCGGAGGCGACGGCGATGCTCAGCGCGGGCAGCCGCTCCAGCCTCCGCACGGCCCGCTCCCAGCGGTTGATCTGCCGGATGTCCACCTCCCCCGGCCAGGCCCGCGTCCCGGCCGGCGCGTCGGGCAGCCGCAGCAGGACCACCGAGCCGTCGGCCCGCGCCTCGGCCCGGTCGCAGGCGCCGGTGACGGCGGCGGTCAGCTCGGGCAGGGGCTGCCGGGCGTCCAGTTCCAGGGTGGTGCACAGCCCGTCCGCGGGGCCGCCGGGCACGGTCCTCGCCGTCCCGTCGGCCGGTTCGCCCTCCGCGGGCGGCGGCAGCGTGTCGTGCGTCCGCATCGCAGTTCCCTTCGTCGTCGCGCCGCCGCCCGCCGTGCGGCCCGGGGTGCGGGTCACCACCGCGCCAGCGCCATCTCGATCGTCGAGCCGGGCCCCATCGTCATCAGCACCCCCAGGTCGCCGGGGCGGACCGAGCCCTCGGACGCCAGGCGCTGGTAGGAGAAGAGGAAGGAGCCGCTCGACAGGTTTCCGTGGTCGCGCAGCACGCCGGTGGTGTGCCGGACGTCGTGCCGGGTCAGCCCCAGGTTGACCCGGACGGAGTCCACGACCTTCTTGCCGCCGGAGTGCACCACCCAGTGGCCGATGTCCGAGGCCAGCAGGCCCGTACCGTGCAGCAGCCGCCCCAGCGCCGCCTCCGCGTGCGCGCCGACGACGTACGGGATGTCCGGGTCCAGCCAGAAGCTGAACCTTCCGTGCCCCTCGTCCCAGTCGTAGCGCATCGCGTCGACGGCGTCGGGGATGATCCGGCTGGAGAACCGCAGCAGTGCCGGCGCCGGCGCCCCGCCCGCAGCCGGGCCGCCGCCGCCCGGCGCGGTGACGGCGACGGCCGCCGCGCCGTCCCCGAAGAGGCTGTTGACGACGGAGGAGCGCATCGTCCCGTCGAAGACGTACGCCGCCGAGCACACCTCCACGCACACCAGCAGCGCCAGCTCCCCGGGGTGCGTGCGGGCCCAGCCGGTGACCGCGCCCAGCGCGTTGAGCCCGGCGTTGCAGCCCATGCCGACGACGTCGAGGCGCGAGCAGTCGACGTCGAGGCCCATCTCCTTGATGAGCAGTGCGGAGAACCCGGGCGTCAGGAAGCCGGTCGACGTCACGCAGCACAGGTGGCGCACGTCCGACAGCCGCGCCCCGGTGTCGGCGAGGCAGTTCTCGACCGCCCGCCGCCCCAGCAGCAGCCCCTGCTCCGTGTGCTTGCGCAGCAGTTCGCCCTGCGTCTCCACCGCCCGCGAGCCGTCGGGGCCGGCGGCCGGGAGGGTCAGGCCGCGCCGCTCGATGGCGCTGTTCAGGAAGAGCGAGCGGACCCGGGGATCGGTGACGGCCAGCAGGTCGAGCAGCTCGCGCTGGCTGTAGCTGGTGTCGGGGACGGCCGTGCCGACCCCGGCGAGCCGGGCTGCGGTCCCCGTGTCCGGCAGGCTCATCCGAGGTAGTCCTCCAACCCGCCTTCGCGCACCGTGTCCAGGGTGAAGCAGTGGAAGCCCCCGCCGAACAGCCGCCGGTGCCGGTGCCGGACGGGAACCGCCGTGAAACCGTGCTTCTCCAGGGTCCTCGCGAGCTCCGGGCAGGCCTCGTTGACCAGCACCGTGTCCGGGCCGGCGGACAGCACGTTGAGGTCGATGAACGGGCTGGTCAGCACCAGGTCCTCGTCCTCGTAGCGGGGGAAGTTGTCGCCCTCCGGGGCGGGCGCGACGATCCGGTCCCACTTCCGCAGCGCCTCGGGCAGCTTCTCGGCGACGGCCTCCGAGCGCACGAGCAGGGTGCCGGGCCGCAACGCGAGGACCATGCTGTCGATGTGGCTGTCGCTGAGCCGGTGCACGCGGTGGATCCGGAACCGGTCGCCCACGTGCCGCTCCAGCCAGTCGCAGGCCAGGGCGTGGTGCGCGGTGGAGACGTTGACGACGAGGTCGCGGCCGAGCCGCAGCACCTGCGCCCCGTCGAACATCATCTCGATGCCGACGTCGTAGGGGGAGGGGCTCGGCGTGCCGATGGGCTCCGTCGGGCCGCCGATCGTGCTCTCCCGGGCGTAGTCGAGGTCGAACGACGCGTCCGTCATCAGCGGGCGCGGCATCACCGTCCAGCGGGCGCCCTGCGCGAAGTACCGCTGGAAGACGGGGGTGAGGAACTGGGTCTCGAAGTAGCGGGAGCGGATCATCGGCGGCGTCTCGATGATCTCGTCGCCGAGGATCAGCGTGTTGTCGCGGATGTTCAGCGGCGGGACGACGGACGCGGACCACGCGGGGGTGCGCACCTCGCTGGTGCCGGGGTCGAGGTCCATCGGGCGGAGCACGGTGGCCCCGAGGGCGGTCAGGGCCGCCGCGATGCCCTCCAGGTCCTCGACGAGCTCGTCGACGTAGCGCTGCTTGATGGGCACCCGCCCCCGGCGGGACCCGTCCGGTCCGGCACTCCCCGGCCCGGCACCCCCCGGCCCGGCCCCGCCGACGGTGAGCCGCGGGTAGTACCACTCGGACCGCGTCGTGTTGTCTCCGGCGATGTTGTCGTGGAAGAAGAGGTCGAAGGACAGCTCCCGCTCGTGGGAGGTGTAGTGCGCCGCCGAGCCGACGACCACCTCCTTGAGCGGGGACCATTCGTCGAAGCTGTTCAGCGTCATCGTGAGCTCCCTCGCTCGCTCGAAGTGCCCGTCCCGGCCGCCGTGCGCCCGGGCAGGGCGGGCAGCCCGGACCGCAGCGGCAGCGCCAGGGAGAGGTACTTGCCGTCCTCCTCCAGGCAGATGCCGTGCGCCACGCAGGAGCCGAGGAACTCCTCGACCTCCGCCCGCCCCACGGCCCCGCCGTCCGCTCCGGTCTCGCCGCCCAGTTCCCGGTGGATGCGGGCGGCGCTGCGCGGGGCGTCGCCGCACAGCTCGTAGGCCCGCGCCCGCCACCCGGCGAGGGTCGTCTTGCGGCGCCGGCCGCCCCGCGTGTCGAACAGGGTCAGCCAGTCCGGCCCCCGCCGGTACGTGAGGGTGGGCCGGTCCGCGGAGGCCCATTCCCGCCCCCACGCCTCGACGGCCTTGGCGAGCTCGGCGACGGCGTCCGGGGAGGCCACCCCCGGCGCCCGGTAGTCGAAGAAGTAGGCGATCCGGCCGTGGTCCAGGCCGGGCACCGGGAACGCCAGCCGGTAGGCGCTCTTCGGCCTGATCTCGCCCATCCCGAAGGACGGGTCGGTGAAGTACGGGCTGAACCGCTCCAGCCAGATCCTCCCGACGCCGGCGGGCGGCTCCAGATGCGTCAGCAGCGGTACGAGGGCGGCCTGGCCGGTGTAGTCCTCGTCGGTCTCGCCGGGGAAGCCGGCCAGCACGTTCCAGTCGACGCGGACGCCGTAGTAGTGCGCCCACTTGAGCAGCCGGACGTTGAGGAGCCGCGAGGAGCCCTTCCGCATCAGCCCGAGGACGTGCGTGCTGAGGCTCTCCAGGCCCGGCTGGATCTTCCACACCCCGGCCTCGGACAGCAGGCGCACCTGGTCCCGGGTGAGGTTGGCCTTCACCTCGAAGAACAGGGCGGTGTCCCACGGGGCCCCGCGCAGCCCCGAGCAGAAGGTGTCGAGGTAGGCCATGTCGAGGATGTTGTCGACGGCGTCGACCGCGAGGACCCGGTGCCGGCGCATCAGCTCCTCCAGCTCCGCCAGCGCCCGCTCCGGGGACTTCGCCCGGTACTGCATGCCCAGCGCGTTGAGCCCGCAGAAGGTGCAGTGGTGCTTCGCACCCCACCAGCAGCCCCGGGAGAACTCCACCAGCAGCCGCTGCGTGTTGCGGCCGATCACGCGGTCCCGGCCGAGGGCGTCCAGGGCGGTGAAGTAGTCGTCGTAGTCGGGGATCGGCAGCTGGTCCATCTCGCGGGTGCGGGCACCGGGGGAGGGGGTGGTCACCCGGCCGTCGGGGGTGCGGCCGCAGACGCCCGGGAGGGCGGCCGGGTCGGCGCCGCGCGCGACGGCCGCCGCCAGCCGGGGCAGCGTCACATCGCCCTCGCCGACGACCACGTAGTCGATGAAGTCGAAATTCCTCAGGTACTCCGGCCCCATGTCGCCGTCGTAGTTCGCGCCGCCGAACACGGTGATCAATTCGGGGCGGGCCTCCTTCAGACGGCGCGCGAGAGCCAGCGCGGCGACGTTCTGGATGAAGGTCGACGTGAATCCGACGATGTCGAATTCCGACCACATGTCGCGGGCGGCGAGTTCGTCGATCCACGCGGGGAGGCGGTGCCCGCGCAAATCGGCCACGCTGTCCCAGTCCGCGCCCGCTTCGGCGCACATTTCGGCCACTTCCGGGAAACGCAGCCGGTAATCCTCCACGTCCTCGGTCACCCCGAAGGCCGCCGTACCGAAGAGCCATTCGCCGAACAGGTGGACCCGTTCCGAAGGGGCCTCGGTGATCACCTCGTAAAGGCCCGTCCCCAGTTCGGCGGCCAGCTCCAGATTCGGGTAGACGCTCCGGGCGTCGTGGCCGAAGGAGCGGAGCGCGGCCTGGAGCAGCCCGCACTGGATGGAAGGGGTGTCCGTGCGCGCCCACGGCATGTTCACCAGCCCGATCCTCAGCGGCCTCGCCGGGACGCAGTCCGGTGGGAACAGGGGCTGGTCGATCAGTTTCAGCTCACCGCCGCCTGACACGATTCCTCCGTACGTCCGCTCCGGCAGGCCGGACCCCTCCCCGGCGGGCGGGGAAGGACCCGGGTCGCGCACTGGTCGGTCCGCGGCTCAGTTTCAGTCCTTGACGTTGCTGGCCGAAACGATGCCGATGTCCTTCACATTGCTGTCCGAGACGATCTCCGCGACATCCGCGTCCTCGATCTCGGTCCAGACGATTTCACGCTCCATGGTTCACCTCCCTCCTCATATCCGGACATGAGATTCCGTCGGTGAACGGTCAACGATCGTAGGAAGCCCGCCAGCGGCGAACAAGGTGGCGATCCGGCCACCGCGGCATCCGGCCGGGCGGCATCCGGCCGATTCCCGTGGGGCCTCGGAGTCGGGAGAGGCGCTCTTGACGGTTTCTCACGCCGGTTTTCACAATGGGCCGGTCCGGCCGGGCCGGATCGCCTCGCCCGCCGCCGGAAAAGGGCACTGCGACCACGGGGAGTACTGCCGGATGCTGCGACTGCTCATCGGAAACGACTGGAGCGAGGAACTGGAAGAGCCGGCCGGCACCGGCTGGGCCGTGCAGCGCCTGCTGTGGTTCGCCCGCGACGGGGACGTCCTCGTCCTGCCTGTTCCGCCGGAGGAGGAGTTCCTCTCCTACGTCACCTCCCTGACGGGCACCCGCCGCGACTCCCTGGAGGTCGTCGTCCCGCCGCCCGGCCGCCTCGGCACCGGCGCCCTCACCGCGGACCGGCTCACCGACCCGGCCTTCGTCGCCGAGCTGCGCAAGCGGACCGCCGGCCGGCCCGTCGGCGAGGTCTTCGCCCTGTGGCCCGACGCCGCCGTCGCGGCCGCCGCCGACGCCCTGGGCTGCCCCGGTGCCCTCGAAGGGCACGCCTTCCTCACGCAGAGCGGCGGACTCCTCGGCAGCAGCAAGGCCGTCTTCCGCGCCCTGGCCGCCGGCGTGGGCGCCCCCCTCCCGGACGGCGCGGTCTGCGCCGATCCGCGGCGCGCCGAGGAGCACATCGTCCGCCTGCTCGACGACGGATGCCCCGTCATCCTCAAGCAGGACTTCGGCTCCGGCAGCGACGGCAACGAGATCCTCGGCCGCACGGCCGACGTCGACCTGCGCGGCGCACGCGCCGTACGCGCCCTCCCCGACCGGGCGGCGGTCACCGCGTACCTCGCCGAGCGCTGGGACTGGCTCACCGTCGGCGGCCGCGACCGGTTCGTCGTCGAGCGCTACCACCCCGGCAGCCGCGCCTACTTCGCCGAGTACTGGATCTCCGACGCGGGCATCCGCCTCGGCGGCCACGGCGAAATGCAGTACCGCCCCCTGCCCAACGCCCAGGTCATGCCCGCCCCGGACCTGACCGCCCGGCAGCTCGACGCACTCCTCGACGGCGGACACCGCATCTCGCAGGGGCTCCGCGCGATCGGCTACCGCGGCATCCTCAGCGCCGACGCCGTCCTCACCCCGGAAGGGGACGTCCTCTTCACCGAGTACAACGGCCGCGCCACCGGCTCCACCCACATCTACGAGATCGTCGGCAAGCGGGTCGTCGGCCCGGGCTTCGGCACCGACCGCATCCTGCTGGAGCGCGTGTGGCCCCGGCACTGGGAGGTGCCCTCCTTCACCGACGCCCTCACCCGGCTCCGCGACTCCGGCCACGCCTACGACCCCGCCACCCGCCGCGGCGCGATCATCCTGGCCGCCTACCACCCGGGCCGCAAGGGCGTCATGCTCTGCTTCGCGGACGACACCGTCGAGGCCGCCCTCCGCCGGGAGGAACAGGTCGCCCGGCTCTTCACCCCCGCCGCCTGACCGGGCCCGCGCGGGGAAGCGGACCCGATTGCGCCGAGGGGGGTCCGCGGGACCGGGCAGGGCGGTACGCTCCCGCTTCATCCGCTGCTCGCGAAGCGGGTGGGGAACCGTCGGGGGGTGGACGAGTTGGTGCTGGGCGACCGCTACGAGTTGAGCGTCGGGTGCCGGGTCAGCGTGGAGAGCCAGGGCAGTCTGACGACGGTGAAGTGGAGCGTGGCGAGGCTGTCGTCACCCGACATGCGCCGGCCGCGGGAGGGCGAGGAGCCGGTCGCCTTCTCGTGCCCGCGGTGCCGCAAGGACTTCACCGCCACCGTCGAGTGCGCCGCCAAGGCCCGGCGCAAGCGCATGGCCTACCTGGTGGTCGGCAGCGTGCTGCTGCTGTCGCTGCTGGTCACCCTCCCCATGGCCTTCCACCTCGGCGGGCAGGTCAGGGAGGAGGACGACCCCTCGATGAACCCCATGGCCGTCCTCGTGCCCCTCGTCGCCGTCGGGTTCGTCGCCGGGCTGACACTGTTCCGGTTCGGCCGCCGCTACGCGGGCATCAGGAAGTACCGCCTGGTCCGACCCGACGGGAAGCGGACGATCCTGGTCCAGGGGCACCGCTTCGACTGATCCGGCGGCCGCCGGACAGCTGATCCACCGTGTACGAGACCGCGTACCCGCCGGTGCGGCACGCCGAACGGCTCCGATCGGGAACGCGCGGGGCCCTGCGTACATCTATCAGTGCGGCGCGGTTCCGCAGGGGCCGCGCCGCACGTAACTGCACGGTGTGAGGGCAAGGCGGGGCTGGGATGAAGGCGATAACGGTGGCGGGCGGCTCTCCGGACGACCCGGAGCGCGAAAGGACGGCCGCGCCGGGGGCGGGCCGGGAGGCCGCGGACGCGGAACCGGACACCGCGGCCGCGTCGGCCGAGGCCGCGCCTGCCGCCGAGTCCCCCGAGGCGGACGCCGACGGTGACACGGGCGCCGCGCCCCCGGCACCCCCCGCCGGGGCACCGGACCGCGGGCCCGCCGAGGACACCGCCTCCGAGTCCGGACGCGAACCCGCGGCCGACCCCGACCCGTCGAAGGCCGCCGCCGCCGCAGCCGATGCCGCCGCCGACGCCGAGGCCGGTGCGCAGGCCCCGGCCGCCGAGGCGGGACAGGCGGACACCGCCGGCGACCCCGACGACCCGGCGGCGGCCGACACCGGGGCGGAGGGCGCCGGGGCCCGCCCGCAGCCCGAGCAGGCGGCCGACCCCCGGGTGGCGGCGCCGTCGCCCGCTCCCGGGGACCGCCCCGAGGCCGAGGCGGCGGACGATCCCGCGGACTCCGCGGACGGGGCCCGCCCCGAGCCGGACGACGCGCCCGGGGGCCGCACCGCGGCCGCGCCCGAGGACGGCGCGAAGGACGACGCGACGCTGGTGTTCACCAAGCCGCCGCGCGGCCCGGCCGCCACCCCCGCCGAGCCGGCCGCGAAGCCCGGCACCGAGTCCGCCCCGCCCGCCGGAGCACCGGCGGACGGCGCCGTCGCCGGGGCCGAGCCCGCTCCGGCGGCCGCGGACGACGACACGCGGACCCTCGTCTTCCGCGCCCCGGACGCCGCGGCGCTGTCCCGGAAGCCGGAGCCGGAGCCGAAGCCGGGCCCCGCGCCCGCGGCGGAGGACACCGACGAGCCGCCCGCCCGGGGCGACCGGCCCGACGCGTCCGGCAGCGACGGCCGGAAGCGGCCCGCGTGGGCGCGTACGGAGGAAGCGGAGGAGGACGACCCCGAGCGCACGACCCGCTTCGCCGCCTTCCAGCCCCCCACCACCCGTGCGCCCGCCGCACCCAAGCCCGCCGCCCCGAGGCCCTCCGGCCCGGCGCCGACCGCCTCCCGCCCCCTCGCTCCGGCGCCGGGAGCGCCCCGCCCCACCACCCCCGGGCCCACCACCCCCGGGCCCGCCGCCCCCAGGCCCGCCGCCCCGGCGTCGCCGAACGCGACCCGGCCCGCCGCCCCGCGGCCGGCCCCCCGCCCGCAGCCCGCGGCCCCGGCCCCCGCCGCGTACCAGCCGCCGCCGCTGGACCTGCCGGCGGTACGGCTGCCGCACACGGAGGCCCGGCGCCGCCCGCTGCTGCGCAGTGCCAGGCTGTGGGCGCCGGCCGGGGTGCTGCTCCTCGCCGGGGGCCTCGTCGGCGCGCAGCTCCTGCGCCCGCTGCCCGCGCCCCGGCTCGTGGCCGCCGAGACCACCCGTACCGTCGACGGGCAGTTCTCCGTCCCGTGGCCCGCCATGGGCCAGGGCGCGGTCCGCGTCGCCGGCTCGGGCGAGGTCGGCTCGTTCGGCGAGCAGAAGCCCGTTCCGACGGCCAGCGTCGCCAAGGTGATGACGGCCTACGTGATCCTCAAGGGCCACCCGCTGCGCAAGAACGAGCCCGGCCCCTCCCTCACGGTCGACGCGAAGGCCGTCGCCGAGGGGAAGTCGGAGGACGAGTCCCGGATCGAGGGGCTCACCGCCGGCCAGAAGTTCAGCCAGCTGGACATGCTCAAGATGCTGATGATCCCGTCGGGCAACAACGCCGCACGCCTGCTGGCCCGCTGGGACACCGGCACCGACTCCGAGGCCGCGTTCGTGGAGAAGATGAACGCCGCGGCCCGGGACCTCGGGATGAAGGACACCACGTACACCGACCCCAGCGGCCTGGACGCCGGGACCGTCAGCACCGCCGCCGACCAGCTGAAGCTGGCCGAGGCGGTGATGAAGGACGAGGTGTTCCGCTCGATCGTCGCCATGCCCAGCGCGCCCATCAAGGGGCTGCCGCAGCCGCTGGTCAACAACAACACGCTGCTGACCGCGCAGGGCCTCAGCGTCCGCGGCATCAAGACCGGCTCCAGCACGCCGGCGGGCGGCGCGCTGATGTGGGCGGCGTACAAGTCGGTAGGCGACGAGACCCCGCTGATCCTGGGCACGCTGATGGAGCAGCGGGTGGAGGGCTCCGACCCGAACGCCACGAAGAGCCTGGCCCTGGTGCTCTCCAACAGCAAGAAGATCATCGAGGCGGTGCGCTCGGCCCTGGCATCCGCGCCGCTCGTCCGCAAGGGCGACGTCGTCGGGTATGTGGACGACGGGCTCGGCGGCCGTACGCCCCTCGTGGCGGCCAAGGACCTGAACGCGATCGCCGTCCCGGGCCAGCAGTTCAAGCTGACGCTGTCCCCCGGGGCGTCGCCGCTGCGGCGCGAGGCGAAGGCGGGCACCCAGGTCGGCACCCTGACGGCCGGCGAGGGCGACGGCGCGAAGAGCGTGCCGGTGGCGGTCCGTACCGCCCTGGAGGAGCCCTCCCTCGGCACCCGCCTCACCCGCCTGCGCTGACGCCCGCCGCGCCTGAGGCCGGTGCCTCGGCGGGATCCCCGCCGAGGCACCGGTGCCCTACTCCGAGCCGGTGTCGGGCGGGCTTCAGGGGCGGCGGCCGGTGGTGGAGGCGAAGCCCAGCCAGGTGTGGCGGTTGTTCCACCAGCACCAGCCGACCTTGGGCGCGTTGCGCCGCTCGCGGCCGTCGCGGCCGGTGCCGTTGCTGATCCAGATGGCCGGCGTACGGGCGTCGAAGCTGCCGTTCGGCTTGCGCAGGCGCGAGCCGATGGTCATGAAGCAGCGGTTGCGCTCCAGGACGGCGGGCTGCTGGATCAGCCAGTGGATGCCCTCCGTGAGCAGCAGCGGGGTGCGGTCCTCCCGGTGGAGTGCGGGCAGCGCCTCTTCCGGGCTCCAGTTGGCCATCCGGTCGCCGCGGTCGGGGCCGGCGACGAGGTAGAGGGGCGCGTCGGGCAGGTCGATGCCGTCCGGGGTGAACCGGTCGACGTCCGCCATGTCGGTGACGACGAACCCGGGCTTGTCCCCGCGGCGGAGCAGCGGGGCGAGGGCGGAGGCGGGCGCCAGGTCCGGGTGGACGGCCAGCAGGAGATCCCCGCCGTCGCCGCCGGCGGTGGCGGCGTACGCCCGCAGTTGTTCGGCGGGGATCCCGGCCTGCTCGGGCACCCCGAGCTCGATCAGCCGTTCCGCCTGCGCGGGCAGCGACGGGAGCGGGAGGGCAGCGGAAACGGTCTCGGGCAAGGTACTTCCTCGTCTTCGTAATGGGGAGGGAAGGAGTGTGGCAGCGGCGGGTGCGGACTCAGCGGCTCAGGCCCCGGAACCGCTTCACCGCGAGTGGGAAGAACACCGCGATCAGCGCCACCGGCCAGGCCACGGCGAGGAGTTCGGCGTGCTCGGCGGCCCAGGAGCCGCCGCCGGTGCCGCCGGGGCTGCCGACGAGGCCGCGCACGGCGGTGGCGGTCGCCGACAGCGGGTTCCACTCCACGACCGCGCCCAGCCAGGCCGGCATCGTTCCGGGCGCGGCGATCGCGTTGGAGAGGAAGCCGACCGGCCACACCAGGATCTGCACCGCCTGCACCAGTTCCGGCTTGCCCGCGACCAGCCCCAGGTGGATGCCGACCCACAGCATCGCGAACCGCAGCAGCAACAGCAGCCCCACGGCCGCCAGGAAGGCGGCGGTCCCGTGGTGCCAGCGCCAGCCCATCGCGTACCCGACCGCGATCATCACGGTGAGGCCGACCGCCGACTGCAGCATGTCGGCGGTGCTCCGGCCGACGAGGACCGCGCCGGAGGCCATCGGCAGCGACCGGAACCGGTCGATGACGCCCTTGCCGAGGTCCTGGGTGACCGCCAGCATGGTCGCCTCCAGGCCGAAGGCCATCGTCATGGCGAGCATGCCGGGCACCAGGTAGGCCGTGAAGTCGCCGTCGACGCCCCGGCCGCCGCCGATCAGGAAGCCGAACATCAGCATCATCATCACCGGGAAGACCAGCCCGACGGCCACCTGCGCCGGCTCGCGCGCCCAGTGCATCAGCTCGCGCCTGGTCATCGTCCACGAGTCGGCGGCGGCCCAGCCCAGCCGCGTGCCCGTCCCCGTGCCCGTGCCGTGCGCCGCGCTCGTGCCGAGCACCGTACCCGTACTCATGCCGCGTCCTCCTTCTTCGTCAGGTGCATGAAGACCTCGTCGAGGGTGGGCCGGCGCACCGCGATGTCGCGCGCCTCGATGCCGGCCGCCTCCAGGGCCCGTACGGTCCCGGTCAGGGCCGCCATCCGGTCGGTGACGGCGGCGCTGACCAGGCGCAGGTCCTCGTCCACGACCGCCTCGCCCGGCAGGAGGGCGGCCGCGCGCGCCAGGTGGGCCGCGTCGTGCAGCACGACGTCGATGCGGTCGCCGCCGGTGGCCGACTTCAGCTGGTCCGGTGTGCCTTCGGCGATGGCCCTGCCGTGGTCGACGACCGTGATCCGGTCGGCGAGCTGGTCGGCCTCCTCCAGGTACTGGGTGGTCAGCAGGACGGTCGTGCCGCCGTCGACGAGCGAGCGCACCGCGCTCCACACCTCCGTGCGGCCGCGCGGGTCCAGCCCGGTCGTCGGCTCGTCCAGGAAGAGCACCTCCGGCTGCGAGATGAGGGCCGCCGCCAGGTCGAGGCGCCGCCGCATCCCGCCGCTGTACTGCTTGACGGCCTTGGGGCCGGTGTCCGCGAGCCCGAACCGGGCCAGCAGCTCGCCTGCCCGGCGTGCGGCGCCGCGCGCGCCGAGCCGGTGGAGCCGGCCGAAGAGCTCCAGGTTCTGGCGTCCGCTCAGCTCCTCGTCCACGGCGGCGTTCTGGCCGACCAGCCCGATGCGGGCGCGGACCTCGTCGGTACGGGTCCTGACGTCGGCCCCGGCCACCTCGACGCGTCCTTCGTCGGGGCGCAGCAGCGTGGACATGATGCGCACGGCCGTGGTCTTGCCGGCGCCGTTCGGGCCCAGGATCCCCTGGACGGTCCCGGCCCGGACCGTGAGGTCCAGGCCGTCCAGGGCCCGCTTGGCCCCGTAGCTCTTCCGCAGGCCTTCGACGAGGATCGCCGGATCGCGGTCGGTCACAGCAGAAGCCTTCCGTCAGTGGTCAAACTTGACTAGCGAACAAGAAGGTACGATGATCGAGCCGATTAGTCAAACTTGATTAGCACTGCATCGCGGACGCGGGCCCTCGCCGCCGGCGGCCCCGCCCCCGCCGCCTACGCTGGTCGAACCTGTCCTGAAGGGAGACGCCCATGTCAGCGATCCGGCTGCTGGTCCTCGGCGCGGTCCGCCAGCACGGACGCGCACACGGCTACCAGGTCCGCAACGACCTGGAGTTCTGGGGCGCCCACGAGTGGTCCAACGCCAAACCGGGCTCGATCTACCACGCGCTCAAGCAGATGGCGAAGGAGGGCCTCCTCCTGGCCCACGAGGTCGCCCCGAGCACCGCCGGCGGCCCTCCGCGCGTCGAGTACGAGATGACGGAGCAGGGCGCCGAGGAGTACTTCACGCTGCTGCGCCAGTCGCTGACCTCGTACGACCAGAAGATGGACGTCCTGTCGGCCGGCATCGGCTTCATCGTCGACCTGCCGCGCGAGGAGGCCGTCGCGCTCCTGAGGGAGCGGATCGCCCGGCTCGACCAGTGGCGGTCCGCGGTCACCGAGTACTACACGCCGGAGAACGGCCCCGGGCAGCTCGGGCACATCGGCGAGATCATGAACATGTGGGTGCACTCGGCCGACAGCGAGGCCGCCTGGACCAACGGCCTGATCGAGCGGATCGAGGGCGGCGCCTACACCTTCGCCGGGGAGGGCGAGCCCTTCGTCGCCGTCCTCGCGGACGGCGAGCCGAACCCGTACGCCGCCCCCCGCTGAACGGGCCGTACGCCGCACGGGCACGTCCGGGCAGCCGAGCCCGGCTCAGCGGTACGGTGCGCCGCGCCCGCGCCCGCGCCCGCGCCCGCGCCCGCGCCCGCGCCCGTGGGGCGCGATCCCGCCACGCCCCCCGTGCCTGCTCGCGCCCCTGTGCACCCCGGCGCGCTCCGGCGTGTCCGGCGTCTTCCGCAGGCGGCGCACGCCCGTCCGATGCGGTGAAGACCGTGCGTGGCATATGCGAAGTGCCGTATGCCCCGCCCCAGCATGTCCCTTGCACTGCCGACCACCACCGTGGAAAGGGACCTCTGTGGCCGACGCCAAGAAGGAAAACGCCAGGAAGTTCGCAGGATCCGTCGGACTCGTGACCCCGCTGGAGGGGCCTGCCGTCTCCCCGGCGCCGCCGGCCGACGAGACGTGGCAGCTGCCGCACGGCAGCGCCCGCGTCTACTACGGCGAAGGCCGCCAGGGCATGGTCCGGCCGGTCGTCCTGGCCGACGGCTTCAACATGGGGCCGACCGACTTCGACCGGCTCTGGGACGGCCTGGAGAACGGCCGGTATCCCTTCGTCAGCGAGCTCCGGCGCCGCGGCCGCACGCTGGTCCTCGTCGGGTTCGACGAGCGCAGCGAGTCGATCCTCCGCAACTCCGAGACCATGACCGCCGCCATCCTGCGGACCGTCGCCGAGCAGATCGGCGACGCCCGGCTGGTCGTCGGCGGGTTCAGCATGGGCGGCATCGTCGCCCGCTACGCGCTCGCGCACATGGAAGCACAGCGCATCGACCACCGCACCGCCGTCTACGTGTCGTTCGACAGCCCGCACCGCGGCGCGTGGGTGCCGGTCGGACTGCAGGCCTTCGCCCACTACCTCGCCCAGACCGGCAACGACACCTACCTGCGGCAGATCAGCAGCCCGGCCTCGCAGCAGATGCTGTGGCGGCACCTCGACGCCCTCGACGGCACCCCGCAGGAAAGCCCGATGCGCCGCGAGTTCAAGGAGCAGCTCCAGCGCCTCGGCGGCTGGCCCCGCGTCCCGCGGCTGCTCGGCGTGGCCAGCGGCCGCGGCGACGGCTCCGGCAACGGCGTCCGCGCCGGGGACAAGACGCTCAGCTGCGCCGGACCGCTCTTCGACGGTACGCACTTCCTCGCCCAGTCCCAGGGCGAGAAGGCCGAGGTCGCCGTCCTGAACGGCCTCCTCGGCGGCCCGCACACCATCACCACGAGCGGGTTCCCCGAGCTGGACGGGGCGCCGGGCGGCACCCTCGAGTCCTTCGGCATCATCGCCGACACCCTCGCCTCCTTCGGCGAGCGCGTCGACCTCGTCCACCGGTCGGTGTGCTTCGTCCCGTCCGTCAGCGCGGTCGCCATCCGCGACCTCGACCAGCAGGACGACCTGTACGCCGACATCGACGACCTGCCCCCGGACCAGTCCGAGCTCGACGACTACATGCTCTCCACCTCCAACGACCCGCACAGCGCCATGACCCCCGAGATCGCCGAGTGGGTCCTCGACCGCCTGCCCGGCTGACCGACCCGACCCCCCGGCCCGCCCCGGCCCGGCCCGCAGGAGAGCGGCCCGGGGCGGGCCGGATGTGATGCAGGTCACAGCGCAACCCTGTCAGGGATCGCAAGGCCGTCCGGTTCAAGGTGCGAGACCACGCCGGACCACGGCGGATCCCGAGCAGACAGGAGCACGGACATGCAGCACCGCATCGTCGTCCTCGGCGCCGGCTACACCGGAGCGGTCGCCGCCGGCCGCCTCGCCCGCCGGCTCCACGCCGACGACGTCACCATCACCCTGGTCAACGCCGAGCCCGACTTCGTCGAGCGGGTCCGCCTGCACCAGCTCGCCGCCGGCCAGGAGCTCCGGCCCCGCCCGTTCGACGAGATGTTCGCCGGGACGGGCGTGCGGCTGGAGCTCGCCGAGGTCACCGCAGTCGACGTCGACCGCAAGGCGGTCACGGTCCGGGGCGGTGACGGGCCTGCGGAGCTGGCCTACGACACCCTGGTCTACGCCCTCGGCAGCGGCTGGAACGACGGCGGAGTCCCCGGCGCCGCCCGGCACGCCCACGAGGTGTCCAGCCGCCGCGGCGCCCTCCGGCTCCGCGAGCGCCTGGCCGCCCTGGAGGCCGGCCGGCCCGTGGTCGTGGTCGGCGGCGGCCTGACCGGCCTGGAGGCCGCGACGGAGATCGCCGAGGCCCGCCCCGACCTCGACGTGCACCTGCTCACCCGCGGCGCCCTCGGCGACTGGCTGTCCCGCAAGGGCCGCGACCACCTGCGGAAGGTCGCCGACCGCCTCGGCATCACCGTCCACGAACACACGCAGGCCGCCGCCGTCGCCGCAGACCGGGTGACCACGGCCGACGGGACGGACCTCCCCTCGGCGGCCACCGTCTGGACCACCGGCTTCGCCGTCCACCCGATCGCCGGCGCCACCGGCCTCGAACTCACCGACGGCGGGCAGATCGCCGTCGACGCCACCATGCGCTCGCTCTCGCACCCCGACGTCTACGCGGTGGGCGACGCCGCGATGGCCCTCGGCCCGAACGACCGGCCGCTGCGCATGTCCTGCGCCTCGGGCGTGCCGATGGCCTGGCAGGCCGCCGACGCCATCGCCGCCCGGCTCGCCGGCGTGAAGGTGCCGCACGTCCCGATCCGCTACTACCAGCAGTGCATCTCGCTGGGCCGGAAGGAGGGCCTCATCCAGTTCGTCACCGCCGACGACCGCGCCGTCGAGAAGGCCCTCACCGGCCGCACCGCCGCCCTCTACAAGGAAATCATCTGCAAGGGCGCGACCTGGGGCGTCGCCAACCCGACCCTGGGGATGCCGACCCGGCGCCGCCGCACCGCGCCCGCGGCGCAGACCGCGCCCGCGGCCGCCCCCTCCGGGGCGGCGGCCTGACCGGGGCCCGGCCCCGGCCGCGCCCCCGGCCGCGTACGGATGCGGGCGCGGACCCGCGGCGCGCACCGGCGCCACGGGTCCGCACCGGCCGTCAGCGCGGGGTGAGGAGGCAGAACTCGTTGCCCTCCGGGTCGGCCAGCACCTTCCAGTGGATCGAGGACTGGTCGATCCCGGGGTCGGTGGCGCCGAGGGCGCGCAGCCGGGCGGCCTCCGCCTCCAGGTCGTCCCCGCGGTAGGGGGCGATGTCGAGGTGGACGCGGTTCCACACCGTCTTGGCGTCGGGCGTCCGGACGAACTCCAGGTACGGGCCGACGCCTTGGGAGGAACGCAGCGACGCGTGGTCGTCGGCGGCCTCGGCCACCGTCCAGTCCGTCGCCTCGCCCCAGAACCGGGCCATGGCCCGCGGGTCGGCGCAGTCGACCACCACCGCGGCGATCGGCCCGGTGTCCCGGTAGACCGGACGGGGCTCCAGGACGCAGAACTCGTTGCCCTCCGGGTCGGCCATGACCGTCCAGGGGACGTCGCCCTGGCCCACGTCGGCGAGCACCGCCCCCAGATCCTTCAGGCGGCCCACCAGTTCGGCCTGGTGGGCGGCCGAGGCGGTGGCCAGGTCGATGTGCACCCGGTTCTTCACCGTCTTGGGCTCCGGCCGGGCGATGAGGTCGATGCAGACGGCCGACGGGTCAGGATAGGAGAAGCCCACCGGTTCGAGGTTCGTCACCCCGGGCGCCTCGCTGTCGACGCCCCACCCCAGCACCTCCGCCCAGAACCGGCCGAGCGCGGAGTCGTCCTGCGCCTTCATGTTGATCTGCACGAGTCGTGTTGCCATACCGCGGATCCTAGGCGGCGGTCTCGGCGGTCTCGCCGGCCGGAGGGGCGTGGACGGCGTTCACCGGCCCGCCGAGGGCCTCCGCCGGAACTCCTTCAGCGGCCGTCCGCCCCGTCGGGCGGCCAGCGCGCCGGCCCGTAGAGCCGCTGCACGGCCTCGGTGTCCGCGGCGGAGAGTTCGCGCCGGCCGTCGCCGCCGGAGGCCGTCATCACGGAGTCGGTGTCGGCCGTCGTGTGGCCCAGCCCCAGGGCGTGCCCGATCTCGTGCACGGCGACGGCCTGGAGGTCGGTGAGCAGCCCGGGCCGGTTCGTCCACGTCGGGGCGTCGTTGAAGTGGACGTCGCCGGCGAAGGGTTCCGGTGCCGCCGCGGAGGGCGGCGGCCACGCATGCCCCAGCACCACCGCGTTGTCGTCGAAGGGCGGCGTGCCGAGGAAGGCGGGCGGATCGCCGTGCTCGCGGACCAGGAAGCCGACGAGGATGTCCACGCGGTACAGCCGGGTCAGCGCCTGCACGGCCCGTGCCTGCGTACGGTCGAAGGCCGGCCCGAAGCGGACCGCGAGCGCGAGCGCGTGCACGGCGCCGGAGGCCGCGAGCGGCGGGGGGAGGTGGCGGAACGTCAGGGGCGTCACCGCGGCCCAGGTGGCGAAGGCCTGCGCGACCGCGGAGGACGCCTGCGCCGGCGTCAGGTCGGAGGTGTGCCGCATGAACCCGTACGTCAGGTCCGTACGGGGCCAGGCGCGGATCGTCGGCACCGCCCGGGGCACCGCCGCGGCGCCCGGCAGGAGGTCCGGCACCCCGCAGCGCGGCCGCCGCAGCTGCGCCAGGGTGCGCTCGCCCGTCTCGCCGTCGGCTTCGAGCCCGAAGCACTCCTGGTACCGGCGCACCGCCTCGGCCAGCTGCTCGTCGTACTGGTCGGCGGCGCGCGGCGCGTAGGGTGCGTACCCCAGCCGTCGCAGGTACGCGTACAGGGCCGCGACCTCGGGGCCGTGGTCGCCCCTCTTCAGGGGCTGGAGCGGGGCCTTCGGCATCCGCGCCTCCCGGAGTCGGTGCGGCCGGCAGCCGGCACACGTAAACCCGGCAGCAGGGGGGCCGTCCGCGCAGTGGTGCTGCTTCCACGATAGGAGCCGCCCGGGCGGGCGCAACCCAGTGGCCGCCCGCGCTCACTCCCCGCCGTCCCAGCCCCCGTCCTCGTCCCACTCCTCGTCCTCGCCGTCGTACGCGTACTCTTCCGCGACGTACGCGAGCGGCTCGGCCACCCATCCCGCGGCCAGCACGAGCCGGGAGGACCGCTGCACCGCGAGGAAGCCGAACGGCCGGTCGAACCGGACGTCGACGGTCCGCACACGGTACGGAGGCGCCGGCAGCAGGCCGGCCCCCACCGCCGCGAACGCGGTGACGGCGGCGGCCTCGAACCCCTTCGCGTGGAACCGCGCCACCGCCGCCTGCCGGCCCGAACCGATCAGGAGCGGCTCCCGGGTGACCCCGGGGAAGTGGCCGTCGGCCTCGCGCGTGCCGGCGGTCTCCAGGCCGAACAGCCCGGCCTGCTCCAGCAGGTCGTGCTCGGCGTCGACGGCGAAGGCGACGGTGTCGACGCTCAGCCGCGGCTCGGGCCGGTACGCCGCCCCGACGCCGACCCGGAGGCCCGGCCCCGGCGTTCCCTCGGGCAGGGAGAAGCCGTCCACCGAAGGCACCGCCCGCGTCGCGGCGGAGATGCCGCCGGCCAGCACCTGCCCGGCCGGGGCGTCCGCGGAGCCGAGGACGAGGTGGACGTCCACCCCTGCATCGCCGACCACCTCCAGTACGGTGACGGGCCCGGCGGGCGTCCCCGCGACCCGCACGCGGTGCAGCAGCGAGGTCGTCCGGAGCAGCCGCACCACCTCCCGGCCGGCCCACGGCCCCTCCCGCAGGGTCCCGGGCCACTCCCGGAACGGCCGTATCCAGCGCAGCCGCAGCGCCAGCGCCGACGCCAGGACCAGCCGGGTGTCCTCGGTCAGCTCCACCGGCATCCGCTCGACGAGGCCGCCCGTCCGCGCGGCCGCCCACTCGTCGAGCAGCCTCCGGTCGGCGGCCGGATCGCCGCCGAGCGCTCCCCGCGCCCCCTCGGGCAGCCGGGCCGCCCACTCCGGTTCGAGCGGCAGGTCCGCCCGCGTCCACAGCCCGGCCGCGGCCTCCAGCCCCCGTACGCGCCCCAGTGCGGCCAGCAGCTCCCGGGCCGCGCCGGCGGCCCGCCCGGCGGGTATGCCGAGCGCCTCGGCCAGTTCCGCCCGCGCCGGCCCGCCGGCCCCGTCCGCCAGCAGCGCCAGCAGCGGCCAGACCCCGGCGGCGGTCAACACGGTCCCCGTACGCCCGTCGGCCGCGACAGCGGCCTCGGCCCAGCGCCCGGTCAGCCGGTTGACCGCCCGAACCGTCGCATCCCTTGTACTCATGCGCGGAGCCTACGGCCGCCCCGCCCCCGCCCCGGAACGCTTTTCCGCGCCCCGGGGCCTCAGGACGCCCTGGTGTACCGGGAGGCGGCTCCTTCCCGCTTGTAGGCCTCGACCCGGTGCCATGCGTCCGCCCACTGCCGGATCTCCTGCTCCCGGGTCACCCCGCAGGCCCGCACGAAGTGCAGCAGCACCTTCTCGCTGCACCCGCGCCGGCCCTTGAGGACGTCCCCGATGGTGGTGCTGGGCAGGCGGCTCACCCCGCCGGCCCCGGGGACGGCGGCGCGCTCCTCCAGCGTGCGCAGGGTCGGCTGCCCTGCGGCCAGCCGGAGCTCCCGCATGGCCTGGAGGAGGTCGGCGGGCTCCACCACGTAGGGAAGGGCCGGCGCGCTCCTCGGCAGGGCAACGGCGGTGCCCCGCGCGTCGACGGCCGCCTTCGCCGCGCGCTGCCAGAGCTTCTTCGCGTCGGCCACCGAACCGCCGCAGCACCGGACGTACGCCTCGACGGTCCTCCACGGCGGGAGGCTGCGGCCCTTGTCCGCCCGGCACAGCGCCGCCACCGAGGCGGGATGGCCCATCTCCTTCGACGTCTGCGCCATGCGGCTGTAGGAGAACCAGGACGGGCGGAGCGACCGGAGCCACTCCGCCAGTTCCTTCCTGGTCACCTCAGCACGGGCGCTCGTCCCGCGCCCCACCGCTACCGCGAGCGGCGGGAGGGGAGGACCTGCACCAGCCGGCGGACCAGCTCGATGCCCAGCAGACCGCCGACACCGACGGTGATCGCGGCCGTCTGCAGGTCCGTCCCGGCGAGGACCAGGCCGGTGACGGCCCCGAGGACCAGCACCACCATGACGGCGGGGACGGCGGGGATCAGCGGGGAGGGGGAGGCGGCGCGCTCCCCCTGTGCGTGCGTGTTGTCGTTTGCCCTACGGTTCACAGTCACCTCGCGGCTGGTAGTCAACTCGACGGGTGCCGCTGCAATCTGACGGCCTGCCAGGACCGTGAGACCAGACACCTCCGGCAAATTCTTTCGGCCCGCAAGCCCCGCGCATAGCGCGTGCGAGCCGGCGAACCGGGACACGGAGGGGGAACGGCCCGCGAGCACGCCGCCCCCACGCCCCCATCCCTTCCCCTGACCTGCAGCGGAGCGGGAGCGAGCGTTCCACGCAAAGGTGGGACGAACTGAAACGGGCG
Organism: Streptomyces sp. 2P-4; assembly: GCF_030167965.1. Lineage (NCBI taxonomy): Bacteria > Bacillati > Actinomycetota > Actinomycetes > Kitasatosporales > Streptomycetaceae > Streptomyces > Streptomyces sp. 2P-4. The sequence goes on from NZ_CP095012.1 coordinate 408,668, forward strand.
GTAGCGGGGCCCCGGGGGGCTGAGGCACTCTCTCTCTTGTTCGCGCACACACCGTAGTTGAGGAGAGGGTCATGCAAGGGCCTTAGGGGTGCCGTATGGCCGCACTGTTCCGGGGGGACGTACGACTTCCGGAAAAGGCCTGCCCTCCGTCCCGTCACGGATGCGCACCGTGGCCCTGGAGCCCTCCCCTGCCCTCTCCCCGTCCCACCTCGGCCTTTCCGGCCGGTAGCCAACTCGACACGCACCACACCGGGCCGGAACCCGTGCCAGCGGGTTCCCCCAAGCACTGGCGCCGTCAGGCCCTGGACCCCCAGGCCCTGACGGCGCTGCTGCGTGGGGGCCCGCAGGCCGGGCACTGCCGCGGCCTTCCGGCCCCGCACCTGGCGGCGGCCTCGGCTCTGCCGGCGGCGGCCCGTGCCGGAGCCGGTGCCCTGTACCCCCCGATGCGCGTTCGGTTAGGGTGACCTTGCCTGGCTGCAGGTTCGGGAACCGCTGCCGCAGGTGGCACCCCATGGAACGGAACAGTCAGAGGCAGGGCGCAGTGAGAGACGACGGCCGGGCGCATGCGTGCCGCGCCCCCGCGGGGACGGAGCACCCATGCGGGTGACAGGCGTTCCGTGCGCCGCCCCGGCGACCGGGACGAGGCGCCGTGGATAAGATCGCGCTCACGGCCGGAGCCCTCTACGCCATCGTGCTGCTCCGCGCAGGAGGAACCTTCGCCGTCGGGTGGCTCGCCGGCGCCGGCGCCCGGCGCAGCCGGTTTGCCGAGCGGATCTCCTCGGCGAAGTTCCAGCGGGTCGAGCGGGCGATCCAGCGCTGGGGCGCCCCGGTGGTGGCCCTCTCCTTCCTGACGGTCGGCTTCCAGACCGCCGCGAACCTGCTCGCGGGCAGCATGCGCATGCCACTGGTGCGCTACCTCCCCGCCCTGTTCATCGGCGGCGCGGCCTGGGCGCTGATCTACGCGACCGCGGGGCTCGGTGTGCTCCAGGTACTGGGCCGCCTCTTCGCCGGGCACCCGGCCCTCGGGGCGACCGCCGTGGCCGTCCTCGTCCTCGCGGTGTCCGGGACGGTCGCGTACCGCAGACGCAGGGCTACCTCGCCCCCACCCCCTGCGAGGGACGAGCCCTGAACGGCTCCTGCCGGGCCGGCGGCACCCCCGACCGACACCAGCGGTCCCGCTCCCTCCCCTGAAACGGCGGGACAGCCGCAGCCGACGGGCGCCGGCGGCGCCCGGGGGGCCGACACGCTCGCGGAGGCGGCCGCGCTGAGCCGCGAGTACGACGGCATCGTCGCGGCGAACGCCCTGGTCGCGGTGGACGACGAGCACGACCCGGAGGGCGGCAGCACCGCCTTCGAGCGGGCCCACGTAGCCGCCCTCCTGGCCCGCGCCCACGAGCACCTGCAGGAACTGGACGACGCCTTGGACCGCCTCGCACAGGGCCACTACGGCCCGTGCGAGAACTGCCGCAACCCCATCCCGCCGGAACGCCTGGAAATCCGCCCGGCAGCCGCCACCTGCGTCGACCGCGCTTCCTCACCCCCGCACTCCCTCACCGCCCGCCGCACCCTGCACGCCACGAGCTGACTGTTCCGACGGCCGTACACGCTCCCCTCGTGCCGGGGGTGCTGTCGCGGGGCCGGCCGGCCGCCCCGGGCCGATACGGGACAAGTACGGGACAGCGACCCCATGAAGACCGGGACCGCGTTCCGAGATCCTGGCGGCGTGGCTCCGGAGGGAGCCGACGAGAGGAGATTCTGATGCCGCAGTTGGAAATCGAGTTCCCGGCCATCGCGCAGAACTGGCTGGCGGTCGAGAACGTCCCGCAGATGAGCCGGGACGCGGCGGAGGAGCGCGCCTGGGTTCCCGCGTACTGGGCGACCCCCGCCGCCGCCTGATCCCGAGACCGGACCGGGGGGCGCCAGTTCCGGGCGCCCCCCGGTCCGTTTTGCCCGCACACCCCTCTTTTTCCTTCTCCGGACTACCTGGACGGTGCTTCGATGTCGCCTACAGCCTCACGTCATTCCTCCCGGGGGAAAATCGACCGCGTGGACGCCCTGCTCGTCGCCGACGGCCGGTTCGGTGATTCCCGGGCCATCGGGGAGCGCAACGCGGCCCGGTTCGTCCTCGGCCTCCGGCTGATGGCGCAAAAGGAGACCCGCCATCCGGAGGTGTTGCACCGGCTCTCCCGGCTGAGCCGCGAAGAGCTGCTTCCCCTGCTCGGCGACCCCGTCCTGCGCAATGCGTTCGAGGACGACATGGCCAAGCTGGAGAACGGCCGTCCCGACGCCCTGGGTCTGGCCGCCCTGGCCGCCCGCCTGCCCCTCGGCACGGACGGCCTGGGGCCGTGCGAGCGCATGGCCACCCCGCACGTGAGGCCGTGGCCGGAGTACGGGCCCGCATGGCTGTGGACCGAGATGAACCCGGCCGACCGGGTCCCGGGCGAGCTGTCGGTCCGGCTGCGTCGGCTCTACGACGGCAGCATCGAGGGCGGGCCCGCGGCGGACCCGGTCATCCCGTCACCCGACATGTGCCGGCGGCTGTCGCGCGGGGCGGACCTGCTCACACGGCTGCTCCCGCAGGTCGGGCCGAGCGTTCTGCGGCACGTCTCCGTCGTGGGCTTCACCCGGGGGGAATCGGCCGACGGCCCGCTCCAGTCGCTCTCGGGCGGCGACCCCCTCCCCTCGGCCATTCTGATGGCCCCGGAGCGCCTGACGGACCCGTGGACGGCCGCGGAAACCCTCCTGCACGAGGGCGTCCACCTCAAGCTCTTCGACGCACTGCGCTCGGGGGCGCTCCTGCGTGCCGCCGACCTGTCCGTGCCGATCCCGTGGCGGCAGACGCCCTGGCGGCTCGTGCGGGTGCTCGTGGCGCTCCATTTTTACGTGCACATGCTGGTCTTCCAGGAAGCTGCCCGGCACGCGGACGACACGCTGAGGGCCGAGTTCGGCGACCCGCCGGCCGACGAGGTCGTCGACGAGGTGAGCCCGGACACGGAGGCGGCCCGCGACGGCACCTACGGGACGAGCCTGGAGCGCGCCCGCTACCTGGCCGGATACGTACTGGCGCTCCCGGAGGACCACCTGACGGCCGACGGCCGGCGGTTCCTGCACTGGCTGCTCGACGCCCTGAACCTGGTGCACGAAGACTCCGGGATCACGCCGCCCGCGGGGGTGGCCGGCGTGGTCCCGGTACGACCGCCCGCGGCGACCGGGCAGGCGGCGGTGGTACGCCGCTCCGCCCGTGCGATGGCCCGGCCGATGCCCGAGCAGGGGGAACTGCTCGTGGTGAACACGGACACCGCGGCGATGCACTGGCTCAACGCGCGTTCCTGGCTGATCTACTCGCTGTGCGACGGACGGGACGCGCACGCCGTGGCGGCGGAGTACGGGCGCCGCTCGGGAGCGGCCGGCGAAGCGGCGCACGACCATGTCGCCGCCTGCATGTCGGAATTGACCGCGGCGGGCCTGCTCGAGTGAGGGGAGCGGAAACCTGTCGCGGCGCCCCGGCCGGAAATCCGGCACGGACCCGGGAAACCGCCGGATCGATCCCTTTCGGCCCCATCGTGGAGGGGAAAAACGTCTCCACGGTGCATTTCCCGTCATGGGGCCCCTCCGTTCACTGAAATACCGGGACACGGTCGGGACATCTGCCTCAGGAATACAGGACGCGAAATCCGGGATGATCGTCTCGTTCCATTCGGTTCCACACAGATGTGAGGAGAAAGACCCATGCCGGTTTCCCTGGCAACCCCGGGAGTCCAGGAATTCGATGTCGACGAGTTCGACCTCGACGTGCGCATCGCGGTGAACGCGGACATCCCGTCCGTCGAGGGCGGGTTCAGCAACTGGTACTCCTGCAAGGGCTCGTGCGCCTCGTACTGCTGCGACGGGCTCGGCAGCCTCCGCTGCACCATCAACCCGTAGTAGACGGAAGAGCAATGAGCGGCCTGCCCTTCCCCGGGCAGGCCGTTCTCCATGGGAAAGGGGCGACCCAAGTGTCAAGCGAGCGGGTCTTCGTCATTTCGCCGCGCAAGAGCGGAACGCATCTGGTTCAGGAACTCCTCGTACACCTCGGCTACCGCGTGTACGGCGAACCGGTACCGCCGGACGGAGGCCGTCCCGCCTTCAGCATCCGGGAACGGATCGAGATGGCAGAGAGGTTCCTCGACCCCGACGAGTTCGCCGCACTCGACCACGTACGGGACCGGGAGGCCTTCATCCGCACGACGGACGAGGCCTGGCTGCAGCTGGCGTGGGCCTGGCAGACCCGCCTCGCGGTCGCCCCCCTGGCCCATGTGGAGGCCATAGCGCCCGAGGCGCGGTTCGGTCCGAAGATGCGCCCCGAGATCTGGACCGCTCCGTTCTCCTCCACCCCGGCCGGAATGAGCTGGATCTTCCACTCGGTGGACGTCTGGCGGATGGACAACACCTTCCTGGCCGAGTGGGTCAACACCGGCTCCCCCAGAGTGATCCTCAACTACCGGGACCCGAGGGACGTCCTCGTCTCGCTCGTGGACTTCTTCTCCCGCAGCAACGGACTCAGGTTCCTGAGGTATCCGGAGTCGGCCGTCTTCGGCCCCGTCCTGGAGTCGATGGAGGACTACGGCAAGAAGCTGGACTACGCGCTGTCCGACCCCCGGATGCCGCTGCTGTCGGACTTCGAGTCCGCCATCAGCTTCCTGCACCACCCGAACGTCTGCCACGTCTCCTTCGAGGAACTCGTCGGCCCGCAGGGCGGCGGAACGCGCACGGCCCAGCTGGCTGCCGTCAAGCGCGTCGCGGACTGGCTGGAGCACGACATCGACCCGGCATCCGTGGCCGACTGCCTCTTCAACCCGCAGTCCTTCACCCTCAACAAGGGCCGTACGGGACGCTGGCGGGAAACCTTCTCCCCGGATCACGTGGAGCGGTTCGAGGCCCGGTTCGGGCACCTCCTCGACAGCTTCGGCTACGCACGCGGAGCCGCTCGGTGATCACCGGCCCGCTTGCGGAACAGGCGCGGCGCACCGCACGCCTCATCACCTCGCGCCTCGCCGACCCCGCCCACGTCCGGGCGAGCGTGTCCGCGTCGATCGAGGACCCCAACACCCCCGGCCCGCGGCAGGCCAGCTCCCTGCTCGCCGGCGACGCCGGCCTGGCGCTGCTGCTGCGCATGGCGTCCGATGCCGACCCCGGGGCGGGTTGGCACCGGGACGCCCACGAGCGGCTCGTCAGCGCCGTACGGAGCACCCACGACAACCCCATGGCCGAATACGGCCTCGTGGCGGGAACGGCGGGCCTGGCCCTCGTGCTCGCGGACTTCGCCTCGGCCGACCCGCGCTACCGGCACAGCCTCGGCGCTCTGCACACCCGCCTGGGCGAGCAGCTGCGCGAGCGCGGCCATCGGCGCCCGCAACCCCCTGTGAGCGTGGCCGCGTACGACACGCTGCAGGGAGCGGCCGGCACGCTCGGCTACCTCGTGTCCGTGCCCTCACCGGACGACGCCCTGCGCGACGGCATCCAGGGGCTCGTGGACGAACTGGTGGGAGTCTGCACCCCCGCCGCGACGCAGACCGAGCCACGCTGGGTCATCCCGCCCGAGGACTACCCGCTGCCCCGGGAGCAGGAGGAGTATCCGCACGGGTACATCAACCTCGGCCTCGCCCACGGCGTCCCCGGACCGCTCGCCGCACTGTCCCTCGCCTGGCGGGCCGGGTACCGGCGCCCCGGTATGCGCGAGGCCATCGCCAACGCGATCGACCTGCTGTCGTCCACCGCCGTCGAGGACGGCTTCGGAGCCGACTGGCCCAGCGGCGTCCCGCTGGACGCCGAAGGCCGGCGCACCCCGGCCCGGCACACCGCCAGGACGGCCTGGTGCTACGGCGCCCCGGGCATCGCCGCCGCCCTGCTCGTCGCGGCAGAAGCGCTGGAGGACGACCGGCTGCGGGCCTGCGCCGTCGCCGCGTTCGAGGCGGCACTGCGGCGGTCCGAGGACCGCCTCCACACGCTGCCGCCCACGATCTGCCACGGCCTGGCCGGCCTGCTCGCGATCTGCCGGGTCTTCGCCTGCACCACGGACAGCGCGTACGCCAGGACCGCCCTCCCCGTACTGGCGGACCGGCTGCTCGGGTGGTGCGACGAAGGCCTGGCCTTCGGCGTGCAGAACCGGGAGGAGCCCGGTCTCCGGATCGACAACCCCGACCTCCTGTGCGGTGCGGCCGGCGTTGCCGCGGCCCTGTGGAGCGTGTCATCGCCCGTCTCGCCGCGCTGGCAGCGCTCCCTGCTCATCGCCTGACCACCACCTGCGGAAAAGAGTGACCCCATGAGCCTGTACACCCCCGCGGGATTCTTCCTCGTCCGCTCTCCGGCGCTGCCGCTCGACCCCTACGTCGAGGCGCTCGACGGCCGCGGCCGACAGGCCCGCGACCACCTTTGGACACTGGGGGAGCAGCCCCTGGTGCGGCAGGCCATCGGAGTGGCCAGCCGCAGTCTGGCCGCGGAACTGGACAGGAACACCCCCGGAGCCGGCGGCCGGTCCGCCGACCGGATGCACTCCTCGCTGCTGCGCTACCTGTCCAGGATGTGCTCCAGGCCCACGCCGTACGGCCTGTTCGCGCAGGTGGCGGTTGGCCGGTTCGGGGAGGCCACCACGCTGGCACGCGCCGGTGAGCGCCCGGCCGCAAGCAGGACCCGCGCGGACATGGGGTGGCTCATGGAACTGGTCAAGGAGATGGAAGCCGACCCCGCACTGCGCGGTGAGCTGACGGTCCGCGCGAACCCGCTGCTCCAGCACATCGCAGGCCGGATCACGCTGCCTGTGACCCAGGCCCCGGGGACGGCGGACCGGCAGTCGAGCAGCGTCCGCGCCACCCGGGTCGTGACCGCGGCCCTCACCAGGGCGGCCGGCCGGCCGCGCGGGTCCGACCTGATCGCCGCGATGGCCGGAGAGTTCCCCACGGCCCCGCCGGAGAAGATCAGGCAGCTGGTGGACCGGTTGTGGGACCTGGGCATGCTGACGAGCGACCTCCGCCCGGCCCCGACCCACCCGCACCCCGAGCAGGCGGTCCTCGACCGCCTCGAAGGCATCCACCATGCAGAACGCCACCGCCGGGCGCTGCGCCGCACGCGGCAGCTGGCGACGGCCGCCGACCAGGCCGGTCCCGACGGCGGAGGCGGCCGACTGCTGGCGGAGCTGGCCGAGCACCAGAGGACGGTCGTGCCGGGGCACACCCAGGCCCCCTTCCACGTGGACGCCCGGCTCGATCTGCTCGGCACCACGCTCCACGCCCAGGTCGCCTCCGAGGCCGCGGACGCCGCCGAGGTCCTGCTGCGCCTTGGCGGGCAGGCCCCCCGGCTCCACCACCTCGCCGTGTACCACAGGGAGTTCCTGGAGCGGTACGGCCTCGGAGCCGAAGTGCCGGTCCTGGACCTGCTGAGCCCCGAGACCGGCCTGGACGCCCCGGAGACGTACAGGTTCCCGCCCCGGGCCCTGCCCCTGACCCCCGCCCCGCGCAACGACCCGCGGGAGCAGGACGCCGCCCTGGCCGCCCTCGCCGCCGCCGCGCTCCGCCAGGGGCAGTCCGAGGTGGAGATCACGGACGACTTCCTCGAGGCGTGGCGCCCCAGGGACGAAGGGGGATCAGGTCCGGACGCCCGCCCGTCACTCGACGTCATGGGACAGGTGGTCGCCGGATCGCGGCAGCAACTGGACTCCGGCGACTGGAAGTTCGTACTGAGTACGGGCTCCATGCGGGACGGCGGCCGATTCGCAGGGCGGTTCTTCGACCTCCTCGGTGAGGACTTCCGCAAAGAGCTCCGGGAGTACGCCGCGGCCGAGGAGGAACTGTGCCCGGGCACGGTCTTCGCCGAGCTCGAGTACGCCCAGATGGAGGCACGGCGGGGGAACGTGGCCATCCACCCCCCGCTCCGCCGCCACGAGATCTGCGTCAACGCCACGCCCACGGAGGGCGGTGTCGAGCGGATCGACCTCTCCGACGTGCTGGTGGGGGCGACGCGAGACCGCTTCTACCTGCGGTCCGCCCGCCACGGCCGACAGCTCCACGTCACCCAGAGCCACCTCGTCAACTGGGGCAGCGCGCCCAACGTGTGCCGGTTCCTGCTGGAGGTCTCGGAGGACGGCTGGGCCCCCCTCGCCGAGTTCTCCTGGGGCTCCCTCGGCCGGGCACCGTTCCTGCCCCGCGTGACCAGGGGACGGATCGTGCTCAAGCCCGCTCGCTGGCTGTTCGGCTCCGACGTTCCGGGCTCTCCCGCCGACTGCGCGGACGCCGCGGACGGGGACGCCTTCCTCGACGCCTTCCGCGCATGGCGGCAGACCTGGCGGGTACCCCGCTGGGTCCACCTGAGCCTGTTCGACCACCGGCTCCTCCTCGACCTGGACAATCCCCTGTGCGCGGAGGAGATCCAGCGCGCGCTGCGCACGTCCTACGGCCCCGGCGGCCCCGGCGCGCTGGTGCTGGAGGAAGCCGTGGCCGATCCCACGAAGCCGTCGTGGCTGCGCGACGTGGACGGCCGCTCCTACGCGAACGAGATCGTCGTACCTCTGCTGGCACGCAAGACGGCGGTGGAGAGGCCGCTGCCCGCCATGTCACCGGCAGCCGCAGCGACGCTCCGCGAGCGGGGCGCCGACCCCGCCGGTGCCAAGCGCCGCACGGCCGGCGGCGACTGGACCCACCTGAAGCTCTATGCCGCTGTCGCCCGGCACGACGACATCCTCGCCGACGCCCTGCCCGCGCTCGTCCGGGGACTGCGGGACGAGGGCCTGATCGACCGGTGGTTCTTCATCCGGTACGCCGACCCCCACCCACACCTGCGGATACGCGTCCGCAAGGCCCCCGGCGCCGCAGTCGCCGCGCCGCTCACCAGACTCGTCGGCTGGGCGAAGGAGCTGGTCGACGCAGGACTCGCCTCCGACCTGGCGGTAGCCTCCTACGACCGAGAGACCGAACGCTACGGCGGCCCGCTCGCCATGGACGCCGCCGAGGCGGTCTTCGAAGCGAACAGCGACATGGCGACGCGCCTGCTGGGCCTGCTGCGCGGCCGCCCCGGCATCGACACCGACACCGTCACCGCCTACGCACTGGACGTGCTGCACCGCCAGTGGGCGCCCCCGGGGGAAACCGCCGCAGCTGCGGTCAGGGACGTACCGCCCGCCACCCGCGACCTGTTCCGCACGGTGCGCCGCACCCTGGGCGACCTGATCGCACCGTGGGACGCACATCCCGATCCGCCGGCCCGGCAGTGGTCGCACGACCTCGCCGCGGTGCTCGCCCGGCAGGCCCCGGCGGTGGCCGCCGCGGGGGAACGCGTCCGTGACCTGGCGCGGTCCGGACATCTGGTCGGCACGGAGCACGAGATCCTCGACAGTCTCGCCCACATGCAGTTCATCCGGCTCGTCGGCCTGGACCGGGACCGTGAGATCCGCAGCCACCACCTGCGGGCGCTCGCCCTGCGTGCCGTCCAGGGCCGTCCCGGTGCGGGCGGGGGGCGACCGTGATCCGGCTCGCGGCGAGGTCGCTGCGGCTGCTGTGGCGGACCAGCCCCCGCCAGGTCGTGTCGGTGTCCGTCCTGTCCACGGCCTCGGCACTCCTTCCCGCAGTCCAGGTGTACTTCACCGCCCGGATGGTGCAGGCCGTGGCGGACGCGGCGGGCCGGGGGGCCCCGGCCGCGCCGGCGCTCACGGCGGGCGGCTGTCTGGCGGGCGCGGCCGTCGCGGGCCACTTCCTCGCGGTCCTCCACGACCACCAGCAGGCACTGCTGCGCAGCCGCCTTCCGGATGCGCTCGGGCTGACCATCATGGAGAAGTCGGCGCGGCTCTCCCTCGGCCAGTTCGAGGACCCGGACACCTACGACCGGCTGCAGCGCGCCACCCGCGAGTCCGCGTTCCGCCCCTTCCAGGTCCTCACGCACCTGATCGCGACCGGGTCGGCCGCGGTGTCCTTCCTTGCCGTCGGCGCCGTGCTGCTGGGAACGAGCGTGCCGGTGGCCGTCGCCATCTGCCTCGCACCGGTGCCCGCGGCGCTGGTGAACCTGCACTTCAGCCGCCGCACCCATGCCGTGGAGCGGGCCCGGGCGGACGGCCGCCGGCGGCTCACCTACCTGGAGCACCTGCTCACCAACGACCAGACATACAAGGAGACGAGGCTGTTCGGCCTGGTGCCCCTTCTCCTCGGCCGGTCGCGGACGCTGGTCGAGGGGTTCCACGCGGACGACCGGCGCATCGAGCACCGCCGGGCCGTGTTCAGCGCGCTGTTCGGCCTGCTCAGCGCCGGGACCCTGGTGGCGGCGATCCTGCTGGCCGTCCGATCCGCACTGTCCACGGGGCAGGTGGGCGTCCTCGCCGGGTACATCGCGGGCGTGACACTGATCCAGGCATCGGTGCGGAGCCTCTTCGCGAGCGGGGTGCACCTGTACGAGAACTGCCTCTTCCTCGGCCACCTCTTCGAGTTCCTCGACATGGAGGAGCAGCCGGCCACAGCCGGGGGCATGCTCCCCGTCCCGCCCCTGCTGGCCCGCGGCATCGAGTTCCGTGACGTCCGCTTCAGCTACCCGGGGGACGAGAGGCCGGTCCTCGACGGGGTCTCCTTCACCGTGCCGGCCGGCTCCTGCGTGGCACTCGTCGGCCGCAACGGCTCGGGAAAGTCCACCCTGCTCAAACTGCTCACCCGGTTCTACGAGCCCACCGGCGGCAGCATCCTCCTCGACGGCCGGCCCCTCGCCGACTACCACCTCGAGGACCTCAGGGAGAACATCGGGATGGTCTTCCAGGACTACCAGCAGTACGAGGCACCGGTCCGGGAGAACATCGGCTTCGGCAGGGTGTCCGCGCTGGACGACGACCGGCTGCTGTGGCAGGCGGCGGTGACCGCCGGAGCCCGCGAAGTCCTCGCCGGCCTCCCGCGCGGGCTCGACGCCCAGCTCGGACGCTGGTTCGCCGGCGGCCACCAGCTCTCGGGCGGGCAGTGGCAGAAGGTGGCCCTGGCCCGGGCGGTGGTCCGCCGGGCCCCGGTCATGATCCTCGACGAGCCGACGGCCGCGATCGACGCCGCCGCCGAGGCGGAGGTGTTCGACGTCCTGCGCAGGGTCCACACCCGGGCCACCTCGCTCCTCGTCGCGCACCGCTTCTCCGCCGTCCGCACCGCCGACCACATCGTGGTGCTCGACGGCGGCCGCGTGCTCGAACAGGGCGCGCACGAGGAACTCATGGCCGCCGGCGGACTGTACGCGTCCCTGTTCGACCTCCAGGCGGCCGGCTACCACTGACCCCGCCCGCCGGCCCCGCCCCTGCCTGGGCGTGCCCGTCAGCGCGCCAGCCCCATGCCGGCCTCCCGCCCGTAGACCACCGCCTGCGCACGGCAGTTGACGCCGATCTTGGCGAAGACGGCCGACACGTGGTTGCGTACGGTCTTCTCGGCCAGGGTCAGGGCGCGGGCGATCCGGCGGTTGTCGTACCCGCGGGCCACCAGGTCCAGGATCTCCCGCTCCCGCCGGGTCAGCATGGGCACCGGATCCGGCTCCGCCCTCGGCCCGGGCACTGCCAGCAGACTGGTCACCAGCCGGACCGCGACATCGCCGGCCACCATGAACCCGCTGCCCACCATGTGCACCGCCCCGACCATCTCGTGCGCTCCCGCCGACTTGGACACGTACCCGCGCACTCCGGCCAGCAGCGCCGCCCGCAGCAGCCCTGTGTCGTCGCCGCGGCCCGTCATCCCCAGGATCCCCCGCACCCCGGCATCGCGGACCAGCGCCCTGCACAGCTCCACCGAGGCGGACCCGGGCAGGTCCAGGTCCATCAGAACGACGTCGGGAGCGGCGCCCAGGGCCATGGGCACCACCTGACCGGCCTCCCCGGCCTCCGCGACGACGTCGATGCCCCCCGCACCGTCGAGTGCGGACCTGATGCCTGCACGCAGCAGGGGACGGCCCTCCACCAGGGCCACTCGAAGCCTGTTCTGGCCGGACGCAGACGTGGTCATGAAACAACTCCGATGTAGCGCGACGAACGTGGCGCCAGCATGTGAAGGCCCCGCTAGCGGATTACTAGCGGGGCCTCGCACGGGAGTTCCCGTAAGCTCCCCTGCACCCGAACGAAAGCAGGAGAGGGGTGCGGGTGTTCCACTATCGGATCCTGGGGCCGCTGACCGTCCAGCGCGCAGGCGAGCCTGTGGCGATCACGGCGCCGAAGGAACGGGATCTGCTTGCCCTGCTCCTGCTGAACGCCGACCGCCCCGCGCCGGCCGAACAGCTGATCGACGGGATCTGGGGCGGGGCGCCCCCCTCGACGGCACGCACCACCCTGCAGAACTACGTGAAGAGGCTGCGGCACGCCCTGGGCGACTGCCGTACCGGTCGGGACGTCCTGGCCACCGAGCCCGGCGGATACGTCCTGCGGCTCGACCACGGCGTCCTGGACCTGCGGGAGTTCGACGGGCTGACCCGGGGCGCGGCCGAGGCGTCGGAGCGCGGGGACGACGCCACCGCGTCGGCCCGGCTGCGCGCGGCTCTGGCCCTGTGGCAGGGGGAGGCGCTGGCGGGCAGCCGCGCGGACCGGCTCACCCAGGTGGAGGCGCCCAGGCTGAACGAATTGCGGATGGTCGCGTTCGAAAACCGCGTCCAAGCGGACCTCCGGCTGGGCCGGCACGCGGACGTCGTCGGCGAGATCCGGTCCGCGATCGGGAACCATCCGCTGCGCGAGCGGCTCCACGGACAGCTGATGCTCGCCCTGTACCGCTCGGGACGCCGGGGCGAAGCCCTCACCGCCTACCGGCAGGCGCGCGCCCGACTGGTGCAGGAGCTGGGGCTGGAGCCCGGCCCCGACCTGACCGCGCTGCACCGGCGCGTCCTGGCCGACGACCCCGCCCTCACGGACGAACGCGCACCGCTGACCGAACCGGCCCCCCGAAGCGCGAGCCGCCGCGCGCAGACCGCCGCCGGGCAGACGCCACCCGCCCAGCTTCCGGGATCCACACCGGCGTTCGCCGGCCGGGCGGATGCGCTGCGGCGACTCGACGCGATGCTGCCCACCACCGGCACCGTGTCCACCGGTACGGTGCGGACCGCGCTGATCACCGGCCAGGGCGGCGCCGGAAAGACAGCCCTCGCCGTCCACTGGGGGCACCGCCGACGCGACTCCTTCCCCGACGGACAGCTGTACGTGAACCTGCGCGGCCACGACGCGGGCCGGCCGCTGCGGCCCATCGACGCACTCGCCGGCTTCCTCCAGGCCTTCGGCGTGGCCGCCCAGCACATCCCGGTGGAGGCGGACCGGGCCGCGGCCCTCTACCGCTCGCTGTGCGCGGGCAGGCGCATGCTCGTCGTCCTGGACAACGCGCACAGCGCCGACCAGGTACGCCCGCTCTTCCCGGGCAGCTCGGAGTGCCTGGTCCTGGTGACCAGCCGCGACTCGCTCGCGGGCCTCGTCGCGCGGGAGGGCGCGACACCGCTCCCGCTGCGGACGCTGGAACCCGCCGAAGCCCAGGAAGTCCTCCTCAACATCATCGGCGCCCACCGGGTCCACGCGGAGCCCGGGGCCGCCGACGCCCTCACCGCCGCCTGCGCCTACCTGCCGCTCGCCGTGGCGATCACCGCGGCGGACCTGGCCGTCCACCCCGGGCGCTCCCTCGCCGAGCAGGCGGCCCGGCTGACCGGGGACCGGCTGGGGGCGCTCCAGGTGCCGGGGGACGAAGGGACCGCGGTCCGCTCCGTGCTCGACATGTCCTTCGCCACGCTCTCCCCGGCCGCCGCACGGATGTTCAGCCTCTTCGGGCTGGTCCCCGGCGGAGACCTCCCGCTCAGGGCCGCCGCGGCCCTTGCGGGGGTGGACCCCCGGGCCGCCGGGGCACTGCTGGACGAACTGGTCCGCAGCCATCTGCTGGAGGAGCACGCGCCCGGCCGGTTCTCCTTCCACGACCTGCTGCGCGCCTACGCCGCTGAGCGGGTGCGGGAACAGGACGACGAGTCGGCCGCCCTCGCGCGGCTGCACGCGTGGTACCTGGGGAGCACCGACAACGCCGTGCGGCTCCTCCAGCCCGAAGCCCTGCGCCTGCCCGTGGAGAGCGCCGGCCAGGGCCTCGGCTTCGCGGACGCCGCCGAGGCCCTGGACTGGATGGACGCCGAACGCCCGAACGCCGTGGCCTTCGTGCAGCACGCCGCGGAAAACGGACCGCGCAAGCTCGCCTGGACGCTCGCCGACGCCCTGCGTCCGTACATGATGAGGCGGGCCTACGCCGTCGACTGGCTCGCCGTGGGCGCGGCGGGCCTCGCCGCGGCGGAGGCCGACGGCAGCCTGGACGGACAGGCCGCCGCGCACCGCAGCCTGTCGAGCGCCTACCTGAACCAGAGCGACTACGACATGTCCGTGTGCCACGACCGCCGAGCCCTGGACCTGTACCGCACCACGGGGTCGACGGAGGGCCAGAGCGCCGCGCACAACAGCCTGTGCCTCGCCTCGTGGTACGTGGGCGACCTGAAGGAGGCCCTGCGCCACGGCGAGCGGTGTGTGGAACTCGGCCGCAGTACGGGCTTCCGCGCCGGCGGGGCCATCGCCACGGGCAACGTGGGGGCGATCCTCCACGAGATGGGCCGGCTGGCCGAGGCCGAGGAGCAGCTCACCCGGGCGCTGGTGCTCTACGACGAGCTGGGCTTCCCGACGGCGGCGGCACTCGCCGAGCGCAACCTCGGAGCGGTGCTGCACGAGAGCGGCCGCCCGGAGCGCGCCCGCGCGGCCCTGGACCGGGCGGCCGAGATCCAGCGGCGCCTCGGCAACCAGGTCGACATCGCCTACACCTTCTTCTGGCTCGCGCTGACCATGATCCGGTCGGGCGACCGTGCGGGTGCCCTCGACCACATCGACCGGGGCTTCGAGACCGCGACCGGTGAAGCCCGCGCAGAGTCCTACCTGTACGTGGGGCGGGCTCTGCTCTCGCAGAGCGTCGGCAACCACGGCGTCGCCCTGAAGCACTTCGAGACCGCCCGCGGCCTGGCCCGGCGCTGCAACGCCCGCACTCCCGAGCTCCGGGCCCTGCTGGGCCTCGCGGACTCCAGCCTGCGCCTGGGGAGGCCGGCGGACACGGCGCGGTTCGCGGAGGCGGCCCGCGAGTCGGCCGGCCGCAGAGGGTACGGACTCTTCGAAGCCCGAGCGCTGCTCTTGCTGGCCGAGGCCTCCCTGGAGCACGGCGAGCCCGAAGCCGCCGCCCTGCGGGCCGAGCAGGCTGCCGTACTGCTGCCGGAGCCAGGTCACCGGCACTACCGCGCCGAGGCCCTCGCTCTGGCGCAGCGGTCCCGCGAGGGGGCGACGGGCTGAACGCCGAGGCAGAGCCCCCGGCACCGCCCACCGAGCCCACGCGCCCCGGCCGACCAGGCATTCCGGCGCACCCCGCGCCTTCGTTTGCCGCGTTCTTCGCACCCCGTCGGCGTGCCGGCCCCGCGCCCGGCACCGGCGGACCCGAAGCGACGGTGCTGGTCGCAGCCACCGGCGAATGGCTGTGACCAGCACTCTCTCAACAGGCCCTCAGACCAACGGGTCTGCCGCCAGGACCCACAGGTCGCCGTCGCCGCAGGCGATGCGGCGGCCGGTGCCCGGGGGCGGCTGGTGCAGGGTCGTGCGGCGCAGCCGCCAGGGTGTGCCGTCGATCACCGCCACCGGGCCCTGTACGCGCGGGTGGTGTCCGGCGATGTTCCAGGCGCGGACCTGCTTGTGGATGTCCGAGGCCCGCCCCGACCAGTCCACCGCGGCGTAGTCCTCCGCGAAGAACCCGGCCCAGCTGCCCTCCCGCGCCGGCTGCGGCTCGCCCTCGTCCCCGCGCACCAGCCGCCGCAGCACCAGCGGCAGCAGCTCCGAAGCCGCCTCCAGCACCCGGGCGTTGACCCCGGTGAACGACCAGGCCTCGTCGTCCAGGGCGATCGTCGTCCGGGCCAGCACGGAGCCGGTGTCCAGCTCCGCGTCCATCCGGTGCCACGTCACGCCGATCGCACGCTCGCCGTTGCGCACGGCCCACCCCACCGGGTTCGGCCCCCGGTACGAGGGCAGGTCGGACGGGTGGCAGTTGACGGTCCCCAGCCGGGCCGCGGCCACAGCGGCGGCGGGCAGCTTCCGCGGGTAGCCGTAGCTGACGGCCACGTCGACGGCGTACGCGCCCAACAGGCCCGCGATCGTATCCGTACGGGAGGGAACGGCCAGGTCCACCCCCGGCGGCAGGTCGTGCTCGCCGAGCACGTGCCCGGGCCAGTCGGCGGGGCGCCGGTGGCCTACCACCACCGGGACCCGGTGCCCGAGGGCGCACAGCGCCTCGACCAGCGGGGGTGCGGTCTGCGGCAGCGCGGCCACGACGGCGACGCGCAGCACGGGCGTGTCCGGCGCGTTCACCGGGCGGTCCCGGCAGCGGCCCCGGCGGCCCGCAGCGAACGCGGCCGCAGGTCGGTCCAGGACGTCTCGACCCAGGCCAGGCAGGTGGCCCTGTCGGCGCGCGGGTGCACCTCCCGCCAGCCGTCCGGAGCGGTGATGTGGGCGGGCCAGAGGCTGTGCTGCTCCTCGTCGTTGGCCAGTACGACGAACGTGCCGTCGGGGTCGTCGAAGGGGTTCATGAGGTCTCCTCGTGTGTGGAATGCGGAATGCGGATGCGGGCGCGGCGGCGCAGCGCACCGCCGGATGGCACTGCCATCGGTCAAGGGAGAACAGCGGCGCAGGCTGAGGCCGGTCCCCGCGGCTCCGGGCCGGGACCGGCCCCCGGTCAGCCCCGTACGCGTACGGGCGCCTCCGCCGCCACCGCGGCGGCCAGCGCCGCCGGCGTGGCCCGCCGCATCACCTGGGCCAGCGTCACCGACGGGTCGAGCCCCTCGCGCAGGCGCTGGAGCAGCCGGGCGGCGAGCAGCGAGTGCCCGCCCAGGTCGAAGAAGTCGTCGTCCACGCCGACCCGCTCCAGGCCCAGCACGTCGGCGTACGCCTCGGCCACCACCCGCTCCGCCGGGGTGCGGGGCTCCCGCTGCACGGCGGGCGCCCGCAGCGGCTCGGGCAGGGCCCGCCGGTCCACCTTGCCGTTCACGGTCAGCGGCATGCGCTCCAGCACCACCACCCGCGCGGGCAGCATGAAGTCCGGCAGCACCTCCGCCAGCGCGGCCCGCAGCGCACCCCCGTCGAGGGGCGTGCCGGTCTCCGACGCGCCGACGGCGTACCCGGTGAGCTCCTTGCCGCCGCGCCCGTCCGGCCCCGCCACCACGGCGGCCTGCACCACCCCGGGCAGGTCGGCCAGCGCGGCCCGCACCTCGTCCGGCTCGATGCGGTGCCCGCGGATCTTGACCTGGTCGTCGTTGCGGCCGGTGAACTCCAGCGCGCCGTCCGGCAGCCTCCGCGCCAGGTCACCGGTGCGGTACATCCGCGACCCGGGCGGCCCCCACGGGTCGGCCACGAACCGCGCCGAGGTCAGCCCCGGCCGGCCCAGGTACCCGCGCGCCACCTGGCCGCCTGCCAGGTACAGCTCGCCGACCAGCCCGTCGGGCACCGGCCGCAGCCCCGCGTCCAGCACCCGCACCCGCGACCCGGGCACCGCACGCCCGATCGGGGGCCGCGCGGGCCAGCCGGCCGGCTCCCCGGCGACCTCGCCTGCCGTCACGACGTGCGTCTCGGCCGGCCCGTAATGGTTGTGCAGCCGCTTCCCGCCGCGGGCGCACAGGCTGCGCAGCTGCGGCCCGACGACCAGCGCCTCGCCGGCCTGCACCAGGTGCCGCAGGTCGGGCAGCGTCTCCCGCTCCCCGTCCGCGAACTCGCACAGCGCCGCCAGTACGGGCGTCGGCGCGAACAGCTCGGTCACCCGGTGCGTACGCAGCCATGCTGTCCAGGCGGCCGCGTCGGCCCGGGTGTCCGCGTCCGGGACGGCCAGCGTACGGCCCGTGCACAGCGCGGTGAGGACCTCCTGCGTGGCGACGTCGAACGCCATGGACGTGAACTGCGCCGTCACCGACCCCGGTTCCGCCGGGAAGCGCTCCTCGTGCCAGTCCACCAGCCGGTCCAGGGCCGCCCCTGGCATCACCACGGCCTTCGGCACCCCCTGTGTCCCCGACGTGTGCACCACGTACGCCGGATGCCCGGGCAGCCGCACCGGACGACGGCGCACCCGCGGCCCGCCCGGTCCGGCCGGCGGCTCGGGCGCCACGTGCCGCGGCTCCAGCAGCATCCGCGGCACAGCGGCGTCGACCAGTGACAGCGCCGCATCGAACTCCCGCTGCCGTACGAGCAGTGCGGGCCGCCCCTCGGCGGCCAGCGCCGCCACCCGGGCGGCCGGGTGCCGCGGATCCAGCCACAGGTACGCGGCCCCGGCCTTGAGCACCGCCAGCATCGCCGCCACCGCGTCCCGGCCGCGCCGCAGGCACAGGGCGACGACGTCCTCGGGCCCGATGCCGCGGTCGGACAGCTCCCCGGCCAGCCGGTCCGAGGCCGAGTCCAGGCCCCGGTAGTCCAGCACCCCCGCACCGTCCACGACGGCCGGCCGCCCCGGAGCCGTGCGCACGTGCCCGGCGAACCGCTCCAGCACCGGCACCGGCACCGGCACCGGCAGCAGCTCCTCCGCGCCCGCGCCCGCCCCCGCCGCCCCGACCGCCGCAACCGGCTGCGCGGCGGGCACGTCCAGATCGGCGGCCAGCGCGTCCAACGCCTCGACCAGCCGCGCCCCGATCTCCCGAGCCCCCTCCCCGCCGAGCCTCCCCGGCTGGTACTGGACCCGGATCGCCATCCGCTCCCCGGGCGAGACCAGCACGCACAGCGGGTAGTGCGTGCCGTTCTCCACCCGGCTGGACACCACCCGCAGGTCAGCTCCCCACCGGGTGGCGAAGGCGTCCGTATACGTCTCCAGCACGACGACGGTGTCGAACAGCTCGCGCAGCCCGGTCCCGCGGATGATCTCCGCCAGTCCCAGGTGCTGGAACGGCATCATCTCGGTCCGCTGCTCCTGGAGCGCCGCCAGCAGCCCGCCCCGGTCGCCGGCCGCCGCGGTGTCCACGCGCACCGGCACCGCGTTGTTCATCAGCCCGACCATGGACTCGACCCCGGGCAGGTGGGGCGGCCGGTCCGCGACGACCGTGCCGAACACCACGTCCGTCCGGCCGGTCAACTGGGCCAGCACCAGCGCCCACGCGCCCAGCACCAGCGTGTTCAGCGACAGCGCCCGCTCCCGGGCCCGCGCCCGCAGCGCGGCCGTGCGCCCGGCCGGCAGCTCCACCAGCACCGTGCGCGGCCGCCCCCGCTCCCCGCCGGCGCCCGGCGGCGGCGTCAGCAGCGTCGGCTCGCTCACGCCGCCGAGCAGGGCCTGCCAGTGCTTCCCCGCCAACGCCGCGTCCTGATCGGCGACGTACCGCAGGTACGCCAGCGCCGACGGCCGCGCGGCGAGCGCCGGCACCGCGCCCGAGGCGGCCTGCCCGTACAGGTCGGCCAGGTCGGCCAGCGCCACCTGCATCGACCAGCCGTCCATCAGGATGTGGTGGTAGCTCAGCAGCAGCCGCGAGCGGCCCCCGCCCAGCCGCAGCAGCACGGCCCGCAGCAGCGGCGGCGCGGCCGGGTCGAACGGCTCGTCCCGGTCCCGGAGCGCCTCCGCCTCCGCGGCGGGCCCGCGCGCGCCCTCGGGAAGCCCCGCCAGGTCCACCTCCCGCAACGGCACCGCGGCCTTCTCCGGCACGAACTGCACCGCCCGGCCCCCGCAGTCCCACCGGAACCCGGCCCGCAGGGCCGGATGCCGCTCGACGAGCAGGCCCAGCGCCGAGCGCAGCGCGCCCGCGTCCACCGGCCCCTCCAGGTCGAGCACGGTCTGCACGTGGTACGGATCCGCGGCGCCCCCGCCCTCGTGGGCGTGGTAGAGCAGCCCCTCCTGGAGCGGCGAGCACGGCCACTGCTCCTCCGCCCGCTGCCCGGGCACGAGGGCCGCCCCGGCCCCTCCCGGCCGCGCACCGCCGTCCGCCACTCGGGCGAGCGCGGCCAGCACACGGGCCCACTCCGCGGCCAGGCCCTCCGCTTCGCCGCTGTCGACCAGCCGCGCGGACCACCGCCACACCGCGGTCAGCAGCGGCTCCCCGGTGCGCTCGTCGACGACCGCGTTGACTTCCAGCGGGTGCGACAGCGGCTGCCGGGCGGCCCGGTGGATGCCGAGGACGGGCGCCTCCGCCGCGTGCGGCCACGGGTCACGGCCCGGGACGGCGTACCGGCCGAGGTAGTTGAAGAGCACCGGCCGCCCCGGCGCGGCCGCCAGCAGCCGGCCGGCCTGCGGGTGCAGGTGGCGCAGCAGCCCGTACGAGGCACGGTCGCGCGGCACCCGCCGCCACTGCTCGCGTACGGCGCGCACCGCGTCCGCGAGGTCCGCGTCCGCCGCGCCCGGGTCCGCGGTCAGACGGACGGGGAACATGCACGTGAACCAGCCGACCGTGGCGGCGACTCCGGCCTCCGCCCCGCCTGCCTCCGACCCGCCGTCCCGGCCGTGCCCCTCGGTGTCCGGGACCAGCGTCGGGGACCCGCTGCGCCGGGCGGCGGCCACCGCCAGCGCGGCCAGCAGCAGCTCCTGCGTCGTCGCGCCGTAGTACGCCGGCGCGGTGGTGAGCAGGGCCCGGCCGACCTCGGCGGGCAGCACCGACTCCCGGGACCGGGACGTCCCGACGGTGTCCGACTCCGCATCCAGCGCCCCGCGCGACGGCCACGGCACGGCAGCCGGTGCACCCGCCTCCAGCCAGTGCGGCAGCGTCGCCAGCACCTCGTCGCTGCCGGCCCGCCCGGTCTGCGCCCGCACCCACTGCCGGTACGGGGTTCCCGTGCCCCAGGCGCCCAGCGCCCGCGGATCCTCCGCGGCCCGCGCCAGGTCCTGCACCAGCACCTGCCAGGACACCCCGTCCACCACCAGGTGGTGCGCGGCCAGCAGCAGCCGGCCCGCCCGCGCCGGGCCCGCGTCCCACCACACCGCGCGCAGGGCCCGCCCCGCGGGCAGGTCCAGCGACCGCATGGCGCACGCCACCGCCTCCCGGACCTCGCGCGCGGACGGGGCGCCCGGCAGGTCCCGTACGTCCACCACGTCCAGCAGCGTGCCCGCCTCCACCTCGCCCGGCGGCAGCACCTCGGGCTGCCACACGGTGTCCGCGGACAGGTCGGGGAGCCGGGTGCGCAGGGCGTCGTGCCGGTCGAGCACCGCCTGCAGGGCCGCGACGAGCGCCTCACGCGCCAGCCCGGGCGGCGTCTCGAGGAGCTGAGACTGCACGAACTCGCCCACGCCTGCCCCCTGTTCGCGCAGCCACAGCGCGATCGGAGGCAGCTCCAGACGGCCGGTCGCCGACTGGTGCAGCAGGTCCGCGGCCGGCGCCGCGGCCTGCGCGCAGGCGGCCAGGGCGCCCGGGGTCCGCAGCCGGAAGACGTCCTGGGAGCTGATCGCCACGTTCTCCCGGCGGACCCGGCTGACCAGCCGCATCGCCGTGATGCTGTCGCCGCCCAGTGCGAAGAAGTCGTCACCGGTGCCGGCCCCGGCCAGCCCGAGCACCTCCGCGAACGCCGCGCACAGCGCCCGCTCGGCCGGCGTCCGCGCGACACCGCCCGCACCGCCCCGTACGGCGGCGGGCGCGGGCAGCGCCGCCCGGTCCACCTTGCCGTTCACCGTCAGCGGGATGTCGTCGACCAGCATGACCGCCGACGGCACGAGGTACTCGGGCAGCGCCCGGCCCAGCCGCTCGCGCAGCTCCTCCCCGGTGGCGCCGGACGCGCCGCGCTCCGGCACCGCGTAGCCGACCAGCCGCCCGCCGTGCGCCACCACGACCGCCTGCGCGACCCCGGGCAGGGCCGCCAGGGCGGCGCGCACCTCGCCGGGCTCGACCCGGTGGCCGCGGATCTTGACCTGGTCGTCGTCGCGCGCCAGGTACTCCAGTGCACCCCGGGGCCCCCGCACGGCCAGGTCGCCGGTGCGGTACATGCGCGTACCGGCCGGACCGAACGGGTCTGCGACGAAGCGCTCGGAGGTCAGGCCCGCACGCCCCAGGTAGCCCTGGGCCAGCTGCTCGCCCGCCACGTACACCTCGCCGGGCTCGCCGTCCGGCACCTCGGCCAGATCGGGCCCGAGCAGTCGTACGGCGGCCCCGGGCAGCCCGGTGCCGATCGGCACCCGCGCCCCGGACAACGGCTGCCCGGGCGGCAGGGGGTGCAGCGTGGTGAAGGTGGTGCACTCGGTGGGGCCGTAGACATGGCCGAGCGCCACCTGCGGACAGGCGGCCCGGATCCGTGCGAACGCCTGCGGGTCGGCGGCCTCGCCTCCGGTGAGCACCGTGTGCAGCCCCCGCAGCGCACCCGGGTCGTCCGCGGCGATCTGGTTGAACCAGGCGGTGGTGAGGAAGACCCCGGTGACACCGTGCTCGGCGACCAGGGCGGCCAGCCGGTGGGCGTCGAGCCGGTCCTCGGCGGGGACGACGACGGTGCCGCCCCGGGTGAGCGGCAGCCACAGGTCGTGGCTGAGCGCGTCGAAGCCGAGCGCGGAGACGAGCGCCGTGACCCGGTGCCCGGGCGCCTCCCAGTGCGGGTCGGCGGCGAAGTGCGCCAGGTTGCGGTGGGTGACCTGGACTCCCTTGGGGCGTCCGGTCGACCCCGAGGTGTAGAAGACGCACGCCACCCGCCCGAGTTCCCCGTCCGCCGCGGTCGCGGCCGGCCCCGTACGGGATCCCGCGGCCCCGGCGTCCGGCACGGCGACGGCCCGCGGCCGGCCCGGGCGCCAGGCCACTCCGGCCGGTACGAGCACGGCCGCGCACCCGGCGTCGTCCTCGACGGCGTCCAGCCGCTCGGCGGGCGTCCGCGGATCCAGCACCACGGCGGCGGCGCCGGCCTCGAACACCGCGAGCAGCGCGGCGACCAGCCGCGCCGACCGCGGCAGCCGTACCGACACGGCGGCCCCGGGCCCGACCCCGGCCTCCCGTAACCGCTGGGCCAACTCGCCTGCGTACGCCGACACTTCGCGATAGGACCACCTCCGGCCGCCCTCCTCCACCACCGCGGTGCCGTCCGGCGCGCGGAGTGCGGCGGCGGCGACGGCGCGGTGCACGGGCAGGGGCTCGCCGGTATCGCCCAGGGGATAGGCGGGTGCCCACGTCGCTGCTGAAAAGATCATGGACGTCATCCAAGACGCACCGAAGTGACGTTTTGCCCGGCCGCCACCCGGTCGGCGCAATTTGATCATCCGATCGGGTGCGCAGAGCCGGTGCGCCCCCACCTGTCACTCCAACTTCCGTATTCTCCAAAGCGGTTCACACCCGGTTGCAGCCAAGGGGGGCGCACACCCACCCCACGCGCCCCATCCCGGAGCGAACTCCTGTCTGACGGCGATGCAGAACACCGTGGCAGCGGAGGGCCTGAATGCCTATACCTGGCGGGCCCGAGGCGCTGGCACGAACGATTCCCCGGTTTGCCTGGACATGCCAAGAGATGATCATCTATTGGCGTCGGTTCAAGCGAAGACGAAGGAGCACCATGCGCGCCAGCGCCGTACGCCGTCTCTCCACCCTCGCCGCCGGGGTCGGGCTGACCCTCTCGGCCGCCTTCACGGCCGCCACCCCCGCCTCGGCCGCCGCCATCACGTGCCGGGAGGCGGGCGGCAGCCTGTACGTCACCGCCACGTCCGCCCCCGTGCGCACGACCTACTACCAGACCGGGCGCGTCGTCGACACCGTCCACCGGGGCGACAGGCTCAACTTCACGAAGTCGTGCACGAACTCCAAGGGCAACCTCTGGTACTGGGTCGACAAGACCTACGGCGTGCGCGACGGCTGGATCTACTCGGGCAACGCAGCCCGCATCTGAGCCCGTCCCGGCAGCGGCCGCCACCCCGAACCGGACGGCGGCCGCCGCCTGCCCAGCTCGTCACGACCGCCCGCCGCCGGAACCTGAGGTTCGCACGCCACTGGCCCTGAACCGACGTGATCACCGCCGCGTTCAGGGCCGGCCGGTGCGGACGAGTCGTAAGGCCGCGTAGAAGGCGAGCGCGGCCAGGGCGAGGGCGAGCGAGGTTTCGATGAGCTGCGTGGGCCAGTAGTGCGAGGCCGGGTGGAACTCCGTATACCAGGAAGTGACGTTCATGTCGCCGGGACAGTCTCGCAGGCTCTGGGTACGTGCCCAACAGGCGTACTCGGGGAGGCGTTCGCCCGAGCCGGTCACGAGTCCCGTGTCCGTGATGAATGCGGAAGCGGGCGCCTGCTGTGCGGGGTTGCCGTTGAGCGGCATGGTGGTGGTCGTGACGGGCAGGATGGACCAGCGCAGGGAGCCCACGGTCCACATCACCGCCCCGGTCGACAAGCCGGCCACGGCCATGGCGGGGAGGGTGCGCCGCACCAGCTGCCCGACGAGTGCGCCGAGGGCCACGGCGAGCAGGCAGTACCCGACCAGGACGGGGCCGGAGGCCTCGTAAGCGCCCCGGTCGGCCCACGTGAGCCGGTAGGTGTCGGCCACGCGGGTCCAGCCGATCCGGTAGACCCCGATCAGCGCGGCCGAGCCGAGTCCGGCGGTGGCCGCCGCCAGGAGGACCTTCACCCTGAGCCACGTCCTCGGATCGGCGGACTGGGTGAGTGCCAGCCGCCACGTGCCGCTCTCCCGTTCACGGCTGATCAGCGGCCCCGCGACGAAGGCTCCCACAACAGCAGGCAGGAACAGCAGGCCGCGGCCCGCGTACTGCATGGAGATCTGCAGGAACCCGTAGCCGTCGTAGGGAGTGGCGCCAGGGCCCGGAACCGCCCACGCACGCAGGCCGATCACCACGGCGAGGCCGGCCGCCGCCAGGAGGGGGAGGGCCCACAGCGCGCGCCGGTGCAGGCGCGCCGCGGCCCGGTACGGCCCCTTCAGCGCCAGTGCGTTCACGTCCGTGCTCCCATGCTGCCGAGGGCGTCATCGAGGGTGAGCGGCGGGGCGTCCGGGGCACGCAGGTAGGCAAGCACCAGCTCCTCCAGGGTTGCGTCGTCCGTCTGCCAGGTGCGGCCGTCGACAGGGCCCTGCGGGCGCACAAGTGCGGTCACCATGCGGCCCGCCGTCCGGGCTTCGACGACTGTGTGCCCGTCGAGGTCGGCGACGGCTGCGGTGGGGCCGGTGACCATCCGGTGCGCGGATCGGATCCCGTCCAGCGAGCCGGCGAGGCGGATGCTGCCGCCGGCGACGAGGAGCACGTGGTCGCAGGCTTCGCGCAGCTCGTCGATGATGTGCGAGGACATCACCACCGAGGTGCCGTGCTCGGCTGCGACGGCCATGATTTCGCCCATGAGCTGGTGGCGGGCGAGCGGGTCGAGGTTCGCCATCGGCTCGTCGAGCAGTAGCAGGCGGGGGCGCTTCCCGAGGGCGAGGGCGAGGGCGACGCGGGTGCGTTGGCCGCCGGACAGGGTCCGGACCCGGGTGTCGGGAGTGAGGTTGCCGGCCTCGATGATGCGCTGCGCCGCGACGGCGTCCCAGTGCCGCGGGTTCAGCTCGCTGCCCATCCGGAGCGTCTCGGCGATGGTGAGCTGCGGGTAGAGCGGCTTGTCCTGGCCGACGTACGCGAGGGTCTCGCGGGGTTGCGTGCGCAGGGTGCCCTCGGTGGGGCGGACGAGTCCGGCGGCAAGGAGCAGCAGGGTGGACTTTCCCGCGCCGTTCGGGCCGACCAGGGCGCATATGCGGCCTTCAGGAAGGCGGAAGGAACACTCTCGTAACGCCCAGACCCCCCGCCGTCGTCCGTAGCGCAGGCCGAGGCCTGTCGCCTCGATCACAGTGTTCGTCATGCTTTTGCTTCCCCCTTGAACTGCTGCTCCAGTACGGAAGTGAAGAGTGCGGCCACGTCGTCCCGGTCCATCCCGGAGTCCCGCGCGCGGCGCGCCCAGTCGGCGAGCTCCGCGCGGAGCGGGGAGGCTGCCGGGTCGTTGCCCAGGGACGCGCGGACGAAGGTGCCCACGCCCCGTTTCCCCTCGACGAGGCCTTCGCGTTCCAGCTCGCGGTAGGCCTTCAGAACGGTGTTGGGGTTGATGGCGGTTGCTTCCACGACCTCGCGGGCGGTGGGGAGTTTGTCACCGGGCTTGAGCAGTCCGAGGCGCAGGGCATGTTTGGTCTGCTGGACGATCTGCAGGTACGTGGCCATGCCGCTGTGCCGGTCGATGCGGTACTCGAGCACGCCCGCCACCCTTTCACTACTTCCTTAGTGAAAGGGTGTTATGGCGAAGCGCACTTGTCAACCGCGACCGGTTCGGCGGGAGAGCCCGAGCAGCGGAGTGCGGTCCGGAGCCGGCCTCGGAAGCGCCGGTCGCCGAGCCGCCCGTGCAGCTGGAGCGGGTGGAGTGCCGGCCGTTCGCGTCGTTGTGCTGCGGCGCCGGCCGCGGACGGTGTTCCGATCCCTGCGCCCGCCGGGGCCTGGGGTGCCGCCGCAGCCCTGCCGGTCAGCCGATCAACCAATCAGCCGATTGTCAGTACTCTGTGTCACCATGCGGACGCGTCCCGGGGGAGTGGGCGCGGTCTGCCGAATGCAAGGGGGTTGTGTATGGGAGCGGGTACCGAGCCGGACGGCTCGTCGAGGTCAGACGAGGAGTGGGAGCGGTTCGTGCGCGAGTCCGTGGCAGGTGCCGCCGACGCGCCCAAGGAACCGTCCGCGCGGGCTCGGGAGGTGGCGAAGCGGCTGCGGGCGGAGCCCGGTCGCACCCCGGAGGGCTGGCGCAGTTACACGCCTGCGCGACCCAGGCGGCGTACGGGCTGGTACGCGGCCGGGCTGTTCGCCTCGCTGGGGCTGCTGGCGGTGGTGGCGCTCGCGCCGGGGTGGGTGGTCGATGTGTTCGCCGGCGCCGACTCCCCGCCGTCGGCGGCCGAGACCGCCCGCCCGACCGAGGCGCCCCCGGCAGCGGCAGCCCAACGCCCCACCAGGGAGGAGCCGTTCCGCGGCTCGCCGGCAGCGGGCTGGGCGAGCGGAGCGGAGGGGATCACCGTACCGAAGGCCGAAGCCGTCGGCTGGATGAGCGCGGCGGAGGTCGAACGGGCCCTCGCCCGCAGCCGGGATTTCCTCCTCGCGTCCAGCCTGGACCGCAGGGTGCTGCGGGGCGAGCACCCCGAGAAGGCGATCGCTCTGATCAACCCGCACCAGAAGGACGTCCAGGACCTTCTGAGGACTGCGTTCGTCACCCCGAGCGAGAAGAACGACCCCCTGCTCCTCTTCAGCCGCTTCCAGCCCTCCCGCACCCAACTGGTCGGCGACGCCGTGAAGACCCGGGGCCGACTTGCCTACCAGGAGGGTGAGCACGGCGCGCTCCGGGTGACGGCCGACGTCACCTTCGTCTACCCGGTCACCCGCGCGGGCACGAGCGGCGACGACGAGATCGTGCGCACGATCGTCCGGCGCGAACTGGTCCTGAGCTGGGACGACCCCGCGAAGGTGGTCACCGAGCCCGGCACCTTCTCGGTCGTCTCGTACAAGTACGACATGACCAACGGCGGCTGCGGCGCCCCCACGGGCTACATCACCCCGCCCTTCGGCACCGACCGCCGGGCGGACGAGGCCGGCGCGGAGATCGACCCGTACGACCGCAGCGCGCCGGTCGGGCAGGGCGGGCCCTCCGGAGACAGGTGCGGGGAGGCGACGCGGTCCTAGCGTCCCGGTGGACCGGCCGCCAAGGCGGCCCCTCGCGGTCGAGGCCGCCCATCCCGACCCCCATCGCGACCCGGAGCCGGACGGGGCCGTACGCGGGCATCACGGCCCGGCGCGTCTCTGACGCGCCCTCACCTACCGCAGAACCACCCGCAGACCTCCGAACCCGGGCCCGGCGGCGCCATCCGGATCCGCCGGGTCCGAAGCAGGACTGAGCCCGGACATGCCGGCGACCGATCCCTGCGGGCGCCGCCGCGACCCGTCGGACCGCCCCCGCCCCCGCCCCCACGGCCGCCGACGGCGTTGCGCCCCGGTCAGGGGCCTGCGGGGCGTCTAGTCTCCGCCTGTGGGACAGCCCGACCAGCGCGCCGAAGGCGCGGGACCGTTCACCACCCGCCTCACCTGGCGCCCGCCGAGCGGCGGTACCGCCGTCTGGGAATCGCGGCTCGCCCGGCGCCGGGGCCTCATCGCCCTCAGCCCGCCCGGCGCGGCCGCCGCCCACTACGCCGTCGCCGACGACACCGCCCTCACCCGGCTGCGCCGGCTCAACGCCGTCGCCGCCACCGCCTTCGTCATCGGCGGAGCACTCTTCGCGGCCGGCGCCGCCGTCGCCCAGTTCGGCTCCGGCGACGCCCTCACCTGCGCGTCGATCTACTTCACCGGCGGCCTGTTCTTCAACACTGGCGGATACGTGTCCCTGCTCCAGGCCGTCAACGCGCCGCGCCACGTACCCGGAGGGGAGGGCGCCCTGGTCACCCGCCCGTGGCGGTGGTGGAGCTACGAGCCGGCGCGGGCCGACTGGCTCGGTGCCTTCGTCCTGTTCGCCGGGACCCTGGTGTTCGCCGTCAACCTGCTGGCCTCCTTCCTCCAGGGCCTGACGGTCCAGCAGGCCAACCGGCTGGTCTGGGCGCCGGACGTGATCGGCTGCATGCTCTTCCTCATCTCCGGCCACCTCGGGTTCGCCGAGATCTGCCACGGCCGGCCCTGCATCCGGCGGCGCGACCTCGGCTGGTGGATCGTCGCCGTGAACCAGCTGGGCTCCGTCCTCTTCATGGTCTCGGCGCTCGCCGCCTACACCCGTCCCGCCACCGGCAGCCTGGTCAACGCCGACGTCGCCAACTGGGGCACCCTCGCCGGAGCCCTCTGCTTCTCCCTGGGAGGCGTCCTCCAGTACTACGAACGCCCCTGACCCGGCGTTCTCCGACACCGCCGCCACCGCCTGTCTCCCGTTCCGGAGGCCCGCGGGCCACTGCTCCGGCAGGCGCGCGCCGGTGCCTCGTACGTCTTCCGCGACCGGCTGCTGCTCGGGCTCGCACTCCGCCCCGCGGTGGGGAACACCGCCTTCCTCGCCGTGGAGACCGTCCTCGCGCTCGTCGCGCACGAACGCCTCGGCATCGGCGCGTCCGGCTTCGGCCTGCTCCTCACGGCGGAGGCCGCCGGCGCCTTTCTCGGCGGCCGGCCGGCCGCCACCCACGACATCCGCACCGGGCCGCGCCGCCGCGTCACGGGCCGGCGGAGGCTCAAGACCCCGACCCCGCCGGCCCGCCGCGGCCACCGGGACGGCCGATCCGCTCCGCGGCTGAACCCGCGGCCGGCGCCGCCCGGGCGGCGGGCGTGGCGCCAGGACTTGTGCGGGTTGCCGGGTGAGGATGGCGCGGTGCGACTTGACCACGTGTCCTACGCGGTGGCCCGCGACAGCTTCGTCTCGACCGTCCAGTGGATCGGATCCGCCCTCGGCGCCGGGTTCGTCGACGGGGGCGTGCACCCGCGGTTCGGCACCCGCAACTTCATCCTCCCGCTGAGCGGCGGCACCTACGTCGAGGTCGTCACCACCCTCGACCACCCCGCCGCCGACCGCGCCCCCTTCGGCCGGGCGGTCGCGCGCCGCGCCGCCGAGGGCGGCGGTTGGCTCGGCTGGGTGGTCTCCGTCGACGACATCGCCCCGGTCGAGGCCCGCCTCGGCCGCACCTCCTCCGAAGGCCACCGCGTCCGCCCCGACGGGTTCGACCTGCGGTGGAAGCAGATCGGCCTGCTGGAGCTGATGGAGGACCCGCAACTGCCGTACTTCCTGCAATGGCTGGTCCCGCCTGAGGAGCGGCCGAGCGCCGACCCGCGCACCTCCACCACCATCCACGGGGTCTCCATCGCCGGCGACGCCGCCTCCATCGCCGAGTTCCTCGGCGAGCCGGCCGACCATCCCCTCGACCGGATCGATGTCACCTGGGTCGAGGACGAGGAACCGGGCCTGGTGTCGGTCGAGTTCGCCACCGCCCACGGCCCGGTCACGATCTGACCAGGGCCCAGCTGACAGCAGGCTGCCGCCGGCCGGCCGCAGCCTCTGCGGTGACCCGCCTCCCGCGGCGCCCCGTCCGGCCGAAACCCGATCTCACCCGGGCAGGCCGGTCATAGCCTCGTCCCATGACCACCACGCATGACACGACGTACGAGTTCCGCACCGCACGCCCCGAGGACACCGAGGCCATCGAGGCCCTCGACGGGTCCTTCACCACCGGCACCGTCTTCGAAGTGGCCGTCACCGGCGACGGGTTCGCCCTCCGCGAGGTCCCGGTGGACCCGCCGCTGGTCAAGGTGTTCCCCGAGGACGACGGCAGCGGCGAGGAGGACGGTGAGGAGGGCGGGGACGGCGACAGCCGCACGTTCGTGGCCGTCGGCGCCGGCGGCGACCTCGCAGGCTTCGCCGCCGTGTCCTACGCGCCCTGGAACCAGCGGCTGACCATCGAGGACATCGAGGTCGCCCCCGGCCACCGGGGTCGGGGCATCGGCCGTACGCTGATGCAGCACGCGGTGGACTTCGCCCGCGAACGCGGCGCCGGACACCTGTGGCTGGAAGTGACCAACGTCAACGCCCCCGCCATCCACGCCTACCGCAGCATGGGCTTCGCCTTCTGCGGCCTGGACACCGCCCTGTACCAGGGCACCGAGTCCGAGGGCGAGCACGCGCTCTACATGAGCATGCCCTGCCCCTGAGCCGCCAGCAGACGGCTGACGACGGGGCCGCCGCCGTCGCCCGGCGCGACCGTGGCGGTCAGGAGCCAGGCGGCGGCCCCCTCCGGCCCCGACGGAGGCGCGTACCACTCCACGCGCGCGTCCAGCAGCCGGTCACCGGCCCGGCGGCGTGCCGCGTACCACGCCCGGAACTCTTCCGTCCGCCACACCGCCAGCGGCACCGCCCGCTCGCCGCCCCCGCGTACGGCCCCCGTTCCCACCGCCCGCAGCGCGGCGCCGGCCGCACCCGCCAGGGTCCGCTCCACCGGCACGCCCAGCGCGTCGGCGAAGTGGAGCAGGTACTCCATGCGCTCGGCCTGCGGCGGCGCCCCGAGCACGGCGCGGCCGGAGCCGCACCACGCGCCCCACTTGATGTTCGACACCAGGCCCGGCAGCCGCCGCATGTCGCGCGGGATCCAGAACAGGACGACGTCGCAGCGGCGCATCGCGTCCTCCTCCCAGGCGATCTGGTCCGCGTACGCCGGGTAGGAGCCGCCGGGCGCCGGCTCGGGCAGGAAGACCGCCAGGCGCCCGGCGCAGGACCACAGGGACCGCAGGGCGGCGACGGCGTCCGGCCGCCACGACGGCTCGGCGGGGTCGGCGGGCGTCGGGCCGCACAGGTACACGGCCGCGGTCCACGACGGCGGCGGCTCCTCGCCGACGTGGACGACCGCGACCTCCGGGAGGGCGGGTGCGGCAGCCGGGTCGGGGAAGGACGCGGGGGACTCAGGGGACACGGGACACTCCGGGGTCGGTCGGGGCCACGGCGGCGAGGAAGTCGAACAGGAGGGAGTTGAAGGCCTCGGGGCGTTCCAGGAACCCGAGGTGGCCCGCGTCCGGCAGCTGCGCGTAGCGCGCGCCGGGGATCGCGGCGGCGACCTCCCGGCCCAGAGGAGCGGGCGCCAGCACGTCGTCGGCGAAGCCCACGACCAGGACGGGCACGGGAATCCGGCCGTAGGCGGCCAGCCGGTCGGTGACCGGCAGGGCCGGACCGCGGGCGGCTGCCGACACGCCCGACAGTGCCGCGACTTCGAACAAGTCGAGCCATTCCGCCGCGGCCCCCTCGTCGGCCAGAGTCCTGGGGGAGAGGTTCTGCACCAGGCGCACGAAGGCCTCGTACTCCGCGGGCAGCCGCGTTCCCGCCGCGGCGGTCGCGGCCTCGGCGCGCGCCAGCGCCTCGCCCACCGCGTCGGGCCGGCCGCGGGTCGCCGCGAGCAGGGCCCCGCTCGCCAGGTGCGGATCGGTCAGCAGCAGCTCCTGGACGGCGAACGCGCCGAGGGAGTGGCCCACCAGGGGGCAGGGCGGCAGGCCGAGCGCCGTCAGCAGCTCCCGCAGCCGGTCGGCCGGGTCCGCCGGACCTCCGGCCGCCGGCCCGTGGTCGAAGGTGACCACCCGGCGGCCCGCCGAGGTCAGCGCGGGCACCTGGTGGTGCTCCCAGATCCCCCCGGAACCGCCCGCTCCCGCGACCAGCACCACCGGGGGCGCCGCCTCCGAGGGAACGCCGCACACCGTCCCGGGCGGCGTGAGCGGCGGCTGGTGGAGGGTGTACGCCGTCCCGGCCGGCGTGCGCCCCGTCCTGCGCCCGGGGAGCCCGGGATGCCCGCGCCAGGGGGGCCCGGGGAGGTCCTGCCGCTCCTGCCGCCCGTGGTCGGGTCGGCGCTCCGGTGCGGCCCTCACCGCGCCATCCTCCGCAGCGCCGTCTCGGTCCACGCCGGGCGGCCGGTGTCCAGGCCGCGCAGCGCCACGTGGACCCACAGGAAGGAGGCCCGCGCGAGGATGTGCTCCCGCAGGCCGGCGCGCACCTCGCCGCCTGCCGACCGGTAGGCCGCCAGGAGGCGGTCGAGGACGGCGGTGCCCCCGGCGTACAGCATGTCCACGAAGTCCGCCGCGGGGTCGCCGACATCGGCGTTGGCCCAGTCCAGCAGGCCGGAGAGGGCCGGCGGGCCGGAAGGCGGGCGCACCACCAGGGTGTGGCCGGGGTGGACGTCGCCGTGGACGAGCGTCAGCCGGTCCGGCCACAGCCGCCCGTCGTCCAGCCAGGCCTGCCAGCGGCGCAGCCCGGCGGCGGGCAGGGGCAGTTCGGCGCGGGCTCGGGCGAGCCGGTCCGCGATGCGCGCGCGTACGGAGCCGGGATCCGCCTGGGCGCGGGCCGCCAGGACGGGGGAGCCCTCCGGCGGGGTGGTGTGCACGGCGACCAGGGCCCGGGCCAGGGGCTCCAGGTAGTGGGCGGGGTGGGCCAGCGGGTCTACGGACCAGCCGTAGACCAGGGTCTCGGGGTCCTCCGTGCCCGCCGGAGCCCCGGGCAGGCGCGGGTAGGCAACCAGGTCCGGGGTGTGCAGGCGCCAGTAGGGCACGGGCACGGGGATCCGGTCGCGAACGGCGGCCAGCACGGCCCCCTCGAAGGCCAGCCGGGCCGAGGCCTCGGGCCGGCGCGGCCGGCGCAGGATCCACCAGGTGCCGTCCGTCCCCCGGACGTGCACGACCCGGAAGTCCCAGCCGGACTCGTCGGCGCGGGCGGTCGCCGGGTCCAGGACCACGCCCAGCCGTCGCGAGGCGTACGCGGCAAGGCCCGCCAGGTCTGCCGCGTCTGCGAGTTCGGCCCCGGCTGCCCCGGCTGCCCCGGCCGCGCCCGCTGCCGCGGCCGCGCCCCGCCCGCCCGCCGTGGTCCGCCCCGCCGGCGCGCTCATCGGCCCGCCCCCGCCGCAGCCAGGTACCGGTCCCGTGTCGCGGTCCGGTCGACCTTGCCGGTGTGGGTGCGCTCCAGCTCCGCCACCGGTACGAGCAGGCTGGGCACCAGGTGCGGAGCCGTCGACTCCGCCAGCCTGGCGCGGATGCCGGCCGCCACCTCGGCGGGGTCGTGGCCGTCCAGCGGGACGAAGAAGGCCGCCAGGGTGCTGTGCTCCCCGCGGTCCACCCGCACGGCGGCGGCTTCCCGCACGCCCGCGCAACTGCCGACGAGGCCCTCCACCTCGACGAGGTCCACCCGGTGGCCGCGGATCTTGACCTGGTGGTCGGAGCGGCCGCGGAAGACCAGCGCCCCCGAGGGCGTCACCGTGACCAGGTCCCCGGTCCGGTACCAGCGGATGCCGTCCTCCTCGCGGAACCGGGCCGCCGTGGCCTCCGCGGCGGCGTGGTAGCCGAGGGCCAGGCCGGGCCCGGACACGTGCAGCTCGCCGTTGTCGTCGACGTGCTGGCCGACGTGCGGCAGGGGCAGCCCGATGGGCAGGTCGCCGCCGGTGCGGGGCAGTTCGGGCGCGCCCGGTCCGGCGAGCTGCACGGCGTGGGTCACCAGGGCGGTCTCGGTGGATCCGTAGGTGTTGAGCAGCCGCACCCCGCCGGCGCCGAGCCGGTGCCAGCGCTCCAGCATGTCGGCGCGCACCGCCTCGCCGCCGATGACCACCGTGCGCAGGGACGGCGGCAGGGCTGCGCCCTGGTGCAGCAGGTCGCCGGTCAGGGCGTGCCAGAAGCCGGTCGGCAGCACCGCGACCGTGACCTCCTGCTCCTCGGCGACCTGGGCGAAGCCCTCGCGGGCCGCGTCGTCGACGACCAGGGTGGCGCCCCCGGTCAGGGTCGGCAGGATCTCCTCCAGGCTGGTGTCGCCGCCCGCACCGTGGAAGTGCAGCACGGTGGCGTCCGGCCCGATGCCGTACAGGGTGCGCAGCGGCGGCACCACGGCGGCCAGTGCCCGGTACGGGACCACGACCCCCTTGGGCTCGCCGGTGGAGCCCGAGGTGAACAGGACGTACGCCGGATCCCCGGGCCGGACACCGCTGTCGGGGAGGACGGCGGCGCCGGCGGGCGCCGCTGCGGCCGGCGACCAGCGCGGGCGGACCACCCGGGCGAGCGGCGGCTGCCAGCCGGTGCCGGCGGTCGCCACGGCCTCCTCGACACCGAGCCGGGCCAGGACCGACTCCAGCCGGGCCGCGGGATGCGCGGCCTCCAGCGGCACATACGCGCGGCCCGCCGCCAGGACGCCCAGGAGGGCGGCCACGTCACGGACCGAGTGGTGGACGACCACGCCGACCGGCGGCTGGGGCGCGTCCGTGCGCGGCGCGACGGAGGAGGCCACCTCCAGCACCCAGGCGGCGAGCGTGCCGTAGCCGACGACGAGCCCGTTGTCGACGACGGCCGGCCGCGCCGGATCGGTGCGCGCCGTCTCGAAGAACGGCTCCAGGAAATGGATTCCGAAAATACCCGGGGGGTGCATTGTGAATGTCCTCGTCCTGATGGAATATGGGCGCGTGCGAATTGTTGTGGAACACGATCTGGAAATACCCCTGCGCGACGGCACCTTATTGAGGGCCGACCTGTACCGTCCCGACACCGCCGACCCGGTGCCGGTGCTGGTGCGCCGGACGCCGTACGGGAAATCGGGCAGCCCGGGCGGCGCCTCCGTCGACGGACTGCGCCTGGTCCGCGCCGGCTACGCCCTGCTGGTGCAGGACGTCCGCGGCCGGTTCGGCTCCGGCGGCGCCTTCGAGCCGTACTGGAACGAGGCGGCGGACGGGGCCGACACCGTCGCATGGGCGGTGCGGCAGCCGTGGTGCGACGGCACCGCGGGCATGTTCGGCCGCTCCTACGAGGGGATGGCCGCCCTCCTTGCCGCGGCCGAACGCCCGCCGGGCCTCCGCGCGATCGCCCCCCACGTGGCCGGATCGGGCTTCGACGAGGGCTGGACCCGCCAGGGCGGGGCCTTCCAGCTGGGCTTCGTCCTGTACTGGGTGCTCTACGACCTGCTGTTGGAGGGGGCCGGGCTGGAGGGGGCCGAGTGGCAGGAGGTGGCCCGGGCGATCGACCGGATCGACGACCTCTACCGGGACCCGGACGCCGCGTCGGACCTGCTGGACCGGCTGGCCCCGTACTACCGGCAGTGGCGCGAGCACCCGGGCGGCCACCCGTACTGGCGGCGCGCCGCCCCGCGCGAGTCGTACGCGGCGATCGACGTCCCGGTGCTCCACCTCACCGGCTGGTACGACATATTCGTCACCGGCACCCTGGAGAATTACCGGGGAATTCGGGAATGCGGAATGGCCTCGCAGCTGGTGGTCGGCCCGTGGTCCCACTGCGTCACCGACGGGATATTCCCGCAGCGCCGTTACGGGCTGGCCGCCGACGAACGCAGCATCGATGTCACCGGTCTGCACCTGGAGCATTTCGACCGGCATCTGCGCGGCCGGGCCGGCGCGGCGGTGCCGGAGCCGGTGCGGCTGTTCCTCACCGGCGCCGACGCGTGGCACACGTTCCCCGACTGGCCCGTCCCCGGCACCCGGGACCTCGTCCTGCACCTGGACGGCCGCCGCCTCACGGCCGGCGCTCCCCCGGCCGCCGGCGCCGACCTGCTCCGCCACGACCCCGCCGACCCGGTGCCCACCACGGGCGGCGCCACCGCCCAGCCCGGCCAGTACACCGGAGGCGACTGCGGTCCGCTGGACCAGCGCGAGGTCGAACGCCGCGCCGACGTCCTGTGCTTCACCGGCGAGGAGCTCGCCGAGCCGCTGACCGTCGTCGGCGACACCGTCCTGACGGTGTACGTCACCCCGGACGCGGCGGGCGCCGACGTGGCCGGCAAGCTCGTCGACGTCTACCCCGACGGCCGGGCCGAGCTGCTGTGCGACGGCGTGCGCCGCCTGGAGCCGGGGGCGGACACCGCGTCCGCCCCCGGCGAACCGGTCGAGGTCACCGTCGCGCTGGGCGCAGTCGGCCACGTGTTCCGCGCGGGCCACCGGATCCGCCTGGAGGTCGCGGCGAGCAACACGCCGCGCTTCGACGTCCACCCGCGGGTCCCCGCCCGCCACACCGTCCACCACGGCGGCGACCACCCCTCACGCCTGCTGCTGCCGCGCCTGTCCGGCGGCTGACGGGCCGGCCGGGCCGGCGGCGTCCGCGTGGAAGACCGACAGGTCGGCCACCTTCTCGATCCGCCGGCCCGCCTCCCAGTGCGCCCGCCGCAGCCGGCGCAGCTGGGGGCCGGTCAGCCTGGTGCTGTGCTGGGGGATCGACCGGACCATCCGCGCCCGCTTGGCGGAGGCGGGGTAGCGGTCGCGCACCCGGTAGGGGTCGTTGAGCAGGTGGTGCGCGGTGCCCACGTGGAAGGCCGCCTTCAGCAGCGCGTAGTACGCCGCCGCGCCCGCGCCCTTGTCGCGCGCGCAGTGCACGAGCGTCCTCGACGCCTCGAACAGCCGCCACACCACCGGCACCGCCGGAGTGGTGAACACGCCGGTCTCCTGGGCGATGCCCTCGCCGACGCCGTAGCGGAAGTAGCTGCGCATGTTGGCGAAGCCGTGCTGGGCGTCGTGGAAGATCCGCGCCTCCGGCAGGTACACCACGGGGATGCCCGCCAGCTGGAGCCGGAAGTCGAACTCCCGGTCCTCGCACCAGTGGATCAGCTCGTCGAAGTGGTAGCCGCCGATGTGGTCGACGATCGCGCGGTTGTAGATCAGCGGCGGGGACAGGGCACTGACGTAGTCGCCCTCGTCGAACTCCCGCACCCGCGCGGTCAGCCGGCTGAGCAGCCCCTCCGACTCGCCGTACACCACCTGGCCCTTGACCACGGGCGCGGTGAGCACCGCGCGGACCATGGCACGGACCACGCCGGGGGCGAAGGTGCAGTCGGAGTCCATCAGCAGCAGGTACTGGCGGTCCGTGGCGGCGGCCCCCGCGTTGTAGGCGGCGCCCAGGTTGCCGACGTCCTCGATCTCGGTGACGGTCAGCGGGCGGGGGTGCTCGGCGATCAGCTTCAGGACCGCGTCGCTGGGCCCGTTGAGCGCCAGGACGATCTCGACGTCCTCGTCGATCGAGGCGATGCAGTCGGCGATGCGCAGGTCGTCGCGCAGGGCGATGACCACGCTGGTCCGGGCGATGCCCTTGTCGACCGCCGCCTCGTCCACCGGGTCGGTGGCCATGTCGTTCTCCCTCGGCAGGCTCGTGTGCGTACGGTGGGCCCGGGCCCCGGGCCCGGTCACGGCGTCCCCGCCTTGAAGCGCAGCGGCAGGGCGCGCAGGGTGCGTTCGGCGACCGCCTCGGCCTCCTCCGGCCGTTCGGCGTGGGCGATCACCCCGGCCAGGACGTCGGCTCCCCCGCGGTAGGGCGGCACCACGGTGCCCGGCGACAGGTCAAGGCCCCAGAACACGTCGTACACGCCGGTCCGGCGGGCGACGTCCCGCGGGTCGCCGACCCACTCGACCACCCCGCCGTCCGCCGGCAGGAACCGCTGCACCACGGCGCGGCTGTGCCGGGGCCGGAGTTCCGCCAGGTCCAGCGGCCGGCCCAGCGCGAGGCGGACCACGTTGGGCAGCGGGTCCACGCCGGTCGCCAGCCGCATCACCTCGGTGGCGATACGGGCTCCCGTCAGCCGGCAGGTGATCTCCAGGAGGACCACCCGGCCGTCGTGCGTGCGCAGGATGTCGGTGTTGACCACCGCCGGGTCCAGGCGCAGGGCCGCGGCCCCGCGCCGTACGGTGTCGACGACCTCCGCGATCTGCTCGGCGGTCAGCCGGCTGGGCAGGGTGTCCCCGCCCTCGAAGAAGTGCGGGGCGAACTCCTCCTTGCGCCCGTACTCCCGGTCGGCGAACCCGAACGGGTGCAGCTCGCCGTCGACCATGAAGGCCGCCAGCGTGTGCTCGGTGCCCTCCAGGAACTCCTCGACCACGATCCGCCCGCCGGGACTCAGCCGCAGCGCCTCCTCCGCGAGCGGGCGGACCTGATCGGCCGTCTCCGCCTTCAGCACACCCAGCGAGCCGGTCTGGTCGCTGGGCTTGATGACCGCGGGCAGCCCGATGTCCGCCACGGCCCGCACCGCCTCGCCGACGCTCTCGGCGGTGGCGAACCGCGGCAGGTCGAGCCCGGCGGCGCGCAGGATCCGCAGCCGCCGGTCCTTCAGCGTGCAGTCCAGGGCCGTCTCCAGCGGCAGCCCCGGGCAGCCGAAGCGCCGTGCGAGGGTGCTGATCACCGGCGGGTTGTCCGCGCCCAGGGAGAACACCCCGTCGATCCGGTCGATGCCGGCCGCCGACAGCTGCGCGAGCACCGCCACGGCGTCGTTCGGATCGACGGCGAGCAGCACGTCCGCGGCGGCGCGGGCCCGGTCCGTCGGACGGTCGGTGGCCACCACCAGCTCCCACCGGGGCGAGCGCAGCTCCGTCAGGGAGCGGTCCATCCCGGAGCCCAGCCCGCAGACCAGGAGGCGGTCAGTCACGGCCGCCCCCCTCCATGCCGGCGGCGGGCACGCCGCCCAGCGAGATCACCTGGAACACCTCCGCGTGCCCAGAGCCGGACGACACCGCACCGCGGTAGCGGGCCAGGCCGCGGATGCCCTCGTCCCACGCGGCGTGCCGCAGCTGGGAGGCGTACGCGCGCATCGCCTCGACCTTCGTCTCGATCTGCCCGTCGATGTCCTCCGCGTACTGGAAGCGGGCCATCGGCGCCCACACCTCGTAGCCGAGCACCAGGCGGGGCGCCGGCATGGGGCGGCCGCCCGTCTCCTGGAAGAACTCCGACTGCGCCATCCACAGCGCCTCGACAGCCAGCTGGTGCACCATGCGGTGCTCGACGTCGTCGTCGTTGTCGTGCGGCAGGTACACCACCTGCGGCCGCACCTCCCGCAGGATCCGGACGAGGTCCAGGTGGACCCGGCGGGAGAGGGCGAAGTCCCGGGAGGGCTCCTCCAGGCGGATGCAGCGGTGCACGCCCAGGGCCTTGGCGGCGGCCTCCGTCTCGGCGGCGAACTCGGCGTCGGATACCGCGTCGTCCAGGGCGCTGCGCTCGCGGCCGATGACGATGACCACCGTCACCCGGGCGCCGTCGCGGACGTGCTTGGCGATGGACCCGCCGCAGCCGATGACGTCGTCGTCGGGGTGCGGTGCGACCACCAGGACGTCGCTCACCCCGGTCATGCGCCGGCCTCCGGGGCTTCCCCGGCCCAGCGCGCCCACTGACCGGTCAGCTCCACGGCCTCGGCGAACGGGGTGCGCGCCGTGAAGCCGAGGACCCGGCGGGCCTTGCCCGCGTCGGCGCGGGCCGTCGAGCGGTACAGCTCCAGCTCCCAGTCCGCCACCGGCTCACCCGCCGGGACCGCCGAGGGCCCGCCCAGGCCCCGCAGGGCGCGGACCGCGTCGAAGAAGGCGCCCCAGCGCAGCTCCTCGGCGTCGGCGACGAGGAACCGCTCGCCGGCGGCCGCCGCGCTGTCCACGGCCAGCAGCACGGCCTCGGCCAGGTCGTCGACGTACACGGCGTTGCACACGCCCCCGCCGCCCTCCGCGGGAAGCTGCGCGAAGTCGGACTCGGCACGCCGCAGTTGGGCGGTGGTCCACTGGCCGCCCCACGGGCCGTGGACGACGCCCGGCTGGATCACCACCGTCTCCAGCCCGTCGCCGTGCGCCTCCGTGACCAACTGCTCGGCGGCGAGCTTCTGCTGCTCGTACTCGCGGTCGGCCGGGTCGGCGCCCCGGGCGGGGGATTCCTCGGTCAGGTCGCCCGCGACGGCGGGGTCGTAGACGTCGATCGTGCTCAGGTGCACCACGCGGCGCACCCCGGCGGCGCGCGCCGCGGCCAGCACGTTCGCCGTGCCCTCCACGGAGGCGGCCCATCGGCCGGCCTCGTCGCCGGAGCTGCCGAACGCGCAGTGGACCACGGTGTCGCAGCCCTCGAACGCCGCCCGCAGCGTGCCGGCCTCCAGCAGGTCGGCCTGGCAGAACTCCAGCCGGTCCTGCGGCAGGACCGACAGCCGCGCGGCCCGGCCGAAGCCGCGGACCACCGGCCGGACCCGGGCCCCGGTGCCGAGGACCAGCCGCTCGACCAGCCTGCCGCCGATGAACCCGCTCGCGCCCGTCACCGCCACCGTGCGGCCGGCGAGCGACGGACCCCCGGCGGCCCCGTCGCTGCCGCGGGTGGTCCACGGCTGGGCGGAGGCCGTGCGGGCCGGGCCGCCGTAGCACTCCTGGATCAGCTTCACGACGCGTACGCCGTCCTCGGCGCCCGAGTGCGCCGGGGCGGCGCCGCGCACGGCGGCGGCGAAGTTGGCCAGCTGCTCCGTGAAGAGCAGCTCCCACTCGTCCTGGGCCGGGGCGACGGCGTCCACGTCGCCGCGGTGCAGCTCCACCCCGTCCGCGGTGACCAGGGTGCACTCCCCGGCCGGGAAGTCGGTGCCGATGGTGGCGGTCGCCCGGGTGCCGGTGACCGTGCAGCTGATCCCGAGGTCGCGCAGCCGGCTGAAGTCGCACCGCACGTCGGTGGCGCCGAAGCGCAGGTCGGCGCGGGCGTCGGTCTCCACCCCGCCGAGGGAGTTGTCCTCGTAGCGGACCACCTCGACGTCGGGGCCGAGCCACCACAGCAGCGTGTCGAAGACGTGCGAGGCGGTGTCGGTGAGCACGCCGCCGCCGGCGAGCCGCCGGTCGAACATCGACCAGGAGACCGGCTCGTGGGCGTACGGGTGGCCCTCCGACCAGTCGACCCGCACCACCTCGCCGAGCTCGCCGCTGTCGATGAGCCGCTTGACCCAGGCGTAGGCGGGGAAGAGCCGCCGCGGATGGGCCATGGCGAGCACCGGCGCGCCCTCGGCGGCGGCGGTCGCGGCCAGCGCCTCGGCGTCCTCGACCGAGGTGGTCATCGGCTTCTCCAGCAGGACGTGCTTGCCGGCCGCCAGCAGCTCCCGCACGATCGGCGCGTGCAGGGTGTGCGGGGCGACGACCACGGCGGCGTCGAACGCGTCGGCAGCCTCCGCCGGATCGGCGGCGAGCACCACCCGGTCGGCGTCGGTGCCGCCCAGCTCCCGGTAGAGGGCCAGGGCGGCCTCGGCCTGGCGCGGGTCGCGGTCGACGAGCGCGGTCAGCTGGACGTCCCCCTTGAGCGGGGGCAGGGCGGGCAGGTGGCAGCCGCGGGCGGCGGCGCCGCACCCGACGATCGCGAGGCGTACGGGAGGCATGTGTGCTCCAGGGGTCGTGTGAGAAAGGGGAGGGGCGGGGGCGGGGCGGGCATACGGCCGCGCCCCGGTCACGGCGCGGGCGGTCCGGCGGGGTGGTGGACCCACACGTTGGGCTCGGCATACGTGCCGTGGCCGTCCGCGGTGACACGCAGCGGCACCAGGCCGC
This sequence comes from Streptomyces sp. 2P-4, assembly GCF_030167965.1. NCBI lineage: Bacteria > Bacillati > Actinomycetota > Actinomycetes > Kitasatosporales > Streptomycetaceae > Streptomyces > Streptomyces sp. 2P-4. The sequence continues at coordinate 450,330 of NZ_CP095012.1, forward strand.
CGGGCAGCAGGTGGTCCCCGGGGCCGGGCAGCGGATGGCCGAGGAACTCTTCCCAGCGGGCCACGGGCTGGCGGATCACCAGGGACCGCTCTGCCGTGCCCAGCAGGACGGCGCCGAGTTCGAGGTGGGTGCGCAGCCACGGGTCGAAGCAGCGCCCGTCCGGCCGGACCCAGGCGGCGTACTCGCCGATCGGGACCAGCGGGTAGCGGTGCTTGCGGGTGGGCCGGACCGGGATGACCACCCCGCGGGGCGCGTCCTGTGCGGCCCGCCGCCGGACCTCGGCCAGCAGCCGCTCGGCGTGGCCCGCCGCCCGGTGGCCGGGGTGCACGGACACCGACAGCATGCACACGGTGTCCGGACGGTCCGGCGGGCCGTGGTCGACGGCCTCCACCAGGACCTCGTCGCTGCCGGACGGCAGCGACGAGGTGCTGCCGTCCCAGCGGACCGGCAGCCCGTTGGCCGCCGCGACCAGGTTGCCGTCGCCGTCCACCAGGCACAGCTGGTGGGCGGGGTAGCGCTCGTACATGCCGTGCCAGCGCCAGTTCCCGGGGGACTCCCAGCCCATGAACGCGGGCATGTTGGCGGCGATCAGGTCGTCCACCGCGGGCAGCAGCCACGGATCCCGGGACAGGTCGGTGAGGGTCGGGGACACCGGCGCGTCAGCCCAGCAGCCGGGTCCGGGCCGTGGCCCGCATCTCGCGGGAGCGCCGCAGGTCGGACGTCACGCACACCCGCTTCAGCCAGCGGTCGGTGCCGTCGTAGCGGGCCTGGAAGGGCAGCCGGCCGTGCACCGCGCGGTGGTTGTCGATGAACAGCACGTCGCCCTGGTCCGCGACGACCTCCCGCATCCCGGCGTCCACCACCTTGAACAGCGCCTCGTAGGCCCGGCGCGCCTCCGTGTCGTCCTCCGGCACGGAGGTGAAGTACGGGTCGAGGCGCATGTACGGGTCCACGCGCGAGCCGTAGAGGAGCGGGCCGAGCGGCCGCTCGTCGATCATCCGCTGGATGGTGGCGAACCGGGCCGCCTCCTCCTCGGACGCGATCGTGTTGTTCTTCGGCAGGTGCGACTCGTCGGGGGCGATGTAGTAGCGCGGCTCGAAGAGGATGTCGATGTCCTCGGCGGACAGCGACGACAGGTCCAGCTCGCCCACCGTCGTGGGCACGTTGTCGGGATTGCGCAGCGCGCCGAGGATCAGGTAGTCGCTGCGGTAGGGGTGGAAGGCGTCCTCCGTGTGCCAGGTCAGCAGCTCCTTGCTGCCCATCCCGAGCTGGTCGTTCTCGTGCTGGCGGATCGGGAAGATGTCGTGCACGAGGTGGCCGTCCTGCTGCGTGGCCCAGCCGAAGGGCTCCCCGAGCAGCGCCGAGTACAGCATGAGCAGCAGCTCCTCGGGGAACTCCGGGCCGGGCCGGCCGCGGCCGCGCCAGTGGTCGGGAGTGGGGCCGATGCGCTGCTGGTCGAAGTCGTGCCCGCGGATCACGGTGTGGCCGTGCCGGTCGGCCAGCTTGAACTCGCGCAGGAAGTCCTGCACGCCCTCGGGCAGCCGGGCCGCGAGCCGCGGCAGTTCGTGCAGCAGGACGGGGTCGCCGAAGGACGGGTACGAGGCGGCCAGTTCGAGGCTGAGCTCCGCGATGGCGGAGGCCTCGTCGGCCGTCAGGGTGTAGCCGGGCGTGGACGGGTCGGTGAGGTTCGACATGCCAACTCTCGCTGAGTGGTCGGGGATGGTTGCTGCCCGCGTACGGCCGGAGCCGGCACGGCGGGCCCTCGGGTGGTGCGGTGGTGCGGTGTCGGACGGGGTGGTCAGCGCCGGGAGGCCCGGCGCTCGGCGAGCGCTCCGGCGAGCAGCCGGGGCGTCGGCGAGGCGAAGAGGGCGCTCGCCCGCAGTCCGGCGGCGGCCGGGTCCGACTCGCGCAGCCGCGCCAGCAGGCGCATGGCGAGCAGCGACTGGCCGCCGTGGTCGAAGAAGTTGTCGTCGGGGCCGAGCGCGGGAGCGCCCAGGACCTCGCGGAAGAGGGCGAGTACGGACTCCAGGGGCTCCAGGGGCTCCAGGGGCTCCAGGGGATCCCGCGAGGTGTCCGCGGCCCGGTCCGGGACCGGCCCCCCGGCCGGAGGGCCGGCCTGGGCCGCCGCCGCCCAGGCGGACAGCAGGCGCTTGTCCACCTTGCCGTGCGGGTTCTTCGGCAGGACCGCCACCCGGTGGAGCACGCGCGGGACCGCCCAGTCCGGCAGCTGCGCCTCCAGCGGCGCCACGAGCGCGTCCCGGTCGCCGCCCGTCAGCCGTACGGCCTCGCCGGGCAGCGGCGCGGCCGCCGGGTCCGCCGGCACGGTGAAGGCCCACAGGGCGGTTCCGGACGCCGGGTCGGGGAAGACCACCGCCTGGTCCACCCCGGGCAGCTCGCACAGGGCGCGCTCCACCCGGGCCGGCTCCAGCCGGTGCCCGCGGATCTTGACCTGGTCGTCGACCCGGCCGAGGAAGACCAGCTGCCCGTCGGCGTCGATCCGCCCCAGGTCGCCCGTGGCGTACAGCCGGGCGCCGGGCTCGGCGGCGTACGGGTCGGCGACGAAGCGGCGGGCCGTGGCGGCCTCGTCGTCGAGGAAGCCGCGGGCCAGCAGCGGGCCGCCGATGTGGATCTCCCCGGTCTCGCCGTCCGGCACCGGGCGGCCGCCCTGCCGGATGCTGATCTCCACGTCCCGCAGGGGCGTGCCCAGCGGCACCTCCTCGGCGTCGGACGGCAGCAGCCCGGTGTAGAAGGTGGAGCTGACGGTGCATTCGGTCAGCCCGTAGACATGGGCGAGGGCGGCCGGCTGCCGTGCCTGCCACGCGCGGTAGGGATGCGGGTCCATCCGCTCGCCGCCCACCACCACCGTGCGCAGCCCCGCCGGGGTGGTCGTGCCGCGTGCGGCGAGCCAGCGGGCGTACTCCAGCCAGTACTGGGTGGACAGCTCGACCACGGTGGTCCGGGTCCGGTCCAGGGCGGCGTGCAGCTCCTCGGCGTCCAGGGCGCGGGTGTCCTTGCGGCACACCACGGCCGCACCGGCGGCGAACGCCGGGAACACCTCCTCGATCAGCACGTCGAAGCCCAGCGACGCCACCTGGAGCCAGCGGTCGTGCGGCGTCAGCGCGAGCCGCTCGGCGACCGCCGAGGCGAACCGGCGCAGGGCGTCCCGCTCGACCACCGTGCCCTTGGGCCGGCCGGTCGACCCGGAGGTGAACAGCACGTACGCCACGTCGGACCCGGCGGCCGCCCGTACCGGCCGCGCCGCGTCCAACGCCGCCGCTGCCGCTGTGCCGCCGCCGGTGTCCGGACCGGCCGACGCGTACGCCCCCTCGGGTGCGTGCGCTCCGTCGCCCAGCCACACCGCGGCCGCCGTGCGGTCCACCAGTGCCGCGCGGGCCGCGGGCGGCAGCCGGTCGTCGAGTACGGTGAACCCCGCCCCGGCCTTGAGCGCCGCCAGCATGCCGAGCACGGTACGGGCGGGGTCGCCGAAGGCCAGGCCCACCAGCTTCCCCGGCCCGGCCCCGCGCGCCGCGAGTCCGGCCGCCCAGCCGTCGGTGAGCCGGTCCGCGTCCTGGTAGGACAGCTCCCGGTGCGGGGTCACGAGCGCGGGCCGGGCGGCGTGGTCGCGCACCGAGCGGTCCCACAGGTCGAGCACGTCGGGTGCGGCCGCGCCGGGTCCGGCCGCACCGGGTGCGGCCACGGCGGTCACCTGCCGCCCCCGCGGGAGCGCAGGAACTCCGACAGCCCGGCGAGCCCGGCCCGGAAGCCCTCCCGGGGGCCGCCGAAGCCGAGCCGGGCGCCGTGCGGCGCGCCGAAGGCCGTACCGGGCACGAGCAGGGTGCGGTGGCGGGCGAGCAGTTCCAGGCAGAACCGCTCCACCGCCTCCGGGCCCGCCGCCGCCCGCTCCAGCTCGCGGAAGACCGGCAGTGCGCACACACCGCCCTCCGGCGGGGTCCAGCGGACCAGGTCCTCGTGCCCGGCCATCCACTGCGTCAGGTATGCGAGGTTGCTCCGGGCCTCGGCCGCCCGCGTGCCGATCAGCTCGTCGGCGTGCCGCATGGCCCGCTCCGCGACCAGCTCGACCAGCGGCGAGAGGAACAGCGTGGTCCGGTCGCGCAGCGGGAAGGTGGCCGTGATCAGCTCCTTCGGCGCTACGGCCCAGCCCACCCGGAGGCCCGGCAGTCCGAAGGTCTTGGAGAAGGTGCCGTAGGACACCGTGTCGCCGCCGTCGGCCCCCGGGTCGGCGAGCACCTCCCAGCGGTGGGCGATCTCGGCGGTGGCGGCGTCCCACACCAGCACGGCGCCGGCCTGCGCGGTCTGCTCCCGCAGGGCCTTCAGACCCTGCGGGGACAGCGTGGCGCCGGTCGGGTTGTGCGGGAAGTTGACGATCACGGCCGCGGTGCCGGGCGTGACCAGGTCGGCCAGCACGTCGGGGTCGATCTCCCCGTCCTGCACGGCCCGGGCGGGCAGTTCGGCCACCTCGCAGCCGGCCGCCCGGGGGTAGTGGCCCAGCGAGTGGTAGATGCCCTGCTGGACGACGACCCGGTCTCCCGGGTGCAGCAGGGTGCCCAGCGTCAGCGCGATGGCCTCGCTGGAGCCGTGGGTGACCAGCACCCGGTCGGCGTCGCCGCCGGCGTAGCGGTCGGCGATGGCCTGGCGGATGCCGGCACCGCCCTGGGAGACGCTGTCGTCCATGACGATCCGGTCGAGGTCCGCGGCCGGGATCCGGCAGACGTCGCGTATCTCGGCGAAGGTGTACGGGTGAACCCCGCTGGAGCTGATGTCGTGGATGTCGGGGCCGAGGTGCCTGCGGTACCACTCCTCCAGTACCGGAGGGTCTTCACGCCGCGGACGGAGACTGCTCATGGCTGTGCAACTGTCCCTTCTCTACCCCTGACGGGTTTCCCGCCACCACCGCTGCCCGGAGAGCGGGAGCGTGTCGATGGGGTCGTAGTAGTGGTACGAACCGCTGTGGGCGTCCGGATCCGCCGCCTCCAGCGGGGTGAGATAGCTCTTGCTCCAGTGCGACACCCCGAGGTCGCGGTCGTAGGAGTCGGCTTGGTCCACCCACCGCTTGCCGGCCATCGGCACGTCGCACACGATGCGCGGGGTGGCGAACCCCGGGAGGTAGCCCATGATCTGGCGCTGGATCGCCTGCGCCCGGTGCAGCGGCACCCGCCAGTGCTCGGCGTTCGGGATCATGTCGCACATGTAGAAGTAGTACGGAGTGATGCCGGCGTGGTCGGCGAGCGCGAAGCACAGGTCGAGCAGGTCGTGCGCGCTGTCGTTGACCCCGCGCATCAGCACGCCCTGGTTGCGGACGTCGTGCAGACCGGCGCCCAGCAGCGCCCAGGCCGCCTGCGCCACCCCGGGCGTCACCTGCTGGGCCGCGTTGGCGTGGGTGTGCAGAGCGATCCGCACGCCGCGCGAGCGCGCCTTGCGGGCGATGCGCTCCACCCCGTCGAGCACGGGGCCGGAGCTCCAGTGCTGGGGCAGTCCGATCAGGCCCTTGCTGGCGAGGCGGATGTCGCGGATCGAGTCGATGTCCAACAGGCCGTCCACGAAGCGTTCCAGCCGCGGCCAGGGCAGGTTGGCCAGGTCGCCGCCGGAGACCACCACGTCCCGGATGCCGGGTGAGGAGCGCAGGTGCTCCAGGATCCGCTCGGCCCGGTCGACGGGCTTGAGCTGGAGCCTGTTCTTGGTGACCTGGGGTGTGGAGTTGCCCACCAGGTCCATCCGGGTGCAGTGCCCGCAGTACTGGGGGCAGGTCGAGAGCAGTTCCGCCAGCACCTTGGTGGGGTAGCGGTGGGTGAGCCCCTCGACCACCCACATGTCCTGTTCGTGCAGCGAGTCCCTGCTGGCCATCGGGTGCGAGGGCCAGTACGGGTGCCGGTCGGAGAACACCGGCAGCATGTAGCGGCGCACCGGGTCGTCGTAGAACGCCTTGGTCAGTTCGCCGGGGCGGGCTGCGGCCGCCTCCGGGGCCATGGTGTTGAGCATCTGGGGCGGCAGCAGCACCGACATGGTCGCGCGGTGCTTCCGGTCCTGCTCCCAGTCCTCGTAGAACTCCTCGTCGAGCAGGTCGCCGACGACGGCGCGCATTCCTTTCGCGTCCTTGACGCAGTGGGCGCGCTGCCACTGCGGGTCCGCCCACTGGGCTTCGGTGACATCCCGCCATCCGGGGAAGCGGCGCCAGTCCGGTTCCACGAGCGGGGTGCTCCGGTACGTGTAGACGCCTTCGATTGCCGCTGTTTCCGTCTGGCTGCGTGCTGTGTCCACCAACCCGCCACCCATTCCCGTCGCTTTCGGCCGTATCGCCTGACGGCAACTGATCTTGCAGAGCCCCGGGGTTGTACACGAGGGCCGGTTGTACGGGGCGCAAGGGATGTTCGGCCCTGTACAACAGGCCGCCGAAGGCGGATGGTTGTACGGGGCACCGGACAGCGTCGCCTCCATGCGGCGCAACGCCGCGTGCCGGGAAGCGGAACCCGCGGGGAACGCGTCCGGACGCCCGGCCCGGCGGGCCGGTTAGGTCAGCCTTATTCGGACGATCCGGCCGTCTGATGGCCGGATTTCTCGGCTGCCGATTGATCGATATGTCAGTGGCATGTACCAATGTCCGACAGGTCCCGGTGCGGAGGTCCCCCTGTGTCATGGGGGCCTCGCAACCGGTCGTCACGCCCGTGCGTCCGCCGGCCATCCGGTTGTACGGCGAGACGAGAACCCGCGCTTCGCTCACACCATCCATCACCAGGGGAGAAGCATGCCCAGGCCAGAGCGGTTGTTGGACCCCATGGCAGGACCACTGGAGGAGTTCGCCCACGAACTGCGCGGTCTGCGCAGGCAGGCGGGGAACCCCTCGTACCGGACGATGGCGAAGCACGCCCACTACTCGGTGGCCACCCTCGCCGAGGCGGCCCGCGGACTGCACAAGCCGTCCTTGAAGGTGACGCTCGCCTACGTGGCGGCGTGCGGCGGAGATCCGGAGCCCTGGATCCGCCGCTGGAACCGCCTCAGCAGCGAACTCGCGGAACGCGAAGGGCCCTCCCGCGGCCGGTCGGGATCCGCCTCCGCCGGCCTGGCGCCCGCCCGGCCGGACGCCCGCCGCGGCCCCCTGCACGGCGAACCGGCCGCCGCTGCCCGGACAGCCCCCGCGGCCCGGGTTGCCGCTCCCCGGACCGCCTCCGCCTCCCTCCAGGCGGCGGTCCTCCGGCAGCCCGCGCCGCCCTCGGCCGGGCCCCGCTCCGCCGGTTCCCGCAAGGCCGGAGCCACCCGCCCCGCCGCCCCGGCCGGCGCCGCCGCGCGCCGCCCCGCCGCGGACGCGCTGACCGCCGGCGAACGGGCGGAACTGCGCCGGCTGCGCAGCGAGGTCGAGGAACTGCGGCACGCCAACGCGGTGCTGAAGGAGGCGTCCGCGATCTTCGCCGCGGATCTCCGCACAAAGTCCCAGGTCGTGTACAACCCGGCGGACCGACAAGATCCGTTGCCGTGACCGGACGCCGAGCGCCCCGACGGGCCCGAGGCGGAACCGGAGGATCCCGACCGACCTTTGGGGACTGACCATGCGTGTGCTCGGAGTCAACGGCTGGCCCGGTGCCAGCCACGACGGTGCCGCCTGCCTCGTCGTGGACGGCGACGTCATCGCCCTGGCCGAGGAGGAACGCTTCACCCGCCACAAGCACGCCTACGGGGAAGCACCCCTCAACGCCGCGGCCTACTGCCTCGCCGAGGGCGGTCTCACCCTGGACGACATCGACGTGGTCGCCCACGGGTGGGACCTGCCCGCCCTCTTCGCCGACCGGGGCCTGGACTGGTTCGACAGCGACGCCGAGGCCCTCGAACACCTGCTGCCGAAGAAGCTGTTCCCGCGCAGCAGCGACCCCCGGCTCACCTTCGTCGGCCACCACACCGCCCACGCGGCCAGCGCCTACCTCCTCTCCGGCCGCGACCGCGGCGCGATCCTCGTCCTCGACGGACAGGGCGAGAACGAGAGCACCACCCTCGCCGTCGGCATCGACGGCGAGATCAAGACACTGCGCGCGCACACCCCCGGCTGGTCGCTGGGCTACTTCTACGCCGCCGTCTGCGCGTACGCCGGCCTCGGCGCCGACAACGCCGGCAAGATGATGGGCCTGGCCTCCTACGGCACCCCCGGCGACCTCACCTTCGGCGGCGCCTTCGCCTTCACCGACGAGGACTTCACCATCGGCGTGGTCCCGCCCGACCTGCGCTCCACGGGCAGCACCGACGAGGAGACGGCCACCATCCGGCACTGGCTGGAACACCTGGAGAAGGCCCTCCCGGACGCCCCCAACCGCAGCACGCGCCGCTTCGACCCCGCCACCGGCCGCTTCGCCAAGGCCACCGCCCGGGACCCCTTCGAGTACCGCGACGTCGCCGCCACGGCCCAGGCCGCCCTGGAGCGGGCCGTCATGGGCCTGGTCCGGGGCCTGCTCCGGGAGACCGGCGAGACCACGCTGATGATCGCCGGCGGGGTCGGGTTCAACGCCACCCTCAACGGCAAGATCATGCGGATGCCGGAGGTCCGGGACCTCTTCGTCCAGCCCCTGGCCGGCGACCAGGGCGTCTCGCTCGGCGCCGCGGTCTGGGCCGCCGCCCAGGAGGGCGACCGGATCAAGCCCATGAACGGCTCCGTCGCCTGGGGCCCGCAGTGGTCCCCGGACCGGATCCGGCACGTGCTCGACGCCTCCGGCACCGCCTACACCGAGCCCTCGGACATCGCCGCAGCCACCGCCGGGGTGCTGGCCGCCGGCGGGGTCTCCGGCTGGTTCCAGGGCCGGGCGGAGGGCGGCCCCCGCGCCCTGGGCCACCGCAGCCTCGTCGCCGTACCCGACCCCGAGTCCACCCGCGACCGCGTCAACGTCCGGATCAAGGACCGCGAGGCGTGGCGCCCGTTCGCCCCGAGCATGCAGGAGGAGGCCGCCGAAGCCCTCATCGGCACCGCCACCCCGCTGCCGTACATGATCGTCACCACCCCGGTGACCGAGGCCGGGGCCGCGGCCATGCCGGCCGTCGTCCACAGCGACCGCACCACCCGCCCCCAGACCGTCTCCGCCGCGGTCGACCCGCTCTACCACCGCCTCATCGGCGAGGTCGGCCGCCACACCGGCACCGCGGTCATCATGAACACCTCCTTCAACGGCCGTGACGAACCGGTCGTGTGCAGCCCCGCCGACGCGCTCGCCACCTTCCACCGGCTGCCCCTGGACGCCCTCGCCCTCGGCCCGTTCCTCGTCCGCCGCCCCGCCGGATCCCTGCGGGAGGCCGGCGCGTGACCACCCCCGTACGGCCGGCGGACCCCGAAGCCGCCCCCGCCCCCGCCCCCGCCCCGCACCCGCGACCGCCGGCCGGCCCGGACGGCGCGGCCGGCCCGGACGCCCCGACCGCGGCGCACGTGTACGACCGCCTCGCCGACTGGCTCGCCGAAGCGGTCCTCACCCCCGACGCCGACCTCACCGCCCCCCTGCGCGACCTCGGCGTGGACTCCCTCGACCTGATCCGCACCGCCCGCCGCATCGAAGCCGGCTTCGGCGTACAGGTACAGCTGCGCGAACTGTCCGCCCCCGACCTGACCGCCGCCCGCCTCGCCGAGCTCGTCGCCGACCGGGCCGCCCGGCGCGGCAGCGCCGAGGCCACCCCGCCCGGCACCGCCCAGGGCCCTGTCGTCCTCACCCCCGCCCAGGAACAGGCCTGGGAGGAGCAGACGGGCGAACGCGGCCACTGGAACCAGGCCCTGCTGTTCACCACCCGGGCGGGCATCGACCCGGAGCTGTTCGCCGAGGCCGTCCGCCGGCTCGTCGCCGGCCACGCCTCGCTGCGCCTGGCCGTCGAGGACCGCCCCGCCCGCCGGCCCCGGCAGACCGCCGCCGCCCTGGCCACCGACGGCCCGCCGGAGGCGGCCCTCGGCCCGGTGCTCGACACCGTCGACGTCAGCGAAGTCGCCGACGCGGACCTGTCGGCCGCGATCACCCTGCGGTGCGCGGTGGAACAGCGCTCCCTCGACCCCGCAGCCGGCCGCACGGCCCGTTTCGTCCGCTTCGACGCCGGCCCCTCCCGCCCCGGCCGGCTGCTGATCACCATCCACCAGATGGCCGTCGACATGGTCTCCTGGTCCGTGCTCCTCGCCGACCTGGAGGAGGTGTACACGGCGCTGGAGGCGGGCCGGCACGACGTGTGGCCGACCGAGGGCACCTCCTACCCCGAGTGGGCCCGGGCCCTCGCCGCCCACGCCCGCACCCCCGAGGCGGAGGAGCAGGCCGAGTGGTGGACGGAGGTGGCCCGCACCCCCGCAACCCTGCCGCCGGACCACCCGGTCGCCGACCCGCGGGCGGCCAACACCGCCGCCACCGCCGCCACCCACCGCGAGGAGTTCCCCGAGGAGCTCACCGCCCGCCTCCGCGCGGCGGCCCGCACCCACCGGGCCCACCCCGGCGACCTCGTCCTGCACGCCCTCGGCGAGGTGCTCGCCGAACGGCTCGGCGAGCCGGCGGTCCGCCTGGACGTCCTGCGCCACGGCCGGGAGGAGAGCGTGGGGGACACCCGCCTGTCCCGCACCACCGGCTGGTTCACCACCACCGTCCCGGTCCGCCTGGACCTCGCCCCCGGCACCCCCGCCGAACGCCTGGCCCGGACCGTCGGCCACCTCGCTGCACTCCCCGGCGGCGGCGTCGGCCACGGCGCGCTCGCCCGGCACGGCCGGCCGCGGATCGCCGCCGCCCTGCGCGCCGCCCCGCCCAGCGACGTCTCCTTCGACTTCGAGGGCGACGACGCCGACACCCTGCCGCTGGGCACCCTCCTGCCGGACGCGGCCCCGGAACCGGTCGGCGACATCACCTCCGGGCACTGGACGCGCCCGCACCCGATCGAGGTGATCGCCACCACCGAGGACGACACCCTGCGCGTCGAGTGGTGGTACTCCACCGCCCTGCACGAGGAGGCGACCGTACGCGCGCTGGCCACCCGCCACCGCGCCGCCCTCACCGCCCTCCTCGACGCCCTGGCCGGCCCCGGCGCGCCCGGGGCCCCCACCCGCTGAACCCCGACGGACGGACCGGAAGACGCCTGCCATGATCCTGCCCAGCGTGCTGGACCCCTTCTTCGCCATCGCCCGCTCGGACCCGGACCGGCCCGCCGTGGTCGACAACGGGGTGACCGTCGGCTACGGCCAACTCGCCCGCTGGGCGGGGGCAGTGGCCGACCTGGTCGCCACCCGCACCCCGGCGGGCGCACCCCCCGTGGCCATCCACGCGCACCACAGCGTCCGCGACATCGCGGCCGTCCTCGGCACCCTCGCCGCCGGCCGCGGCTACGTCCCCGTCGCCGACGGACCGGAAGGCCACGCCGACCGGGCCCTGCACGCCCTCGGCTGCCGCGAGCTCATCGCCACCGCCGAGACCGGCCGGCTGCCCGGAGTCGACCGCGTCCTGCGCCCCAACTGGGGCCCGTCCTGCGCCCCGCTGCGCGAGGCCGGCGAACCCGTACGGGCGCAGGACCCCGCCTACGTCCTGTTCACCTCGGGCTCCACCGGAGCCCCCAAGGCGGCCGCCGTCCCGCACGGGGCCCTGCACGCCGTGCTGCCCCACCTCATCCGGCAGTACGGCGCAGGACCCGGCACCGTCGCCCTCAACCTCCACCGGCTGGACGGCGACACCAGCCTGGAGGAGATCCTCCCGGCCCTGCTGACCGGCGGGCTCGTCGTCCTCGACGAGGACGGCGAGGCCGACCTCGACCGCGTCCTGACCGACAACGAGGTCACCCTCGTCAACCTGCCCGTCGACTACTGGCACCTGTACACCGGCCACCTGCTGGACACCGGCCGGTCCCTGCCCGCCTCCGTGGAGACCGTGGTCATCGGCGGCGAGGCCGTCCGCGCCGACATGCTGGAGCGCTGGCGCCTGCTGGGCGCCGACGACACCGTCCTGCTCAACACCTACGGCTCCACCGAGACCGCGCTGGTCACCCACACCGCGGTCCTCGCCGGCCCGGGAGCGCCCGACGACTTCCCCGACGGGGTTCCGATCGGCCGCCCGCTGCCGTCCGTACGGCAGGCCGTCGTGCCCAGAGCCGACGCACCGGACGGCCCCGGCGAACTCCTCGTGGCCGGGCCCCAGCTGGCCACCGGATACGTCGACGACCCCGCGCGCACGGCCGCGCGGTTCGTCGAGACCGACCCCGGCGGCGGCACCGACCGCTGGTACCGCACGGGCGACCTCGTCACCGACTGCGGCGACGGCGCGCTCGTCTTCCACGGCCGCATCGACCACCAGGTCAAGATCCGCGGCCACCGCGTGGACCTCCTCGACGTCGAGGAGGCCGTCGGCCGGCTCCCCGGCGTGACCGCCGTCGCCGCCGCCGAGCACACCAAGGGCGACCACACGGTCCTCGTCGCCTTCGTCGTCCTCGCACCCGAGCCGGCCGCACCGGCCGCACCGGCCGCCGCCGCGGCGCTGCGCGAGCGGCTGCGCGGCACCCTCCCCGAGCCGTTCGTCCCCGACCGGATCGTCGCCGTACCCGCCCTCGTGCACACCCGCACCGGCAAGGTCGACCGCGCCGGCACCCGGGACCGGTACCTGTGAGCAACCGACTCTTCGACGCCTCGGTCGCACCCGCCGCCGTTCCCGAGGCGGACGCCCGCGGCCCCTGGGCCTACCTGTGGTGGCTGGTGCGGATCCGGCCCCGGCCGCTGGTCCTCGCCGCCGTGCTCGGCGCCCTGTGGATGGTCCCCCTCGCGCTGATCCCCCTCGTCATCGGACGGGCCATCGACGAAGCCGGGCAGGACGCCGGCCGGTCCGGGCTCTACCTGTGGTCGCTGCTCGCCCTCGGCCTCGGCGTCCTCCAGGCCCTCGCCGGCGCAGGGCTGATCCAGGCCGCCGTCGGCGCGGAGGCGCACGCACTGTCCGTCACCCACCGCGTGCTGATGCGGCAGGTCGTCAGGCTCGGCGCCACCCTGCGCAGCAAGGCCCGCTCGGGCGACGTCGCCGCCTCCGCCGCGGCCGACGTGGAGAGCATCGGCAACGCCTTCGAGGTCGTCGGCCGCACCGTCGGGGCGGTGGTCGCCGCCGTCCTGGTGGCCGTCGCCCTCACCGTCACCTCACCCGTGCTCGGCCTCGCCGTCCTCATCGGCGTACCCGCCGCCGTCCTCGGCATCGGCCCGCTGCTGCGGCCCCTCCAGGAACGCGACGAGGAACAGCGCGAACAGATGGGCATCGCCACCTCCCAGGCCGGCGACATCGTGGCCGGCCTGCGCATCCTGCGCGGCATCGGCGGCGAGGCCGTCTTCGCCGAGCGCTTCCGGCGCACCAGCCAGCAGGTGCGCCGGGCCGGCGAGTCCGCGGGCCGGATGGAGGCCTGGCTCCAGGCGGCCGGCGTCCTCCTGCCCGGCCTGGTCACCGTCGGCATCGTCTGGTTCGGCGCCCGCCTCGCGCTGGACGGCACCATCACCGCCGGCGAACTCGTCGCGTTCTACGGCGCCTCCGCCTTCCTCACCCTGCCCGTCAGCACCGCCACCGAGGCCGCCGAGACCCTCAGCCTCGCCAAGGTGGCCGCCGGCCGGGTCTGCACCCTCCTGCAACTCACCCCCGCGACCGTCCGACCCGACCACCCCGAACCGCTCCCGGCCGGCGCGCTCGCCCTGGCCGACACCGGCACCGGCATCACCGCCGAGGCGGGCCGCCTCACCGTCGTCACCGCCCCCGCCGACCGCGCCGGCGGCCTCGCCGACCGCCTCGGCGGCCCCGGCGCCGGCGGCGCCGCGGCGGAGGTCCGGCTCGGCGGCGTCCCCCTGGACCGGGCCGACCCCGCCGAGGTCTCCGCCCGCCTGCTGCGCTCCGGCCCCGCCGACATCCTCTTCAGCGGCACCGTACGGGAGGAGCTGACCGCCGGATCCGCCCGCCCCGGGCCGGCCCTGGACCAGGCCCTGTTCGCCGCCGACGCCGCCGACGTCGTCGACGCCCTGCCCGGCGGCCTGGACGCCCGCCTCGACGAGGGCGGCCGCGCCCTGTCCGGCGGACAGCGCCAGCGGCTGATCCTCGCCCGCGCCCTGCTCGCGGCGCCCGACGTCCTGGTCCTCGAAGACCCCACCGCCTCCGTCGACGCCCACACCGAGGCACGCATCGTCGCCCGCGTGGCCGCCCTGCGCGCCGGCCGCACCACCGTGGTCCTCACCGACAGCCCCCTGTGGCAGGGCGCCGCCGACCGCGTGGTCCGCCTCGACGGGCAGCCCGTCCCCGGCAGCACCGACCGCTCCGCAGGAGTGCCCTCATGACCACCACCCCCGCCCGGGCCTCCGCGGCCGGCGCGGACACCGCCCCGGCCCCCGGCCCCGCCGGGCCCGCCGGAGCCACCGGCCGGCTGCCACTCGCCGACCGGTCCGACGTCCGCGCCTGGACCGGCGTCTTCCTCCGCGGCGAGGCACCCCGACTGGCCCTCACCTTCGGCCTGTTCGCCGCCGCCCTCGTGGCGAGCCTGGTGGGCCCCCGGCTCCTGGGCCACCTGGTCGAATCGGTCAAGGACGGCACCACCGCCGACCGGGTCGACGTACTCGCCCTCGCCTTCGTCGCCGTCCTCGCCTGCCAGACCCTCCTCGCCCGCGCCGCCCGCACCCAGGCCACCCTGCTCGGCGAACGGGTCCTCGCCCGCACCCGCGAGAACTTCGTGCGCCGCGTGCTCGCACTGCCGCTGTCCGAGGTCGAGGCCGTCGGCACGGGCGACCTGCTCAGCCGCGCCACGACCGACGCCGACCGGCTCAACGAGAGCATCCGCCAGGCGGTCCCCCGCATCGCGCTGGCCGCCGTCACCCTCGTCTTCACCTTCGCGGCCATCCTGCTGACCTCGCCCCTGCTGGCCCTCGGCCTGCTGGCCGGCGTGCCGTTCGCCGTGCTGTCCACCTGGTGGTACCGGCCGCGTGCCACCCGCGCGTACGAGCTCCTCCTCGCGCAGGAGGCCGACGTCCTGGCCGTCACCCACGAGACCGCCCGGGGCGCCGCCACCGCCGAGGCCCTCGGGCTCGGGCCCCGCCAGGCGCGCCGCCACGGCGCGGCCGTCGACGGGGTGGTGCGCACCCGGCAGCGCACCACCTGGCTGCAGACCATCTGGTTCCCGAGCCTGGACCTGGCCACCATGGTCCCGATGGCGCTCACCCTCCTGATCGGCGGACTCGCCTACCAGCGGGGCGAGGTGGGGCTGGCGGAGCTGACCGCCGTCGTCCTCTACGTCCAGGCCCTCGGCGAGCCCCTGAACGACCTGCTGACCTGGACCGACGAACTCCAGATCGGCAATGCCGCACTGCGCCGGATCCTCGGCGTCGAGCGGCTGCCCCGCGAGGAGCCCCGGCCGCCGGCCCCCACCGACGGCCACGCCATCCGCCTCGAAGGCGTCGGGTTCGGCTACGGAGCGGGCCGCGAGGTGCTCACCGGCATCGACCTCGACATCGCCGCCGGCGAACGGATGGTGGTCGTCGGAGCCTCGGGCGCCGGCAAGTCCACCCTCGGCAAGCTGCTCGCCGGCGTCCACCACCCCACCCGCGGCACCGTCCGGATCGGCGGCGCCGACATCACCGCCCTGCCCGTGGGGCAGCTGCGGCGCGAGATCGTCCTCGTCACGCAGGAACAGCACGTGTTCACCGGCACGGTACGGGACAACCTGCTGCTGGCCGGTGAGCAGGACCGGGCCGAGGACACCGCCGAGGACACCGCCGAAGACGCCGGCAGGGCCGCCGAGGCGGACACCCCGCTGTGGAAGGCGCTGGAGAGCGTCCTCCTCGCGGACTGGGTGCGGTCCCTGCCCGAGGGCCTGGACAGCGAGATCGGACCGGGCGCGGCCCTCGTCTCCCCCTCCCACGCCCAGCAACTGGCCCTGGCCCGCCTGCTGCTGTCGGACCCGTACGCGCTCGTCCTCGACGAGGCCACCGCGCTCCTGGACTCCACCGCGTCCCGCCGCGTCGAACGCTCGCTGGCGGCGCTGATCGAGGGCCGCACGGTCGTCTCGATCGTGCACCGCCTGGACTCCGTACGCGACGCGGACCGGATCGCGGTCATGGACGGCGGACGGATCGTCGAGCTCGGCAGCCACGACGAACTCCTCGCCGCGAACGGCGCGTACGCCGCCCTGTGGCACGCCTGGGACACCGCCCGCCGCCCCGGCCCCCGCACATGACAACCGCCGCGGCCGCCCCGCCGCGGACGGCACGACGGCGAGGTCGGCCGGCCGGCCACGGGGCCGGGGCAGCCGGGGCGACGAGCGGCATCCGGCGCCGCCGCCGGCGGCGGTGTCATCCCAATGGGGCGATGTGCGACACGGCGGATCAGGCAAGACTCTCGCCAAGCCCGACTCCGCCCCGGAGGTTCCATGCCGAACAGCGGCGCGCCCCGCCCCGACGTCCCGCGTCACGCCCCAGCCCGGCCGTCGCTCGTCCTGGCGTCCCTGATCACCGTCGCCGCGGTGGCCAACCTCAACCTGTCGGTGGCCAACGTGGCGCTGCCCGCGATCGGGAAGGCCTTCGACTCCTCCCAGACCACCCTGAACCTGGTCGCCGTGGGGTACTCCCTCGGCCTGGCCGCATCCGTCCTCTACCTGGGTGCGGTCGGGGACCGCCACGGGCGCAAGCTGCTGCTGCTCCTCGGCGTCGCCCTGTCCCTCCCCGCCTGCCTGCTCGCCGCGTACGCCCCCAACGACACCGTCCTCGTGGCGGCCCGGATCCTCGGCGGGCTCTCGGCCGGCATGGCCTACCCCACCACCCTCGCGCTGATCACCGCCCTGTGGGCGGGGCCGCCACGGACGAAGGCGATCGCCCTGTGGTCGGCGCTGGGCGGCGGCATCTCCCTGCTCGGGCCGGTGGTCGCGGGCGCCTTGCTCGAACGCTTCTTCTGGGGGTCGGTGTTCCTCGTCACCCTGCCCCTCGCCGTCGTCGCGCTGGCCATGGCCCTGCTGTTCGTCCCCGCGCACGCGAACGAGTCGGCCGAACCGGTCGACAACCTCGGCGGCGTCCTGTCCGTCCTCCTGATCGCGGGCCTGGTCCTGGCGATCAATTTCGCCGCCGTCCCCGGCGAAGGCGCGCTGGTCACCGGCCTCGCCGTGATCGCCGTGGCCGCCGGGGCAGCGTTCTTCCTCCGCCAGCGCCGGGCCCCCAACCCGCTGTACGACCTCCACATCGCCGCCCGGCGGACGTTCTGGGTCGCCGCATGCGCGGGAATCATCGTGTACGGCGCCATGATGGGCTCGGCGTTCGTCAGCCAGCAGTACCTGCAGAACGTGCTCGAGTACGACCCGGTCGAAGCCGGGGCCGCCATCCTCCCCCTCGTCGTGATGACCGTTCTCGTGGCACCGCGCTCCGCGAAGCTGGTCGAGTCGCGCGGCGCCCGCACCACCCTGCTGACCGGTTACGCGTTCCTCTTCCTCGCCTTCGCCTGGATGCTGCTGTTCTGGGGCGAGGACAGCAGCTACTGGCAGATCGGCTCCGCCTACGTGTTCATCGGCCTCGGCGCGGGCTTCGCGGGCACGCCCGCCTCCCACGCACTGACCGGATCGGTGCCCGTGCGACGGGCCGGCATGGCCTCGGGCACCGCCGACCTGCAACGCGACCTCGGCGGCGCCGTCATGCAGTCCGTCATGGGCGTGCTCCTCACCGCCGGCTACGCCTCGGCCTTCAACGCGGCGATCGCCGCCTCCCCCGAGAGCGAAGACGTGTCGGACCAAGTGCAGAGCGAGCTGACGAAGTCCTTCGCCTCCGCCGCGGAGACCGCCCAGCAGCACCCCCGGTACGCCGACCAGATCGTCGAGGCGGCACGCCAGTCGTTCCTCCACGGCGACGACCGGGCCTACACCGTCGGCCTGGCCGCGATCGCCCTGGGCGCCCTGCTGGTCTTCGCGATGTTCCCGCACCGCGACGCCGAGCGGGACCTCCTGCGGCACTACTCCGACGAGGACTCCGCCTCGGCCGCCACCGCGGGGCCCCGGTGACCGGCAGCCCGGGGCACCGGCCGACCCGCCGGGCCCCCGCCTGCACGGGCGCGATGCAGTACACGGCCCCGACAACCGGGAGCGGCTGAACCCATGGTCCTCGACCTGCTGGTGATCGGTACGGCCGTCACCCTGGGGCCGCTGCACAACAGCGCCTTCATCCTGCTCCTCTCCACGCCGCACGGCGTCCGCCTGGGCCTCGCGTTCCTGCTGTCCTGGGTGGCCAACCTGAGCGCGGTCATCGCCTGTGTGATGCTGCTGACCGGCGGACAGCCCCCGGCCCGCCACAGCGCCCCCTCGACCGCCGCGGACGCGGCCGAGCTCGCCATCGGTGCGGCACTGGTGCTGTACGGCGCCCACCGGCACCGCCGACCGCCCCGCCCGCACGGCCCGCCGCGCTGGGCCGCCCGGATCGACAACGCCTCCCCGGCCACGGCGGCCGGCCTCGCATGGCTGCTGCAGCCCTGGGCACTCGTCGGCGCCGGCGCCGCAATCGCCGTCGACGCGGACCTCTCCACCCCTGCCGACTGGCTCGCGCTGACCGGCTACTGCCTGCTGGCCACGCTCACCCTCATCGTCATGGAGGCGTATGCCCTGAGGTCCCCCACGGCCGCGCAGACCCGCCTGAACGCCCTGCGAGCCTGGCTGGAACGCCGCCAGGAGCAGCTGGTCACCGCCCTCTCCCTGCTCACCGGCCTGTGGCTGACGGCCCGGAGCATCTACGGCCTGGTGACCTGAGGCACGCCCCGGCCATTGTTTACTTACGGGTCGACCCGTAGGGTAAATCTCATGAGCGATGCTTCTCCGCCCTCCAGAGGGCGTCCCCGGGATCCCCGATCGCACGAGGCGATCATCCGCGCGACGGCAGAACTGATGGTCGAGTCCGGCTACGCCGCGACGTCGATCGGGGCGGTGGCCGCGCGGGCCGGCGTGGGCAAGGACACGATCTACCGGCGCTGGCCCGGCAAGCCGGAGTTGGTCTTCGAGGCCGTGTTCACGACCACCGACGAGGTTCCGCCCCCGGACACGGGGACGCTGCTCGGGGACCTGACCGCACTGCTCCAGGGCCTGGTCGACGAGTTCCGCGCGCCCGCTGCCGCGGCGGCGCTCCCGGGGCTGCTGGCCGACTTCGCCGCGGATCCGGACCTGAGGGCGCGCATCCGCGGCGACTTCCTGGCCCCGTCGAAGGAACGGCTGCTGGTTGTCTTCGAACGGGCCGTGCTGCGTGGAGAGATCGCGGGCGAAACGCCCGTGGACCTGGTCCTGGACACGCTGGCAGGAGCCGTCTTCTTCCATGTCGGGCTGGTCGGCGAGCACCCTCACCGAGAGACGGCCGCACTGCTGGCCGCCGTCGTGGCCAAGGGAATCGAGGTCCGATGAACGGCTGGCTGCTCGCAGCAGGGGTCACCGCTCTCGGCGTGACCGCGGTCCACATCGTCGGCGGCCACCGCGACGTGGTGCGCCCGCTGCTGTCCAGCGGGCTCGCGGACGAGCCCAAGCGCGTCCTGCACGCCGTGTGGCACATGGTGACCGCCGACCTGGCGCTCTCCGGACTCGCCCTGCTCTACCTCTCCCTGGCGGACGGTACGCCGGGTGCCGGCCTGCTGGCGTGGTTCGTGGCCGCGCACTTCACCGCGTACGCGGCGGCCTTCCTGGCCATCACGCTGTCCGTCAAGTGGCCCCGCCCCCTCCTCCGCCTGCCGCAATGGATCCTGCTCCTGCCGGTCGCAGCACTGGCGGCGGGCGCCGCGTAGTCGCCGCGGCAAGACGCGATGGAGGCCCCGGCCGCCGACACGCATAACAGATGAAAAAGAGACAACCCTATGTTCGTTCCGGACGCGCGTAGACCCGGCGCGGCGCCGGAACTGCGGGGATGACCTGCCGTGCTGTCAAGTCGGCGTAAATGGCTGAATGTTGAACTATTGGCCGACAAGCACACTACGGTTGCGGAGGTTGCTGTTCCACCGAGAGGAAACCCCTCATGACCGCTGCCGAAGCGCCGAGAACGGCCTGCATCCTCACCGGCTACCGCCCCGAGGACGGCTTCCTGGCCGCCGAACTGAATCCGCCTCCCCCCGAGTACGTGTGGCACGACAAGGAGGCCGAGCAGCAGGACCGGCGCTACGGCCCGGGGGTGGGCT
Source organism: Streptomyces sp. 2P-4 (assembly GCF_030167965.1). Lineage (NCBI taxonomy): Bacteria > Bacillati > Actinomycetota > Actinomycetes > Kitasatosporales > Streptomycetaceae > Streptomyces > Streptomyces sp. 2P-4. The sequence continues at coordinate 470,444 of NZ_CP095012.1, forward strand.
ACCAGCAGTGGCTCGCCGTCGACGCCCGTACCGGCGCCGTCTGGTTCGGGGACGTCGACTGGCGTGCCCCGCGCGAGGACGCGGAGGGCCGGCTTCCCGGGGTCCCGCGCAAGGCGCTGGGCGACGGCCTGCTGCCGGAGCCCGGGGTCCTGGTGCAGCTTCTGAGCCACATGACGCACGACGAGCAGCGCGGCTGCTCCTGGCGCTTCTTCACGGCCGAGGAGCTGCACGCGCTCGCGCTGCGCGTCCTGCCGGCCGTGCAGCGGCTCGTCGACTCGATCCACCGCACCGGGCCGGCCGGGGAGCTCGAGTGGTCGGCCGAAGCGGCCACCGCATGGGAGGACATCGAGCGGGTCGCCACCCACACCTTCCACGCCTCCCGAGAGGTTGTCTGGCCCAGGCTCCTGACGACCCCTGTCCCCGCCTGGCGGGTCGAGGTCGGCGCCTTCCTCGAGAGCAACCCCGACCTGTGCGACCCCGCCTGGGAGTCGGCCACCGACGCGGAGCTCGACGCCTGCGCGGACTTCCGGCCCGAGTCGGGCTACGGCGGTGTCCCGGGGCGCGTCTGCCTCGCCGCCGGCCGGCAGATCGAGGACGGCTTCACCTTCTACGGCCACCGTGCCGCCCTGTACGCCCACCGCGCCCGGGCCTGGGGCGACCGTACACCGATGGACGCCTGCACCTGGCTGGAGCGGACCGAGGCGGGCAGGAGGACCTGGGAGGCGGCCAAACCCCTCGGAGCCACTCTCGCCGACGTGCCGGACTGCGTCCTGTCGATGCTGGCCGACGGCTTCCAGAGCGCCGCGCAGGAAGAGGGGCTGGCCCTGATGGGACTGCCCGCCTACCTGCGGAGGCTGCGCGCCGAGGAGAGGGAGGCCGTCGACCGCCAGCTCGTCCGCGAAGGCGAGGAGGTCGAACGCCTGGAGAACATGCTCAGGGACTTCCGGGCCGCCCGGAACCGCACCGTGACCCGGATCCTGACCTGGGCCGACGGCCGCACCGACGAGGAGATCGCGCACCTGGCCTCCACGTCCCCCCAGTGCGTCGGCGACTGGCGGGCCCGCCTGGGCGAAGAGCAGACCTCCCAGCCCGCAGAGACCTGATCCGCCGGGTTGCCCGGCGACTCTTGACAGCCCTGCTCGACAGCCCGCAAGATCAGCCCGTGAACCTGTCAGACAGCCAGACAGGTGGCGGGATGCCGCGGCGCGTGAGCGCGATGGAAGCGGTCTTCGGCCACCTGCGCAACGCCATCGAGCGCGGCGATTACGCCATCGGGGACAAGCTCCCCTCGGAAGCCGAGCTGTGCCGCACGCTCGAAGTCAGCCGGCCCGTTCTGCGTGAAGCGCTCCGCGCCCTGCAGGCCATGGGGCTGACCGTGTCGAAGACCGGCAAGGGGACCTTCGTCGTGGCGAACACGGTCGAGGACCCGACCTTCGGCGACTACGCCGCCAGCGACCTGCTCGAGGTGCGCCGGCACGTCGAGATCCCCGTCGCCGGGTACGCAGCGCTGCGCCGCACCCCGGAAGACCTGGACCACCTGGCCCACCTGCTCGACCGGATGGAGCAGGAGACCGACACGACGGCATGGGTGGCCCTCGACACCGTCTTCCACCTGGCGGTCGCCGAGGCCTCCCGCAACCCGGTCTTCCGCCGGGTCATCGAGGAGATCCGCGACGCACTGGCACGCCAGTCGACGTTCCTCAACGAGCTGGGCGGCCGCCGCGAGCAGTCCAACCGCGAGCACCGGGCGATCTTCGAGGCGCTGATCGACGGCTGCGAACCGGACGCCGTCGAGGCCATGTCCCACCACCTCCACAGGGTCGAGACGACCCTCACCGACATCGTGCACCCCAAGCGCACGAACAGACCCACGGAAGGCGGACCCGAGGCGTGAGCGAGCAGTTCCTCAAAGACGAGAAGCGCCCGTCCACCCGTCACGTCGACGCCGGCGACGCCGGATACAGCAAGTCCCTGCAGCCCCGGCACGTCAACATGATCGCCATCGGCGGCGCCATAGGCACCGGGCTCTTCCTCGGGGCGGGGGGCCGGCTCGCCGAGGCCGGGCCCTCGCTGTTCATCGCGTACGCCGTCTGCGGCGTCTTCGCGTTCCTCGTCGTGCGCGCGCTCGGCGAGCTCGTCCTGTACCGGCCGTCCTCAGGCGCCTTCGTGTCCTACGCCCGCGAGTTCCTCGGCGAGAAGGGCGCCTACACCGCAGGCTGGATGTACTTCCTCAACTGGGCCACCACCGGAATCGCCGACATCACGGCCGTGGCCGTGTACACCCACTACTGGGGCCTGTTCTCCGATGTCCCGCAGTGGCTGATCGCCCTCGTCGCCCTGGCCGTGGTCCTCTCCGTGAACCTCATCTCCGTGAAGATCTTCGGAGAGCTCGAGTTCTGGTTCGCGATCGTCAAGGTCGGCGCCCTGGTGGTCTTCATGGCGCTCGGGATCTTCCTCCTGGTCACCCGCCACCCCGTCGACGGCACCGTCCCCGGCCCCTCCCTGATCACCGACAACGGCGGGATCTTTCCCAACGGCCTGCTGCCCATGCTGCTGATCGTCCAGGGCGTCGTCTTCGCCTACGCCTCCGTCGAACTGGTCGGCGTCACGGCCGGCGAGACCGAGAACCCCGAGAAGATCATGCCCAAGGCGATCAACTCGATCATGTGGCGCGTGGGCCTCTTCTACGTCGGCTCGGTCGTCCTGCTGTCGATGCTGATGCCGTGGAACGGCTACAGCGCCGACGAGAGCCCGTTCGTGACCGTGCTCTCCCACATCGGCATACCGGCCGCCGGCGGCGTGATGAACCTGGTCGTCCTCACCGCGGCCATGTCCTCGCTCAACTCGGGCCTCTACTCCACCGGCCGCATCCTCCGGTCGATGGCCGCCAACGGCTCCGCCCCCCGCTTCACCGCCCGGATGAGCCGCACCCAGGTGCCCTACGGCGGCATCCTGCTCACCAGCGGCGTGTGCGTCCTCGGCGTCGGCCTCAACTTCGTGGTACCCGACGACGCGTTCGAGATCGTCCTCAACCTCGCCGCCCTCGGGATCCTCTCCACCTGGGGCATGATCATGATCTGCCACCTGCTCTTCTGGCGGAAGACCCGCAGCGGCGAACTCGCCCGCCCCGACTACCGCCTCCCCGGCTCCCCGTGGACCCAGCTGATCACCCTCGTCTTCCTCGCCTCCGTCCTGGTCCTCATGTACGCCGACGGCGGAGCGGGACGCACGACCGTGCTGTGCGTGCCGCTGATCGCCGCAACGCTCGTGGCCGGCTGGTACGCGATCCGCGGCCGTCTCGCCCGCGCCGCCGCCAAGGGCAGCAGATGAACCGGACGGCGCCCCCGGCCTGTCCCCGCAGGCGGCACACCTCCGCCGAATCCGCCGCACACCCCCACCCGGCCTGAGCCGGCACACGTCAGAAGGAGCACAGATGCGCAGCGCACCCCTCGCGGACGCGCCCGGCATCCGGGAGCCCCTGCACGCACCCGTCGCCCACCTCACCCGGGGCGGCGTGATCGAAGGCATGCACTACGGCTCCCTCGTCGTCCTCGGCGCGGACGGCGAGGTCCGCTTCGCCCTCGGCGACATCGAGGCGGCCTGCTACCCCCGCTCGGCCCTCAAACCCGTCCAGGCCGTCGCGATGGTGCGGGCCGGCCTTCCCCTCGACGGCGCCCTGCTCTCCCTCGCCTCGGCCAGCCACTCCGGCGAGGATCGCCACCTCGCCGGGGTCCGGCAGATCCTCACCCTGGCCGGCGCCACCGAGGAGGACCTGGGCAACGTCCCCGACCTGCCCTACGACCCGGCCGTCCGGGCCACCTGGACGAGGCAGGGACGCCCGCCCTCCCGGCTCGCCCAGAACTGCTCCGGCAAGCACGCCGCGATGCTGTACACCTGCGCCCTGGCGGGCTGGCCCCGGGAGACCTACCTCGACCCCGCCCACCCGCTCCAGAGAGCCATCGGCGAGGCCGTCGAGGAGCTCACCGGCCAGCGCACCGCACATGTCACCGTCGACGGCTGCGGCGCCCCCCTGTTCTCGATCTCCCTGCACGGCCTCGCCCGCGCCGCCGCCCGCATCGCCACCGCCGCGCCCGGCACGGCGGAGCACCGGGTGGCCGAAGCCCTCCGCGGCCACCCCGAGATGGCCTCCGGCGCCGGGCGGGACGTCGCCGAACTGATGCGCACCGTGCCCGGCCTGATCACGAAGGACGGCTTCGAGGGCGTCCAGGTCGCCGCCCTCCCCGACGGCCGCGCCGTGGCCGTGAAGATCGCCGACGGAGCGAACCGCGCGCGCATCCCCGTGACGGCCGCAGCCCTGGCCATGGCGGGGACCGACCCGCGGCTGCTCGCCCGGTTCACGGAGCAGCCCGTCACCGGCGGCGGCCTGCCCCTCGGCGCCGTCCGACCGGTGCCGGCCCTCGCCGCGGCAACCGCCCCCGCCCCCGCCTGACCCGCGCCGCCGGCCCGAATCCGGCCCAGCCGGCCCACCACCTCAGGAAGAGGACCCGTACACCGATGACCGCCGCCACCCGCAGGGAACACGACCTGCTCGGAGACCGCGACGTCCCCGCAGACGCCTACTGGGGCGTCCACACCCTGCGCGCCACCGAGAACTTCCCCATCACCGGCACCCCCATCTCCGCGCACCCGCACCTCATCGACGCCCTGGCCGCAGTGAAGGAGGCCGCCGCCCTCGCCAACGGGGAACTCGGCCTGCTGGAGCCCGCCAAGGCCGCCGCGATCGTCGCCGCCTGCCGGGAGATCCGCGGCGGGAAGCTCCACGACCAGTTCGTCGTCGACGTCATCCAGGGCGGCGCTGGCACCTCGACCAACATGAACGCCAACGAGGTCGTCGCCAACCGGGCCCTGGAACTGCTGGGCCACCCGAAGGGCGCGTACGCGCACCTGCACCCCAACGAGGACGTCAACCTCGGCCAGTCCACCAACGACGTCTACCCCACCGCCGTACGCGTCGCCACCGCCTCCGCGGTCCACGGCCTGCTCGACGCCATGGCCGTTCTCCAGGAGGCCTTCGCCCGCAAGGCCGTCGAGTTCCGCGACGTCCTGAAGATGGGACGCACCCAGCTCCAGGACGCCGTGCCGATGACGCTCGGCCAGGAGTTCTCCGCCTTCGCCGTCATGATCGACGAGGACCGCAGCCGCCTCGCCGAGGCCGTCGAGCTGATCCACGAGATCAACCTCGGCGCCACCGCCATCGGCACCGGCCTCAACGCCCCCGCCGGATACGCCGAAACGGCCCGCCGCCACCTCGCCGGCATCACCGGCCTGCCCCTGGTCACCGCGGCCAACCTGGTCGAGGCCACACAGGACTGCGGCGCGTTCGTCCAGATGTCGGGCGTGCTCAAGCGCATAGCCGTCAAGCTCTCGAAGACGTGCAACGACCTGCGCCTGCTCTCCTCCGGTCCGCGCGCCGGCCTCGGCGAGATCAACCTGCCGCCGGTGCAGGCCGGCTCCAGCATCATGCCCGGCAAGGTCAACCCGGTGATCCCCGAGGTCGTCAACCAGGTCGCCTTCGAGGTGATCGGCAACGACATCGCCGTCACCATGGCCGCAGAAGCAGGACAGCTCCAGCTCAACGCGTTCGAGCCGGTCATCCTGCACTCGCTGGCGGAATCCCTCGCCCACCTGCGCGCGGCCTGCCTCACCCTCGCGGAGCGCTGCGTGGCCGGCATCACCGCCAACACCGAGGTGCTGCGCGCCGCCGTCGAGAACTCGATCGGCCTGGTGACCGCCCTGAACCCGCACATCGGGTACACCGCCGCCACCGAGATCGCCAAGGAGGCCCTCGCAACCGGCCGCGGCGTGGCCGAACTCGTCCTGGAGAGAAACCTGCTCCCGGCCGAGAAGCTCGCCGCCCTCCTCCGGCCCGAGGCACTCGCCGGACCGCGCGCGGGCATCGCCTGAGCAGGGCGCGGCGCCCCGGAGTGGACAGTGCGGAGGCCTCGGCGCGACACGGACGGTTCAGCCGGCCAGGGCCTCCGCCGCCAGCATGCCCAGCCCCGCGAGCGCGGTCACCCCGTGGACGATGGCCCCGATGGCCGCCACCGCCCGCACGAGGGTGCGGGGCCACCCGGTCAGGGCCGAGTCGTCCCTCCGTAGGAACGCGTACCACGTCCAGGCCAGTCCGCACGCCGAAACAACGGTGATCGTGCCGGCGCCCGCGGTGTCGCGGGACTGCGCGACGACGGTCCACCCCACGCTCAGGAGCACCGGGACGAAGCACAGCAGCTCCACGAGCGCCGTGCGCGAGGTCTCGGCCCGTGGCCGCGGGGGAGCGGAGGAGGCCGGAGGAAAGAGGTCCGCCAGGCCGAACTCGAAGGGGGCCTGCGGTCGAGTCGCCTGCTCGTCCTCTGCCCGCGCGAGCGCCTCAACCGCCGCTCGCATGGCGGCAGCGTCGTGATAGCGGTCCCCGGGATCCTTCGCCAGGGCCCGGGCGAGCAGCGACTCGACGGCCCCCGGAACGGAGATTCCCAGCGAGGCCAGGGACGGCGGCGGGGTGTGGAGGTGGGCGTAGCCCACGGACCAGGCGGAGTCCGCGTCGAACGGCACCCGGCCTGACAGCATGCGGAAGAGCAGGACGCCCAGCGAGTAGAGGTCGGAGCGCCCGTCCAGGTCCCGCCGCCCCTCCACCTGCTCGGGGGACATGTAGTGCGGTGTGCCGAGCACGGCACCGGTGCCGGTGAGGACGGTGCGGCCCGCCACTGCGGCGATCCCGAAGTCGGCGACCTTCGCCGTACCGTCCTCGGCCAGCAGGACGTTGGCCGGCTTGATGTCCCTGTGCACCACGCCCCGTGCGTGGGCCGCGGCCAGGGCCGCGAGGATCTGCAGGGCGAGCGGGAGCGCCTCGGCAAGCGGCAGCCTGCCCTGTGCGTCCAGCAGCTCCGCGAGGGAGCGGCCGGCCACCAGTTCCATGACCAGGTACGGGACCGGCCGGCCGCCGCCTGCCCGCCGCTCCTCGCCGGTGTCGTGGACGGAAACGATGTTCGGGTGGCTCAACCCGGCCATGGTCTGGGCCTCGCGCCGGAACCGGGTGACCCAGCCGGGGTCGTACGGCAGGTCGTGCCGCATCGCCTTGAGCGCGACGAAGCGGCCGAGCCGCTCGTCGCGGGCGCGGAACACCTGCGCCATGCCCCCGCTGCCGAGCAACTCCGTTATCCGGTAGCGGCCTTGGGCCACCGTCGACCCCGTCTGGAAGAGTTCCCCCATGGGCGGGATGGTAGGCCAGGGCGGCCCAGGAGGCACTCCTCGGAACCGGCCTGGGCTGCCCCCGCCCGACCGGCACGGGAGCGGGATGCACCGGTCGCCGGCTCCGCCGCGCGGCCTCCGGCACCCAGCGGATCGCCGACGCCGACGGGCCCGGCCCGACCACCGCAGTCCGCCGCCTGCCGCGGCGTCAGCGGGCCAGGAGCGGTGCCATGAGGTCGCGGGCGAAGTCGGCGACGGGGCGCGGCTCGCGGCCGGTCAACCGGCGCACCGCATCGGTCGTGTCGGCGTTGACACCCTCCCGGAGCAGTTGGAAGGTGCCCACCACTCCCTCGGCGAGCCAGGGCGGCAGACCCGCCTGGACCATGCCGGCCAGGGCGGCCTCGTCGGGTACGGCGACATACTCCACCGCCCGTCCGAGGGCGGCGGACAGCCGGCGGGCGACATCGGTGAAGGTGAGGGCCTCGGGGCCGGTGACCAGATGCGTCTCTCCGCCCCCGTGCTGCCCGGCGAGCACCGCGACGGCGCAGGCTGCCACGTCCCGCGGGTCGATCATGGCGATGCGGGCGTCGGCGGCGGGCAGGAAGATCCGCCCGGCCTGCCCGATCGTCGGCAGCGAACCCAGGAGGTTCGACATCAGGAAGCCGGAGCGGAGAATCACGGACGGGACCCCCGCCGAGCGCAGCCGCTGCTCGATGCAGCCGTGCTGATCGGAGAACGTCCTGGCTGCGCCGGCCTCGGCGCCGACCGTGGACAGCAGGACGACCTGCCGGACCCCGGCCGCGACTGCGGCGTCGATCGCGTGCGCCGCGTTCTCGACCTGCCGCGGGTCGTTGGCGAAACTCAGGAAGGCCTGATCGGCACCCGCGAAGACGGCGTGCAGCGATTCGGGCTCGGCGAAGTCGCCCCGGACGAGGTCGACGCCGGGGCCGAGCACGGCAGCGGCCCGTCCCGGGTCGCGGGTGAGCGCGCGCAGGGGGATGCCGCGACTACCCAGCCCCCTCACCACGTGCCGCCCGACGTTCCCGGTCGCACCGGTCACCACCACGGTCGTCATCGCGTCGCTTCCTCACGCCGGTTCCACAGCCGTCCACCCACTCTGTCTATCTGCGCCACGCACCGCCCCGAGCCCGTCAGGACACGCACGCATTCACTCGTCAGGACGCCCGCACCGGGGTGCCCTTCCGGGCCGGGAGAGCCGTCGACTGCGAGGAGGCGGCGGGAGTGGGAGAGGCCGACGGCGTTGTCAGTGCCCTGCGGCATGATCCTCGGCATGACGACTCTCCACGCCGATGAGGCGCTTTCCAGCATGTCCGGCCGCCCCGCGTACGAGGCTGCGCTCGAGCGGCTGCGCGCGGCCTCGCAGGCGTACTACGGCGACGGCGACAGCCCGCTGGACGACGCCGCCTACGACCGGCTGCGGCTGGCGGTGCTGGCCTGGGAGCAGGAGCACCCGGCGGAGGCTGCCGCGGATTCCCCCACCGGGCTGGTCGCGGACGGTGCGGCTCCGGCCGGCGACGTCGCGCACACCACGCGCCTGCTGAGCCTGGACAACGTCTTCGACGCCGACGGTCTCGCCGGGTGGGGGGCCTCCGTCGAGCGGCGGCTGGGCCGTGCGCCGGCGGGCGGGTTCACCGTCGAGCCGAAGATAGACGGCGCGGCCGTGGCCGCCCGCTACCGCGGGGGCCGGCTGGTCCAGGTCATCACCCGGGGCGACGGTTCCCACGGCGAGGACGTCAGCCATGTCATCGGCCAGGTCGACGGCCTGCCCGAGCAGCTCGCGGCGCCCGTCACCGTCGAGGTCCGGGGCGAGGTGGCCTTCACCCAGGAACAGTTCGAGACGGCGAACGCGGTTCGCGCCGCCCACGGCGCACCGGTCTTCGCCAACCCCCGCAACGGCACCGCGGGCACGCTGCGGGCGAAGGACCGCCCGTACCGGCTCCGTATGACGTTCTGGGCCTACGGGGCGGTGGAACTGGACGGGCAAACGTTCCTGCCCCTCGGCGGCACGCATGCGGAGGTGCTGGCCGCCGTGGCCGCCGCGGGCGTGCGGACAACCGCGGACTCCCCGGCCGGGCTGCACGTCGTGGCGGATCTCGCCGAGGCGCAGCAGCGCATCGACGCCGTCGCGGCGATGCGGGCGGAGCTGCCCGTCGGCATCGACGGTGTGGTGGTCAAGCTCAACGACACCGCCGAGCAGCGGTCGGCGGGCGTGGGGACGCGGTTCCCGTACTGGGCGATCGCCGTCAAGCTGCCCGCGGTGGAGCGGCAGACGGTGCTGGAGGCGGTGGAGTGGGAGGTCGGCCGGACGGGGGTGCTCGCGCCGACCGCGATCCTGCGGCCCGTGCAGCTCGACGGCTCCACCGTCACCCGGGCCACCCTGCACAACCCCGCGGACATCCGCCGCCGCGACCTCCACCTCGGCGACACCGTCACGGTGTACAAGGCCGGCGACATCATCCCGCGCGTCCAGGCGGCCGTGCCGGGGCTGCGTCCGGCCGGGGCCCAGCCCGTGCCGCTGCCGCAGGCGTGCCCCAACTGCGGCGGCGCGGTCGACAAGGCGCAGGAGCGGTGGCGGTGCGCCAGGGGCACCGCGTGCGCATTGCCGGCGCTGATCGGGTACGCCGCCGGGCGCGACATGCTCGACATCGACGGGCTCGGCAGGACGTACGTGGCGGCGCTGGTCGAGTCCGGCGACGTCACCGACGTCGCGGACCTGTTCACGCTCACCGTCGGGCAGCTGACCGCGGCGTCCGGCAGTGCCAAGCGGGGCGCCAGGCTCGCCGAGCAGATCGCGGCCGCCAGATCCCTTCCCCTCAGCCGGGTGTTCTGCGCGCTGGGCGTACTCGGCACCGGGCGCAGCATGTCCCGGCGGATCGCCCGGCACTTCGGCACGATGGACGCGATCCGGGGTGCGGACGCGGCCGCGCTGCAGGAGGTCGAGGGGATCGGCCCGGAGAAGGCGCCGGTGATCGTCGAGCAGGTCGCCGCGCTGGCTCCGGTCATCGACAAGCTGGTCGCGGCCGGGGTCAACATGACCGAGCCGACCGCGCCGACGGCGCCGACCGCACCCACCGGACCGACCGGTTCGACGGCCGGGCCGGCTCCCGCCGAGGGCCCGCTGACCGGCAAGGTCGTCGTGGTCACCGGGAAGATGACCGGACCGCTGGAGGCGTACGGCCGGTCGGACATGAACACCCTGATCGAGCGGGCCGGCGGGCGCGCGGGCAGCAGTGTGAGCTCCAGGACGTCCATCCTGGTCGCCGCCCCGTCCGCGAACGGCAAGCCGAGCTCCAAGGCGGTCAAGGCCGCCGGGCTCGGCGTGGAGGTCCTCACCCCGGAGACCTTCGCCGAGCTGGTCACGGCGTACCTGACCTGACGGCTGACCGATCGCCCGGGCTGCCTCCGCGGGTGCGGTGCCGAGCACGGCGGATCACCCGGCCTGCGGTTCGGCGGCGGCCGGTGTCAGCGTCCGCGGGAGATCTGCAGGAGCCAGGGGCTGGGGTGGGTGAGGGTGACGAGTTCCTTGTGCGCCGTGTCGCCGGGCAGGGGGACGACCAGCCACAGGCCGGGCGGGAAGAACCGGCTCTTGGTATAGGCGAGGCCGCCGTAGACGGAGCGGAGGAATGCGGGGACCGAGTCGCGCGGGACGTCCGGGAACTCGACGTGGTCCACCGTGATGTTCGCGTCGTCCTCGGGGAAGAGGCGGACGCTGACCGTCGGCGTGCCTTCGAGGTCGACGAACGCCTCGTGCGGCAGCGAGCCGTCGGGGTCGAGGGCGGTGCCGATGCAGGCGGCCGTGCGGCGCGAGGTCCGGTCCGCGCCGATGTCGTCGGTGACGGTCATCTTCAGGCGGTAGTCCTGCGCGATCTCGCGTATCGCGCGGACGGCCGACTCGGTCGTCGGAAGGTGCGGGGGGTTCATGGGGAGATCATTCCTCATGAACCCGGCGGCGTGGCGCGGCCGGCCCGACCGGGCCACTCGGCGCCGACCAGCTGCCGGCTCGCCGGATCGGGGCCCCGTCGGAGAGGCGGCAGGAGTTCGCCGGGGTTCGCCGGACGCCCTTCGGACAGCCAGAAGAGATAGTGGCGGAGGTGCTCCGCGAGGCCCCCCTCGATGTACGCGACGTACTCCCGGGCCCCGCCGGCCGCCTCGCGCTCTTCCTCCCGGTCCGAGACCGACCACTTGCCGTCCAGCGCCGCCGCCCACTCCCGTACCCGGCCCCGCTCCCTCCACCAGTCGCGGACAAGATCCGGAGTCCAGTGGCCGTCACCGTCGCAGGCGTACCCGGCCATCGGGTCCTGCGCGACCGCGCCCAGCAGCCGCAACGCCTGCGCCGAGTCACGGGGCTGCCGGTAGACGAACTCGGCGCCCCACTCGTCGTCGTACAGCACGTGCATCGGAGCGATCAGCCGGCCCGTCCAGCAGGTGTCGGTCCCGGCCCCGTAGAACGGCCCCGGCACGTTGCGCCAGTCGCGTTCCGCCCAGCGGCCGGGGCGGGCGTTCCACCAGGTACCCCGGTGTTCCGGGGCAGGCAGCCACGTGCCGCCGTCCGGCGCGGGCAGCGGCCCGCTCTCCGCGGCGCGGACGGACGGCAGCGGGTCCCAGTAGGCCATGTCCACGGGCCGCATCCTGTCAGGCGGCGCGAGTGGACGGAGATGCACCCTGTCGCCTTCCCCCACTCCGCCGACTGGACCCGCTCGCCTCCCCTGCGGCACGAAAGCCCGGGCCGAGCACCGTGTAGAGCACGAGACCGTCTGCCGGGCGGGGCTGCTGTGCCCCATCCGGGGGAATGGCGCGCCGGTCGTGCGTGACCGGGCATGCGGGTGTGCATCGTTCCCCCAGTGCGGGCGTGCGTGCGGCAGGGTGTCCGCGGCTCTGCCCGGACATTCCGTCCGCTCCACCGAGAAGGGATGCCCCGTGACCGTCACCAGCCAGTCAGGTCCTCGTCCCCGACGTGTGCGCGCCGCCCTGGTCGCCGCCACCGTCATCGCTGCCGCCACCACGTTCGGCTCGGCCGGCCCTGCCCACGCCGCTTCGCTGTGCTTCAACGGCGTGACTCCGCTTCCCGTCGTCGACGGCGAGATCAACGGCACCGAGGGCGCGGACGACATCCGCTGCCTCTCGCTGACCAACGGCAACACCCTCAACGGCCTCGGCGGCGACGACACCATCCGCATCCTCGGCCTCGTCGGCAACCTCCGCGTGTACGGCGGCGGCGGCAACGACACCATCACCGTCCGCGCGACCCTCACCGGCGGGTTCGGCAACACCGCGCTCGTCTCCGGAGGCGACGGCGACGACGTCCTCACCCTGGGCGGGCTGGAGCTCAACGGGGCCGAAGCCCGTGGTGACGCCGGGAACGACACGCTGAACATCGCGGTCATCGACCCCGGAGGGCGTGCCGAAGGCAACGAGGGCGACGACCTCCTGCAGATCGACTCCAACGCGAGCACGGTGATGGCGGGCGGCGGCAACGACACCATCCGGGGGCTCCGGACAGACCGCATGCACCTCACCCGCGGCTCCTTCACCGACGCCGGGGACGGCACCGACACCTGCCGTCTCCGTTACCCCGAAATCGGCACCCCCGCCGTCGCGGGCTGCGAGGTCACCCCCTGATCATGCGGTGCTCGCCGAGCCGACCGCCTCGCCGGGCGCGGTTACCCGTCGAGATCCCGGCGCGAGAACGGCTTCGACACCGTCCGGGTGCCCGGCTGCGCGCGCACATCAGGTCCGCCTGCTCCTGCACCCGCCGGATGGCCGTCACCCGCTCAGCCCGTGCGCCGGACGCTGTCCGTCGGGGCGCGGGACGTACGCCAGGCCGTGGGCGCCGGGTTCACCGAGCTTGGCGATGTCCAACCGGGCCAGGCGCTCCAGCGTCTCCAGGTCGACGATGTCGACGGTGGAGGAGACGACGCAGGCCACGTAGCCGAGTCGGCCGTCGGGGGAGGAGGTGATGGTCAGCGGGAAGAGGCCGACCTCGACCTGGCCCAGCTGCTTGCGGGTGTCGGCGCAGAACACGGTGAGGCAGCCCGGTTCGTGGCGCCCGAGTTGCGCCTCCTCGGCGGCCGTCATGCGCAACTCGCCCGCCAGCAGTCTGCCCGTCGACGTCAGGTGCACCGGCAGGATGACGTCCTGCGTCGGCAGGGTGTCGACGAGGGACGCCGTCCGGGTGTCGAAGACGCGGATGCCGGTGGCCGGCCGCTTCTCGGCGCTGCCGGAGAAGTTGCCGTACGGCGCTGCGACGAAGGCGTGCGTGCCGTCGGCGGACACGGCGAGCCCCTCGCTGCCCGGGACCTCGACCTTCGCGGTGAGGGTGCCCCGTTCGAGGTCGACGACGGACACGAACGGCGCTTCCTTGTTGGTGGCGTAGCCCGTCCGGCCCGCCGGGTCGATCGCGAACCAGTGCGGGCCGGGAGCGTCCGTGTCGATCCTGCCCAGGGGCCTGCGCGTCCCCGTGTCGATCACCACGACGCCTCCGGGCCGGTCCCGGGCGCCTTCCACGCTGACGTAGAGCCGCCCGCGTGCCGTGTCCAGCGCCAGCCCGTGCGGCCCGTGTTCCGGGGCGAGGTCGACGACCTCGACGATGCGGCGGCTGTCGGGGTCGATGACAGCCAGCTCGGTGCGCCGGCCGCCGTTCGCGTGGTAGTAGCCCGAGTGGTAGGTCAGCGAGCACCACAGCACCCGCTGCGTCGGGTCGTAGCACAGCTCGTGCGGCTCGGCGGGGACCTGTACGCCACCGAGGCGGCGGTCGGAGGCGGCGTCGAAGAACGAGACCGTCGGTCCGCTCTGGCTGACGACAGCGAGTACGTCGCCCTCTCGACCGGTACGGGGGGATTGCTGCACAGCGACTCCTTCAGCGGGGCGAAGCGCGAATGCCGCGCGTCTCTTCGCGGGCATGTCCACTCTCCGGTTCCGGTGGGGACCGCAGCAATGCAAAGATTGATACTCGATCATTGCCCCAAGTGGAACAATGCAGTTCAGGGAATCAAGCCATGGATCTCAACCTGCTGCGCGTGCTGGACGCCCTGCTCCAGGAGAACAGCGTGACCCGAGCCGCCGAGCGGCTGGGCACCTCGCCCGCGGCGGCCAGCCGGGCACTGGCGCGCCTGCGCCGCACCGTCGGCGACCCGCTGCTCGTCCGCGCCGGCCAGGGGCTGGTCCCCACCCCGCGCGCCGTGGAACTGCGGGCTGAGGTAGACGCGCTGCTGCGCAGCTGTGACAGCGTGCTGCGGCCCGGTGCCGGGTTCGACGCCGCGCACCTCCAGCGCACGTTCACGGTGCAGGCCGCCGACCTGCTCCTGGTGGGCGTGGCCGGCGGTCTGACCGAGCGGATCCACGCGGAGGCCCCGCAGGTGGACGTCGTCTTCCTGCCGGAGGCGGTGGAGGGCGGCCCGGGGCTGCGGCAGGGCTGGGTGGACGTCGAACTGGGCGTCCTCGGACACCTGGACCCGGAGATCCAGACCCGGCCCCTCACCCGGATGCCGCTGGTCGGCATCGCCCGCAGCGGGCACCCCCTCTTCGACGGGCCGATCGACGCCCACCGCTTTGCCGCAGCCGACCACATCGGCATCTCCCGACTCGGCAAACGCCTCGGTCCCATCGACAGCGCCCTCGCGGAACTCGGACTGCGCCGCCGGACCGCAGTCGTCGTACCCAGCCACACCAGTGCGATGATGCTCGCCCGGGACACCGACCTCGTCGCGCTCAGCCTGGCCGGCTGGCTCCCCGACACCGTCTCGGCCCTGGGCCTGCGGACGTTTCCCGTCCCCCTCGACCTGGAACCCCTGCACCTCGGAATGGCCTGGCATCCCCGCAACTCGGCCGACCCCGGACACCGCTGGTTCCGCGAGCACGTCGCGTCCGCCGTCCAGACCGACCGGGGCGAGCCCCACCCGCGAGCCGTGGACGGTCGCGCCTCCTGACCGGGGGCGGCCGTGCGGGGCCCTCCTCAGCCGCACGGCCCGTGTCCGGGATCCGGGGCCAAGGCCCCTCGGCGGCCCGCCCCGGCATCCCTCCACTGCCGGAAGCGGTGGTGGACCGTCGATGCCGAATCGTCACCGCGTGCGTCCCTCGGCGCGGCGCCGGCGTGCGGTCCCGGGGCAGGTGGCGTGGGCGGGACGTGAACTGCCGCCGCGGGGCGTCGGAGCCGTCACACGGCTCCCGGGCCGAAGCGGTTCCGGTAGGCGGACGGCGAGAGCCCGGTCTCGCGGCGTAACAGGACGCGGAGGTTGGCCGGGGTGCCGAGGCCGCTGTGGCGCGCGATCAGCTCGATGCGGGACTCGCCGCGCTCCAGCAGCCGGCGTGCCAGGGTGACGCGTTCCCCGGTGAGCCATGCGAGGGGAGTGGTGCCCAGTTGGGCGCGGAAGCGGCGGTGGAGCGTCGTGGTGCTGACGGCAGCCCGCGCTGCGAGGTCGGACACCGTCAGCGGGGTGTCGAGCCGTTCCTGGGCCCAGGCCAGGACGGGTGCCAGGGACGCGTCGGGTACTTCGGGCACGGGGCGTTCCACGAACTGTCGCTGTCCGCCGTCGCGGTGGGCGGCGAAGACCAGGCGCCGGCTGACGTCGTTGGCCGTCTCCGCGCCGTGGTCTCGGCGGATGATGTGCAGCCCGAGATCGAGGGCAGCGGCGCTTCCTGCCGAGGTGAGGATGTCCCCGTCGTCCACGAACAGCACGTCGGGCTCGACGAGGACGCCGGGGAAGCGGGACCGGAGCGCGTCCACGCACTGCCAGTGCGTGGCGACACGGCGCCCTTCGAGGACGCCGGCCTCGGCGAGGGCGAACGCACCGCTGCAGAAGGAGACCAGCCGTGCGCCGCGCGCGTGGGCCCGGCTGATGGCGTCGAGCACCGCGGGCCGGCGCGGCGCGTGCACGTCGGGCCTGCTGAGGATGATCAGGGTGTCGGCCGCGTCGGCCGCCTCCAGGGCGGCGACCTCCGACAGCGCGAAGAAACGGTTGCGCATGGAGGTGTGGGTGTCAGGGGCGCAGAGGGTGAACTCGTACAGGTCCCTGCCGAGTTCGGGCCGGGGCAGGCCGAAGAGCTCGATGGCGCAGCCGAGTTCGAACGGATTGGTGTTCTCGTCGACGAGCGCCGCGACCCGGTGTGGGGCTGCCGTCGTTGCGGCCTGCAAGAATCCTTTCGGCATGTGCCTGTTCTAGCACTCACGCCGGCCGCCGACAGCATCGGAGGATGGGTTCCTGCCGCGGGGCGAACCGGGCCCGCGCCGGCGGGCGGGACGTGCGGGAAGCGGCCTTTGGCCCGGCTCCCGGCCCGAGGGTCCCGCCGCCCTCTCCTGCCATTCTGCTTTCCTCCGAAGGGACCATCCGTGCGTAAAATCCAGCGTGCCGTCGTGGTGACAGGGCTCGTCACCGGCCTGTTCGCGTCCGTTGCCTCGCCGGCCTCCGCGGCCGGCGTCTACACAGTCAGCGCCAACACCGAGCAGGGGGCCTTCATCCTGCAGATGTGCGCGGAGTTCGAACAGCAGGGGACCGGTTGCACGGTCACGTGGGACACCTCCACCTACCAGACCTCGCACGCGGCCGAGCGGCCGGTCGGAGACACCGCCTTCAACTACAGCACGCAGGTACTCACCCACTCCATGAGCTGGTCCGACACCGTGGGCAGCACGGACAGCCTGGCGGTGAGCGCCAGTGCCAAGACCCAGCTGTGGAAGACCGTCGAGTTCGCGGTGACCACCACCTACACCAAGACCTGGTCGCGCTCCAGCACGGTCACGCAGACCAACAGCCTCCCGGTGCCCGCCTGCAGTGTGGGCTGGCTCAGCCGCGCCGCCGAGATGGGGCACGCGACGGGGCAGTTCCGGCTCCAGTTCAGCAAGAGCCACACGTTCAAGATCCACGGCAAGAAGTACCGGGCGTTCGTCGTCACCGACGCCGACTTCACCGCGCCCACCGGGAACGGCGCCCTCATCGCCCGCTCGCGTCCCATGACCGACCAGGAGCGCGCTTCCTGCACCCGCTGACGGCGCAGGGGCGGCGGCGCCGGCCGAGCCACCGCGTCCGGCGGCGAGCGCGGCCGTAACGGCGGCGACGTCGGGCAAGCTTGCGGGCAAGCCGCGCTGAGGAGTGTGTACGGCACGAGATCCGACGTTTGTGCGAGTTCTCCGGCGTCGGGATCCGTGGGCTGAGGGCGTGCAGCACTCGCTTCCCTTGCCGGGTGAGGGTGGTGAGTCCGGCGTTGCGCGGGACGGTGGCGTGTTCGCCGGCGCCGGCGGGGGAGGTGCGAGCGTGGGTGGCCAGTTGGCTGGTGGTGCATGCCGGGTACTCGGCGATCACCAGCAGGACCATGGCCCGTGTCCCGCCCGGCAGTGCGCGCAGGGACGCGGGGGCGTCGGTCAGGGTGCGTGTGGTGGATCCGGCGGCTGCCGCGGCGGCGTGGGCGCTGTCCTGGACGGGGAAGGTGATCCAGGGCTGCCCGTCGTCTGGGTGATCGCAGGCGGGGTGGTGGGCGCCGAGAACGGACGGGGTGAGCAGCAGCCCGCGCCCCGCGAGATGCACGTCGTCGTCGCGGCCGGAAGCCGCCGTCACATGCGGCACTGGCGATTCAGCAGGAGGCGGAGGCCGCCGGCCCGGCCGGGGCGTCCCGGCAGGGCCGGCGAGAGGTGGTCAGGCCGCGTCCGCATGCTCCTCGACGGTCGCCGCGACGATCGTCCGCAGGGACTCGGCGAACAGCCGCGAGATGCCGGGCAGGAACTCCGGCTCCGACAGCGCCTTGCGGTCCGCCGCCCGGCTGAGCGTCACCCGCAGGGTGAAGGCGAACCCGCCCTCGCCGTCCTCACCGACCTCGTTGACGATCTCCGTGACATCGGGATCGCCGTCGGGCAGGAAGGTCATCCGGCCGTGTTCGGGCTCGTGGACGACGCGCTCGCGGATGCTGCCGCCGCCGCGGGTCTCCGCGCTGTACCTGATCTCGCGGACCATGCCCTCGTCGGTGCTCTCCAGGACGGTGCACTCGGCGATGTAGGGGACGAACGCGGCCGGGGCTTCGGCCTTGTGCCGCATGCTCCGCCAGACCCCCTCCCGGGTCAGCCCGGCGGGCGTGGCCTCGTGCTCGGGCCTGCGCAGCGGAACCGTCCAGCTCAGTACGGTCATCAGGCGCTCGCACCTCCGTCCGCGACGAGGTCGTGGCCGACCACGAAGCTCGACTCCTCGGAGGCCAGCCACAGCACCGCCGCGACGATCTCCTCGGGGCGGGCCAGGCGGCCGAGCGGGATGCCGCCGGAGAGGCGGGCGTCCCGCTCCTCCGCGGTCTCGCCGGGGAGGAAGGTCATCCGGGTGTCGGACGCGCCGGGGCTGACCGCGTTGATGCGGATGCCGTCCTTGATGTGGTCGAGGGCGGCGGCGCGGGTCAGGTTGCTGACCGCGGCCTTGGAGGCGACGTACGGGGCGACGCCCGGGTAGCGGACGTGGTCGCCGATGTTGGAGCTGGCGTTGATGATGACGCCGCCGCCGTTCCCGCGCATGTGGTTGATCTCGTACTTCATCGAGAGCGCGACGCCCGTCAGGTTGACCGCGATCACCGAGTGCCAGGTGGCGTCGTCGGTGTCGCCGAACGGGGCGGGCGCCGGGAAGATGCCCGCGTTGTTGTGGGCGATGTGCAGGCCGCCGTGGCGGGCGACGGCCGTCTCGACCATCGCCCTGACGGAGGCGGAGTCGGTGACATCCACGCCGACGGCACTTGCCGTGCCGCCCGCGGCCTCGATCAGCTTGACCGTCTCCACGGCGTTGTCGGGGTTGAGGGAGGCGGCGACGACGGTGGCGCCGCGGGCCGCGAAGGCCAGCGCGCTGGCCCGGCCGATACCGGAACCGGCACCGGTGACGAGGACGACCTTGCCGTCGAAGCGGGAAGTGGTCTTGGCGGTAGGCATGAAAGAGCGATCCTCGTGTGTCGTGCAGGGTGGGAATGACCGCCGCGGCGCGGGCGGAGGCGGAACACCGTTGCAAGGAGTGAAATCGCCTGGCGCCCCTTCATGCTGCAAGCCCCGTTCAGGCCTTTCCCAAGACGCTTCCGCGAATCCGTCAGGTCTTCCTGGGCCTGCTTCCTCTACCTGACGCATTCCTGAACCGGGCTTGCATTCGCGTCGCCCCTGCCCCGCTGGCCGCCATCCCGGCCCTCATGAAAGCGGTGGCCTGTCGTACCCGGCCCGGTACTGCGCTGCGAGGAGGCCGGTCGGGCGATCTACGTCACGGGCGGCTTTCCGCTTGCCCTGCCGGGTCAGGTTCTTCTGCCGGCGCGGGGGCTTGCGGTCTTGCAGGCCGAGCTCGGCCGTGATCTGCGCGACGGTGTGCACGGTCGGCACGCCGGCAGTCACGGCGCTCGGCCGCGGTGCGAACTCGTTCATCAGCCTGGGGTTGTGGCGGAGAGGCAGGCCCGCAGTTCGGTTTCGTCGGCGTTGCCGCCGGTGCACATGATCGCCACGCGCCGGCCTGCGAGGCCGTCGCGCGCCGCGAGGAGCGCCGCCAGCGGTGCGGCGGCGGCCGACTCGGCCACCGTACGGGCATCGCGCATGAGCAACCACTGAGCCCACCGGAGGTCGTCATCGTCGACCAGTACGAAGTCTGCGAGGTGGTCGCGCAGCAGGCGCTGCGTCAGCTCGAAGCCCGACCCGGTGGCCAGACCCTCCGCCGACGTGTTGTTCGGACGCTCGACACAGCGGCCTGAGCGCCAGGAGTCGTGCGCAGCCGGTGAGTTGCGGGACTGCACCGCGATGACGCGGCAGCGCGGGCTGATCGCTGACGCCACCAGGCACGCGGCGGCGGCGCCGCTGCCGCCTCCGACCGGCACGATGATCGTGTCGAGGTCTGGTTCCTGCTCGAAGATCTCCAGATACGCCGTGGCCACACCCGCTATCAGGTCCGGTTCGTTCGCCGCGCTGACCAATCGCATCCCACGCCGAGGGGCGAGCTGTTCGGCGTGGCGGCGGGCCGCGTCGAAGTCGGCGCCGGCTTCGACCAACTCGGCACCCAGACGCCGCACGGCCTGGGCCTTCACAGGATTCGGGTTCTCCGGCATGACGATGGTGCACGGGACGTCAAAGAGCGCCGCGGCATAGGCGAGGGACTGCGCGTGGTTGCCGGTCGAGTACCCGAGAACACCCCGCGCACGCTCGTCCGGGTCCATCGCGGCCAGCAGGGTGACGCCTCCCCGGACCTTGAAGGCGCCGGTCGGCTGCAGATTCTCGTGTTTGACGAGCACACGGACGCCGGCGCCGACGGCGGCGTCGAGCGCCGGATAGGAGAGCAGCGGGGTCGGTGACAGGTGTGCGCGCTGCAGACGACGCGCGCGAAGGACATCGGAGATCGTCGGACTGTGCATGACGTCATGCTGTGTACCGGACGACCCATAGCACAAATGCCAGCTTTCGATGAGTCCATTGATATCGTCGATGAATGTTCGACGAGAACCGGCTCCGGGTGTTCGCCGCCATCGCTCGCGAAGGCTCGGTGACGGCTGCCGCCACCGCACTGCACTATGCGCAGCCGTCGGTCAGCCACCACCTCGCCAGGCTCGAAGCCGAAGCCGGTGTACCGCTCGTCCAGCGGGCAGGCCGTGGCATCCGGCTGACCGAGGCCGGCCGGCTGCTGGCCGATCGCGCGGAGGAGATCCTCGGCCGTATCGATTCGGCCCGGACCGAACTGGCCGCCCACGCCGGGCTCAGCACCGGACGCGTGCGCCTCGCGGCGTTCCCTTCCGCGCTCGCCACCGTCGTACCGACGGTGGCCGCCGCCTTCGGCACCGCGTACCCGGACATCGAACTGGCACTCATCGAAGCAGAGCCTTCGGAAGCGCTGGCGGCCCTGCGGCGCGGCGAGGTCGATGTCGCCTTCACCTTCCACCATGGTGACGGTCCACTCAGTGACCGCGAGGGCCACACCGTGACGCCGATCCTCCACGAACCGATCTACATCGTCAGCCGGGCCGGCGGATCCTGGCCTGGTCCGCGCACCGACCTTGACACCTACCGGGGGCAGCGGTGGATCGCCGGCTGCGAGCGGTGCCGCACGCACCTCCTGTCAGCGTGCGCACAGCGCGGCTTCACTCCTGCGATCGCCTTCGAGACCGACGACTACGTCGCAGTCCAGGCACTCGTCGCCGCCGGCCTCGGCGTCAGTACGCTGCCCGGCCTCGCCCTGCGCGCTCATCTCCACCCCGGCGTGAGGATCGACCGCCTGACGGACGACCACCGCTTCGTCGACGCCGTCGTCTACGGCGCACCACCGGCTCCGGCTCCGGTCGAAGCCTTCGTGAAAGTTCTCAAGCACACCGCCGTCCAGCCCACCCCATGGCCCTGAAGCCTCCAGCCAGTCCACGCGCGGGACGGACGTGTCGACGGCGCTGCCGAGGTGGAAGGCCGCCCAGGGGCCCGGCGAAGGACACCGCCCGGCCTGCGCACCGTCCGGGCCGGCGGCGAGGACGATGCGCAGGCCGCGTCCGCGCGGGGCGAGTTCGGTGAGGTCCACGCGCGCCACTGACGTCTGGAGCAGCCACGTGACGGGGGTGGCCTCGAAGACCAGACCGCTGACCGTACCGGCGGAGGCGATGAACCGGGCGGTGGCCGACATCTCCTCGCCGGCCAGGATGACGGTGCCGGTGACGGTCAGCGCGGACGGGTCGGCGGTGGCCCCGGTCAGGACCAACTGGCGTTCGGGCAGGTGCTCGAAGGTGGTCGATTCCTCGTGCCAGGCCAGTCTGCTGGTGTCGAGCTCGAAGAGGCCTGACGCCTCGGTGGGAAAGAGCGCGCAGCGCCTCGACCGTCAGTGCCATGGGAAACAACCCCCGCAGGTGAACGTCCGTTCCGGCTACAACAGGTGACGCTATAGGGGCGGAAAGTAGCATCCCATGATTTTCCCAAGAAGCCGCACCCCCTACGAGACCGGGCACCGCACCCCTCCCCCGGCCCGATGCCCGTCCAACCAACGGCCGAACAGCGTTGCGGCATTCGGTGCACCCGGCGGGGCAGGACCGGCCCGCTGCGGTGCGCAGGCTGGGGCCGCTTGGCGGCCGCGGTACCGGCACAAGTCCTCGCCGGCTGTTCCGCGCAGGCAGATCAACCGAGCGGGGGGTGTAGGCGCCGGGCGTCGGGGGGAGGAAGCGGTCGGGCTTCCGAACGGAGCCGGTGGCGGTCTGTGTACGGACCGCCGACAGGCTGGACTAGAGGATGATCATGGCTCGTGGCACAGTGAAGTGGTTCAACGCCGAGAAGGGCTTCGGTTTCATCGCCCAGGACGGGGGAGGGCCGGACGTCTTCGCGCACTATTCGAACATCGCCGGGGGCGGCTACCGGGAGCTGCGCGAGGGTGAGGCGGTCACCTTCGACGTGACCCAGGGGCAGAAGGGCCCCCAGGCGGAGAACATCATCCGCTCCTGACTCCCCGGAAACCGCCCGGCGCCTGCATGCGCGGGCGCCGGCCGCCGCAAGCCGGCGCAACGAGCAACCGGGTGAACCGCTGCGTGCACCGCACGGTTTGCCCCAGTCGGGAGAAGTCGCGAAGTGTGAGCGGAGGGGGGCACATCCGGAGGCGTGTGAGGGTCCGCCCGTGGAGTGCGATGTGTGCGGACGGCGATGTGGCAGGTGGCATCACGGACGCCGGCGGACCAAGGAGAGGATCTCCACTGAGCCGCACGCCCAAGCCGGAGCCGACTGCTCCCGTGTCCTGACCGCCGGAACCGTCCGGCCCGTGATTGTTTTGGAGGCATGACAGGCAAGGTTCGTGCCCGTGTACTGCCGGCCTCGCAGCGCCGTTCCCTGGACGAACTGACACAGGATCTCATCCTGTCGACCGGGGATACCGCATCCAAGCGCTCGGCCTTCTGGACGATGCTGACGCTGTCGTCGGTCATCGCGGCAGGCGGGGTACTCACCGACTCGACGGCGACGGTGATCGGCGCCATGATCATCGCGCCGCTGTCCACACCGATCATGGGGATCGCTCTGGGCTCGGTGCAGCGCCGCCGCACCGGGTCGGCCGCGATCGTCCTTCTCGCGTGCCTGCTGGTGATCGCGACGGGAGTGGTCATGTCGGTGGCCTTGCCGAGCAACTACGACCTGCTGTCGAACAGTCAGATCTCCTCACGGACGTCGCCGGGCCTGATGGACCTGATCGCCGCCCTGGCGACCGGCTTCGCCGGAGCGGTGGCGCTGGCCCGCCGCGACGTCGCCGCCGTGTTGCCCGGCGTCGCGATCGCCATCTCCCTCGTCCCGCCTCTGGTGGTGGCCGGAGTGTGCCTGGGGCAGTTGTCGGGGTGGCTGGCACTGGGCGCGCTTGCCCTGTTCGTGTCGAACCTCTTCGCCCTTGTCTTCGCCGGCATGGTGGTGTTCGCATCGCTCGGTTACGCCGCGGAGGCGGACAGGGCAGCCGGGCGCCCCGCCAGGGGGGCATCTGTCGCCATGGCCCTGCTGTTCGTTGTCGTACTCGTTCCGCTGGCTGCCAACACCACGGCCACGCTGCTGCTCAACGCCTGGACCGGCCGCACCAAGGAGGCTGCGGAACAGTGGCTCGGGGAGGAGCCGGACGCGACCGTCACGAGCGTCGAGGCGGCCTCCCGGACGATGTACATCCACGTTCGCACCCCTGGAGAACTCCCGCCGGTGAAGTCCCTGCTCGACCGGCTCGACGGACGGATCCCGGACGGCATCCCCGTTGTGGTGGACACCTCACGCGGTCGGCGCATCGACGCCGGAAGGGTCGGCGGCTGACCGCGGCGCCCGCATCCTGCCCTATCTGGTGCTGTTCCAGCTCGCCCTCCCGCTCGCCGCCCCCTCATAGACGCCGTGGACCCCTACGGGCCCACCACCGCAACATCCTCGGTTCCCACCATCGCCTGGGCCGCGTTCTGCCTCGCCCAACTCGCCCTCGCCGCCTACGCCCTGCGCAAGGACGACGGAGCGGTGCGACCTATGGCTCGTCCCGCACCAGCAGATCTTCTACCGGACGGGCCTGTGCCTGGTCACCCTCCAAGCCCTGGCCACTGCCGCCCTCGGAGCCGCTCCCCGATGGCACACCCCCGCAAGCACCCGGGCGAAACCCCGACAGCAAGCAGCCACGCTGTAACCCTCCGGCAAGGACCCGTGGTTTCGGCGCGGCACGGGTCCGGCGCCTGGTCCCCTGTCCCTGCCCCTGGTGCGGGTGCCGCGCGTCCTCGGTGTCGGTGGCTTGGCGCTCAAGTGCCGCCACCGCTACGCGACTGTCCTGATCGATGTCGAGACCGGTGAACGCATCGACGTACTCCCGGGCCGCGGCGCCGACGCCTTGGAGTGGTGGCTGCGCGGGCACCCCGGCGTCGGCTCCGGCGCCTACGGGGAGGCCGTGCGCCGGGCCCTGCCCGAAGCGGTGCAGGTCAGCGACCGCTGGCACCCGCGGAAGAACCTAGCTCGCCGGCCCCGGCCCCCCGCGCGCGTCGGCGTGCGCAACGGTGATGTGGGTGTGGGCGCCGGGAGACTCGAGTTCGTCGACCGCCGCGACTGCCAGGTCCTCGGCGCTGATCCACGACCGGCCGTCGTCGGTGGTGAGCATCGTGGTGGTGCCGCGCCGGTAGCGACCGGTGCGGACGCCGGGCTCGAGCAGGGCGGGCGGGCTGAGGTAGACCCAGTCGCCGTGGGCGTGGTTCCGGCAGGCGCGGAGTTGGGAGACTCCGGCGGCGGCGACCGGCTTCAGCGCGTCCGGCACGTAGGCGGGGTCGTCGGCGACGAGGATCTCCTCGTCGCCGGGGCTGCGCAACGCGCCCGCCCCGCCGACCACGAGGACGCGGAATCGGAGCTCCGCGGCGATGTCGAGCACCGTGCGGGTGGTGCTGACGAGGAAATCCTGGTCGACCGGTTCGGTCCGCAGCGCCACGACGACGGCGTCTGCGTCGGGGCGGCCGGCCGAGCCGGCGAGAGCCTCGCGCAGGGCGCGGGCGTCGGCCGCGTCCACGGGGACGGAGGTGACGCCCGGGTGATCGCCGGCGGGTCTGCGGGACAGGGCAAGGACCCGGTGCCCGCGTCCGAGCGCCTCCGAGATCACGCGGCTGCCGACCATCCCGGTCGCACCGAGCACGGCAATCGTCCGGGGTGTGCTCGGCGCGTCCGCCGTCATCGGAGCCTCTGTCCTCGTCGCCGCGCCAGTCGTGGAATCGGTCATCATCGAATCTGCTCTTCTCGTGGGGGAACGGGAACGGAAAGGGGAGCAGCCGCGGGTCGGCGGCGGCGCGCCGTACGGCCGGTCAGGTCCGCCGCGGTGAACTGGGCGGCGAGCAGCGCGGTCAGGGCGACGACGAAGCCGAGGGATTGCAGGGCGCCCAGCGACTCGCCGAGCGCGACACCGACGCCGGCCGCGACGAGCGGGGACAGCAGCACCAGCGGCGCGGACGCACCTACCGGCAGCGTTCCGAGCCCGCGGAACCACAGGGTGAAGGAGATCAGCCCGCCCATGCTGCCGAGCCACAGGTATCCGGCGGCGGCCCCGCCGTCGATCCGCTCCGGCATCCCTTCGAATGCGAGGACCAGTGGAAGCAACAGCAGTCCTCCGAACGTGAGTTGCCAGCCGGCAAGGGTGATCGGGCCGACCCCCTGGGGCCGTCCCCATCGTTTGGCCAGAACCACGCCGCCGGCCATGCCGGCCGTGCCGCCGAGGCCCGCGAGGATTCCGACGAGGTCGAGGCGGGCGCCCGGCCCGAGCACGACGAGTCCGACGCCGACCACCCCGATCACGCCCCAGCCCAGCCGCCAGGCCGATGGCCGCTCGTGGAGCACCGCGACGGCCAGGGCCGCGACCAGGAGCGGCTGCGCGGCGCCGAGGGTGGCGGCGACGCCACCGGGAAGCCGCTCGGCCGCCAGGAACAACAGAGGGAACAGGGCGCCGATGTTGAGCGCCCCGAGCACGGCGGCCTTCCACCACCAGTCGGCGCGGGGCAGTACCCGGGTGATTGCCAGCGCGAGCAGCCCCGCGGGCAGCGCGCGCACCAGTCCGCCGAACAACGGATGCCCGGGCGGCAGCAGTTCGGTGGTCACCGCGTAGGTCGTGCCCCAGGACATCGGGGCGAGCGCGGTCAGGGCGACGGTCGTCGCGCGTCGCGCGGACGCGGTCCGCGGCGAGCCCGTCGACCGCTCGGTCGAGGTGTGCATGCGGTGAAGTCTCGGGCCCCCACGGCCATGCATCCAAAGCATGGTTGAGATGCCAGCCATGAACTGGGACGATCACCGGGTGGACCTCCAGCAGATGCGGTACGTCGTGGCCGTCGCCGAAACCCTCAACTTCACCCGCGCCGCCGAGCGATGTGACGTGGTGCAGTCCTCGCTCAGTCACCGGATCGCCGGCCTGGAACGGGAGTTGGGCGTCCAGCTGTTCGCCCGCTCCAGCCGTCGCGTCGAGCTCACCAGCGCCGGTGTGGCCTTCCTCGTCGGTGCGCGCGAGTGCCTGGCCGCCGCCGACCGCGCGGTCGCGGACGCCGCCGCGGCGACCGGCGTGGTACGGGGCCGGCTCGCGGTCGGCGTCATCGTGACCACCGCTGCCGTCGACGTGCCCGACCTGCTGCGGCGCTACCGGGACCAGCACCCGCACGTCAACGTCCGCCTGCGCGCCGGGGGCAGTGACGAACTGGTCGCCGCGATCCGCACGGGCGAACTCGACATCGCCTTCCTCGGCCTGCCCGAGGGGGAGGAACCGCCAGGGGTGGAGAGCCTCGTCCTCGACCACGACGCGCACGTGCTGGTGGTGGCCGCCGGGCACCCGCTCGCGGGTGCGTCGCGGGTCGCGCTGCGGGAGATCGTGGCGGAGACGTTCGTGGACTTCACCGAGGGCACGCCCGCCCGGGCCCAGTCGGACCGGGCGTTCGCCGCCGCCGGCCTGGCCCGGGACGTCGCATACGAAGCGGGGTTCGCCGAACTGATCCCCCGCCTCGTCGCGCGCGGGCTCGGCGTCGCGATGCTCCCCTCCGCCTTCATCCGCCCGCTGGCCGCCGCCGACCCCGAAATCGCCCTGGTGCCGCTCGTGGACGGTCCCCGTCGCATCGAGAGCCTGGCCTGGAGCCGGTTCAACCCCAGCCCGGCCACCCGCGCCATGCTCGACGTCCTCGGAGTCAGCGCCACTCCACGGCCAGAGTCCGGACCCGCCGCCGACTAGCTTGATCTTCCACCTGTGCGGCGGGGGCGTGGGATGGTCGACTTCCTGTTCCGGGCCGTCGTGGTGCCGGTCTTGCGGGGTGTGTGGACGTCGTGTCGTGGGGTGGGCCTGGCACGAGCCTTGTCCGGGATGCGCATGCCCCACCAACGATCCCCAGAACGGGAAGCGACACGTTGATGATCTGCAAGCCCTCAGGCTCGCTCTCCCCGGCCCTGTGGCAGTGCCGGGTGCAGCTCAGGGCGCGCAGGCCGGCGTCGACGGCTTCGCGCCGGTGCGGGCACATCGCTCTGATCACCCCTGCTCTCCGTCCCGGGCGGTGGCCGGCGCCGGGCTGTCGTCCCTCCTCACCGAGGAGTGCAGCTGTCCCAGGATGCGGCCCGCGCCGTGCTCAGCGAGCTGCCGGGCCCGGTGGAACACGTCGGCGTCGAGCACCGGCCGGATGCGCACCCAGGCGCGAGCGACGGCCACCGGGCGTCGATCTCCTCCGCCACCCGCTCCAGCAGGCGCGGCCCGTCGCCGTACAGGCCGCCGATCCCCGGCCCGAGGCGCACCTGCTCGTCCCGCAGCCGGCCCGGCTCCCCGCGGACCCCGGCCGGCGGATGTGGCCCGGATCGCCGCGAGCTCCTCCTCCGGTGTCGGGGACGGACCGGCCGGCGCGGGATTGAGGAAGCCAGGAGCGTACTGGGTATCGCCTTCCTCCCGGTCGACGGCCGCCCGTCGAGCCGTGTCGTGCCGGCTCGCCGCGCGGGCGCCGCCGATCCGCTTGCCGACGCGGGGCAACCCGTCGCCGGAGTCGGCCATGCCACGGCCGCGGCCTGAGCCGAAGGGCGAATCTCCGCCCGGTCGGGACGCGACCCGTTCTCGGCCCGCGGCGAAGGACCGGACACGGGGTCCGGCACCGGCCCCTCACCGACCGTGCGGTCAGAGCTCAGGCCCTGCCGGACCAGCGCCGAACAGCGTGACTTCCACGGCATCGCCGTCGCCCGGGACACCTCTCCCGGCGTGTGCGCGGCCGGGGTCTTCGTGATGTCGACCCCAGCGGCCGCATTCCCCTGCGCTGAGCGCTGACCACGATCGAGCGGTACCAGGCCCCGCCCTCGCCGAAGACCTCGCGCCGCCCCTGCGGACCCCCTTTCACGGCACCGGGTGTCGGCTGTCCGAGGGGCGTCGCGGTCCCGGCGCAGGAAAGGCCCTCGCCGAGTCCGGCCGCGATGCGCTGGCGCTCCTGCCGGGTCAACCATCCTCCCGGCGTGCCGCCGGTATTGCCTTCGCTCACACTCATTGCAATGCGTCATTGCATTCGTTCGTGGTCATTGCATCAACTTACGCCTTTCTACCTGCACTTACATGCTCAGCAGATTGACCACATCGTGAACGCAACGTAGCTTTCGATATCGATCAAACGCGTCATACCGCGAGACGAGGAGCGAGCGATGAACGAGTCCGTTCACACGGTCGAGGCGATGCCGACGGAGCGCCGGCCGGGCTGCCCGTTCGATCCGCCGGCAGAGCTGATCGACGCCCAACGGCACTCCCCGATCAGCCGTTTCACCCACCCCGGCGGAAAGCCCGGCTGGCTGATCACCGGGTACGACCTGGTCAGGGCGGTCCTGGCGGACCCGCGGTTCAGCTCGCGCAGGGAACTGATGAGCGTCGTCGACTTCGAACTCCCGCCGGCGCCGCCCGGTGAGTTCCTTCTGATGGACGACCCGCAGCACAGCCGCTACCGCAAGCCGCTGGTGGGCAGGTTCACCGTGCGGCGGATGCGCATGCTGACCGAGCGCATCGAGCAGATCACCGCCGACCGCCTCGACGCCATGGAGCAGGCCGGGCCTTCGGCGGACCTGGTGACCGCGTTCGCCAAGCCGATCCCCACCATGGTGATCTGCGAGATCCTGGGCGTGCCCTACGAGGACCGGGCGCACTTCCAGGAACAGATCGACACGTTCATGGGCGGGGAGGCGAGCGACGAGGAGGTGATGGCCGCCTACACCGCGACCCAGGACTACCTCGCCCGGCTGGTGGCCACCAAGCGCGCACGCCCTACCGACGACGTGCTGAGCGAGCTCACCGGCAGCGATCTCACCGACGAGGAACTGAAGGGAATCAGCCTCCTCCTGCTCGCCGCGGGCTTCGACACCACTGCGAACATGCTGTCGCTCGGTACCTTCGCCCTCCTGCAGCACCCGGAGCAACTGGCCGCACTGCGCGCCGAACCGGCGCTGATCGACGGCGCGGTTGAAGAACTGCTGCGGTACCTGAGCGTCGCCAAGACCTTCAACCGCACGGCGCTGGAGGACGTCGAGGTCGGCGGACAGACCATCGAGGCCGGCACGACGGTGATCCTGTCGCTCAACACCGCCAACCGCGATCCCGCGCGTTTCACCGCCCCCGGCACCCTCGACATCCGGCGGCCGCACGAAGGGCACCTGGCGTTCAGCCACGGCATCCACCAGTGCCTGGGCCAGCAGTTGGCCCGCACCGAGATGCGGGTGGCGTTCCGTGCCCTGATCGAACGCTTCCCCACGCTGCGCTTGGCCGTACCGGCCGACGAGGTCCGCCTGCGGCCGGAGAGCGCGGACATCTACGGGGTCAAGAGTCTCCCGGTCACCTGGGACGCGGCATGAGCACGGCCCGCCTGAGCGTCGACCGCGGGCGGTGCATCGGCGCCGGGATGTGTGCCCTGACCGCCCCGGACGTCTTCGACCAGGACGCCGAGGAGGGCCTGGTGGTCCTGCTCCGGGCCGAGCCGGCCGAGACCCGCCTCACGGCTGCCCGCATGGCCGCCGGCATGTGCCCCTCCGGGGCGATCGCCCTCGGCGGGCCCGATGCCGGAAGCTCCGCGCTGCCGGCACCCCCCGCCGACGGCTGCCAGTGATCCGTACGAACTCCGCCGGTCGTCGTCAGGATGCGGCTGCTGCCGTAGCCGGCGTCGGCGAAGCGCAAGCGAGCGCCACACGTTAGGTGGATGCGTGCCTGTGGCTCAGCCAGGCGCTGTCCTGGAAGATCCACAATGCGGGTATGACAACGTTCTTGAGTCGGCGCCGCCTGCTCGGCGCAGCCGCCGCGGCCGCCGGTATCGGTTTCCTCGGTACCGCCGCCTCGGCGAGGGCTACGGACCTGCCCGCAGTCGGGCAGACCATCACCTTGGCCATGAACGCCTTCCGGGTCACTTTGGTCGTGGACCTTCCGCCGCCGCTGCCCACGCTCCACTTCATCGGCGCGCGGACCTTGAAAGTCACCTCCGCCGGCCCGGGCCGCATCGAGTACGCGACCGTGTCGGCCGTACTCGAAGCCGCCCACCCTCTGTTCGGGAAGATCACGGCCCGGATTCCGGAGGAGGACACCATCGGCGGCGGGGTCGTCCACGTCGACAGCGGCGGAGGCGTGGTGGACAGCTGGCACCAGAACTGGCGACTGACCTTCGAAAAATGCGGTGACATGCCGGGCCCCTACAGCTTCGTCTCCGCGGCCGAGGGACGGTGGGAAGGGCGCATGGACAGCTTCCCGCCGCCCGCTTCCGGCATGAACACCGACGGCTCCCCGACCGGGGGTGCTCCGTACACGAGCCTGGGGACGATCGACTTCCGACTGCCCGCCACCGAGGCCCCCGAAGGTGGCGCAGAGGGCCCCCTGGTCCAGCCCCTTGCCGGTAGCACCGACATCTACTGCCGCCTGCAGGACACAAGCATCAACCAGGGGACCATGGCCTGACCTTCGCCATCGGCACGCCCACTGCTCTCCTGCGCCCGGCCCGCACGACCCCGGCCTCCGCGGGGTCGCACCCGGCCCGCGCAGTGCGGGCCGGGTGCCCCGCGGGGCCGACTGGTGCCGTATCGCGCGCTCAGCGGTTTCACGCCGAGCGCGCGGACGAGGCGTCGGTACGTGTCGTGGTCGTAGCCACGGTCGCCGGGCGCGATGCCGGGACGGCGCCGTGGCCGGCCGCGTTTGCCCCGCACCGAAGGCACGGCCTGAAGCAGTGGGATGAGCTGGGTGACGGACGCGGCCCCGCGTCGGAGGCCGCGGCGATCCGGGCGCCGACGTGAAGGCCACCGACCCCTACGGACGGC
Source organism: Streptomyces sp. 2P-4 (assembly GCF_030167965.1). NCBI lineage: Bacteria > Bacillati > Actinomycetota > Actinomycetes > Kitasatosporales > Streptomycetaceae > Streptomyces > Streptomyces sp. 2P-4. The sequence continues at coordinate 501,861 of NZ_CP095012.1, forward strand.
GCTGGGCGATCCAGTGCAAGCACCGCTGCAACGGACTCGCCGGCTCGACGGTAGGAACCCCAGACCTGCAGGTTCTCAACGGCACCGCCCGCCAAGTGCACGGCGCGGACGTCGCGGTCCTGGTGACGAACGGCCGGGTCAGGCCTGGCCTTTGCCGAGCATCAGCATCTTCACGTAGTCGACCGTCACACCCTCGCAGCCTGGGCTTCCGGCTGACGGCCTCTGTGGGAGGTGCTCCGGGCTGTGCCGCCTCCTCGCCGACCGACCACTCTGTCCTGACCGCTCCATCCAGACGCGGGGCCCTGAGCCGCGCATGCAGCCACCTGACCTGTCAAGTCCCAGTAGAGCGGCATGGCCGCGGTGCCTCCGAGCGGAGTGCCACGACGCGATTGCCGCGCGCGGATTGGCGACACTGCGTCAGTTCCGTTTGGAATACAGAAGTTTGAGGTGGCAGCAGTAGTGTGATCGGATAGTCTCCGGACGTGCGGCCGCCTCCTCAGGAACGCCCGGTCTACCACTTCACGCATGCAAGCAACCTGCCCAGTGTTCTTGAGCAAGGGTTCCTCCACTGTGACCGCATAGTGCGTAAGGAACGCACTCTCCGGGTGGAGTGCGGTGATCTTGACATCAAGGAGCGGCGGCGGTCACGCAAGGTCGATCCTTACCCAGGTGGCGTCGTTGCCGACTACGTGCCGTTCTACTTCGCTCCTCGGTCGCCCATGCTGTACAAGATCAACAAAGGTGGGGTGCCTCACTACGCGGAGGTCAGGACCGCCTGGTCTATCTGGTGACCACGCCGCGGACCCTGGCTGCCTCGGGGTGTACCAGCGTGTTCAGTGACGGAAACTGTGCCGCCGATATCACGGTCATCGAGAACGACGTCTCCCTGCTCGGTACACACGTCGACTGGCAGGTGATGGGGCAAGAGCGGTGGAACAATACCGTCGAGGACCCTGACCGCATGCGGCGGCGGATGGCCGAGTTCCTCGTGCACGAGCGGGTGCCGGTCGAGGCCATCACTCAGCTGGCCGTACGGGGCGCCGCATGTGCCCAGACTGTCCGGGCGACGCTGCGGGCACACGGTGCCTGTGCTGCCGTGGATGTCAGACCTGCTTGGTATTACTGAGGAAGAGCCGATCGCCTGAGGAGGGAGACAACCGTGATCGTCTATGCGGAGGGCAACCTCCTCACTGCTGAAGTCGATGCGCTGGTGAACACCGTCAACACCGTCGGTGTCATGGGTAAGGGCATTGCCCTGCAGTTCAAACGCGCATATCCCGACAATTTCCACGCGTACGCGGAAGCCTGTGCGGCGGGCGAGGTCCACCCTGGACGGATGCATGTCCACGCCCGCAACACCTTGACTGCCCCCCGCTACATCATCAACTTTCCGACGAAGCGGCACTGGCGGTCACCCTCGCGCTTGGAGGACGTGGAGCAAGGCCTCCAGGATCTGCGCAAGGTCATCGTTGACCTTGAGATCGAGAGCATCGCTGTTCCCCCCTTGGGCTGTGGGAACGGCGGCCTGCCCTGGGACCAGGTTCACCCGCTGATCCTGGCGGCGCTGGCCGACCTTCCCGACGTGGAAGTGAGGGTCTACGCCCCACACGGTGCCCCGCCTGCTACGTCCATGCCGAACAACCAAAACGCTCCGGAACTCAATCGCGAGCGAGCAGCCTTCCTCGTTGCTCTGGACTGCTACATCTCACGCGGCTTGGCGTCCGGATTCATCGTGGACCGCCGGGCAACCCTCCTCGAAGCCCACAAGCTCGTTTACTTGCTCCAGTGCGTCGGATTCAGTCTCGGGCTGCGCTTCAGCAAGGGGCACTACGGCCCCTACTCGCCTGACCTGGACCGGGCCGTTGCGTCGCTGGAAGGCCACTACATCAGCGGATACGGGGACGGCACCATAGGAGCGTCCGCTCCGCTTGTCCCTGAGCCCGAGGCGGTGGCAAGCGGTGCACAGCTCCTCCGAGGCGATGCGGATTTCCAGACCGCCTTGCAGCGTCTCGAACATTTGGTTGATGGCTACGAGCACCCGTACGGCATGGAGCTCCTTGGCACGCTCCTGTTCGCGTCCCAGGCCTTGGCGTCCCATGGCGCGACGTTTGCCGAGACAGCCGCCGCCTACGTGAAGCAGTGGACTCCTCGCAAGCAACGCATGTTAACTGACGCCCATCTCACCGCCGCCTGGGAGCGGCTCACTGCCTGCTCTTTGACGCCTGCTCTCGTGTAGAGGACGCACAGACGGCCCCACCCGACCGCGCCGAAGTACGCCACTGCGGACCAGCGGCATCCGCGTCGTGTGCACTCGGCCGCCCCTGACGTACGGGTTGCGAGGCGTCGGAGGGTGAGGAAGGCGTGGGCGGCGGTGACGCGGGTGCCGTGGTGGTGCCAGCCGCGCCATGTGCGGCGTTCGAAGTGAGCGAGGCCCAGGCCGTGCTTCATCTCGCGGTAGTCGTGCTCGACCCGCCAGCGGATCTTGGCCAACCGCACGAGTCGATGGGTCGACGCGTCGGGCGGAGGCTGTTCTACCGGGCGCTGGCCGAGCACGCCAAGCGCGAGGCGTACCCCGAAGCCGTCGAACAGGCCCACGCCGACTTCGCCGCCCTCCAGGTCGGCGAAGTTCCCGGACCCCGCCTCGCTGTCCCTGACCGAGCGTCACTCTGATTACAGAGAGCTACTTGTCACTTCGCCGTAGCTTCGGGAGCACAGGGCCGTCTCCAAAGCGGTGACGTCACCCTCCACCCGCGCGGCTTGGTCGTCGCCGTGCTCACCGGCAAGACCAAGCACTCCGTCCGAACGCCAAGATCGGCTACGCCCAGGACCCCAAGATCTGCCCGGTCCGCACCTACACCGCCTACCGCGAGCGCCTGGTCGCCGAGCACGGCGAACGCTGGACCGACCCGTCCACCCCGGCGTTCGTCGGCATCGACCGGCACGGCCACATCACCGGCGGACTGGTCCCCGACTCCGTCACCCGCGCGGTCAAGCGCATCTCCGCCCGCGCCGGCGTCCCCATCTCCTGGACCGGCCACTCCCTGCGCATCGGCCTCGCCTCCACCGGCCGCAAGAAGGGCAAGGACGCCATCGCCATCGCCGATCAAGGGGGCTGGGCCCGCCACTCCCGCTCCATGCTCGGCTACATGCAGCGCGAGGACGGCTGGGACGACAACGCCTCCGCCGGCCTCGCCTGACCTTGCCAGCTCAGCCCCGGATGTACCTCGGAACCCGCAGGTCTACCCGGGGCTGACGTGTGCGCGGGAGGTCCGCTCGGAGACGTCTGCGATCTGCCGCCCGACTGCGGGTTGGGGATGCTCGATGCCTGAGCTCTTCGAGGGGTTGATCGCCTCCACCGGCTGCCCCTCCGGCGAGCTGCAGACCCGGCTGCGCCTCGGCCAGTTCGACGAGGCCCTGAAGTCGGCCTCCGAGTACCAGGACATCTTCGGCAAGGACCGCTACTTCCTGGAGCTGATGGACCACGGCATCGAGATCGAGCGCCGGGTCCGCGACGGACTGCTGGAGATCGGCAAGAAGCTCGGCATCCCCCCGCTGGTGACGAACGACTCGCACTACACCTACGCCAGCGAGGCCGCCGCCCACGACGCCCTGCTGTGCATCCAGACCGGCAAGAACCTCTCGGACCCCGACCGCTTCCGCTTCGACGGCTCCGGCTACTACCTGAAGTCGACCGACGAGATGTACGCCATCGACTCCTCGGACGCCTGGCAGGAGGGCTGCGCCAACACCAAGCTGGTCGCGGACCAGATCGACACCGAGGGCATGTTCAAGTTCCGGAACCTGATGCCGAAGTTCGACATCCCGGAGGGCTACACCGAGGTCACCTGGTTCCGCGAGGAGACCATGCGCGGGATGCACCGCCGCTTCCCCGGGGGCATCCCCGAGGACCGCATGAAGCAGGTCGAGTACGAGATGGACACGATCATCTCGATGGGCTTCCCGGGCTACTTCCTCGTGGTCGCCGACTTCATCATGTGGGCCAAGAACCAGGGCATCGCGGTCGGCCCCGGCCGCGGCTCCGCGGCCGGCTCGATCGTCGCCTACGCGCTCGGCATCACCGACCTCGACCCGATCCCGCACGGCCTGATCTTCGAGCGCTTCCTCAACCCCGAGCGCGTCTCCATGCCCGACGTCGACATCGACTTCGACGAGCGCCGGCGCGTCGAGGTGATCAGGTACGTGACCGAGAAGTACGGCGCCGACAAGGTCGCCATGATCGGCACCTAGAGGGCCCAGCCGATCGGCTTCTTGGCGAACTCACGATCATGGGCGACGCGGTCAAGATGGTGAAGGCCAACAACGTGATCGACACCAACGGGTAGTGATTGCGGAACAGGTCGACGAAGATCTGGTGGCCGGTGCGCGCCCGTGCTCCGTAGGCGTGCGTGAAGTCCGCCAGCAGTTCCGCAAAGCCGTCCTTGTCCGCCGTGATCGCCGGCGTCTGCGCCTGCTTGAGGTGGGTCACGATGTCGTTCTCCAGGGTGTCGCTGTGCCCCTCCAGCAGGATGTTGTAGAAGGGCAGGCTCGCGGAGCCGATGCCGACGCCCCGGCGGCCGACCACGTCCTTGACCCGGTAGGAGTTGGGGCGCACAGGTACCCGTCGAAGGCGGCCAGCACTTTGTAGCGGGTCGCGGCGTCCAGCGCACTGAGCGCCTTGGTGTAGCCGATCAGTGCGACGGAGGCGGCGAAGCGCTTGAGGTCCAGGGTGAAGGCGCCGACGTAGACCTCGTCGAAGTCGGTGACGTTGAAGGTCAACCGGCCGTTGGAGTCCATGTACATGCCGAAGTTCTCGCCGTGGATCCACACCCGCCCCGTCCGCTCGTCCAGGTACAGGCCGCCGTGCCGGTCCCGCTCCAGGTCGGAGTAGAAGAGGCAGGCCGTGCCGCGGTAGAAGGCGAAGGCAGGCCGCCATCCTGCGTAGCTTGCTCCGGAACGCCGCGGGGTCGCCGACGAGCACTTCACCGAATGCGGTGTCGAACACGTCGAGGATCTCGGCGCGCTGCTTGTCGGTGGCGATGGTTGTGGTGGCGCCGCTGCCGCGGGTGCTGCCGGACCGGTGCCCCGGGTTCTGCAGCCTATCCGTACCGCTGCGTGCCCCAGATCTGTCAACGGTGGGACGTAGAGTCCTCTTCATCCGATCGGCCGGACGGCTGAAGAGGTAGGCCACGTACAGCACATGCTTGGCGGCGAGCTGTACAGGGCCTCCCTCTTCGACGGATCGGTCGTCTACCTACGAACCGAAGGGGTGCTTTCCAATCCGCACGAGCAAGAGCGACGCTACCTCAGCGTTCACCCACGAAGCCAGAACGACCGTCTCCAGCCCTGCGCCGGTGATCGACATTCGCATCGGCGGCCTGCACCTTCGCATCCAGAAGATCCCGGTCACTCTGATCATCAGCCTGGCCGTCATGCTCGGGGGAGTCCTGGGGGTCCCCTGGGCTCGATAGTCCGAGCTCGTTGCCGCCCTCGCCCTTGCTGTCAGCCGAGAGCGAGGGCGGTTGCACTTCGTACCTGAGGGCCGCCACGTCCCAGGACAGCGGCAAGTAGCAGCACCTGCACGCCGACGGCCATTCCGGCAGTTCCGGGGAGGGCCACTATGCGTTGTGCCGCCCTACCCGTGGACGACTGGCACCTGCACGCCGCGGGATTCGGCGATGACCGCGGCCCCGATGCGGTGCTTCGGGCGGTAGAGGGTCCACGTCGGGACGGGTCCGGCGCGGACAGGACCAAGCCGCCGAGCGGGCCGCCGACGAAGCGGATCACGGTTTCCATGTGCACCTCGTGGTCCCGTTGGCCGCCAGGCATGGGATCTCCCTGCGGGACGGCTGTCCGGCTTTACCGGGGGGGCGTAGCCGAAGTCGGATTCGGCGCCAGCGAGGCAGGTGCCGCCGGCTGTCCGAAGCCGGGGGCGAGCAACAGCGCGAGGATCCCCGCCACGGCCGTCCCCGAGGTGATCGACATCCCCAGGTCCCCGCGGTCGGCGGCGCCGTGCGCCCGGGCGGTGTACTTGAAGACCGAGTAGCCGACGGCGTAGCCCACGACGATGAGCAGGGTCGCCAGCGGCGCGATCTGGATGGTCACGACGTTCTCCTCGGCGCCCGGTCCCGACCGAGAGGAGCATGCTGACCAGCGCTTTCGCCGGGCGTGGCCAGGCAAGGCGCCGTCCGTCGCTGGCGGCGGGCAGTCGATCCACAAAGTGCGTCCTGTGCTGGGCGGGGTGACGATGCCGAAAGGGGCGGGTTCACGCGAACTGAAGGGATCCGCGGATGCCCAACTTTTCCCAGAACACTGAGCAAGCCCGGATGGCGTGGAAGTACTACGCCAAGGGTGATCGGACGATTGCGTTCGATCCTGCCTCGCGGAGCTGGGTCCCTGTAGGCGGCGGTGCGGCCGCCTCCCCCAGTGACGCGAACCTCGGCGGTCTCTCAGAGGCGACGCTCGCGCGCATCGCTACGTGGACCGACGCAGTGCGGCGGGGCATCGTCACTCATGACGACGCCCAGGCCGAGATCATCAAGATCATCAGGGAAGTGACATAGGTGCCTATCGACTGGGCAGAGCATCTGAACCGCTCGGCGCCCACCGTGGAAGAGCTTGTCGGCCCCTTCCTGTTGAACGGGGTCAGCAGCTATGAGCAGGGAGTCATGTACGCCGCTGCGTTTCAGCGGTACCTGGCTTACCTGGGAACCCTCAACGAAACCGATGCGGTGCAGTCGATCAAGGCGCTGCTCTTGGAGCTTTCCACGACTGCAGCATGGCTCGCGCGAGAGGCGTCACCTAAGCGACCGGCGGCGACCTTCGCCTCGGTGCGGAGCGGGCTCATCTCCGGCCGGAACCTCACCCCGCTGGAAGCCGCACAGCTCATGGAAAAGTACAAGCTCAAAGGCTTCTGACGAGGCCAGCTGAGGGGCCGTGGCGGTGCCCGGCCCCTTCTAGCGCCGGATGTTGTGGGAGGGCCGGCAGAACGGAAGGGGCTACGCGCCGAGCTCCGCCGACACTCACCTCGCTGCCGTCGTCATCGGCCTGCGTGAGCGCGGGATCGGCGTCAGTGGCGACGACCAGGCCGCTGCCCGCAAGGCGCTGGCCGGGCTGGAGGTCAAGCTGCTGCAGGCCGGGGAGCGGCGCGGCCGCGGCCAGGCGGTCGGCGCCGACATCGACGGGCTGTACGCCATCGCCCGCTCCTGCTCCGACACCCTCGCCGGGGACCTGGACAAGGCGCTCGTCCTGACCGGTTTCCACTACGCGTTGCGCTCCCAGGACCCCGTCGGCCTCCAGTGCGGCGACATAACCCTGCCCGTGCGCGGCCTGGTCGTCGCCGTCTCCACCGGGAAGACCAAGCACTGCGTCCGCAACGCAAAGATCGGCTACGCCCAGGACCCGGAAAATCTGCCCAGTCCGCGCGTACACCGCCTATCGCGAGCGCCTGGTCACCGAGCACGGACCGCGGTGGGCCAGCCCGTCCACCCCGGCCTTCTTCGGTATCGACCGGCACGGCCACGTCACCGGCGGCCTGGTCCCCGACAGCGTCACCCGCGCCGTCAAGCGGATCTCCGCCCGCGCCGGGGTGCCGATCGCCTGGACCGGGCACTCCCTGCGCATCGGGCTGGGCCCGCCACTCCCGCTCCATGCTCGGCTACATGGATCTCCGCCCGGGCCGGGGTGCCGATCGCCTGGATCGGGCACTTCCTTCGCATCGGCTTGGCCTCCGTCGCCCGCCGCAGGGGCCGCGACGGCATCGCCATCGCCGACCAGGGCGGCTGCGCCCGCCACCGCTCCATGCTCGGCTACATGCAGCGCGACGACGGATCGGACGACAACGCCTCCGCCGGCCTCGCCTGACCCCGACACAGCTCAGTCCCGGTCAGGCCTGTTAGTTCCGACAGGTCTGACCGGGGCTGGCGTGCGTTCGGAAGGCCAGCTCGGTGGCGGGTCGAGCGGCCGCGCCCACTCCGGGCTGTGCGACCTCGCGGGGCGGTGAAGAGAAACGACTGGGCGTCGGCGGCAGGGCCGCGGATGATTGCGTGATGAACGACGAGGACGACAAGACGACCACGCCCGCCGGGGAGCACGGCGATGGACCGCTGACGATCGGAGAGCTGGGCGCGCTCTCCGGTGGTGGCCCTCTGACGCCTGGTGGCCTGATAGATCAGGTGAAAGCGGCTCTCAAGGAGGCGTACCCCGTTGAGGACCGTATGGCTGTCCTCTTCAAGGAGCTGTCGCCCTGGTCCGGTCTGGGTGAAACCCTCGACCGGATTGCTCGCCACGCGGAGACGCATGTGGAGAAGGCCCTCCCCGGCAACTGGTCGGGGCTGTCGGGCCGGTACGAGGAGATGATCCCCGTCATGAAGGAGGAGGGCATACCTCTGGCCTGGGTACCGCCCTCCCATATCGTCCGAGAACTCCTTGACGCTCCGGACGCGCAGGTGCGTCGAACGATCCTTGAGGCGCACCACCAGGCCGTGTGGACCGCCTGTCGGGAGGCGCTGGACGAGGTGGAGCGCCCGGAGTTCGCTGAGCAGGTGTCCATGCTGCGGGCCTGCCTGGACATGGCCGAGGACGGGCACCCCTGCGGCGCACAGGCGTTGGCCGCATCGGTGTGGGACACGACGGTGCGCGGCCTCATCCGGGCCACACCCTCGCTGCAGTCGAACCCAAAGTGGTTCCAGTACAAGGACCTGACGGGGCTGCCGAAGGCCGAGGAGGAGCAGACAGTCCGCAGGTTCCGGGTCGCCTCCCTGTTCGCTCCCTTCGAGAAGGCGTGTCAGCGCTTCACCTGGACTACGTCGGTACCGGCCTCGTTCAGCCGGCACGCCACCGCGCACGCCACTGGACCGACGCAGTACACCCTGGTGAATGCCACCATCGCGGTGATGCTGGCGGTCAGCCTCCTGCGGGGCCTGGAGGCCGACCCCATTGAGGTGGCCATTCACGCCTAGGGGAACGTGGCCGTGCCGGTCCCGGGAGCAGGGAGGGGAACTGGGGAGGAGGTGCTAGTCAGGGTGGCAGCCAGGCGTTCGGCGAGAGCGGTCACGTCCGGGGCGGAGTCGATCGCGGACGTACCGAGGGCATGCCGTCCGGCGTACTCGTCGAGCAGCTGCTCGAAGGACTTGGCGTTGGGGCCGTAGTCCTCCGGGAACGTCCGGGCCAGCCACCAGGCGAGCGCCCGCCACTGGGCCCGCAGGTAGCGGGTCTGCCGCTGAGTGACCTCCGCCCCCGTATCGGGGTCGATCCACGTAAGGACCTGCTCCTGGACCACGGTCTGACCCATGCCCGCGTCCATGATTCCCTTCACCGCCCGCAGCGCCATCCGCGCCCGGGCCTGGGACGCCCGCATGTAGAGGTCGACATACAGGTCGTCTGCCGGGTCGGGCCGCTCCTCGTCCTCCCGGGCTTCGGCGGCGTCGCGGCCGCGGGAGAGCCAGCGGGAGAGGGTGCCCCGGGCGATCCCGACGGCGGCCGCCGCGTCGCCGACGGAGACACCGACGCCCAGGACGTTGCCGATGGTGTCAATCCGGTCGGGGTTCAGCATGCTTGGCCGGCCGCGGCGGCGAGGGGTGCGTCGTGTGCTCATGACGGCGGACCGTACGGACCGTAGCAGTTACCGTCGCGGGCTCTTTCGCGCAATAGGTGACAGTCCTACGCGCGCGTGCGCGAGGTCTCACCAAAGGCCCCAGGCGTTCGGGCTGGTCACCCCGCCGGGATACCGGTCCCGTTGGAACCAACGGGGGTCAACCCTGTTGGGTCCAACCAACTGGCCTCGGCTTTTCCTCGATCGGGCGGCCTGTCGAGATCGACCCGAGCAGTCCGCCGCGCTGGCTCATGCCCCAAGACCTGGCTGGAGTGCTCTGGGTGAACAACGACTTCCCCTTCACCACGGCCTGGCGCCCCAACCCCGCTGTAGCCACCCAGCACCATTCGGGGGCTCCCCTGATCAGGCCTGAGCACATCGGCCGTAGAGCTCGGCGCCAGTTAGACCTATTGGGGTCAACAGGGTCATCTCTCTGCATCGCTGCGGCAGGCCGCGCTTTCGACCTGCGGAACTACCCCCGGGGCTGGGTGGGTGCACGCCGCGGCGTGCACCCACCCGCAGTGCTACGCGATGAGCTGGTGCAGCCCCACGACGGTCGCCGCCGCGGCCCCGAGGGCGGCCAGCGCGCCGCTGAGGACGAAGACGGCGGCGCCGGCCACGAAGCCGCCGATGAGGATGATGGCCCACCGCTGCGGCAGGGGCTCCGGGCGGTTCGCGGCGTTCTCGTTGGTGTTGGTTTCCACTAGGCTCCCAGGTGAGTGCTTGAACTGAGACGGCCCCGGGTTGCCCCCCGGGGCCGTTCGCTTTCGGTGCGAACGGCGGGCCGTCAGGGCCTTCGAAGAAGGCCCTGTACTGATGATCAGGCCGTTCCGACCCGCTTCTCCGGCAATCCGGCAACGCTTTGATCCGCACCCAGACCACTTAGTGATTAGTAATCTCTTGTGCGGATCAAAACGTTGGGATCAAAGCGGGGGGAACTTCTGTGGCTGATGCGCGTGTGGCGAACGAGCGGCGGGTGCGCCGACTGGAGCAGATGGACAGAACCGGCTCGACCGGGGCGGCGAACGGGACGCTGAAGGCCTTCTGGAGCGGCGGCCGGGAGCCCGCCCACATCGTGGTGCGCAGCGACCTGGTGAAACCCGTCGAAGGCGGGCCGCTCCTGACTCGGCTGCTCCTGCCCAGGGGCGTTGCGCTGCGCTTCTACCTGCTCACGCTCTTCGAGGCGCAGTGCCGTCTCGCGGCGGGAGGCCAGTGGGAGAACGTGCTGCCGCTGGCCGGGCCGGGGGGTTCGTCCTTGCGGTCCGGCCGCACGAGATGGGCTCCGAGGCGCTCGCTGACGAAGGTTTCGAACTCCTTCCCGGCGAAGCCCTTGTCCGCCAGGACCACCTGCCCGGCCCGGACGAGGTGGTGGTCGCGTTCCAGCAGCGCGGCCATCACCTCCCGTTCGCCGATCTTGGGGTTGGCCAGGCACCAGGTGACGGGCATGCCCTCGGCGGCGGTGACCAGGTAGAGGCGGAATCCCCAGAAGAAGCGGGAGTGGCTGCGGCAGTAGCCGTAGCCGCAATGTCCGGCCAGGTCGGAGCGTTTGACGGTCTCGCGGGAGGCCGCGCAGGGCAGTGGGGTGGAGTCGATCAGCCGCAGGTCGTCGTGCCAGGTAGGGACCTGCCGGGCCAGTGCCTCGATCACGCGGCTGACCAGCGGACCTGCGGCGTTGAGGCGCTTGTTGTAGGCGGACTGCTGGGGCAGGTAGCGGAACAGGTGCCCCGGCCGGGCGTGCGCGAGGCGGATCCAGTGCCGGGCCGAGGGGAAACCGAGCAGGACCTGGGCGACGGCCAGGCACAGCAGTTCGGCGTCCGTCAGTTTCGGAGGTCGCCCGATCCGGCGACAAGGCGCCACGTGGTCGTCGATGAACACGTACAGTGCCGCCAGAAGGGCGTCCAGGTTTGTCTTCACACACTGACCAACGGGCGTCCTTCGCCATGGTCGCGACCAGCACGGACATCGGACTCATTCATCTAGTTCGGATAAGACCAGATCGGCGCGCTCGGCCTCGTCCTCAACGCCCTGGTGCTCTTCAACACCCGGTACATGGACGCCGCCATCGCCCAGCTCCGCGCCGACGGCTTCGACGTCCGTGACGAGGACGTCGCCCGGCTCTCTCCGTTCGTGCGGCACCACGTCAACATGCTCGGCCGGTACTCGTTCCAGCTGCCGGAACTGCCCGGCGGCTTGCGTCCCCTGCGCGATCTGAGCGCCGCCGACGAGACATGATCGGGGGCGAGCAACCGTTCTCCGTCTTTCCCGGGCCAGGCGGGTCCGTATCGTAGGCGCAACGGTTGTTCACATGTTCGGGGGTTGGGTGCGCATCGCAGATCTCACCAGGTGGGACCGGCGCTTTCCGGTGAAGTTCCTCCTGGTTCAGGAGGACGAAGACGGGGTGGAACAGCTCTGGGCGAGGTGCGCGGGCGTCGAAGGGTTGTTCGTTGACCCGGTCCCGCCGCCACGGGAGGTTCTCACCCTTCGTGGATGTCGCCCCGATGGTCTCCTGAGCGAGGTCTTGGCCGAGCCCCACGGCTCGCTACGAGGTCTGGGCGACGTATGCGTCGAGGTCTGGGACGACGAGAAGCCCGTGCAGTGGTGGACTCTCGTCGATGCGGTCGTGGTGGCCCATCTGCCCCACTCGGTTGATCCGGCGCGGTACGACATCGTGCTCGGCGCCGCCGTCAGCAGCGAGGAGAGCTTCTTCGAACTGCCTGCGGCGCCGCGCTTCGAGCTCTTCGCGGGGACGACGGTCGCTGCGGCGAGTGCAGGTCGGTGCTCCGCCGTGGACGGCCTGTTCAAACCGCGAGCGGACCCGGCCCCTGTTCCGATGGAGCTGATCGGCTGCGAGCCTTCGGAGCCCCTGCTTGCGGCGCTGCGGCGGCCCCGTCGGTCGGAGCGGGACTGGGCCTACCTCCTGGTTCTGGATCGTCATGGGGCCGTGATGGCCTCCCGCACCGTGGGCCTGGCCATCACCGGAGCGCGACCGTCCGTGCTTGGCGGCACGCTCGTCGACATCACCCTTACCGATGGTGGCGACGATCGGCCATCGCCGGCGGCCCGCCCGATCTGGGCAGAGTGGTATCAAGGCCCGCCGGCAGAGTCCAACCTGTGGGCGCCGTACGACTCGCAGGGCAGGGCCGCGTGGCTGGACCTCACCACCCGTGCCTGGCGGGTGTCCGCGCCCCGGCCGGACCACTCCGGCGGCGACTACCACCTCGACGGCCGGTTCGTCACGGACGTTCCCGGGCTGCACTGCGCGATCGCCGAGGCCCTACTCGGGCCCGGCCGCTACTTCGGCCGGGAGTGGAACGCGTTCAAGGACTGCCTGGGCGGTGGATTCGGAGTGGCCCCGCCGTTCACCTTGACCTGGCACGACTCCGAGATCGCGCGCCGCGCGCTGGCGGACGTGGTGGAGGGTCCGGAGGACGGACTCTCCTACTTCGAGGACATCGTGCGGCTCCTCGAACGGTGCGGCGTCACGGTCGTGCTCCGGTGAGCCGCATGCGCCCGAGTGAATACGACTCCGGGACAGGCCGAGCGGACTTCAGCGCCTGCTGTTGCCGGGCGCGAGCAGGCTCGTGACCTTGGCGATTGCCTCCGGGGACGGCTTGAAGTAGCGGCGGACGTTCTCCGTCTTCTTGTGCCGTGACTTCGCCATCAGCATCAGCAGGCTGGCCCCGGCCTCACCGAGATGGGTCAGGCCGGAATGGCGGTACTCGTGCAGGTCCCAGCCCGTGCCCGGCCCGCGCACTGCGGTCTGCTCGTCCAGCAGGGCGCGGGCCTGCCCGTAAGAGAGGCGGGCGCGCCCGGTGTCCGGGCAGACGTCGCGCGGGCTGACGATCTTGCCGGGGCCGGGACGGCGGTGGGTGACGAACACGGGCCGCGGGTGCGGCCCTTGAGCAGCCGGGGCAGCAGCCGGGGCAGCAGCCGGGCGGTACCGGCGTCCCAGTAGACCGTCTCCAGCCTGTAGTCCTTGCGGGTGCCGCCGCGGCGGCGGACCTTGGGCTGGGCGCCCTTCGCCTTCACCGGGCAGCGGCGGCCGGCCAGGTCCAAGTCCTCGATGTTGACCTCCAAGACCTCCTCCGAGCGGGCGCACGTCTCGTAGAGCATCCGCCACAGCGTCTTCTCCCGCAGGTGGATGCCCCGACGAGCGACCAGCCGGTCGATCGCCAACTTCGAGCACACCGGAGTGTCCGAGTTCGGCGACGGCAGCCGCTTTGAAGCTTCCCCTTGATCGTGGACACCTGGAGACTGGGGCTTGAGGTTCCAGAGGAAGTAGCACCAGGTGGGAAGCAAGTACACGAAGCGGTACACCGAGGAGTTCAAGCGGGACGCGATCGCGCTCGTCGACTCCTCGGGCAAGACGGTCACCGCGGTCGCCCGGGAACTCGGCATCAGCTCCGAGTCCCTGCGCGGCTGGTACCGCCGGGCCAAGGCCGACCGGGGCGAGGGCGCCCCGGACGAGCTGACCAGCGCCGAGCGCGAGGAACTGCGGCGGCTGCGCAAGGAGAACCGCGAACAGCAGCAGACGATCGAGATCCTGAAAAGAGCGACGGCCTTCTTCGTGAAGGAGAGCGACCGGTGACCGTGTTGTACCGGTTGATCCACGCGGAGAAGGCGAACTACCCGGTCGTCCTGTTGTGTCGGGTGCTGCACGTGACCCGCTCCTCCTACTACGCCTGGCGCGAGGGCGAGGCCGCCCGCCGGGCCCGCCAAGCGGCCGACGACGCACTCGTGCACGAGATCACCGTGATCCACATCGTCTCCCGTCACACCTACGGCGTCCCGCGCATCCATGCCGAACTACGGCGTCTGGGGCACCAGGTGAACCGCAAGCGCATCGCCCGCGTCATGCGCGAGCGCGACATCCGCGGCGTCACCCGCCGCAAGCGGCGCTCGCTGACCCGGCCTGATGTGAAGGCGAAGCCGGCCCCGGACCTGATCGGCCGCGACTTCCACGCCGAGCGCCCCGGCACCCGGCTGGTCGGCGACATCACCTACCTCCCGACGGCCGAGGGCTGGCTCTACCTCGCCTGCTGGCTCGACCTGGCCACCCGCGAGATCGTCGGCTACGCCATGGCCGACCACCACCGGCCGAGCTCGTCGTCGACGCCCTCGACATGGCCCATGGCCGAGGCGGTCTGGAGCCCGGATGCGTGATCCACAGCGATCGCGGCAGCGAGTACACCTCAGCTCAATTCCGCGACCGAATAGACCAGTTGGAGCTACGACAGAGTTGCGGACGTACCGGATCGTGTTTCGACAACGCCGCAGCGGAGAGTTTCTGGGCCCTGCTCAAGGAAGAGATCGGAACCCGGACCTGGCCCGACCGGGCCACCGCCCGCGCCGAGGTCTTCACCTTCATCGAGACCTTCTACAACCGCCGCCGCCTGCGCAAGCACAAGATCTTCGGCTACCTCACACCGGCCGAGACCAGACAGCGACATCAACACGCCCACGCGGCATAACGAACGAGTGTCCAAGATCACGGGGAAACTTCAGCGACGCGATTACCCGTTCGCTGAGACAGCCTCAAACCGTGGGCAGAACGCCTGGCGAAGCGTGCAGCCACCGACCTGGCGGTAGCTGGTGACGATCTCGGCAGCACGTTCCACGATGCTCGGCCACTGGAGTCTGGGCACCCCAGTACATGTACCCATCGCCTCAGCGGCGGGTGCCTCCCAACTCGGGTTCTGGCGCAACTTCTGTGGAGTGTCACTCCCCGTGACGCAGGACTCTCGGTCGGCTGGGAGCCGTGATCATGACTGGCCGGGCCCGTCGAGGCGTTCGGTGGGACCGGCAAAGGAGAGGAAGAGAGTCCGCGTGGTGAGCAGCCAGGTGTCGTCCACCTTGCGGAAGGTGTCTTCGTAGTGACCCACCTGAACCGGGGGCCGCGGCGGTATGAGGCCCTCGCTGTAGCCGTCGACCCGGTACGTGGTGAAGTAGGTGGCGGCGGAGGCGGTGTCCGCAGAGGTCACGTTGACCAGGATGTTGGTGCATATGCGGCGTGAGAGTCGGTCTGCGGGCCGGTTGCCGAAGTAGGTGCGCAGGGCGTCGTGACCCGCGATGCGGCGGTCGCCGGCGGGCCATTCCCAGATGCCGTCCTGTGTGAAGAGCTCCGCCACCGAGCCCGGGTCCCCGAGGTCGAGCCGGTGGACGAACTCGACGACCAGCCGCTCGCAAGCCCGCTCTGCGAGTAGGCGTTCCATCGGGGCAAGAGTTTCAGCATTCATGATCAACTCATATCAGGTCGCCCCGGCTGAGGCAGCCCCACCCAAGCTGAGCTCCGGTTCCGGGCTGATGTTCTCCACCGTGCCCGTTCGTGGCCGCCCGCCGATCCGTGACTCAGCTTCCGGTGGAGCATGAACGCTGCGTGACGGTTGTGGGGCGAGTGGGCCCTGGGGAAGTTTGCCCGGAACTGGCCCGTACCGGGTGCGGTGTAGCTGGCAGTTCGGCCCGTGGAAGAAATGGTGCTCCGACTGGAGGAGTTGCTGTTCCCGTCGATCGCCGACGTGGCGGTGCTGTCCGTGACCGTGAACGACGAGGCGGTACGTATAGAGGCCCGAAGCACGGTACCCGGGGCCGTCTGTCCCGGATGCGGGATCTGGTCACGGCGGATTCACAGCTCCTACCTGCGGTTTCCAGCTGATGTGCCCAGCGGAGGCGGACGGGTCGCTCTTTGTTTACGCGTCCGCAGGTTCCTCTGCCCGGTCGTTTCGTGCGGGCGACGGACCTTCGCGGAACAGCTGCCAGGCTTGACCCGTCGGTACGGCCGGCGGATCGAGCGCCTGCGGTCGACACTGGCCGCGGTCGGCCTCGCGCTTGCCGGTCGGGCTGGTGCCCGCCTGGCGCGCGTATTCGGCGTGTCCGTGAGCCGCAGCACTGTGCTGCGGCTGGTCGAAGCGTTACCCGACCCCGAAGTTCCAGCCCCGCGGGTGGTCGGTGTCGATGAGTATGCGACCCGCAAAGGGCGTCACTACGGGACTGTCCTGGTCGACGTCGAAAGTCGGCGTCCAGTGGACCTGCTGCCCGACCGTGAGGCGTCCAGCCTCGCGGCTTGGCTCGCGAAACGGCCCGGGGTGGAGGTGGTCTGCCGCGATCGGGCACCGTTCTTCGCCGAAGGTGCCACGGCTGGGGCGCCGCAGGCGGTGCAGGTCGCGGACCGGTGGCATCTTTGGCACAACCTGAGCGAGGCTGCAGAGCGGTGCGTCGCAGACCACCGCGGATGCCTGCAGGTTCTGGCGCCAGATCCAGCCCAGCCTGCCCCCGAGCCGGAGAAGTTCGAAGACCCCTCCGGCTCGCCCTGGCCGAGGGGACACCGCTTCGCTGACCGCACCCGTGCCAACCACGCCACCGTCCACGAACTGCTCGCCGCCGGGCTCAGCCGGAGGGCGATCGGCCGCCAACTCTGGATAACCTCCCGCACCGTCAAGCTCCTCGCTGACGCAGCCACCCCGGAGGAACTGTTCCAGGGGCAGTGGCAGGGCCGGCCATCCAAACTCGACGCCTTCAAGCCCTACCTGGATGACCGCTGGAACCAAGGCTGCACGAACGCCTGGAGGGTATGGGAGGAGATCGTGCCGCTCGGCTATCAGGGCAGCTACCAGCGGGTCCGCGCCTATTTCCGGGAGAAGCGGCTCTCGCCAGGCCCCGTCACGGCTCGGCCACCGTCACCCCGGGTCGTCGCCGGATGGATCCTCCGTCGGCCGGAGAACCTCACCGAGACGGAGCACCTTCGGCTCAAGGCCGTTCTGGTCCACTGCCCTGAACTGGACGCCCTCACTGGCCACGTCCGCCCCTTCGGGCAGATGCTCACCGAGCGCCAGGGCGAACGGCTGCCGCAGTGGCTTGATGCCGTCCGGCAAGATGACCTCCCCGGCCTCCATACGCTCGCCGCAGGCATCGACCGTGACCGCGATGCAGTCGTCGCCGGCCTCACCCTGCCCTGGAGTTCCGGGGTCGTCGAAGGCCACGTTAACCGGATCAAGATGCTCAAACGCCAGATGTTCGGCCGGGCCGGCTTTCGTCTTCTCCGCAAGCGCGTCTTGCTCTACTCGTGATGCGCAGGTCAGACCGCATCATCAACGAGGCTGAAGCCTTCCGGAAACCCCTCCAGGAACTCCCGCCGCGCGGGGTCAGACTCGGCTTCAGCCATCGTCCCGAGCAGACCGATCAGTTCGTTCCGTTGGTCGCTCGACAGCTGGCTGACCAGGTGGGCGACACCCTCCAGGACCTTGACGGCATCGTCCGGATCCATCTGCTCGTCATCACTGCCCTCGATGAACCACAGGACATCAACCAAGGCTGCAGCCAGGGCGTGAGTCAGAGACGAGTACACGGGCATCAACGCGGTCTCCCAGCAGGTCAGGACAGCAGAGTCCGGCCATCCCACCACACACCACCGACATCACACTCAGTCAGCCCTCCACGGAAAGTGATCCAGAACCCGAACTCGTGAACATCGACTTGGTCGACTTTGGGGTGCCTCCCGCGCTCATCGACAAACGACTTCCGTTCTCGGTTCTGGCACAGAGCTTGGGGAGCGGTCGCGGAGGTGGCCTCGATGTTCGATTGTGAGGAGGCGGGTTCGTGTGAGACGGCGTACGCCTTGTCATCCGACGGTTAAAATTGACGCTCCCTCAGGTGTCTGTCGGCCGCTGCTGCAGCTGGTTGTGGCCGGTGATGGTGCTGGTCATGCAGACCGATGCACCGTTCTGGGACTCGCTGGTGTTCGACGGAATCGACGATGTGGATGTCGAGGCGGTCACAGCCGCGTTCGGCACGGTCGAGGTGGCGGCGAGAGGTCGCGCGGCCGGCTCTGTGTGTCCGGACTGCGGCCGTTTCTCGGACCGAGTCCACGACCGCTACCAGCGCAGGCTGAAGGACCTTCCGCTCGCTGAGCAGGGCTTTGTGATCCTGCTGACGGTCCGGCGCTTCATCTGCGGGTCGGCGGACTGCCCGCGCCGGACGTTCGCAGAGCCGTTCTCGCAGCTGGCTGCCCCGCACGCACGGTTCACCACGCGGCTCAACCACGCCTTGGAGCGAGTGGGGCTCGCGCTGGCCGGCCGGGCCGGCGCCCGGCTGGCGGCCCAGCTGGGATTCGGAGCCGGCCAGATGACCTTGTTACGGAGGGTCATGGCATTGCCCGATCCGCAGTGCGGTACTCCGCGCGTGCTGGGCGTGGACGACTTCGCGATCCGCTGCGGCCAGACCTACTCCACCGTCTTGACCAGCGTCGAAGACCATCAACGTGGTCGACGTGCTCCCGACCCGCGAGGCCGGGCCGCTGGCCGCCTGGCTGATTCGCCACCCCGGAGTGAAGATCTTCTGCCGGGACCGGGCCGGCGCCTACGCCGAGGGAGCACGACGCGGTGCCCCAGACGCTCTGCAGGTCGCCGACCGGTTCCACCTGTGGCAGGGCCTCGGCCGAGCCGTGGAAACCTGCGTTGCCGCCCATCGCGACTGCCTGCGCGACACTTCGCCCAGCAGCATGTTGCCGGAGGCCCCCCGACTGACTTCCGGCCGACCGCAGGACGACCCGGCGCCCGTCGGCCGACGGGCTGAGCGCAAGAAGGCCGCGCACGCCCTGGTCCACGAACTTCTTGCTCAAGGTCACTCGCGCCGGGCGATTGCCCGGCACCTGGGCTATGGCCTCAACACCGTCCTCCGGTACGCGAACGCCGCACGCTGGCAGGACACCATCCGCGACAACCGGCCCCGACCCAGCAGGCTGGACCCCTACAAGCCCTACCTGGAGCGCCGATTCACCGCCGGATGCACCAGCGTCACCCACCTCCACAAGGAACTCGTCGCCGACAACGCACCCGTCACCCACCAAATGGTCCGCGCCCACATCGCCACCCTCCGCGGGGCTCCGGCCGGCGCGCCGCCCCGGCCCCCGACGGTGCGCCAGGTGACCGGCTGGCTCACCCGGCACCCCACCGCGCTGAGCGAGGCCGACCACGCTGCCCTCAAGGATGTCCTGGCACGCTGCCCCGAACTGGACACCGCTGCCGGACATGTCCGCGCCTTCGGCGAGACACTCACTGGCCGCCTCGGCGCCAGGCTCCCCACCTGGATCGACGCAGTCGACGCAAGCCAACCCGGCCTCACCGGCTTCGCACTCCACCTGCTCCGGGACCTTGACGCCGTGACGGCCGGGCTCACCCTGGACTGGAGCTCGGGCAGCATCGAGGGTGCCGTGAACCGGAGCAAGAAGATCAAGCGACAGCTCTACGGTCGAGCCGGATGTGAACTGCTCCGAAAAGATGATCTTGCTTCAGTAGCTTCTCGCGGAAGTGTCCCCTGCCGCTGGTCGACGCCTTCGAAGCCGGTCGCGCAAATCCCGACAGGGTGCCCACTCGGGGGTTCGCGAGTGGGGCTGACCAGTGAGTACGGAGCCGGTTGGAGGCTGAGTTTCCCCCACTGGCGGTGGGCAGTCGCCGTGGAGGCCCCCGATCGGCCGTGGGGGCCGTCGTGCTACTTTTGCCGAAATTTGCGGGAGGGGTGGGCAAGCTTGTGAACAGTGCCCTGCGGCGTGCTGCTGTCGTGGCCCTTGGCGAACTCGGGCGAAGCAGCGACTCTGGGGACCGGGCGGACGCTGGTCGAGGTCTGGCGAGCTTTGCCGAAATGGAGGAGGCTGTCGATCCGCTGCTGGAGCTGGTGCTCGACCGCGAAGACACCTTTGTCACACGGGTGACCGCAGAAGCCTTGCTTCGACGGCAGGACAAGGCTGGACTGCTGATTGTCGCGTCCGCGCTGGCAATCGCCAGCCCGAACCATGGCGATTGGATCCACACCGCGGTCCGCGATGCATTTGCCATCTACGCCAGCGACCGCGACGACGCGATGCGACTCTGTGAGGAGCTGACGCGGGATCCTGACGAACGCCTCGCCCTGGGAGCTCGGGAGCTGAACGAAAGCCTGGCGGGGATCCCCTGCGTTCTTCACCCTGAATAGTGCAGGGGCACACGGCGCCGTAGGCGCTTGCGACCGCGGCTTGGTGACCAAGTTGCACTCACGTATCCGGACTCATGACTCCCGTTTTCCATCGAATGACACTGAGCGTTTTCAGCGTTGCCTCTCCAGGGTGAGGACGGCGGCGGCGATGACGCTCATGCGGTTGGGGCTGCAGCGGGCTCGACGGAAGATGCGCCAGGACTTCAGTCTCGCAACGCTTCGTTCGACTGGCGCCCGTGCCACCGACAGGGCCCGGTTGATCGTCTGCTGAGTCGCGGTGGGGTCCTGGTGCGGGAGCCGTCTGACCGGCGTGGTCACCCAGGAGCCGGCGCCGATGTAGGCGCGGTCGGCGAGAACGGGAACGCCCTGGCGTTCGCAGATCCGGATGATGCGGTGGGTGCGGGCCGCGGTCAGGTCGTGGGTGCGGCCGGGAAGTGCGGGCGAGATCCACAGCAGCCTGCCCGCGGGATCGGCCACGACCTGCACGTTCACCCCGTGACGGCGGTGCCTCTGCGAGAAGTCGGCCCGGCTGTCGCCGACCCGGTCGCACTCGGCGAGCGTCCCGTCGAGCAGTACGTGCTCGGGATCGGTCTCCCGCAGGACCCGCAGCAGGCCGGGCGCCCGGCGGGAGAGGTGGCCGACGACGGTGTTGACGTAGGCGTGGGCGGTGCCGACGGATATGCCGAAACCGGCGGCGATCTGCGCGAGCGGGTCGTGCCGGCGCAGGTAGACCAGGGCGACGAGAGCACGCTGGTGAGGCGGGAGCTTGCAGTGGCGGTCACCCTCACGGGTGACGAAAAGCATGGTTACCCACTCGACCAGGGCGTGGGGCAGGTCGAGTGCGGCAGGATAGGGAACCAACGAGGCTCCTGCGCTGATGAGTTGAGACGTCGAACACCTCTCTCAACAGCACAGGAGCCTCGTGCGTTGCGGGAAGCTGGCCCGTCCCCCGATCAGTGGCCGCTCTGAAAGAGCTCACTGTCACCATCTGTGACCACTCCCCAAGATCTGTGCCAGAACCTCAAGTGGTTCTGGCTCAGCTTTCGTGCAGTGGCCACGGTGACTGACGGCTGAGCGTCTCCGGGCGGTATGCGAAGTCGCCCGGAAATGGACGGTGGTCAGTGCCGCTGGGCTGACAGTCCGGGTCGTGGACGACGTTGCACCCGAGCTGAAGGCGCTGTTGTTCCCGGCGATCGCGGACATCGCGGTGCGGTCGGTGGACGTGGACGTGGAGAAGGTGCGCCTTGACGCGCAGTGCACCACGGCCGGCGCCGCCTGCCCGGAATGCGGAGTCTGCTCGACCCGGGTTCACAGCTCCTACCTGCGGTTTCTCGCTGATGTCCCGAGCGCCGGACGAAGCGTCGTACTCCAGCTGCGGGTCCGGCGGTTCCGGTGCGGGAACACCAAGTGCCCGCGTCGGACGTTCGTGGAGCAGATATCCGGTCTCACCCGCAGACACGGCCAGCGCACAGAACGACTGCGTTCCATCCTGACCGCCGTCGGCCTCGCCCTGGCTGGTCGAGCCGGCGCCCGCCTGGCTGCCGTGCTTGGCATGTCCATCAGCCGGAGCACGGTCTTGCGCCTGGTCGAGGCGCTGCCCGAGCCGGAGGTGCCGATTCCTCGGGTGGTCGGCGTCGATGAGTACGCCACCCGCAAGGGCCGCCGCTACGGCACTGTCCTGGTGGACGTCGAGACCCGTCGACCGATCGATCTCCTGCCTGATCGAGAGGCATCAAGCCTGGCCGCCTGGCTCGCCGAGCGGCCAGGGATCGAGGTCGTCTGCAGGGACCGCGCGCCGTTCTTCGCGGAAGGCGCCACAGCCGGGGCACCCCAGGCGACGCAGGTCGCGGACCGCTGGCATTTATGGCACAACCTCGGGGAAGCCGCTGAGCGTGCGGTGGCCCGCCACCGCCAGTGCCTTCGGGTTCTGGTCCCCGATCCCGTGGCGAAGGCCGACGAACCCGCGCCGCCCGAGGAGAAGACGGACTCGCCATGGCGGAGCGAGCGGTTCGCCAACCGCGTCCGAGCCCGGCATGCCACGGTCCACGCGCTGCTGGAAGCCGGCCACAGCCGCCGCTCCATCGGGCGTCAGCTCCAGATGACCCACCGCACCGTCAAGAGCCTCGCCGACGCTGCGAAGCCGGAAGATCTCTTCCGCGGCCAGTGGCAGCACAGCAGGACCTCCGTCCTCGACGAGTACAAGCCCTACCTGGACCAACGCTGGGACGAGGGCTGCACCAACGCCTGGAAGCTCTGGGAGGAGATCGTTCCCATCGGCTATCGCGGCAGCTACGGCCGGGTCAGCGCCTACCTGCGAGAGAAGCGCACCTCGCCACGGCCGGGCACCGCGCAACCGTCGGCACCCCGCGTGGTGACGCGATGGATCCTCAGCCGACCCGAGACGCTGACCGAGATCGAACAGCTCCGGCTCAAGGCCGTCCTGGCCAACTGCCCCGAACTCGATGCCCTGACCGGTCACGTCCGGTCCTTCGCCCACATGCTTACCGAACGCCAGGGTGAACGACTCCCTCAGTGGCTCGACGCCGTCCGCCAGCACGACCTGCCCAGCCTCCACACTCTCGCGGCCGGCATCGACCGGGACCGCGACGCCGTCATCGCCGGCCTGACGCTGCCCTGGAACTCCGGAGTCGTCGAAGGACACGTCAACCGGATCAAGATGCTCAAGCGCCAGATGTTCGGCCGCGCAGGCTTCGGCCTTCTTCGCAAACGGGTCCTGCTCGCCCCGTAGTCGTGTTGGTGTCAGTGCCTGATGCGAGGATCCGGGCGACCATACGCAAGGAGATCAGCATGGGCACCTGGGATACCGGTCCCTTCGACAACGACACAGCCGGGGACTTCGCCAACGCGCTCGACGAAGCCGAGCCCGAGGCGCGTGAAGCCCTGATCCGAGGCGTCCTCGTCCGGACGATCGACGCAACCGGCTATCTCACGGAAGCGGAAGAGGCGGTGGCCGCCGCCGCTCTGATCGGGGCGCAATGCCCAGGAGGCGAACCCGTCGACATGTCCTACGGCCCGGAAAAGCCCATGCCCGTGTTCCCTCCCGACCTTCGGGTACTCGCCGACGAAGCCCTCGCCCGCATCGTCGACGACGAGGATGGGCCAGCCTCAAACTGGGTCGACCCGGAGGACTGGAAGCAGTGGCGAGTCAAACTGACGCGCCTTCGCGCAGTGCTTGCCCCGCCACCCCCGTCCATCGCTCTCTTCGACGTCCAGCTGTAACGGAGCGTCACTCAGCACGGAAGCTGAGCCAGAGCCATAACCCGTGAACAAAGCCAGCGCCGCGTGCGCCAGCGCCAGGTGCTCGTCGCGCATCGCCTCCAGGGTGGCGTGGGTGTCTCCGTGGTCGTCGGGCTCGGGGATGACGTTTTCGATGAAGCGGATGATGCTGCGGGTGATGCCGGGCACCGCCGTGGTGGCGGAGTCGCGCGCCCAGTTCCGCAGCGCGGACAGCAGCACGCACCCGACCTCGTCCAGCACGAAAGAGTCCGCGCACAGGTCGGCGGCCTCTCCGTCCACGGCCGTGACGGGCCAGATGAGGTCCTCGGCAAGCCGCAGCAGGATGAACGCCAGCCCAGGGGTCGCCTCCACCCGACCAGCGGCGTAGGTACCGCCACCCGTCTGCAGCGCCAGGAGGTAGTCGAAGCCCTGCTCCACCTGCTCGGGCGTCAGCGGCGTACGGGTCGGGATCAGGTACGGCATGAACCTCTCCTCACGATGACCGCCGTGCGACTCACGGCGTCGTCCCAGAGGATCGGCCCGTCGGCCTGTGGACAGCGGCCAAAGATTTCTCCCCCCGAGACGAAACCGGCGAATCGGTGAGATCTTGATCCGTACTTGACCACGTGATGCCCAGTTGGCCGGTAGCGCCCGAGTTCGCGGTGAGCCAGCAGCCGGCCTGGACCACTGACAGGCGCCCGGCCGGCCGGAGGAGGGATCAGCGGCAGGTTTCGACGGCCCGCTTGTAGTCGTTCAGCAGCTCGCCGATGCGAGTCGAGCCATTCGTCGCTGTCGGCTCAATTCTGGTCCAGAACTGACGTAGCGTTCGCTGCATGAGCACGTCACCTCCTCCTTTCTCCTCCGGCCCGTACGGCCCCCCGCAGCAGCCCCATCCGTACGGTCAGCAGTCCTACGGTCAGCCTCCCCTGCCCTACACACAGCAGCAGCCCTACCCCGCGCAGGCAGCCTGGGGGCAGCCTCCGATCGCGATGCAGCCGCAAGCCCGCCGGTCCGGCAAGCCCGTATGGATAGGCCTTGCCACGGCCGTGGCGGTCCTGGCGGGTCTATTCGTACTGAAGCACGCTTCCCAGGCTGCAAACCACGCAAGTGGGGCCGGGTTCCCTGAGACCAAGCACAAGATCACTGTTCCCGGCACCCTGCTGAACGGCCAGTACAAGCTGGACGAGGATCTGTCTCAGACGGCGGGCAAGCAGGCGATCGACGGCAGCTACGACCCCAAGACCCGCAACCCCCAGGCCGTCGCGGCCCGGTATACGGCCGACTCACCGACACAGCCCGGCGTCCTCGTCATCTCCGGAATATACGGCCAGTTCAAGGACCCCGCGGCGTCGCGAAAGAAGATGATGGCCGGCGCGGCAAAGAGCGAGAGCGCAAAAGTGGCGGTTCCCGCCAGGGACGTCACGCCTCCCGGCTCCGACACCACACTGTCCTGCCAGGTGCTGACCACACGCCAGGGCGGAGCCGAGACCACCCTGCCGATGTGCGCCTGGGCCGACGAGAACACCGCCGCCTCCATCGGGGTGGCCACCGCCGAAATCTCCCAGCAAGCCCCCGACTCCGTCGACCTCACCCGCATCGCGGAAACCGCACTGAAGGTACGGGCCGAGACCCGTCAGCCGATCGGCTGAGTGCGTTGTGGCAAAGGGAGTCCCTGTTCGATGGACAGGGCACCGTCCGGTGCGGGGTGGGCGGCGAAGGCCTGGCCTACTCCCACCGCCTCCAGCTGGCGCAGGACCTCGGCGACGTCCTCGTGGTCGTCGGTGAGGAACTGCAGGACGAAGTCGATGACGGCGCAGGCGATGCCCTCCTCGGCCTCCGGCCCGGCCTGCGCCCAGGTTCGCAGGGTGGACACCAGGACCTGCCCGAGGGCTTCCAGAGCGAACATCTCCGTGGTCGGCTCGCCGGCCTCCGGGCCGGGCAGGGCGGTGACGGGGACGACGATCCGCTCGACGGCGTCGACGAGCAGCTCGGCCATCCGCGGCGCGACGCCGGCGAACTCGCGGGCGGCCTCGACGTCCTGGGCCTGGACGGCGCGGAGGTGGCTGAACGCGCTGATCGCCGCGTGCGGGGTCATCGGGGCGAGCGGCAGGGCGGGGTCTCGGGCATGACGGCTCCTCCGGTACGGGCCGCCATGCGGTTCACGGCGGCCACGAACGGATGCTCGAACGGCGCACCTGTGGACAGAGCCCGGCGCCGAGGGGGGAGAGCTCTCCCCCTCCGCGTTGATGTGACCGGACAAGCTTGGCGGCGGCTGGCCACGTACTTGGCGGGCCTGGTGCCGACGAACACGTGAGTGAGACTGAGCCCATCACCTGACCAGTGAGCAGCAGAGTTAACGGGTGGAGTGGCAGTTTTGGCAAGCCAGGCGCTGAACAGGGCCTGACGGGTGCCCCCGCTATCCGTGGCGGCCGGTGGGCCGCGATCAAGCTGATGTCAGTGGCTGTCTCTAGGGTCAGCCCATGAGAAATGACCTGGTCCAGGAATCATGGGACCGCATCGATGCTTGGCTGCGTGAGCACGCGCCTCGCACCTTCGCCACGTTGAGGCCGCCCGCTGGGCGTGAGGAGATCGTGGCAGCGGAGGAGGTTCTGGGCGTCACTTTTCCTCCCGACCTGGTCGCGTCGTTGCTCCGGCACAACGGGGCTCTGGACGGGGCGGACGCGTTCTGTTTCAGCACACACGACCGGCTGCTCGGAGTGGGTGAGATCGTCGAGGACACGCAGTGGATGCGCAACATCGCCGAGGACCTGGACGAGGAGGCCGCTGAGTACTACTGGATCGACGGCTACCTGAAGTTCGGTTCTTACGGGGTGACATCTGACGGTCTCACGGTCGACTGCCGCCGTGGGCAGGGCTCCTACGGTGCCATCGGGCGGTTTTTCGACGAGACCGGCACGGACTTCGGACGGGCCGACTCGCTGGGTAGGTATCTGGAAGAGCTGGCCGGCCAGCTGGAGAGCGGCCAGGGCGGGGGCGCCGTCACGTTCAACGGCCGACTGTTTTGGGAGTGGGCCATGCCTCCCGGCCCGGACTGGGGCAGTGCCGACGACCCCCTTCCCGGGCCGGATGAGCAGTTGCCGGAGCTGGACCTGTCTTGCGGCCCCACCGATGTCCTCCACGTCGGAGCCCTGGATGGGCTGGAGGAGCTTGGGGCGCTCCTCGCGGTTCTGCCACGTGAGCAGGTGGCCGAAGCCGCACGCAAGCAGCTGCGCAGAGTGGCCGTCGAAACGGGCCTGAACAAGTACCAGGAGATCGAGACGGTCCTGGACGCGCTTGAACGGGGCGACGCCCCGCCACCTCCAGAACAAACCGGCCCGCTCGCCCTGCGGCTGCGCACGGTGATCGTTCAGGCGGATACTCACCAAGACTCTCCTCGCCGGTGGGCCGCGGAGAAGATGGTGCACGGGATTTGGGGCTCGCCCTACAGGTCCGTGTGCGAGAGCGCGAGCATCCGCGGCCGCCTCACTGTCGACTGGCGTACGGATCTGCACGCGGACCTGGGCAACCCGCCACTGCCACCGATACCTGACGATCGCTTCTGGGGGACCCTGCGCAACCCCGCCATCGACTCCAGCTGGCACGCAGCTCAATACGCCCAAGACCAGGGCTGACCCCAGAGAGTTACGGTTCCCCATGAGCGTTTCATCTGGCGGGCCCCGCCAGATGAAACGCTCAGCCACAGTGAGCAGCGATTTCGTGCGCGCAGTCGGCCGTTTCGGCCCGCGTCCCGCCGACTACAACGGCCAGGGATCGCCAACCACGTTGGCCAGCAAGCCTGCGGCCAGGGAACACACCAACACCCGGCCGCCAACCAACGTGACCAGTCACAGTTGATCACGATGCGGTCACGGCGGAGAGGTTTTCCGAGGGAGGCGTCACACCGGAGGCGAAAAACCTACCTGTAGCAGGTGAATGGCGGGGTAGGCCCGCCTTCACCCCTTCAGGAGCACCTGTGGCCAGCACCGCTGACGAGCCCGAACAGACCCCCGAACAGGCCCGGAAGACCCCCTCCGTGGTCCCCTCCGTCACCCCCTCCGCGCCCCGTCCCGCCCAGCGGGGCGTATCCGCAGGTCAGACCGGGCGGGCAAGGGGTCGCCGCAGGTCCGACAACCCTCATGTACCTGGTGTTCTGTCCCGGGAGGTTGTGGACGGGTGATGCAGGTCTCGGCCGAGGGATCTTGAACGGGTGAGGGCCTTCCGGGTTCGGTGTGGATTGCGACGTCTACACCGACCAGAAAGGCCCTCGTGGTCCACCGTAATGCACCCCTGACCGAGACCGGACGGCTGCGTCTGGCCCGCTGCGTGGTCGAGGACGGCTGGCCGCTGCGGCGGGCCGCCGAACGCTTCCAGGTCGCGCCCACGACCGCCCAGCGGTGGGCCGCCCGCTACCGGGCCTCCGGCGAGGCGGGCATGGCCGACCGCTCCAGCCGGCCCCGTCACAGCCCCCGCCGGACCCCGACCCGCACCGAGCGCCGGATCATCAAGGTCCGCATCCTGCGACGGTGGGGACCGGCCCGCATCGCCCACCTGCTGGACCTGGTGCCCTCTACCGTCCACCGAGTCCTGACCCGGTTCGGCCTGGCCCGCCTGACACACCTGGACCGCGCGACCGGCCGGAACATCCGCCGCTACGAACGCGAACGCCCTGGCGAACTCGTCCATGTCGACATCAAGAAACTCGGCAACATCCCCGACGGCGGCGGCCACAAGGTCCTCGGCCGCCAGGCCGGCCGCAAGACCCGCAAGAACGCCGGCTACAGCTACATCCACACCGCCGTCGACGACCACTCCCGCCTCGCCTACAGCGAGATCCTCACCGACGAGAAGAAAGAGACCGCCACCGGCTTCTGGACCCGGGCACACGCCTACTTCACCAGCGTCGGGATCACCGTCGAACGGGTCCTGACCGACAACGGCGCCTGCTACAAGTCCCACACCTGGCGCGACACGCTGGCAGCGGCCGGGATCACCCACAAGCGAACCCGGCCCTACCGGCCCCAGACCAACGGCAAAGTCGAACGCCTCAACCGCACCCTGCTCGACGAATGGGCCTACGCCCGCCCCTACCGGTCAGAACAGGAGTGACGCGACGCCTTCCCCGACTGGCTGCACACCTACAATCACCACCGCGGACACACCGCGCTCGCAGGCAAACCACCCGCCAGCCGCGTCCCCAACCTCACAGGGCAATACACCTAGGCGTCCTAAGCACAGGAGGACTTCGACCGGACCGAGGCGCCGGGAACTGCTGCAAGCGCTGGGGATCTTCCAGAAGGCTACGCCCGACCAGTTATGGAAGCTGACCCGTCCGGAGAACAAGCACGACAAGCTGACGAGGGACAACCTCCTGGATCTGGAGGACCACCACCTGGTGAGGATCGAGTCGGTGCAGGAGGACCAGCGTCAGGTGTGGGTGCTGACCAAGCGCGGACACCGCGAGGCGAAGCAGCTGCTGGAGCCGAAGGGCATACGAGTGTCGGTGCTGCGTGAGGCGACGTACGACCCAGACACCGGGGAGCTGCTCGGCACCGGATACGACGACCACGCCGCGGCGGTCACCTCTACGGCCGCCGAGCTCCACCGGGCCGGGATCGGCCACCGGCTCGGCTTCCAGACCGAGATCGGCCACCGTCTGGGCAACAACTTCGTGCAGCGGGCGGACCTGGTGGTGCGGGCACCGGCGGCTGGGGTGCCGGTGCTCCTGGTGGAAGTCGACCGCCGTACCGAGGACGCCCACGAGCTGGTGCAGAAGTTGCACCGGTACTGGGAGTGGGGCCGGCTGCTGCCGCAGGGCGCGGACAAGCGCACCGTGGACCTGGTCCGGTCCCGGCCGGACGCGATCGACACGGTCGACCACGAGGAGCGGTTGTGGCGCCGGGTCTACCCTCCGACCGGCAGGGAGGGCCTGATCCCGGTGGCGTTCGTGTTCGCGGACACCACCGAGGCGAAGGTCGCCAACACCATCGCCGTGCTGGAGGAGGCCGGCCGACGCTACTGGGCGCCGCGCCGGTACGACACCTTCGAGCGGGGGGATCACCGCGCTCGACTACGGCCAGGCGGTGCCCGTTGTCGTGACCACCCTGGAGCAGCTCCAGGAGCTCGGCGCCGACGGGGCGGTGTGGCGGCGGCTGGGACGGACCGGCGAGCAGATGCTGACGGCCGCGCTCGACAACCCCGACGGCGACGCCCTCTACCGCGCCCAAATGGCCCGCGCCGACAAGCGGGTGGCACAGCGCCGGGCCGACGAACGGGAGGCGCAGCGCCCGGTGTGCAGCCGGTGCGGGCAGAAGTTCACCGACGAGCGCTGGGAGGAGACCACCGCGCGCGGCGGCGCCTGGACGGCCGGGGACCTGACCGTGTGCGGCACCTGCCACGCCGACGACGTCGCCCGCGAGCAGGCCGCCCGCCTCCAGGCCGCAGCGCCGCTCCTCGAGGACGACCGGGAGCCGGCCCGGCCCGGCCGCGGCCTCTTCCGCCGCCGCAGCTGACCGCGACGCCCGCCGGGCAAGCCCAAGGGGAGCCTGGGCAAGCCACCCCCGGGCACCGGCTTGCCCACCCCCACCGGGCGGGCCAGGCGGCGTCAATCGGTCACCGGCAGCCCCTGCCCCAAGACGCGGGCGTGCCAGCCGGTGACCGATGACCGGTCACCGGCCGTTCGGGAGTTGCACGGACCGGTCACGGCGCTGACGTGCTGTTTGATCGATCGCGAGCGACGGACCGGTCACGCTCGGCCGCGCTGACCGGTCACGGCCCAGCTGGGCAAGCCCTCACCACGGAGGGCTTGCCCAGCGTCCGGGCCGCAGGACGGGACGCCTCCCAAGGTCGTGGCAGCACCGTCTGGGACGCGGCGGCCCGGAGCCGGCCGAGGCCGCTTCACGGCCGTACACCGGAGCCATGAGACGAAACAAGCAGTCCTACGCCGGGCTCGTGCCGAGCCTCCCGGGAGACATGTGGCCATGCCCTTGCCTCCTTCCACGGAGCCCACGGCGAGCCCGTCGGCCGACTCGCCCCCTTCGACCACCCCGCCGCGTTCCTCTCCCTCACCCAGCCCGACGACATCGCCTTCACCGCGCGAGTGGAGCTGTCAGGCGGGGAGACGACGAGCCGGCTCCACAAACTGATCACGACGCTCACCCGCGACATCACCTACGAACTGGGCACTGCCACGCCCGGGACCGCGCTGGAGATCATGGTCGGCAAGCGCCACCGGCTCGCCCTCCACGCCGGTCACGTCGACGGCCTCGCCCGGCTCCTGCGCGATGCCGTCGACAACATCAACGCGCATGGCTCCTCCGGAGGCGACGGATCGTGCCGCCACTGCCATGGCACCGGGCGGGCATATCCCGTGTGGGGGGTGAAGAACGAAGAAACCTGAGCGCCAGGGCAAGCCTTAGGCGACCCTGGGCAAGCCCTTCACGAAGGGCTTGCCCGGACTCCACTCACGGGCTGTGCCGTCCCGGGCGCAGGACGTCGGCGTAGATCCGGGCCCGGACGCCGGGCTCCCCGGGATCCCGGCGCACCAGGCCTACGCCAACGGGGTCCGCCAGCCGTGCAGCCGCCCACCGACCCCTGCATCGCCCGCGCCCGGCACCGCGCCAACGGTGGTCACCGCGTGGGTGGTCAGGGCGGTGATCCGGGTCAGGTGCCGGCCGAACAAACAGGTGGATCGCCCCGGCTTCCGCGAACGTCGAACGGCAGGTCGGCGTTGGTCAGGCACTGGGTGGAGGAGATCCCAGTGGGAGTCCTCGTCCGATGACCGATACCCCGCTGAAACGCAACTGCGGGTCCCTCGAAAAGGCCTCCTGACGCCCTGGAAGCGCGCCTCACCGACGCTGTGCCGGTACCGGATCACCGGCTTACGAGATACCGGAAGGCAAATGCCGTGCTGAGCACTCCGTACCGTTCCAAGGCCAGCAGGAAAGCGGAGCCGCCCGCCCCGCCTCCGCCTCCGTCCGCCAACCGCTGCCGCATACCCGTGCCCACCGGCCGGGGCCGCGGATTGCTGATCGCCGCCGGCGCGGTGTGTGCGGCCCTGATGATGGCCTTGCACACCAGAATCCCGAACGGGGCCGCCAACTTCGCCAGCCTGTTCCAGACCTTCCTGCCCTGGGTCGGGCTGACCGTCCCCGTCCTCCTCGTGGCGGCGGCGGTACGCCGCTCCCGGCTCGCGGCCGTCGCCGTCCTGGCCCCCTGACCGTCTGGGGCTGCCTTTTCGGAGGGACCCTCACCGACAAGCGATCCGAGCGGCCCGGCAGCGGGAACTTCACCGTGGTCAGCCACAACGTGGACGAGGAGAATCCCGATCCGGCGCGGACCGCGCGAGCGCTCGCCGCATCGGGTGCGGACGTGCTGGCCCTGGAGGAGATGTCCTCGAAAGTCGCACCCGCCTACGAGCGCGAGCTCGCCGCCGGCTATCCGTACCGCTCCGACACGCTTGGCGTCAGACTGTGGAGTAAGCACCCGCTGAACGGCGTGGAAGCGGTGCCGATCATGCCGTGGACGCGTGCCGTACGGGCCACCGTCGAGACCCCCCCACGGCCCTGTCGCGGTCTTCGCCGCCCACCTCGCTTCGGTACGCCTGACCCCGGACGCCGGATTCACCGCCGACCGCCGCAACGATGCCGCCCGGAAGCTGGCCGCGGCCGTGCGGGCGGAGCCGCTGGCCCGGGTCGTCGTGATGGGTGACTTCAACGGGACGGCGGATGACACGGCTTTGCGACCGGTGACCTCCCAGCTGACCTCCGCACAGCGCGAGGCGGGCGCCGGTTTCGGTTTCACCTGGCCCGCTCCGTTCCCCATGGTCCGCATCGACCAGATCCTGGTGAAGGGGATGAGCGTGACTTCCTCGTGGACCCTGCCCGCTACCGGCAGCGATCACCTCCCCGTCGCGGCCTCCCTCCGGCTGTGACCGCACCGCAGACCCCACTGACTAGGATGGACTACACAATTGTCCGTTTCTGAGCAGGTAGGTGGCGTGTCGGCACCCCGGGTCCCAGACCCCGTCAGCGTCCTCGTCGTCGAGGACGACGCCACCATCCGGCGCGCCGTCCAGCTGTCCCTCGAGCGGTACGGCTATCAGGTCGCGGTGGCCGTGAACGGACTCGACGGCCTGGAGGCGTTCCGGGCCGGCAGCCACGACCTGCTGATCCTGGACGTGATGCTGCCCGAACTCGACGGCATCGGGCTGTGCCGCCGGATCCGCGAGCAGAGCCTGGTCCCGGTCCTCATGATGTCCGCGCGTGGAGACGCCCTCGACGTGGTCTCAGGGCTGGAGGCGGGCGCCGACGACTACGTCGTCAAACCCGTCGACACCCCCGTCCTCGTCGCCCGCATCCGGACGCTGCTGCGCCGTGCCACCTTCCGACCCGCCCGACCGGAGACGACTCCGGCGCGCGGGTCCGGACCGACGAACCCCGCAGTCGCCTCCGCGGACACCGGGAAGACCCGTACGGAGCTGGTCTTCGGGGACCTGTCCGTGAACACCCTCGGACTGGAGATACACCGGGGCGGACAGCCCGTTGCGCTGACCCCCACCGAGCTGCGGCTGCTGCTGGAGTTCGCGGCAGCCCCCGGTGCCGTACTCGACCGCCGCCGCCTCCTGCGGGACGTGTGGGACTACGGCTGGGAGGGCGACACCCGCGTCGTGGACCTGTGTGTGCTGAGACTGCGCAAGAAGATCGGAGCCGAGCGGATCGAGACCGTCCGGGGCTTCGGCTACAAACTCGTCCGCGACTGAGGGACCGTCCGCACCCATGACACTCCTCAACCCGCGCGCCCTGCGCTGGAAGGTAGCCGCCCTGACCGCGGCCGCCTGCTGCGCCGTGGCCGCTGTGATCGGCGTCCTCGTCCACCAGGCGATGGCCGAACGAAGTGAACACACCGGGAACGAACGCCTCTCCGCGCGCCTGGCAGCCGCGGAGCGCGAGTACACCCGCACGGGCAGCGCGCCGCTCGAAGTCGAAGTCCTCACTCCCGAGCGGCTCGATGCACCGCTGGCCCGGGCGCTGGCCGCCAAGGATCCGGCCGCTCTGTACGCGACCTGGAACGACCGCAAACCCCCCAACTGGTACTGGATGTGGGCGGCCATGCCCGTCGACGGCGGCCGGGTACTCGTCGCCCGGACGGACATGAGCTCCGAGGTACGCGGCCTCCAGCTCCTGGACCGCAGCATCGTCAAAGCCGTGTTCGCCGCCCTCCTGGTCGTCGTACCGCTCGCCGCCCTCGCCACCGAACCGATGAACCGCCGGCTGCGCCGGGGATCCCGCACGGCCCGGGCCATCGCCGACGGCGACCTCGACGCCCGGATCGGACCGGGCGGCCGGGCCCGAGACGAGATCACCGAGATGTCGGCGGCCGTGGACGAGATGGCTGCGGCCCTGCAGCACAAGCTGGAGGGCGAGCGCCGATTCACCGCGGACGTCGCGCACGAACTGCGCACCCCGCTGATGGGGCTGTCCACCGCAGCCGGTCTCCTCCCGGAGGGCGACGAGGTGGCCGAGCTCGTCCGGGACCGTGCCCGGGCCCTGAACGGGCTGGTCGAGGACCTCCTGGAAATCTCCCGGCTCGACGCCGGAGCCGAACAGGCCCGGACCGACGCGGTGCCGCTGGGCGAACTGGTCACCGACATCGTCCGCCGCACCGGGACGCCGACCGCCGTGGCGATCCGTGCCACCCCGATCCTGGAGACCGACCCGCGCCGGGTGGAACGGATCCTGGTCAACCTCGTCACCAACGCACACCGGCACGGAGCCGACCCCGTCCAAGTCGCCGTGGAGGCCACCGCCACGGGCGCGCGGATCCTCGTACGGGACCAAGGGCCCGGCTATCCCGCTGCACTGCTCACCGAAGGCCCGCAACGCTTCCGGACGGGAACCCCCGAGCGAGGGCGGGGGCACGGGCTCGGGCTGACCATCGCGCTTGGGCAGGCGAAGGTCCTCGGCGCCAAGCTGGCCTTCGCGAACGCTCCGGAGGGGGGCGCAGTTGCCACCCTCGACCTGGACGGCGGACGCGGTTCGTCCGGTGGCTGAAACGGTGTGATGTTCCGTCCCTGTCGGCGCTTCGGTGACCCGGCAGACCACGCGGCAGCTTCGTGCGCCAGTACGCCGCGACCAGCAGTGCCCGGTCCTCCAGCGGAAGGCTCCACGGCCGGCCCTTGCGGACCGGTCCACACCCCCGTGCCGCAGAACCGTCACGAGCCTGCCGAACTGTCGCGGGCTCAGCCCGGTGAACGGGGCCATCCAGGACGGCTCCAACGCCGTGATCACACCAGCCACGGCGGGATCAGCTCATCTTGATCTCGCTGCAGGGCCCGCGGAGCAGCTGCGATCTCTCGCTTTCGTGACAGTGGAGTGAGAGACAGCGAGGATTCGTGTGTTGGCGCAGGTCAGCGCTGGTTTTCGGGACGGGGGTCACTGTCATGGAAGTGAGAGACCGGGGCGATTGCACTGTCACGAGGCGGTTTTCGTGCAGGCGGCGCACTGACACGAAACCGAGAGATCGCAGTTCGGGACCTGCGAGTGGTACAAGATCACGCTCCGCGCGAAGAGCCGCAACGGGCTGCCGAAGGGGACCACGGGCTCGGTTCCGTGGGTGTACCTCAAGAAGTGGGTCGACAAGGGGACCCAGGGCTGCTGAAGGGCGACCCCGGCACACTGACCGCCAGCCCCACCCGCATCCGAACATCCCCACCACAGGTCACAGCCCCGCTCACCGGTCGGCCGCGGACCTCACCGGCGAGTTCCGAACTCACCGGTGAGGTTCATGATGCTCACCGGTGAGGTCCGCGGCCGCGAGCCAGGGCCTGATGCGGGCGTCCGGCATCAGCCCCCTTGAAGGTTCGTTCCGAACCGCGCCTACTACCTCGGGCGTGCTGTCTGTGGAGAACGTCTCGGGGGCTGGCACCGGCCGTATGGAACTGGGGTGCCGCCTGTGGAGGTCAGCGCCTGCTGCTCCGGCCGGGTCTCGGTCGCAGTGAAGGCGTGGGGTGCTTGAGGGCGTGGAGGCTTCCTGGTGCGGTTTCGCCGGCCCCCTCGTGACGACGAAGCCCTGCGGGCAGGGTTTCCCTGCCCGCAGGCCTTCGCGTCAGCTGATCGACATGATGGAGGCGTCCGTATCCTCAAGGCCGTTGAGGCCGTCCAGGATCCGGTTCCGGCCCACGAACGGCTTCAGGATGCTACAGACCTGAGAACCAATTCAGGAAGGGGACCCGGTGATGCCCTGATAGGGGGCAGTGATGTCTTCTGGGAGTTACACCTTCAAGCATTTTGGCTGTTCGAGCTGCGGGTATCAGCGGGCGTCGTACTTCATGATGAGGGGGGCGATTCTCTGCGGCGTGTCACTGGGGGCACCGCCCAGGATGTGGTTTAGGGTTTGATAAAGGGTGCCGCCGATGTTGACTGCGTCCTGCGGGCGTCGTGTGCCGGCAATGTCCCGGTGAGCGAGTATGGAGAGTCGCCGCCAGTTGTTTTCCAGGGAGACGCCGAACCCTCCGAGGGTGGTCTGATGGGCTTGGCCGTCATAAGCCTCCCCGAATGAGATGGTGTGGTCGATTCGGCGTTCAATCCATCCGATACGGATGGCTTCTGAGGTCATGGCGATGACGTTGGCGATCGCCCGCCTCCGCGTCGTGTCGTCCATGTTGTGCTCAGTCGTCGCGATCATCGAGTTGATGTAGGACATGACGTTGTGAGCCTGGAATGGGGCTGCTCCACGTACGGAATCGTTTGCCAGGTCCAGGTAGCTTCCGGTGTACGGAAGATTCGTGAATAGCAGGTTTCCCTGGCGGTAATGATTCCTAAATTCGGTGACCAGGGTCGTGCTGGGCTCCGAGAAACGGAAGTTCTGGCCGTTTGTAGTGAATCCCTCAAGGTAGAGGGTATCCAGCCGGAAGTAGAGGCTCAGGCGATGCGTAGGCGAGTCGTTGCGATTGATGACCCGCAGTTCGAGGTATTGCGCCGTTTGCCGCGTCGGCATGAGCTCCTGCACGTCGCCGATGCGGTGTGCAGCGTGACCGCGGAATTCATCAATCATCCTCCGGTACATCCTGCCGGCGTCTTCGTCTGCAGTTCCCCACGCGAGTTCCGTGATGTCCCACTCCATGGTGGTCCACCGGTTGGAGGTGTCCGCGTGGGCGGGTGTGGCGTTGATGTTGACGAGGGAGCAAGTGGCGAGGAGTGCCAGGAGGAGCACGCCGAGGCGTCTTCCGGTGTTCCGCGCAGCGGAGATCAGTTGCATTGGGGTCTTTCTGAGTTGTACGACGCTGTCGGGATCTTGGAGGTGTTCGGCTCGGCTGCGGCAGCGGGAGCCGGCAGGCTGGTGAGGACGCCGGTGAGGCCAGTGATCGACCTCAGCGGGGCCGCTGCTCTGGCGAACAGGGGGGAGCCGTTCGGCGCACAGCAGGAAACTCCTCAGCATGGTCGAGCCCGCGGCAGACGGCCTGCCAGCCGCCGGGGCCGGATGGAACACCCTCGGTGACGTGTGGTCACCGGATCGCCTACAGAGTCCGCGACCGGTGCTTCGGGCCGCCTTCCGCACGGCTTCCTCCAGTGCACGGTCGTGTATCAGTCGTGTATCGGACGACCAGTCACATGCAAGCCGGAGGACCAGGCGAGAGCAGGGCCCGTGCTCGTCACGGGGCAGCGGAAACCTGCCTGCCGCCGACCGCCGGAGAGTCGCCCTCTTGACCGTCAGGGCGCGGCGCGGGACGGTCGTTGCGCGCAACCATCCGCAACCAGCTCGAAAGGGGAGACCACCATGGAGTTACGGTTCGTCGGGATGGACCCGAATACCGGAGGTGAGGGATCACCGACGGTGTGGGTCGAGGAGGAGTCCGCAGATCTCGTCCTGCAGGGCGAGGAGGCCGACGAGCTCCTCACCGCCCTGGTCGGCTCCACCGAGTGGGTGGCCGGCCACAAGAAGGGCATCCCCGCGCACGAACGGTTGATCCGCATTCCGGCCCGGATGGTGCCGATCCTGAGGGAGGCGTGTGATGCCGCTGAACGCGCTAGCGCTGCACGGCGCGACGTTCGCTGAGCTCCTGGCCGCCACTGAGCGCACGGCTGTCCATCTGGAGATGCGCGACAGCTACGCCGTCGGCGACGAAGCCGACGATTTCGCCACCTTCCTGCGCACGGGTATCCCGAACCTGGACCCGGGCCGCTCGTTCTGGCCGCAGTGGATGCCCCTGGTGCGGGAGGCGGTGGGCCGGGGGGTGGTGATGCGCCGCGCGCGGATCGTCTCCGAGCCGGTCACCGACTACATCCGCTACGAGCACGCCATCACCCCGCTCAACCTTCAGGCCGGCGAGCAGGTCCGCTGGCTGCCGCGGCGCGAGGCGAGCACCATCGCGCTGCCCGGGAACGACTTCTGGCTCCTGGACGACACGGTGGTGCAGTTCCACCACTTCACCGGCACCGGCGACTGGGCCGAGGACGGCCGCGAACGCACCACCGACCCGGCCGCGGCCGCCCTGTGCCGCACTGCGTTCGAGAAGGTGTGGGAGCGCGCCATCCCGCACGCCAAGTACACCCCCTGACCTTCCACCCCAGGACAGCCCTGTCTCATGCCCGTCTCCCCGTCGTCCAGTGCCCAGGCCGCCCGCGAAGCTCTCGCGGTGCGCTTGGGCCACCTCATGCGGGACGCCGGGATCAACGGGCGTGAGCTCTCCCGCCGCTGCGGCTGGGACAAGGCCAAGACCTCGAGGATCCTCGGCGCCAAGGCCGCGCCCTCCGACGACGACATCCGCGCCTGGTGCACCGCCTGCAACGCCGAGGACCAGGCGGCGGACCTGGTGGCCACCGCCCGCGCGGTGGACTCGATGTACCTGGAGTGGCGCCGCCAGCACCGCGCCGGGATGCGCCGCGCCCAGGAAGACGTCCTCGCCCGCAACGCCGCCGCCCGCACCTGCCGCGCGTACGTCTCCAACGTCATCCCCGGCTTCTTCCAGACCGCTGACTACGCCGAAGCCCTGATGCGCTCCATCACCGACTTCCAGGGCACCCCCGATGACATCACCGAGGCCGTCGCCGCACGGCTTGCCCGCTCCCGCTTCCTCTACGAGGGCGAGCACCGCTTCGTCGTCCTCATCGAGGAGTGGGTGCTGCGCACCCGGATCGGCATGCCAGCCACGATGGCCGGCCAGCTCCAGCACCTGCTCACGGTGATGCCGCTGCCGTCGGTCTCCCTGGGCGTCATCCCGCTCGGTGTCCCGCGCACGGTGTGGCCGCTGGAGGCGTTCTACCTCTACGACGACCGGCACACCGTGGTGGAGACCCTCACTGCCGGCATCAACGTCCGTCAGCCCCGCGAACTGGCCGACTACGCCAAAGCCTTCAAGGGCCTGGCGCAGATGGCCGTCCACGGCGACGCCGCCCGCTCGCTCATCCGGGCCGCCGCCGACGCCTTGGGGTGAATCCGCGTAACTATCCGCAACCTTCTTGAGGCCCGGCCTGCGCCGTCCGTAGCGTCGAAGCACCGACGGACCACCAGCGGAAAGGCGGTGCCTCATGCGCGCACGCACGACCAGCACCACCGCTCCCAAGCCCCGGTACGGCGCTCCGTCCCCCGCGCTGCTCGCCCGCGCCGACTGATGATCTGCGGGTTTTTGTCGGTGGTGGTTCGGCATCGTGATGTCAGTCCGTTGGCGCGCTGTCCTTGCTGTTCAGCTCGTCGCGGTGAGTGGTTCGAGCGATGACATAAATGCCGATCCGGTGCTGACGTTGTTGCTGATGATGCGGGTCAATCGGTTGCCGGTCGGTACAGCATCGGGTGGTCAGGGTAGCTGTGGCTGTGGCTGGGTGCCGGCGGTGGGGATGGGGCCGCCAGTGTCGCCTTCTACGGTGTGGGTTTCAGGCTGTAGCGGATTCCCGTTGCGGTGAGGCGGAGTTGTTGGCCGTCCTGGGCCGTGATGAGGGGGAAGAGCGGACTGTCCGGTGCACGGCCCTTGAGCTGTCCGTGGATGCCGGCGGCGCGTACGAGGCGGCGCGCCCAGGTGGGGAGGGCGTGGAGCCGGCATCGGCGGTGGGTTGTGCTGTCGTGGACTTTGACGGCGGTCGCCGTTTCGTTGATGTCGATGCCGCGGATCAGCGCGAGCCGGCTGATGTCTGCCCTGGTGACCGCGTGGATGGTCAGGGCCGTCGCGTGGAGGGGGTGCGCCACAGTGTTCAGCCGGGCGGCGAGGACGTCTGCCGGCGTGCGGTCATGCCCTGGCGCTGGCGGTGCCCCGCTCTTGGCGGAGGTGAGCACGGGCGCGCCGGGCACCCGGCGCGTTTCGGACGGTCTGTCACCACGCCGTTGGGCCATGCCGGGGAGGTGATCCACGGCGCGTCGGCCAGGCCGGAGGCTGGTCCGGCGGTCGCTTGCTGTCCGGCGCTTCGCGTGGCGTCTGGTGAGTGTTTCGTGCGGTCCAGGACAGCACGGGCCTGGGGAGGTGTCGATGAGGTGGCACGGTCTGTTCGAGGAGGGTTCTCAGGGCTGGGCCGGCGGGCCGGTGCCACAGGAGGGTGAGGTGGATGCCGCAGCGTTCGCGCAGGGCGAGTAGTTGTTTCTGTCGGGCGGTGGTCAGGCGGTCGGTGCGGCAGACGATGAGATGTCTGATGCGGTGGGTGAGGATCCAGGCGGCGACGGCGTCCCAGGCGGGGCGCTGGGAGTCGGCCCATGTCCCGTAGGTTTCTCCGCCCTGGGGGAGGCGTTTTCCCAGGGCGGAGAGCAGGTCGTGGGCGAGGGCGGCGGGCGCGCCGTTGGCGGGGCTGGGGTCGACGGTCAGACGCCCCAGGGCAGGTTCGTGTGCGGTATGCGCGGCGGCCGTCCAGGCGGGGTGGTCGTCTTTGTCGATGAGGACAGTGACGGCCGGGGGGCCGCCGGCCGTCACTACATGCCGCCGATCTTGCTGTAGACCCAGCGCACGAGGTCTTCGTCGACCTGTGCGAGGTTCAGTTTCTTCATGCCGGAGAGGATGTGGGTGGTGATGTTGGCCCAGTTGCGGAAGCTGCCGTGGGCGGCCTGCTTGTCGATCGCGTCGATCAACGCGGTGTCGACGTCTGCCCAGACGGGGTGGAAGGCTGGGATCGTGGCCCGGACCTCGTCTTTGGACATGCGGGTGAACTCCTGCCAGATGAAGATCCTGGACGCCAGCATGGGTTCGCGGCGTAGGACCTTGTAGCAGCCGTCGCCTCCGGCGAAGATCACGGCTATGTTGGTGCGTTTGTCGTCCCACAGGTGGCGCCAGAACTCGAACCCGGTCTTCTTCATCCACTGCGCCTCGTCGCAGACCAGGACCCGGAACTCCTCGGCGAGCGTTTCCTTGAGGAGGGTGTCGAACTCGATCGGGCGGGTCGGCGGCTCACCGGGCAGCCCCAGCGCCTGGAAGAGACCGTGGCGGATGTCCCTGGGGGTCGGTCCGGCCCGTAGTTCCAGGCGGTGGGTGATGTCCGGGGCGAGGTGGCGCAGGGCGGAGTCCACCGACATCGTTTTGCCGGATCCGGCCGGCCCGTAGACGCACATCATGGCCTTCGCCTCGATGACGGCCTCGATGTTGTCCCGGGTGGTCAGCAGCGTGTCGGTGCCGACCAGCTGGGCCTGCTCCAGGCCCAGGAAGTGGTCTTCGCTCTCGTCGGGCAGCAGCCCGTAGTCCAGATCAGCGATCATCAGCGTGGTCCTCTTCAGGAGTGGATGTGCGCGCCGTCCTGGGGCGGGCCCAGGTATCGGGTGCGGGGCCGTGCGGAACCAAGTCGGGACGGGCCAGCGCACGGCGGTCCGTCTGCGCCGCTGCTGCCAGCTCCTCTTCCGCCTGTGCGGAGGTCGGTGCGACGAGTGGACGAGGCGGGGCTGCTGTGGTGGAGGCTTCGAAGCGCCGCCGGCGCAGCTTCTCTGCAGCCCTCAGATCGGCCTTGAGCCGCCGGGCGGCCGCTGTGCGTGCTGCCTGGACGGAGCGGATCTGCTCCCGGCTCGCCGCGGCGGCCAGGAACGCAGAGCCGAGGTGGCGGCCGGTTGCGGCGTCGAAGACTTCGATGGTGTCGTCGTGGTGGGGTAGGTGTCGTACCGAGACCTTGGTGCCGGTCCGGCCGTTCATCCACGGGGCGAGGTAATCGCGGCGGCGCCAGCGCACCCCACTGGTGCTGATCGTGTACGTGCGGCCGTTGTCCTCCAGGGCGAACGTCGCCAGCTGCCCCGCGGACACGTCCGTGAGCGGCGTCGCATCAGCCTGCCACGCCTCGACGGGAGTCTTCCGTGCAGCGCGGACGGGTGATGGCGGGTGTTCCACCAGGTCACCCAGTCCAGCAGCAGGCCCACGAACGCCTCGTAGGTGAGCGGTGGAGCCTCGGGGTCGGCGAGCCGACCGCTGGTGAGTCTCTGGCGGCCGGTGTAGCGGGGGCGAGATGAGGAACATCTCCTCCACCGCGTCGTTCAGCGCCTCGATCGTGCCCTTCAAGTGCGGGCTGTAGGCGGGCAGATCGGTCACGGGAACGGCGAACGCGCCCATCGCCGCGGTGACCGCCCGGCACAGGAACTCCTTGCCGCGGTCGACCCGGATCTGACCGGGCAGCCCGCCCACCGGCCCGAACGGCTCCGTGCGGGTGATCGCGATCCGTAAAGACGCCAGCACCGCGTCCCGGCTCGGCGCGTGCGCGGTGACCGCCACCCCCGTGATCGCCTTGGTGGCGCAGTCGATGAACCAGGTCACCCACGGCGTGGCCAGCTCACCCTCCACGTCCACCTCGACGGGCACGTGCTTGTGGTCGCCCTCCCATACCGCGTTGCGGTGCGTCGCCGGCCGCTGCCGGAAGACGTCATGCGCGCGCCGCGCCGCTTCCCCGCTCTTGAGGCCGGCCCGTTCCCCGCGGGTCAGGTCCCGGCGGATCGCCCGGTGCAACGTGGAGCGACGGTACCGGGGCGCGTCTGGATCCTCGGCCGCCCGCTGCACCAGCTCGGCGTGGACCCGGGACGCGTTCCCGCCCCACAACGCAAGCAGCCGCCGGACCTCCGTGGTGACCGTGAAACGGGACGACTCCACCCGGGCGAGACGGTGATCCTCCTGGGCAGCGGCCAACCACCGCCACACCGTCCGCTCCGACTTCCCCAACGCCTGAGCCACCAGGCGTACATGCGCGGCCGTCAGCTCTCACGTCCGTCGAGGTCCAGCAGCCGGGGCATCGCCGCCGCCCGCCCCGACGCCAGCGGGAACACGGCCATCGGACCGTCTTGCCGATCCTCGGCACGGCTTCCCGGCATGTGCGGCCCCTCTGCCCGAGTACTGGACAGCACGGCCGCCGTCCTGGTCCCAGGTATCCCAGTCCTTCGGCACCCAACTGACCGGAATCGGCATACGGCTGACACAAACCATCGCCATCCGCTACGGCTGCGGCCGCCACCACGACCCCGGCCTGGACGAGCGGATCGTTCCTGCCCCAGCTCGGCGGCGTGGCCAAACCCGTCTATCAGGCGGTGGAGGCCCCCCGCGCGCATCAGCGCGGCGGGTACCGACCGGTGGGCGGGCCTGCTCAAGCAGGCGATGCCGGGCGGCCTGGTGCGCGACGCGATCCTGGCCTCCCCGGCCTGGCCGGACATGGCTGCCAAGACGGCCCATCTCGACCAGCAGGGTGTCGACGTCGCCTCCTTCCTGACTGCCGCGCACGCCCACGGCGTCGGCGTCGACCAGGCTGTCGCCGCGCTCCTGGCCCAACAGGGCGCCGCCGCACCGGCCGCCGGACCCGCGGCCGGGGTTCCCGCCGCCCCGGCCCGCCCCCGCCTCCAATCAGTCGGCCCCGCCGCTCCGGCGCCCGCCCCCGTCTGCTCCTGATCAGGCTCCGGCCCTGGAGCCGGTGGTGGTGAGCGCGGACGCCCGCGCGATGTGGGGCCGCTGACCGAAGGCCTGGCGTTCCGAACGACCTGGACCTGTCCGACCGACCCGCCGCTCTTGAGCAGCTCGGCGTCAGCGGGGCGGCGAACAGCCGACTGGTGAACATTGCGAAGGACTACATCGGCTCCGAACGGGAGACCCCCCTGCTGGTGGGGCCTGGCCCCTGCTCGCGGCCCGCATGGCCGGCGTCGCCCGCGGCCCGGAAGGAGAGCAGGGGCTGCGCGCCCGGTTGAAGGCCGCCTTGATGGACAACCCTGCCTGGGAGCAGGCCCGCTGGGCGAGCTCGCGGGCCGCATGGTCGGCCAGGTCCTGCGCGCCCTGACCACCCCGCCCGGTGCCCCGATCCCTGACGGCCCCCACGTCTCCGCGACGGCCGCCCGCTCCCGCTCCACCACCACCCCCACCGGCGCCGCGCCCGGCCAGGCCGCGCCCTCGGAGCCCGCCGTGCCCGCGCACCGGCAGCAGCCGGCCCCCGCCCGGACTGCGGGCCGGGACCGGTGATGGCCACAGGCCCTGGGCGGCGGGGAATCGGTGCGTGGGCGGAGCGGGGACGGGAGCGGGCCGGTGGCTGATGCGGTGGTGGTGCCCGGTTGCGTCGGGAGTTCGCCGACCTGGTGGCCGAGCACTTCATCGACGCCATGCCCACGACCGCGGGCATGGCGGTCATCGACTTCATGATCGCCCGCTACGGCCAGGAAGCCCTGTGGGCGCTGGTCGCCGAGTTGCAGACCCCACCGTCCGGCCCACCGGCCGCTGGTGACCGCTCCGGCCATGGGGGCCGGATCTCGGAAGCCGTCACGCAGGGAGCCGGCCGAGCATGCCTGGGGTGGGCAGGCTCGGCCCTGGCACTTTGTGGATCAGCCGCCGTAACGGATGCGCAGCCACCACAGGGGAAGGGCGACAACGGCGACTCCGAGTTCGTAAGAGAAACCCTCGATGAACCGCATACGAGCTTGGCTTGGACGGGTTCTCGATGTCTGTCGTGCAGTCTTTGTTCGGTTAAAGATCCGATCCAGCAGATTCATCCTGCTGCCCCTCTCTGATCCTTCTGAAGTCGCCTTTCGGCTGTGGGGAACTCTAGGGCAGAGGCGAGGTAGTCCACGCCTGACGAATACCTGCTTGGCGGCACCTGTTTACTGTTGTCAACTATTTTTGGGGGAGATCGAGTGAGGGGATTGCGTCCGGACACCATCCGGATTCCGTTTCCGGGTGGTGTCCTGGGTGCGCCCAAGCCCTCAACGGACTGCGGGCGTCCGGACGTGTCGCGGACACCGCGTCCTGAGCGTGTCC
Source organism: Streptomyces sp. 2P-4 (assembly GCF_030167965.1). NCBI lineage: Bacteria > Bacillati > Actinomycetota > Actinomycetes > Kitasatosporales > Streptomycetaceae > Streptomyces > Streptomyces sp. 2P-4. Next base: position 546,815 of record NZ_CP095012.1, read on the forward strand.
GGACGATGTCCGTGCATTTCGAAGGGGTGGGTAGTGAGCGTTGTGGAACCGGGCACGGGCGCGTGGGACATGGTGTCCTGATCTTGTCCGGGCATGTCCGGACACTTTGTCCGGAGGTGTCCTGATCTTGTCCGGAACTCCGCGGCGACATTGATGGCCATTCAGGAGCAGGTGCGTACGCAAATTAGCGCTGTCCGAGTGGAGTTCGGTTAGTTGCCAAGAACACAGTGCGGACTTCGGAGTCTAGAGTCGAGCCAAGAACTCCTCTCCGTTAATAGCCTTCGCGATTCTCTGTTCGAGAGAATAGAAATATGTGGATGTGGCGCTACTGCGCGGCTGCCCAGTCGATGCCGAGGTGGGCCAGCGCCTGCAGCTGCTCGGCGCTGAGCCGGTCGCGGCGTTGGCGTTGGTTGGCCAGCCAGACGCCCGTGCGGTGCTCACTCCCGTCCGGGAGGCGTTCGACGTGGGAGCGTCCCGGAGTACCGCCGCCCTCCCGGGCGAGGTACTGCGCGAGGGCCTGTACGCCCGCCTCGAAGGCCGCCGCGCTCCGGCCCGACGTGGTGGTCGGCTTCTTCTGCGCAGGCGCGCTGCGGACCTGTACGACCCGCGCGGGGGTGACGCCCAGCTTGCTGAGCCGGGCCTGCTGCTCGGTGTTCAGCCGGGCCCAGTCCCGCCGTTGGGTGGCCAGCCACCGGCCGACGTCCTCGCCGTGCCGGGTCACCCCCGGGGTGATGGCCTTCAAACGGGCGCCTTCGGCCAGGAGCTGGGCGAGGTAGGCGTAGTGGCGTTGCCAGTCCACCGCCCACCCGCGTACGGCGGGGTTCCAGTCGGGGTCGATCGCGGCCAGCGCCGCCGCCCGCCGCTCGGCGCGCACCGGGTCCTTCCCGAGCCCGCCGGCCCGGCGCACGTTCGTCAGCCACTGTCCGACCTGGACGTCGAGGATCGCCGCGCCCCGCGGGGCGGCCAGGGTGCCATGCAGCCGGTGGTACGCCCGCGCGGCCGCGAGGTTCTCCTCGAAGGCGGCGTCCGCGGTGTCCCACACGATCCCGAGCCCCTCCAGCTCGGCCGCCCGCTCCCCGGTCATGGTCCCTGCGCGGTACGCCCTGCGCTGGTCGGAGAGCCACCGCCCGAGCGGGTACGGGCCCTCGGTGTGCTCGTAGGGCACCTGGAGGTCGCCCTCGCGCTCGCGGTACCGGAAGGCCGCCTCCACACCCCGACGCCAGTCCTGCCGCTCGGTGTTGAAGACCTGGTAGCTGATCCACTTCGCGATCAGCGCCGGATCCCGGGGGACCGCGAACCGGAGCAGCAGCCGGTTCTCCTCCTCGCCCTCGGCGGGCGCCCTCCCGACCAGAGGCGACGGCTGAACGATGCGCTTCTGGTTTTCCTGAGGAATTGCGAGCATTTCCACGGCACGCTCATCATGCGCCCGGAGCCCATTCAATACGCGAATAAGAGGGCCGTACGATTTCGAGGTGAGAATGTCCTCGGGTTTCTCGTCCTCCCGCAAAAATACGGGCACGATCAAGGTGGCCATCTTCCCCTGGCCTGGCTTCTGGCGCAGCGCCCGGCCGATGGCCTGCACGATGTCGACGGCCGATCCCTTGGGGTCGATCAGCGCTACCGAGTCCACTGCCCGGATATCGACGCCTTCCCCCAGAACGCGACAATTCGCGAGCACGGCGCGGCCGGCCCGGCGGCCGAAGTCGGCGAGCACGGCGGCCCGGTGCTCGGCCTCGTGCTCCCCGCGCAGCCACCCCGCCCACACCGTGGCGGGGTGCCGGACGGGGTCGACGGCGTGCAGCCGGGCGGCGACGCGGTCGAGGCCTTCGGCGAAGGCCTGCGCCTCGACGGTGCGGTGGTGGAAGGTGATCGTGGTCTTCAGGTCGTGCTCGGCCATGGTCTCCAGCAGCGTCGTCTGCACCGCGGCCAGCCGCTGGCCGCGCAGCCGCTCCTCCCACCGCTCCTCGCTGTAGAGCCTCTGCGGTGTGACGACCGGGTCGACCAGCTCGGCGACCACGACCTGATACCTCGCCAAAAGCCCGCGGGCGATGGCGTCGGCGAGCGACAGCTCGTAGACGACGGGCCCGAACACGCGCGGGTCGTCCATGGAGCAGGCCATCTCAGCTTGGGGAGCCGGTCCCACCGCGACCGCGGCACGTAGACCCGGCCCTCGGCCTCGGCTTTCCGCCGCCGCTCCTCCTCTTCCCGCCGCCGCTCCTCGGCCTGCTCCAGCTCCTGCGCCCGCGTCCTGGGCGGGCGTTCGGCCCAGATCCTCGGGGTGGCCGTCATGTACAGCCGGCGCCGCGCCGGAATCACCTCCTGGCGGTGCACATCCGCCCACGCCTTCCCCGCCGACCCGGACGTGCGGTGCGCCTCGTCCACGACCACCAGGTCGAAGGCCTCCATCGGCAACCCGTACTCCCCGCGGTGCGCCTCGGCGATCACGGGCAGGGAGCCAGGTGGCGTGGACGGTCACCGGCCCCCGGCCGTGCCACAGCGCGAGCTGCGGCGCCGACGTCGTCGACCGCACCTGAAGCCCGTAGAGCTCGACGTTGTCCTCCAGCGAGCACACCGCGACAGCCGGCCCGTCGTGCCCCGCCGTACGCCACTCCCGGGCGGTCTGGGTCAGCAGGTCCAAGGTGGGCAGCAGCACCAGGACCCGCCCGCCCCGGGCCAGCCGCAGCGCGGCCGCGGTGGCAATATGAGTTTTCCCGGTCCCGCACGCCGCCACCATGGCCGCAGACCCGCCTTAGGATCCGCTTTCCCGGCGGGATATCGAGCCCGGACAATCGCCTCCACCGCTTCCTCCTGATGAGGCCGGAGGGTGATTCCACCAGACTTCTGCATTCGCTTTCTCCGTCGAATAGAGGCGTCTCAGGTCCGGGGCAGTCGCGGGTTTCTCGGGTTGGTACACACCATCCGATTCCCGTGCACCGGATGCGCACTGGAAGACAGCACACCAGAATCTCCGGGAGGGTGCCAGACTTCCGGGATCCTACACTACATCTGCTCTGATGTAGACTCGACTCTACCGCGACGATGCACCCCGCGGACCGGATCCCCGAACCTTCTCCCCATCGGGATCACAACCCGTCAGCCGAGAGAGACCGCCACCCTCCGCTGCTGCCGGGCCGCTTGGGCCGGCTTCGGACTGGAGGCGAAGCCGGAAGGCC